>JAIKZG010000024.1 GCA_024682415.1 Prevotella sp.
GCGCGATGCCCTTGCCAAGGCTTACTATAAGTGGATGCGCATAATCTCTTATCAGGCGGAGTTTGGCGAGTCGGCACAGTTTGACGCCTTCTCTACCTATCTTGACCAGCTCCACGAGCGTTACCACATGACTTATATTCACACTTCTTCTGCATCTGCCAAGAAGAACACCGCAAGCGATACTTCAAAGGCAAACGATAAGAATAAAGATAAGGGAAAGAATAAAGAGAACGACAAGGGAAAAGAGGGAGAGAAGAACAACACTAATCTCACTCCCGAAAAGGAGAATCAGCCAGAGAATGGCAAGCAAGCAGAGCCACAGCCTGCCGAGCCAGCCAAGGAGGGCGAAACTCAGCAGGGAGAGCCTACAAAGCTAAGCCCGGCAGATGATGACACTACCCATGAGCAGCCAAATGGCAGCGGTGGCGACAAGCCTGATGAAACCCCTCAGCCATCTGATAATCCAGCAAATGGCGGAGATAATGACGCTGGCGAGGGATTACGCCCAGCACAGTGACCCTTTACTCGAAGTCGAGATAGGGCGCAAGGCGGTCGATATCCTCTTTTGAGAAGTATTTTATGCCCGAAAGCTGAGCTGCGCTATGTATTCTGCCCTTCATCTTCACGTAATCAACGATGGCTTTAGCCTGAATGAAGCGAAGATAGGGATGGTGGCGAAGGTCGGCAAGAGAGGCGGAGTTGATTTTCAGCTTGCGGATATGCTCACCGCTCACGTCGAGATAAGCAAGTGATTCCTTTGGGAAGTTTTCTATCTCGGAAAGCTGGCTCACGCTATGGAAGCCGCCCAGGCGACTGCGATAGCCCACTATGCGCGAAGCGAAATAAGAGCCTATGCCGGGCACACGCTTCAGCTGGGTGGTGTCGGCAATGTCGATAAAAATCCTTTCGCCTGCGGTGAGCTTCCTTGTGTGGTGAACGGTGTCGCCATGACCATAGCCTTGCGCTATCACATCGCTTGCGTTACGGTAGTCGCCACTGATGCGGATGTAAGGCTTCAAAAGGCGATATTGCTCCATGGTAAGACCATAGACGCGAGCGAAATCTTCTGCCTTGCGAAATACTCCGTGCTTTGCCCTGAAACGATAAATGCTGCGCACCGACCACGGAGCAAGCCCCAGTCGCAGCAAAGTGGTGCTGTCGGCAGTGTTGGGGTCGAAAGCGAAAAGCTCTGTGGGCATGGCAGTGCCATCATCGTAGATGTAGGCGTGGCGCTTTGCGTCGTAATGCCTGTAGCGTTTAGCGTAATGGGGCGCGGAGAAAGAGGTATCAACGTCGTCGGGTGTGGCTTTCTCGCCGTTGCCTATGGCGAAGAACAGAATTACGGATAAAACAAAGACGGATAGAAGAAAGATAAACGCTCTTCTATCCGACTTGGGTGTGTATGAATAATCGTTCATTAATCTTTAGATGCTGTCTTTCCAGTTTTTATAAGGGTTGGTGAGCAGATGTGAGTTGTAGAAACGCTTGTCGCCCGTCACTTCCCTATCAATGAAGTCGGGCTTCTCGTAAGGCTCGCTCTCGCTGCCCAGTTCCACCTCTGCCATAACAAGGCCTTCGTTGTCGCCATAAAACTCGTCTACCTCAAAAGTGTGGTTGCCACTCTTCACAAGGTAGCGTGTCTTGTCGATTACTCCACCCGCGCATAGCTTAAAGAGGTGGTCGGCCTCATCGGGCGTGATTTCCTTCTCAAATTCATAGCGGGTCATGCCGTTATCGGTGGAACGCCCCTTGATGGTGAGATAAGCCTTGTCGTCGCGAGTGCGCACTCTCACCGTGGCTGTGGCGCATGGCATATAGCCCTGCTTGATTCTGCTACTCGAAAAGGCGACACGTTTATACGCGTCGCCCTTCTTGACCATAAATTTTCGTTCTATTTCCAGTCCGCTCATAATCTTATATGATTCGATGGTATTCTGCTTAGTTTTGTGTGAAAAGGTTATGAATTAAACTAATGTCATGGAATAGATCATGAATATTATGGCGAGGATTACCAAACTGATGAAAATCCATTTCACTACATTGTTGGCTTGCTTTTCCTGCTTAGCTTCGCGCTGAGCACGATGTAACTTATTATTATTGCTCATAATTATTTAGTTTAAAGTGTTTCTGTTAGTAATAGCAAATGTACAACTATTTTGTGAGAATACAACAAATCAGCTTGCTTATTTTGAATTTTGTTCACTTTTGAATAACTTTGCAGCGATAATAATAGGTAATGGCAGAAGATTTTAATATAAGAGAAGAAGAGCTGTCTCCACGCGAGAAAGACTTCGAGAACGCGCTCCGACCTTTGGAATTCTCCGACTTCAGCGGACAGAGCAAGGTGGTGGAAAACCTTGAGGTGTTTGTCGAGGCAGCAAAGTATCGTGGTGAGCCGCTCGACCATACATTGCTGCACGGCCCTCCGGGACTGGGAAAGACCACATTGAGCAATATCATTGCCAATGAGTTGGGCGTGGGCTTCAAGATTACGAGCGGCCCTGTGCTCGACAAGCCGGGCGACCTGGCAGGCATACTGACCTCGCTGGAGAAGAATGATGTGCTTTTCATCGACGAGATACATCGTCTTTCGCCCGTGGTGGAGGAATATCTGTATTCAGCGATGGAGGATTACCGCATCGACATAATGATTGACAAAGGCCCTTCGGCACGAAGCATTCAGATAGACCTTAATCCGTTTACCCTCGTGGGTGCTACCACTCGCAGCGGACTGCTCACAGCTCCTTTGCGCGCGCGATTCGGCATTAATCTTCATCTGGAATATTATGATCCCGAAACGCTGCAAAAGATTATCAAGCGCTCGGCAAGCATTCTGAATGTGCCAATAGAAGACGACGCTGCCATAGAGATAGCTCGACGCTCGCGCGGCACGCCACGTATTGCCAACGCTCTGCTCAGGAGAGTGAGAGATTTCGCTCAGGTGAAGGGCAACGGCACTATCGACCTCGATATCGCCAAGCTGTCGCTTACCTCTCTCAACATAGACCAATACGGACTCGACGAGATAGACAACAAGATATTGTTTACCATCATCGATAAGTTCCGCGGCGGCCCTGTAGGCATAAGCACCATTGCCACTGCCATAGGCGAAGACGCCGGCACGGTGGAAGAAGTGTATGAGCCATATCTCATAATGGAGGGATTCATAAAGCGCACTCCGCGCGGACGTATGGTGACAGATTTGGCTTACAAGCATTTAGGCAGAAATCCATATAAGATGGGCGACGACAATGGCCCAAGTTTATTTGATTAAAATATGAGCAAAGCAATATTTACCGGCACTTTCGATCCTTTCACTATTGGCCATGCGTCGATAGTGGAAAGAGGGCTGAAGATGTTCGACGAGATTACCATCGGCGTGGCAGTAAGCAAGCTGAAGCACACCGAGAGCGAGGTAGCGCGCAGGGTGGAAGCCGTAAAGAGCGTCTACCAGGGCGAGGCACGAGTAAGCGTAGTGGCATACTCCGACCTTACGGTGGATTTCGCCCACAGAGAACATGCCACTTGCATACTGCGTGGCGTGCGTTCGGTGAAAGACTTTGAATATGAGCGTGAGCAAGCCGACATCAACAGGCAGCTCAGCGGCATAGAAACCGTTTTGCTGTTTGCCGAGCCTCAGCTGGCAAGCGTAAGCTCAACATTGGTAAGGGAACTAAAATTCTTCGGCAGAGATGTTACGGAGTTTCTGCCGAAAACGAAATAAAACATTAATGCAGAGTTATGATAACATATAATGCAGAAGGCGTGAAAATGCCAAAGATACGTCATCGCGACACTACGGCATGGATAAAAGCCGTGGCTGCCACTTATGGCCGCAAGGTGGGCGAAGTGGGCTACATGTTTGTGGATGATGAAAAGATATTAGAGGTGAACAATGAATATCTCGGTCACGATTATTACACCGACATCATAACATTCGATTATGATGAAGACGACGTGATAAACGGCGACTTGGTGATCTCTCTCGACACCGTGCGCACCAATGCCGAGAAGTTTGGTAAGGAATATGATGATGAGCTTCACCGCGTAATCATCCATGGCATACTGCATCTCTGCGGCATCAACGACAAGGGGCCCGGAGAGCGTGAGATTATGGAGGCAGCGGAAAACAAGGCGTTGGCAATGCTTAAAAAATAAGTGAAGATGACACGACATCCATTATGGCAAGACGCTTATTTCCTTCCGCTCATGCAGCTCTATCTGAAGAAGCCGGAGGGAATGAAGCCTTTATATTCACGTGAACTTGTAGACTTAGCGTTGCGCGTGCATATTCCGCCTCGCAATCTCTATGAGGCGATGTTTTTTCTGCGCCAGTCGCAGCAGCCGAGCATAAAACATCTGTGGGATGTGTATGGCAAAAACGAGCGCAAGCTCAAGCGCGATGTGGAGCGACTGTTTTCCATGGACGGATTTAGCAATGCCAGCTTGTTCTACGACGGTGTAGGCACTGCCGACGACGATTTTGAGAATATGTTTAAACCTGTAGCCGACGGCGAGGTGCTCACCCCCGTCATGCTCATCATGATTCTCAACCTCTATTTCCGCCTCACCCCTATCACCATGGTGCCCGAAACGCCTGAGATAAAGGAACTCGCCAAGAAGATGAAGATATCGCCCGAGCTTATTGCCGAGGCTATGGATGCCTTCCAGCAGTGCGACCCATATCTCAATCGCGACAAGTCAGAGCCTAAGAAATACTATTCCGCCTGTGAGAAGGTGTGGAGCAAGTATGGCAACGACAACCCTGAGTTCCTCTCGTCTACGGCTGCTCAGCTTTCCGAATACTTTGAGTAGTAACCCCAAAAGTAGGTTAATAGTATTCTTTATGCAGTAAGCTCTTTATTTAATACGGCATAATAAAATGAGGCTTGCAACGATATAGATGGTTGCAAGCCTCATTCTTTGTATAGGTGTTGTTGGGGAATCACTATATTTTAAAGCAATATTCGTTCATAAAATGTGGGGATTATCACAAAGAAAGACACTTTTCTCCAAAGATTTGTGGTGTGAAACTACATTTTCTCCCGTGGAACATTTATGCCTAATTAAAATAAGTTAAAGGAAAGCGTAAATTGCAGATGATAATACAGAATGGGGAATTAAAAATTTAATTTTGTTAGTATGATAGAAACAGAACTACTGAAAACTCTCGCCACCTGCAAGTTGTTCGCCGACATGAGCGAAACAGAGATAGATATTGCCCTCGGCGATATTGATTATAAGGTGGTGCGCTATAAAAAGCATGATGTTTATTCCCTTTCGGGCATACCGTTGCGCTCGGCGGATATCATCATCAGCGGAACTCTCACCGCTCAGATGACAGCCTTGTCGGGCAAAAGCGTGAATATCAGTACGCTAACTCCGGGCACATTCATTGCTCCCGCTTTCCTTTTTGCTACCGACAACAGAATGCCTGTAAGCGTGGAAACCAACACCACGGTGGTGATATTCCGTATGTCGAAAGAAGCAATGCTACAGCTCATTGACGTGAACGCAAAGGTGCGCATGAACTACATCCGACTTATATCGGATATAGATGTGTTCATGTCGCGTAAAGTGCGCTTCCTCAGTCTGTTCTCAGTGAAAGAAAAGGTAGCCTATTTCTTAAAAGAGAAAGCACGACAACAGCAGTCTTCGACAATACATCTTAGCCGTTCACGACAAGAGATAGCCGACAGCTTCGGCATACAGAAGTTCTCCCTCTTGCGTGTGTTGTCAGAGTTAGTGGAATGTGGCGCGATAGCGGTAGACGGCAAGACAATAACCATTCTCGACGCTACAAAGATGTAGCAATATTAATGAAGCAGAAACATAACACAATATGCAATTATACGATAGATTGTGGCGGAAGATAGCTCCGCTCTATGATGGTGATGAGGCTAAGGCAATAACCCGACTTGTACTTGAAGAACTGTTCTCGTTTACTCTTACTGATATCGTCTGCGGCAGAGTGGATGAACTGCAAGATGATGAAAAGGAGCGTCTTGCAGGTATCTTCGCAAGACTGGAGAAAGGTGAGCCAGTGCAGTATGTGCTTGGCAAGGCTTATTTTGGGGGCAGAGCGTTTCATGTGGCAGAGGGAGTTCTCATTCCGCGCCCTGAAACGGAAGTGCTGTGCAGCGAGATAGCCAAGGAGGCGAATGCCAAGGAGGGCGAAAAGGCGGTGCTTGATATAGGAACAGGTTCGGGCTGCATAGCCGTTACCCTTGCCCTCGACATAGAAAATGCCAAAGTATCGGCATGGGACATCTCTCACGACGCGTTGGCAATAGCTTCGGGCAACGCAAAGGAGCTTTGCGCAGAGGTTGATTTCGTGGAGCAAGACGCATTGAATGCTCCGAGCGAGAACGTGGATATGTGGGATGTGATAGTGAGCAATCCTCCGTATATCTGTGAACAGGAAAAGAAAGATATGGCGGTGAATGTGCTCAACTATGAACCGTCGCTCGCTTTGTTTGTGCCCGACGACGACCCATTGAGATTTTATACAGCCATTGCCACCTATGCTGCTCACGCCTTGAAGCATGGAGGGCGACTATATTTCGAGATAAATCCTATCTATGCCAATGATATGCTGAAGATGATGGCAGGCAAGGGATTTATGAATGTAAGGATTATAAGTGACCAGTATGGCAAGCAGCGATTTGTCTGCGGCATGAAACAATAATAGAAGAATAACATGTTCGCTAAGAAAGATATAACGGAAGAGAAGGCATTGCAGCGTCTTGCTGCCTTGTGCGCCAAGGCGGAGCATTGTTCGGGCGAGATGATAGAGAAGATGCGCCGCTGGGGGCTTGATGATGAGCAGGCACAGGCACGCATCATGGCTTATCTCACTAAGCATAAGTATATAGATGATGAGCGTTTTGCCAGAGCCTTTATCAACGATAAGGTGGTATATAACAAATGGGGGCGACGCAAGATAGCACAGGCTTTGCGCATGAAGCATGTAGACGAGTCTATATATGAGCCGATACTTGATGAAGTGGAAGAAGATAAATATCTTGACGTGTTATGTCCGCTTATAGAGGCGAAGATGCGCACGATAAAGGCAAAGAACGACTATGAAATGACACAAAAGCTGATGCGCTTCGCTGCCGGCAGAGGTTTTGATTTCGACATGATAAAGCGCGCCATCGGAAAGCTTATGGAAAACGTGGATGATTTTGATTAAATCCGTTAATGATTTATGTCGTGGATAAACACAATTCTCAGCTCACTTCGTGGACTGCTCTTTCCTCGTTATTGCTGCGTCTGCGGACGCAGGATTACTCCGTCGGAGGGCTGCTTCTGCATAGCTTGCAGCATGATGTTGCCACGCACAGGCTATCAAAACCATCCGTATGACAATTATCTGGCGCAGCTGTTTTGGGGACGTTTCCCCATTGAGCGTGCTGCGTCATGGTTCTTTTATCGTTCCCATGGCGATGTGGCTTTGCCGATATACGACTTGAAATATCATGAGCGCATAGATGTCGGCATAAGGCTTGGCGAGCAGCTTGCCAAGGAGTTCGTGCCGTCAGGCTTTTTCAATGGTATCGACTTGCTTGTGCCTCTCCCTCTTGCCAAGAAGCGAGAGCATTGGCGTGGATATAATCAAAGCGAGATATTGGCACAGGGTATCAGTATGGTGACCGGCATTCCCATTGCTCCTCACATTGTGGAGCGTACATCGTTCAGCAAAAGCCAGACCACCATGACGGCACACGACAGAGCAGATAATGTAGCCAACGTGTTCCGCCTTGTCAATGCCGAAGCCGTAAAGGGTCGCCACATCCTCCTCATAGATGATGTCATCACTACCGGCGCCACCATCAAATCGTGTGCCAAGGAGATATGCAAAGCTCACAACGTGAAAATCAGCGTCCTCTCCGTAGCTTTCGCTAAGCATTAAGGTATGCTGTTCAGATGGCGTTCAAATAATGTTCTGGTAACGTTCTGGTGGCATTCTTATTCAAATAAATTCCATGAACATTTGTACAGCTTTATTTCTTTGCGTACTTTTGCACACTGGATTTACAAACGATAATTAATAATTATATAATGATGAAAAAAATCTTTTTATTAATCACGTTTTCATTAGTAATGCTTGGCTTGTCGTCATGCAATAATGACGACAGATTTGACTGGTCGCCGATGAAGTGGAGAACAGAAACTGATGTCGCAACGTCTTCAGCGGTGAATACGATAAGTGTTCCTAAGGAGGGCGGCACATTCACGTTTACCTGTAAAAATTATTCTCGCATCTGGCTTTCAAATATCGCGGAGAAGACAGCCACGGGAAATTATGATAAGCATACTGAAACTAAGGACATAAACAACGCTTCCATTTCATGGATGACGGCAAGCATAAAGGACAACACATTAACTGTGGAAATCAAGCCTAACGACAAAGAAAAGAGAAGTGCCTACGTAAGTGTTTCGGCTGGCAACATATTTGATTCTTTCAGGTTTTATCAGGAATAAGCTAATTTGCTTTTATGTGCATTGCTCCTTCGGGCTTATGCGCATATATAATTAAAAACTCTCATGATTTAAAATCTGAACGCCATTCGAACGCTATTATAACGCTGTCCGAATGGCGTTTGAATTAATAAGGCATAAAAGAGATACTCTACCAAATTCTAATAACTTCAATTATGGATTCCAAAAAGATATTCTTTTTCTTATTTACATTTTGCTTCATATCCCTTTTGACTGGTTGTAGGCAGAAGAATGAAAGCAACGTAGTTTATTATTATATTAAAGATTTTGCCTATATTAGGCATGAACGTTTCCTGTATAATCCAAAGTACTCAAATGGAACTCCTTTCTTGGATGGGAGCAAAGAACCGCTTAGAATAGACACAATGGCAGCACGTCAATACTTTTCTGTATTAAAGAAAGAATGCCAAAAGCATAAGGAAATACAGCCAATGTCTAATTATATTAGACAGTATATTGGCTATAGGGAACATGGTAAAAAGTTTATTTGTATACGTTTCTTTAATTATATAAAAGAAATAAATGGTTTGCAAGTAAATATGTCTTATACTGTGGTTTATATGGGAAAGAATGATCATCATTATGGTTATATGATATACGATTGTGATGACAAACGAGTTGTCAAATTTGAATATCACGAATAGAATTTTTAAATATTACAGATGTTTTGTTTGTAATATAAATGGCATAAAAAAACTGTATCGTCAGGGTTAGACGATACAGTTTCACTTTATAAAAGTGTATGTTTTATCTCCAACTCTGCCAGAAAAAACAGGATGGGATAAAACTAAAAAAATAATGTTGTTGTCTTACTTTGTAGTGTTCCACATGAACACGTTGCGAAATTAATGATTTTAGCCGAATAGAACAAATTTTTGTGACTATTTCTTTATTAATAACGCCTTTATCCATTCTGGACGCTTCATCACTAAAGGATTACGGCTTAGATATTTTGCAGCAGGTTTCTTATAACTATAATCCTTTGGTAATCCATATTTTATAATGCCAGAATCGGCATATAACTGTTCTCTTGAATAATAATTATACATTCCACTACATTTCTTTATTAAATAAAGGATATTTAATGGAACTTTTGCCACGTTGCCATCTTTATTATATATACCAAAGTTGGACATAAATAATTCAGAATTAGAATTTCTTATATAAAAATTAGAATTGGCATACGAGTTATTTACAACGGCATGATTATCTACAAATGCAGCTATCGTATTGAATTCGCGCTTATCAATAAAAAAGGTATCTGTCGCTACCATATTTTTAGACATAATGCTGATATCATGAGTATTACGATTTGCGTCTTCCGCCATTAGCGGATCGAAACATACCACAATAGAATCACAACCGCTTAAAGTTTTATTATTATTTTTCGCACGACACGAAACAAAGGATATTAATATTATTATCGCTATATAATTTCTCATAAAAGATATAAACATAATTCTAACAGCAATATGAGCAAAGATACAACATTTTTGTAATTGCGCAAAATGTGTGGCGCAAAATGCGCCATTTGGTTTATATTTTGAAAATCAAGGGATTATAAGGGAAGCAGAAGGGAGAAACGCAAAAAAATCTCCCGCTTTTCTCATTGAGATATGAGAGAAGACGGGAGAGGAATAGTTTTTATGTGTGTCAGGTTTTTACAGACTACGCTTAAATCGCTCGATGAAATCGTCGGCTTCCTGCTTTGTAAGGCAGAGCGGCGGAAGAAGACGAAGGATGTTGGTAGAGGCTGCCCCAGTGAAGCAATGCTCATTATGGATAAGACGTGAGCGCACTTCCTTTTGCGGAATATCAAGCTCGATACCTATCATGAGTCCACGGCCACGCACATCGACGATGTGTTTCTCAGTAAGCTGCAACTCTTTGAGCTTTGCGATGAGATATTCGCCCACCTCGTGAGCGTTGTCAATCAAGTGTTCCTGCTCTATAACGTCGAGCACTGCAATAGCTGCCGTGCAAGCCATGTGATTGCCGCCAAACGTGGTGCCAAGCTGTCCGTATTCGGGCTTGAAATCGGGCGAGATGAGCACACCGCCGATAGGGAATCCGCCACCGAAACCTTTGGCAACGGAAATAAGATCGGGACGAATGCCGAGCCACTGATGGGCGAAGAACTTTCCGCTTCGTCCATATCCGCACTGCACTTCATCGCAGATGAGCACAGCGCCATATTTCTTGCAAGCCTGAGCGAGAGCCTGGGCAAACTCGGCAGTAACCATCTGTATGCCGCCCACGCCCTGTATGCACTCTATGATGCAGGCACAGACATCGCCTTTTGCCAATTCCTTTTCCCACGCCTCGATATCGTTGAGAGGAAGATATGTGGCGTGATTGTTGGCATTGATGGGGGCGATAATCTTAGGATTGTTTGTCACCTCCACGGCAAGGGATGTTCTGCCATGGAATGCTCGTTGGGCAGAGAGCACACGAGTTTTGCCTGTCTTAAAAGAGGCAAGCTTTAAGCAGTTTTCATTTGCTTCCGCTCCAGAGTTGATAAGAAACAAATCGTAATCCTCATAGCCGCTTGCCTTGCCCAGTCGCTCGGCAAGCTCTGCCTGCAACTTGTTGATTACTGAATTGGAATAGAAAGGCAGCTTATTGAGCTGAGCGGTCATCATCTCCGTGTAGTGGGGATGGCAATGACCAATGCTGATGACAGCGTGTCCGCCATAGAGGTCGAGATATTCCTGTCCTTTCTCGTCCCACACATGGCAACCTTTGCCTTTAACTATGTTTATATCATATAATGGATATACGTCGAATGGTTTCATATTTGTTTTTGTTTTTAGAATGCGCTTGCCTTGAGTTTAAGGCCTGTAGTTTCATCAATGCCGAACATGATATTCATATTCTGCACTGCCTGCCCCACCGCGCCTTTCAGCAGATTGTCGATACAAGAAGTGATAAGGAGCTTGTCGCCAAACTTATCGCAATGCACGAGGGCTTTGTTGGTGTTCACCACCTGCTTCATGTCGATTGGGCGGTCGGAATAATGCGTGAAGGCAGCGTCTTTGTAGAATTCCTTGTAGCACTTCACGATATCATCAATGTCGGCATCGGTGCGCACCACTTCCGTGGCGAATATTCCGCGCGCGAAATCACCACGATAAGGTATGAAATCGATGCTTGCGTCGAGATAGCCTTGCGTCTGCTTTAGGCTCTGACATATCTCCGGCACATGCTGATGAGAGAACGCCTTATAAATGCTAAGATTATTGTTGCGCCACGAGAAATGGGTGGTAGCGCCTGGCTTCTGTCCTGCCCCAGTGCTGCCCGTGATGGCATTCACGCTCACGTCGTTATCAATGATTTTCATCTTCGCTGCTGGAAGCAATCCAAGCTGAATGCAAGTGGCGAAGCAGCCAGGATTGGCAATGTGCATGGCTTTCTTTATCTTGTCTTTGTTTATTTCGGGCAAACCGTAGACGAAGTCGTTTCCCTCACGCTCCAGACGGAAGTCCTGTGCGAGGTCGATAATTTTCACATTCTCAGGAATGGCATGCTCTTTCAGGAATGCTTCGCTCTTGCCGTGTCCGAAGCAGAAGAACACAACGTCCACCTTGTCGAACGGCATTTCAGAAGTGAATTTCAAATCTGTTTCGCCTATCAATCCCTCATGCACATCGCTGACGAGATTGCCGGCATTGCTCTCAGAATTCGCGAAGACTATCTCTGCCGATGGGTGATTCAACAATAATCTAATTAATTCACCGCCAGTATAACCAGCAGCTCCTAATATTCCAATCTTTACCATAGGGGGCACTTATCTTTCTTCGTCTTTATGAATACCATAATACACACGGAGAGGAGTAGAGAGCACCTTGATGAATCCCTTTGCGTCCTCTGCAGTCCAGCCATGCTGCATCTCGCCATATTCGCCGAGCTTGCTCTTTAAGAGGTCGTCGGCAGAATCTACGCCCACAGTTTCAAAGCCAAGCGGACGGAGCTTGAGAATAGCCGTGCCGTTTACATTGCGCTGACTGCTTGTGAGCATTGCCTCGATGTCGGGCATTACAGGCTCAAGATACTGACTTTCGTGGAGGAACATTCCATACCAGTTAGCCACCTGATCTTTCCAATACTGCTGCCATTTGCTGAGCGTGTATTTCTCTAAAAGGCGGTGAGCCTCGATGATAAGTTTAGGAGCAGCAGCTTCAAAGCCCACACGCCCCTTTATACCTATGATGGTATCGCCCACGTTGCAATCTCTGCCTATGCCGTAAGCCGCGCCTATTTCTTCTATCTTCTGAATAGCTTTCACCTTGTCGGTGAACTTCTCGCCGTTTACGGCCGTAATCTCTCCCTTTTCAAATGTAATCTTAAGCTCGCTTTCCTCCTGCTTGGTGACGTGCTTCAGGTAAGCCTCTTCTGGTAGTCCCTGAGTAGAATCAAGGATTTCGCCGCCACAGATGCTTGTGCCCCAAATGCCCACGTTGTAAGAGTATTTAAGCTTGGTAAAATCAGCAAAGAAACCGTGCTCATTCAAGTAATCCACTTCTTCTTTACGGCTCAAAGCATGGTCGCGCGTGAGGGTGATAATCTCCACGCCTGGCGCCATCACAAGGAAAGTCATGTCGAAACGTATCTGGTCGTTGCCTGCTCCCGTTGAGCCGTGAGCGATGGCGTCGGCACCTATCTCTTTGGCATAGCGCGCAATGGCTATAGCCTGAAATATGCGCTCTGATGATACCGAGATGGGATAACAGTTATTGCGCATCACATTGCCGAAAATCATGTATTTCAGGCTCTTATCATAGTATTCCTGAGTAACGTCGAGAGTGACATACTGCTTTGCGCCCAGCTTGTAGGCATTCTCCTCGTTCTTTTTCAGCTGCTCGTCGCTGAATCCGCCTGTGTTGGCGCAAGCTGCATACACTTCCCATCCGTCCTGCGCGAGTTTCATCACCGTATATGAGGTGTCAAGACCTCCGCTGAACGCTACCACTACTTTCTTCATCTTTATCTCTCCTTAATTAATAATAGAATTCAATTGTTGTTATTTTATATCTCTCACAGTATCTCTCACAGATTTCACGGATGACACGGATTTTTCATTTCTTATAATTTATCTGTGCTATCCTCTTAAAATAATTCCACAGATAATAATCTGTGTCATCTGTGAAATCTGTGAGAGAAAAAGCTTATAATCTGTGAGAAAATTGTACTTAGTCCATTCCCTTTATTCTCTCCAGCACATCGGCAGGCAGCTTTGCGGGCAGATGTTCCTCAGGGTCGTAGAGCATGGCGGTGCAGATGCAGTAACGACGGTTTGTGCGATGGAGCACATCCACGTTGATGCAGCCCTCACAACCTCTCCAGAATGACTCGTCGTCGGTGAGGTCGTTGAATGTGACGGGATGATAACCCAGCTGAGTGTTCATCTTCATCACTGCCGAACCACTGGTAAGAGAGAATATCTTTGCCTTAGGCCAGCGCACACGGGCAAGAGTGAACGTCATGTTCTTTATTCTTTTTGAAACGCCCATGCCACGGAAGTCGGGATGCACGATAAGTCCAGATGTGGTGACATATTGCTTGTTGCCCCACGTCTCAATATAGCTGAATCCCACAAACCTCTCGCCCGAAAGAGCGATTACGGCCTTTGCCTCACGCATCTTGGTGGCAAGATATTCATGAGTTCGCTTTGCTATACCTGTGCCTCTCACCTTGGCGGCATCGGCTATCGTCTGGAGTATCGTGTCGACATACTTTTCGTGTGATGGGTCGGCCACCATCACTTTTATCTCTTCCATTTATCTCTCTTTTTGTTTTTTATATATATGTTTCTTTTGATTACTGAATATTTGGAATTACAGGCTTCAAGCTTGCTATCACCTCTTCCCTTCTCACGCCCTCTCTCAAAGCTATGAAGATGGTGTCGTCGCCTGCTATAGTGCCCAATATTTCAGGTATGTCGGTATTGTCTATGTTGTAAGCTATGCTGCTTGCGTAGCCCGGACGTGTTTTTATCACTCCCATATTGCCAGAGAAGTTGATAGAAAGAAATCCCGGAGTGTTCATCATCTGCGACGCGCTCATTGCCGGTCTGTTCACACGATGATACATAGTCTCGCTCGGCAACACATACACATAGTTACCCTTTATTGTAGCCGCCTTTGCCACTTTCATTCTCTTGAAGTCGCGGCTGAGAGTAGCCTGTGTGATGTCGTAACCTTCTTTTTTCAATGCTTCGAGCACATCATTCTGGCTGCTCATTTCCCTTGAAGAAATCAACATTCTGATTGTAGCGAGTCTATTGCTTTTAAGTTTTGAGTTCATATCTTTGTATTTTTATTCCGTTATTTATAAATTCAATGCAAAAATATGAATAAATAGTTGATTACGCAAACAAAAACAGAATTAAAATGCAAATTATCCCTTATTTTTTGCATTTCTTAGTATTAATATGCAATTATCCCTACCCTACTCCTTAATCATCCACACTGCAATGGTCTTCATCCTTACGTAGTCTTCGCTCATATATATTAACCCTCCGTAAGGATTATCCTTGCCCCATGAGTTTTTGGCGATATAGTATTTCTTGCCTTTCTTGTCGTGGGCTATACCTATGATAGACATTGCGTGGTCGTCGGTAGTGCGGTATTGCTCAAAGTCTTTTTGGCGATACATCTGCGAGATGTGTTTCGCGTCGTCAAGCTCCGCAATGCCGTTTTCAAAAGAGAATCCTTTCTCGCTCGTATCGCCCTCCCAGCATACGGCATGATTATTCCTTAGGCTATGGTCGATTCTTGCCATAAGCGAATCTATCGGCAGATTAAGAAACGCCTCGCGATCTACGTTGTCAGCCACTTCCAAGGCGAAACTATCATAGTAAGGATGGTGCGTGAAACTTGTTATCCCCTCATAGCTGCCCGGTTTATACACGCTATGCGCAAACTCTATGAATGTATATTCCGCTCCGAGCATATGTACGGCTTTTGGAAGAAATCCCATCTGATTGTTGAGCATATCGTCGATATCGGCAGAAAGAGTGTTCAATCCCTGTCGTCTGGCGATGGCGTTCTGCGTGATAGCGTCCACCTTATTATATATAGCCACATGATTGAAACTGTCATCGGCAAAATAGCTGTCGAGAGGTATCGCGCCATACTGCTCCATCATTCTCAATGCTGTGCCGCACATTCCTCGCGTGCTTATATTCTGCTTCGCGCCTTTAAGATATTGCTCTTTCGCGCGCTCCGCAAGCATACATCGCTCCACAAAGAGCGGAGAGAGGTTTACCGAGTCGCCAATCATTATGCGGTCGGTTTCTATCGTTGAGAGCATGGCATACGCCCAGCACGTTGTGCCGTTCTCCTGATTTTTCACAGGCGTTGTTTTCAGCACGATGTCGTTTCTGAATTCCTTTTTCTTTGCCTTTGTGGTGTTGGTGGTGCAGGC
>JAIKZG010000030.1 GCA_024682415.1 Prevotella sp.
TAGGTGTTACAAAGTGGAAAACGACGCAGAAAATCAGTTTGTAACAGTTACAAACTCGAAATCAAGGCGAAAAATCACTTTGTAACACCTACAAACTGAATTTCAAGCTGAAAATGACTTTGTAATTGTTAAAACTGTAAAATTTATCTCGTAATTTTCGTTAATGAGTAAAAACAAAATCATTTTCTGTTGTTTTTTCACAATTTGTTGCTCCTACAAATGGATTTTTCAGTCGTGATTTGAAATTTGTAATTACAACAAATCGCAAAATTTTACACGTCTTAACATTTGTGGCTATTACAAACACTTATTTCTTAAAAAGTGTCATAATTGTAACACATACAAACTGATTTTCAGGCTTGATTGAAACTTTGTAACAACTACAAACTGAAAATCGGACTGAAAACGACTTTGTAACACCTACAAACCGAATTCCAGACCGAAAATGAGTTTGTAACACCTACAAACTGAGTTTCATACCGAAAACGAGTTTGTAACAACTACAAACTGAGTTTCACAATAATCACAAATTGCAGTAGTATTTTCCTTTTTTTATGATGGCAATTGAAATTTATTGTGTACCTTTGTGGGCAAAAATTGGCAAATAAAAAATATGGTGCTTTATGATTAATGAGCAGACTACATACATAAAGAATGTCTCAGAGTTCACAAACTGGGCAATGAGCCTAAAGGAGTCTGAAGGAGAAATTACTTTTCCTCTTCTAAACGTGTTCTTTAGAGGACACGCTTCAGAGAAATGGAATTTACAGCCAGGGCTGTTCAGGAAAAATGCCATACATGAACACGAAATCTTTTTGACCGCTGCTAATCGCTGTTGGTCTGAAACAGCTTCTTTCAGCAATCTTGAGAAGTTGATATATTTTCAGCACTATGGATTAAGGACGCGTTTATTGGATGTCACATCGAATCCGCTGGTTGCATTATACTTCGCTTGCCAAGAGTATAATGGTGATGATGGCCAAGTTAGATACGGATATTATGACCCATGTGGAATAGAAATTGTAAAAATAATGGCTGATGTAATAGCTAAATATGACATCGGCAATAATCATCCAGGTGATAGTTGGTTTCACGAATTGGTTAACAAGTGTGAATTAAGAAGCCATGAGATTCTCAAAAAGCAATTATCAAGGCCTTACTATGTCAACGCTCCATTTAATTCGCAAAGAATTATTGCGCAGCGTGGCGCGTTTCTTATTGCCCCATTATTTCGCAAAATGGGAAGTGAATACTTTTATGCGGATAATTACGATTTCGATTCTGACAAGGAAAATTCAATGTTTGGGAAAAGGAATGTTGTCATCAAGAGTGAACATAAGCATCAGATATTAGATGAACTGCATATTTTAGGAGTCGATGAGGCAAGTATGTTCCCTGATACTTCGCATATACTATCTGCAATAAATGGGGAGCAATTCTCTCCGTACGAGAATTTGGTTTTAGCAATTTAGTTTAGACGTGCTGACTACGGCACTCAACAATAATCTTATATAGGAACTTGCAAGCTATGTTTATAAACAAGATTTTGGAAAATAACACATTGACATTTGATATTGATGGCAAGTTTTTAATCAGTGATGTTAAAAAGGGTAATCCTAATTTCATCGCTGATGAAAACTTGAAATCAAGTGTCCTTTTTACTCCATGGACAGGAATAAATCCTCTAATCATAAACTATGACCATATTCGCGACACTTATGGTAACTATTGGCAATCTCAATGTGGAGATGATGTATTTAGTGATATATATTTTGATTTTGACACAAATGTGTATTTGTCTAATGTGTTCAAATTTGAAATATTTGATGTCGGGAATTATAAACAACTGATTAAAAGTTATGAGGAACTTATTCGATTAGAAAATCAAACTTGGTATTACTTTAATGTAGTAGTAAAAGAAACCGGCGAAAGCATTTTGGCAATATCGTTTGTTATAGGAGAACTACTTCAAAGAATGGTACAAGATAAATTGTCAAAATTGATATTCGACATACCCAAATATATATTTGACGAATATCCTGTTGGCCGATTTGGTAATAGACTGAGCGTTGGCTTTTCTGAAGGGTATTCAGACTTCTTTCAACTAAAACGTGGTGAATATTGGGATGTTCGTGTAGTACGAATAGAAGAAGCTCCGACCTACATTATCGATAACCCTATAATTGTAGCTCAAACAGACAGAAAGAAATGGATTGTTTTAAATAACAAAGTGATAAATGACAAGAAATATGACTATATAAGTGGCTTTGATCAAGGATATGCAATTGTATATAAACGAGCAAGACAATTTATCCATATCGATTGGAATTTAGATAAGACAACAAGAATAAAAAAAGGGGGCTGGGGTATAATAGACACAAATGGGAACGAGGTATTGCCTTTAGATGATGGGATAAAACGAATTTGGAATTTTTATGGTAGAGGGTTAACCGGTACGACTGTGGAAATAGACAATGAAGTGTATGCAGATGAAGAACCAATACTTTGGTTTGATTTCAAGACGTGTAAACTTTTGCCTGTTAGCCAAGTCGTTCCTGCCGAGAAGTATATTTCTAACGTAAGAAGGAATGAACTTATTAAAGATTGGAATGAAAAGCTGGAAGATTACAGAATTGAATCTGAACGTGAAGATGCGTACTTAAAAGATGAACTCGCTGAAGCAAGGCGAGATAGTTGGTGGGCAATGACAGATGGACAATACGGCGATGAGCCAGAAGGATTTGATGGGGATTATTCTTTCTTGGGTGAGTAAAATAAGATTCATATGCCTCTCGCAATAAACATAGAAGACCTGCTCACGAAGCAGAGGATTGAGTCCAACCGCGTGGAGTTCAAAGCGGGTTGGAATCCGGCAAGCATTTACCATAGCGTATGTGCGTTTGCCAATGATTTTGATGACCTCGGTGGCGGTTATATCGTGGTCGGTGTGGAAACAGATGATGTTACAGGCGTGGCCAAGCGTCCTGTGGTTGGCGTTTCACTGGAGAGAATTGACGGAATATTACAGGATATGGTGGGCTATAACAACAAACTCTCGCCATACTACATGCCTCGGACGAGTGTGGAAGAGGTGGATGGTACGCAAGTATTGGTGATATGGTGTCCTGCCGGCATCAACAGACCATACTTCGTACCAGAGAATGTGACGGCAAAAAGTGGCTCCAAGGAATACTTCTATGTTCGCAGTGGCACAAGCAGCATCATTGCCAAAGGTGAAGTGTTGGATGAACTGCGTGAATTGGCGAGCCGTGTGCCGTTTGATGAACGTGGTAATCCAGACATCAAGGTGGAAGACATCTCAACCCTTCTGCTTCGCGAATATCTGGTGAAAGTGAAGAGCAAACTGGCAAATGACCTCTACATCAAACCGCTGGAGGATATATTGGAGCAGATGGACTTGTTTGTTGGTCCATCGGAGAACAGGATGCTGAGGAATGTGGCAGCTATGATGTTCTGCGAGAATCCGAGCAGGTTCTTCAAACGAACCCAGGTGGAAATTGTGTTCTTCCCAGAAGGTAGGCTGAAGAACCCAAACAATCTGCATGAAGGTCCCGTAATAACAGGCTCCGTCACACAGATTATCGACCGCACCCTGGAATACCTGAATCGTATGTTGGTGATGCAGACAGTCATCAAGCCGAAAGACAACAACCGAAGCAAGAAGTTCTTCACCTATCCGTATCAGGCGTTGGAGGAGAGTGTCACGAACAGTCTTTATCACAGAGACTATAGGGAGTGGGAACCTGTGGTGATAACCGTGGAGCCACAGGGCATCACGATTCAGAATGTGGGAGGCCCTGACCGCAGCATACCTAAAGTTGACATCGACAAATGCGAGTTGCTGATTTCCAAGCGCTACCGCAACCGCAGATTGGGAGAGTATCTGAAAGAACTTGACTTGACCGAAGGTAGAAGTACAGGTATTCCTACCATTCAGAATGAACTTAAGGAGAATGGTTCTCCTCGGGCTATCGTTGTGACTGACGAAGATCGCACCTTCTTCCGCATCACCATCCCGTGCCATGAGGCGGCTGGAAACATCATTGCAGATATTGCCAGCAAGGATGACATACGAGAAAGTTCACAAAAGAGTTCACAAAAGAGTTCACAAAAAGGTTCACAAAAGGATGGCAGTTCACAACATGTTATAGATATGATACGACAAAATCCAGATGTGACTACTTCGGAAATGGCAGAAAGAATAGGTATTTCTCGTCGCTCCATAGCAAAGATAACAAATAAGTTGCAAACTGAGGGCGTCATACAACGTGTTGGTGCACGAAAGGACGGACATTGGGAGGTTATAATAAAGGAAGAATAAAGTAAATAAATAGAGAATGAACGTATTATTTGGTCAAAAAATAAGGGGAGTCAGAGACGAACAAGGTGTACGTCAACGACAATTAGCAGATTTGCTTAACATTGATACTCCTATGTTTAGCAAGATAGAACGAGGTGAGCGCCGTGCCAAACGCGAACAGGTTGTCAAACTCGCAGAATTCCTGAATGAAGATAAAACGGAATTGCTTACTTTATGGTTGGCGGATAAAGTTCTGGATGCCGTAGATAAGGAAGACGCTATCAATCTTGCTGCAATAAAGGTGGCTCGAACAAGATTGCTGAGTGAATGGTGACTAAAAAAAGTTAAATACATTAAATCTTCATCTTTTTACTCGTCTTCAGAATCGACAGACGCACTTTTCTACCGTTTAATACACAAATCGCTGATATGAAGTGATTTGCAAATACCGATACTGAAAACGAGTTTGTAACAACTACAAACCGAATTTCACGCAGAAACGAGTTTGTAACAATTACGACATAAAAAGCGATTTAAACAAAAAAATGATGGTGTATCACTTTTGACACACCATCATTTTATTAATATTTAAATGCTGTTTAAAAACAGATTGTTGATATTACCAATCCATAATATGTTTTAGTATTTTCCTTGTTCGCCAAGATAGCTGTCCTTGAAGCCGAGGAAATAGAGAATGCCATCAAGACCGATAGTGTTGATAGACTGCTGGGCATTAGCCACAACACGAGGCTTGGCATGGAAAGCGATACCCAAACCTGCCTCTGAAATCATAGGGAGGTCATTGGCACCGTCGCCGACAGCGATGGTCTGAGCCAAGTTCACTTTCTCTACTTGTGCTATAAGTTTCAGCAGCTCTGCCTTGCGATGACCGTCTACAATCTCGCCGACATAATGTCCTGTGAGCTTGCCGTCCTCGCCTATCTCCAACTCGTTGGCATACACATAGTCAATGCCGTAACGCTTCTGCAGATACTCACCGAAATAGGTGAATCCACCACTGAGGATGGCAATCTTATATCCGCAACGCTTGAGCACAGCCATAAGACGGTCGGCACCCTCCGTGATAGGCAGCTTCTGAGCGATCTCCTTCATCACGCTCACGTCAAGACCTTTCAGCAGAGCCACACGCTCGGTGAAACTCTCCTTGAAATCTATCTCGCCACGCATGGCACGCTCGGTGATAGCCTTCACCTTATCGCCCACTCCGGCACGCTCTGCCAGCTCGTCAATACACTCTGTCTGAATAAGAGTAGAGTCCATATCAAAGCAAATGAGTCGGCGCATACGGCGATACATATCGTCTTCCTGGAAAGAGAAGTCGATACCCATCTGTGACGACATTTCCATGAGGTCTGACTGCATTTTCTCTCTGTCCTTAGGAGTGCCACGAAGAGAGAACTCTATGCAGGCACGACTTTTACGACCCGGATTCTTTATGCTCATACGACCTGTAAGACGTATGATAGAGTCTATGTTAAGTCCCTGATCGGCAATAACATGAGTAGCTGCCGCAATCTGAGTAGCGGTAAGCGTGCGTCCTATCACCGTAAGGATATATCTGTTCTTGCCCTGTTGGTTTACCCATCCTTCGTATTTCTCATCTGATACAGGTTCAAAACCAATCTGCACGTTCAGCTCAGAAGCCTTAAACAGCAATTCTTTCATCACCTGACCGGCATTAATGCTGTCGGTGCGGATGAGCACACCCAATGAAAGCGTACTATGAATATCTGCCTGACCCATGTCAAGCACCTGCGCGTTATAACGTGCCAGAATCTCCATCATGGCTGCGGTAAGTCCCGGCTGATCCTGTCCCGTTATTCTAATTAATATTTGTTCCTCTTTAGGATTTGTCTGTAGCATAAGTCTTTGTTTCCTATTTGAAAATTAGACTGCAAAGGTATATAAATATGTGGAGAAAATGAACATAAGTATTCTGTTAATACTCATTTGCGCCTGATTAATTGATTTATATCTTATGTTATCGCAAACAATATTTTTTTAATATTTACCAAGCGCATAAAAAAAACATCAAACCCGAAAGGAAGCCTTTCGGGTTTGACGTTATATTGATGTTATATTATTAAATCAGCGTGAGAGTATAAAGATAAATCACTGCTGCGGGGAGTGCCATAAGGGCGGAGTCAAATCGGTCGAGCATTCCGCCATGGCCAGGAAGAATGTTTCCGCTGTCCTTAATGCCCAAGGTGCGCTTGAAAAGACTTTCCACCAAGTCGCCCCATGTGCCGAACACCACTACTACCAATCCAAGACCCATCCACTCTATGATGTTAAGACCCGAAAGGTTGTTGCTCTGCTCGAAATATCCTATCAAGCCTGCCACGACAAGCACAAAAATGCCGCCGCCGATACTTCCTTCCCAACTCTTGCCAGGACTTACGCGTGGGAACAGCTTATGTTTGCCGAAAAGAGAACCTGCGCAATACGCGCCAGAATCGTTCACCCAAAGGAAGACGAACACGCTCAGCGGCAACAGATAATAGAACATAGGAACGCCACTTGCAGGGTCGGTGCGGAATGCAAGCACGCTCACCATCGACAACGGCAGCGCGATATACATCTGCGAAAGCATGGCATAAGCCCAGTCGTGAATAGCGTTAGCCGACTTCACATATAGCTCGCTTACGAAAAGATAAACTATCGTGAGCAGATAAGGCACGAACACAGCATTTGTCTGTATCAGTCCGCTGTTTATACCGGCGATGGCTATGAAAAGATAGACGCCTGCTACAGTCACGATAAAGCGATTTACAAACACGTCGCCCCTTCCGTTTACCAGTCCGCTGAATTCCCATATCGCCAATCCCGTGATAAGCGAGAAGAGGAATATCATGGCTGTAGGGTTCATCAAGCCCACCACCATAATAGCCACATAAAACACACCTGTTATTGAGCGTGTTATCAGATTTTTCTGTTTGTCTGTCATCTTGGCTTATGCTTTTTCGTTATTGTCGTCGTTGGAAGCTGTCTCACCTGTCTGCTCGGCTACTGCCTTCTGATGTTCAGCCTCAGCCTGCTTCACAGGCTCAGGCATATCTTCCAACTTTGGTTCTGATTCTTTCAATCTTCGGTCGTTGTCGTCCATTATCTCCTGTGAACGGCTTGTCCAAGGACGCTTTCCGAATATCTTCTCCACGTCTTCGGCATAAATCACCTCACGAGTGATAAGGAGTTCTGCCAACTTGTTATGACCTTCCTTGTGCTCCAGCAATATCTGCTTAGCGCGGTCGTATTGCTCGTTTATCATTTTCAGCACCTCATCGTCGATAACCTTTGCCGTGGTATCCGAATATGGACGCTGGAATTGATATTCATTATTATTGTAATAGCAGATATTAGGCAGTCTGTCGCTCATACCTGCATAGGCTATCATGCCATACGCGCTCTTAGTGGCACGCTCAAGATCGTTCATTGCTCCTGTTGAGATATGACCGGTGAACAATTCCTCGGCAGCACGTCCACCACACAGCGCACACATCTCGTCGAGCATTTGCTCCTTAGTGGTGATTTGTCTTTCCTCAGGCAGATACCACGCTGCTCCGAGAGCCTGTCCGCGCGGCACAATGCTCACCTTGATAAGCGGATTGGCATGTTCACAGAACCACGAAATAGTAGCATGACCTGCTTCATGCAGAGCTATAGAACGCTTCTCGGCAGCAGTCATCACCTTTGTTTTCTTCTCAAGTCCGCCGATAATTCTGTCTACAGCATTGAGGAAATCCTGCTTGCCCACATTCTTGCGGTCGTGGCGCGCAGCAATAAGAGCAGCCTCATTACATACATTGGCAATATCAGCACCCGAGAAGCCCGGAGTCTGACGCGCGAGGAAGTCTACATCTACAGATGTTTCATCTATCTTGATAGGCTTCAGATGCACCTTGAATATCTCACGACGTTCCTGCAAGTCAGGAAGGTCTACATTTATCTGTCTGTCGAAACGACCAGCGCGGAGCAATGCCTTGTCGAGCATGTCGGCACGGTTGGTGGCAGCGAGAATAATTACACCGCTGTTAGTGCCGAAGCCGTCCATCTCGGTAAGCAAAGCGTTAAGAGTGTTCTCACGCTCATCGTTACCACCCATTGCCGGGTTCTTGCTTCTTGCTCTACCCACAGCGTCAATCTCATCGATGAAGATGATACATGGTGCCTTGTCCTTAGCCTGACGGAACAAATCTCTAACTCTGCTTGCGCCTACGCCCACAAACATTTCCACAAAGTCGGAACCGCTCATTGAGAAGAATGGCACTCCAGCCTCGCCTGCCACGGCTTTGGCAAGCAAAGTCTTACCTGTTCCAGGAGGGCCTATAAGCAACGCACCCTTTGGAATTTTACCACCAAGCTCTGTATATTTCTGAGGGTTCTTCAGGAAGTCCACAATCTCCTGTACCTCCTGCTTCGCGCCTTCCTGTCCGGCAACGTCCTTGAATGTAATTCCAAGGTCGTGTCCCTTTTCATACATCTTAGCCTTGCTCTTGCCTACAGAGAACACTCCGCCCATGCCGCCAGACATTCCACCACCCATTCTTCTAAACAGATAGGTCATGATACCGATAGTGAATATCAGTGGGAACGCAAGATTTATCAGCACATTCCAGAAGTCGTTGTTATTGGCGTTGTCATAGCTGAAATCTCTTATCTTTCCCGTCTGCTGCTGTGCGGTGAGGTATTTTTCCAATTCATCGATAGAGCCGTATTGCACAGAAACATAAGGGTCTTTGCCCACCTGCTGCGAGTTCATGCTAAACACGTCTCTTATATATTGCGGCTTTACATACATCTTCAGCGTGTTGCTGTTTTTGTTCACCACCACGCTTTCAGCATATCCGCTTGCCACATACTGTTTAAATTTTGTGTAAGTTGCCTCCTGATGCATTCCTCCCGCAAGCGAGTTTCCTCCGCCTGTGAGAAACATTACAGCAAGAGCGATGATAATAAGCCCATAGAGCCAGTTCATATTAAAACGTGGCATCTTAGGTTCATTGTTGTTGATAGGGCCGTTCATGCTATCCATATTTATTCCTTATTATATATAATAATGTATATACTCTTAATAATATATAGCTGTTTTCTTAGTCAAGGTCGGGAATTTCCGTCAGCTTAGCGTCTTCCCATAAGTTTTCCAAGTCATAGTACTCTCTCGTTTCGGGCAGAAAGATATGCACCATCACGTCTACATAGTCTATTGCCACCCATTGGTTGTTGCCAAGTCCGATAGCCTTTATCGGTTTTTCGTCGAGCTGCTCCCTTGCCGCATCGCCCACAGATTCGGCTATTGCCTCCACCTGAGTTGGCGAGTTGCCCTGGCATATCACGAAATAATCCGCCACAGCTCCGTCAATGCCTTTTAGGTCTACCACCGTAATATTAGAGCCTTTTCTTTCCTGAATGCCTTTTATCACGGTTTCCACCAATAGAGGGGCAGTATTTTTTGTTTCAGTATTCAATCCAACTGTTGTTTCTTTCATGAAGTATCTATTCGTTATTTTTATATGTCCATTTTTCGTTATAAACTTCGCAAAGGTACTCTATTTTCACCTAAAAAATCAAACAAAGTAATTTTTTTGCGGTTTTTTTAGAAAAAAAATGGGATTTTTCTTGCAGATACAAAAAAAAGTCGTACCTTTGCACTCGCAATCAAGCAATAACGCTTACGATTACAAAACAACAAAACATTGGGATATGGTGTAATGGTAACACTACAGATTCTGGTCCTGTCATTCTTGGTTCGAGTCCGAGTATCCCAACAAGATAAAGCTAAGTTCTTCGGAGCTTAGCTTTTTTCTTTTCCCTCTATTTCATTCTCTCTTCATTTTATCGTTATAACACACTCGACTTGCAAAGATGAGGAAACGACGTATTTTTCCTAAAAAATAATCCTAAAACGGTGCACAACTCTCACGAGCTGCGCACCGCTGGCTATAAACTTAGCTTTATGAAGCTATGAAAATATCTTATATCAAAGTCCCTTTCCGACTTCCCCGAAACAGGGGTGAGAGGTTTTTAAATGTGCAAGGGCAGCATTAGTTTTCTTAATTTGATATAGCACGAACACTACATCCATAATGGTCTGTATCTATTTTCTCATCATCATCACCAACCCATATTTTAGATTCGTCAAACCATAGGTGCCAAGGCTCATAAGGAGTCCCCTTTCGACGGGTTGCAGTCCAGAAATATCCTTCTTTGCCTTTCCTATTCATATCTTGTATTACACCACCTGCAGGCATAAATATTTTTCCGGTATTTCCCGTCACTTTACTTGAAACCCAATAGCCATTTACATCTCCATTTGTGCCCCATGTCCATGTACAATAATCTATCAATTCCTGGCATTCCGCATCTGTCGGCATTCGCCATGTTCCACCCCAAAGTTGTCGTGCCGTGTCATGACCACTTGTTGGACTTATATCACCATCATAATCATAAAAAGGAGAAGGATTAACAGCTAATGCTCCCCATTGATACAAGCCACCATAATCACTTGTCGAACTTGCTCCAATATTCATTGTTGCCCATATTTTGCCAGATGGCAGACCCAAATCTACGCCTGCATGATTATTGATAGTAACATTTATAGCCATTAGCTTAACGTCTATCGTGTAAATGTAGCCTGCATTATATTGTCGACTCGTAATTGTTCCACTGTATGTCTTTCCACCAAAACTTATGGTATAACCAATTGATGATGTCTGAGGAATAATGCAAGCTTCAAAAGCTGCTGTACTCGTAGTGCCACTTACTGAAGTGGCTACGTTATTATACATATTAACAGTTCCTACAGAACCATTTGCTGCCAAATTACCACTCGAAACAGATGCAGAACGCTGAACATTTGAAAGTGCCACTCCCGTAATATTCTTGTTACTTAATCGCTCACTATGAGTAACTGTTACATTAAACTTTATCTTTGCTGTCTTATGGACATAAGATATTGAGTTATCTGTCGTGTTGTAACCTGCAGACGAAGTGCCATAAAGATAATCGCTTGCCTCATAATTGGCATAAGAAGATTGATCTGCCTGTACCGAAAAAGAATTGGCATTCTCGGAATAAGGATACCATGAAGTAATATTCACGCTGTTTAGCGTCGTGAAATAATAAGGCGATGTCGCTGAAAGCAAACCTCTGGCATCAATAGTGTATTCATAAACAGAACCTCCTGCCTGAACAGCTATGCTTCTATTGCTCATTCCTACCCAATCGTTATTATCAGCAGGTGTACGGGTCATCTCCAAATCTGTTAATCTAAACATTGACTCCTTTGCCAAATCAGCGTCTATGTCACCTATATTTATACTCGTGCCCCACTCCTCCATATTATACGGACTTTTAAGAGCTGATATACCAGCATAAAACTTCAAAGCATTGCCTTGATCGTTAACTGCTTCATCATCAGATGATGAGCAGGCTGTGAACATCATAGCAAATAGAGCTATGAACACCATAAATAATAATTGTTTCGTTTTCATATTCATCCTCCTTGTTGTTTTGTTTGTTGTTTCTATTTCTGTTGATGGAGGAAAAGAAGCATAGTATTAAAATCTTGTGATATATAAGCAACACGAAAGGCGTGATTGCAATCCATATCTATAAGTACTGAGGCTCTGGTAAGCCTATAACAAGAATAAATACGATTACACTCACGCCTATACGCGAGCATTAACCTATTATTCATGTTCCTTGTTACATTTGAATTTACCAGATTCCAGTACTGAACAAGATAATAGCTAATGCTAATATTTCCAAACCAATAAGGCACATCACATCGTTACATAAGACGCAATGCACATTCTACTTGCAAATATAAACATTGTTTTCTAATCTGCAAGCGTTTTGGAGGAAAAATAGATAATTTACTCCATATCGGAAAAGTTCAAAATATATTTTTGCATTTCTCTCAACTTTTCGTAATTTTAGATAAATTACTCCGTCTCGGCAACAAAAAAGAATAGATTCCGAAGATTTGCTTATCAAGCAAATCGTGTGCTGCTCTCAACTTTTCGTAATTTTAGCTTCGCTGAAATTATATGCACTCGGAAATGAAAATAAAAAAAATAGTTTTTCTCCCTCGTTTTTCGTAATTTTAGATAAATTACTCCGTCTCGGCAGCAAAAAAGAATAGATTCTTTTTGTGCTGCTCTCAACTTTTCGTAATTTTGTAGTATTATGAATTGGACACTGATAATAATAAACATTATAATTATAGCTATCTTCATAGTTATAAATATATATTTCAATAAGGTGAGCAAGGGCATTGACAAGGTGTCGGATGCCTTAAACATGCGGGTGGCACGCAGAAGGATAAACGTGGCGCTGCGTAAGCTGAACTGCAAACCGAGCTGGCAGAAGGATGGCAAAGACTCCGTTGTGAGGTTTGATTATCAGAACGGACATTTCGGCATAAGGATAACGCCTGACGAGAGCTATGCTCATCTGTTTTATCTCTTCGTATATTCCACTTCTCTTGAGGATCTCGACGCTGTGAGGGTGATGTGCAACAAATGCAACACCAACACTCGCAACTGCCGTATGGTGTACACAACGGACAACAAAAAGGGCGAGATAGATATTCATATATTCGCCGGTCTGCTGCTCTCTGACAGCAATCTACGTGAGACATTGGCAACAAACATGCGCCGTATGTTTATATGGCAGGGCACATTCGCCAATAATTTTGAGGATTTGCTGCTTGATAAGTATCATAACAAGGTGGACAAGGAGAAGAAGAATGCTGAGTTTGACTACGCTATGTCGCTCGTAAAGGAGCAGGAGATAATGCATCAGGCCACGAAGACGGAGAGCTGGCGCTCGGAGATAAGCGAAACATTCACAATGAAAAGACTGCTCAACTCGGCATTGGACATCAACAACTTCCTGCCGATGTCGCTTGCTATAATAAGAAATGGAAAGGCGGTGAATGTGCCTGCTGACAACATCAAGGACTATGACATCTCAAAGGTGCTAATAGGCGAGGACGAAAAGACTCTGCGCGATGCTTCGGCAACGCTGAAATTCATAGATAAGGAATACCCTGAGAAGGAACGCTGCATGCAGCTGCATTTCCAAGCGGAGAACGAGACTGACGACGCTATATACTACAGAGTGACGCTCACCATGATTCCGCTTGCTGCCGACACCGACATCACGATAGGCAGCGAGGGCAACACGGCAAAGGTGAGCAGTGTGTTGCTTGCGCGCGATAAGATGTCGCCTAAGCAGCGTCTTGATAAGTTCAACTATGAATGGAAAGAGGCTATGGCTAAGCTCAACAATGGCGGCATAAACTCGCTTACTAAGGACGAGATGTTGCTCGTGAACTGTCTCGACAAGAACAACGCGTTCAACTATTACCAGGGCATAAAGCTATATTATGCCCACAGATATATAGAGGCTCTGCCCTACCTCGTGACATGCTACAACAGGATGAAGCTCGACCACGGCTCACTCACCACCGAGCAGAATGAAAACATCTGCAACATAGCCTACTACATCGGCTTCATTTATAATGAGCTGGGGCTTTACGACAAGGCTTACTACTACTTGCAGTTGCTCGAACCGCTGCACTACGTGCTGTATACGGAGGAGCTTATCAACAACCTCGTAAACAGTCACGACCCGAGAGCCATGGGCATGATAGACGGTCTGATTTCATTCCTCAACATGAGCGCCAACATCAATGCCGGTGGTGGCGATGGCGATGATGAAGAGGATGGCATGGGCAGCAACGAAGAACTTTCAGAGTTTTCAAGCTTTCTGCGCCGCCGCAAGGTTTACCTTCTCATAGAGGCAGAACAATACGACGAGGCGGAGAAGCTGCTGCGCAATATGCTTGATGAACCTGAAAACTTTGACTTCGCGAAGCATGAGCTTACATTCTTGCAGGAGCAAAAGCAAAAAGGCGACGAGGAATAACGGCTAAACACAGATTACAAACCTAAATAAAACAACGACTCGCAATGATTTACGTTCATTGGCTGATACTTACGATATATTTCACCGCGATACTGATAACGATGCTCGCGGTGCTGATGGACAACAAGCAGCCGTCGAAGACGATGGCATGGATTCTCGTATTATTCTTTCTGCCGCTGCTTGGAATAATATTCTATTTCTTTTTCGGGAGAAACACAAGAAAGGAGCGGCTTATCAATGAGCGCTCTATGGACCAGCTCACCAAGCGCTCAATGCTTGAATTCGCTGAGCAGAAGAACCTGGTAGTGCCCGAAAGGTTTTACACTCTGTCGCAGCTATTCAAAAACCAAAACACTGCCCTGCCCTTTAAGAACAATGAGATAGAGATTTTCACCGAGGGAAGCGACTTCTTCCTCTCGCTGCTGCGCGAGATAGGCAAGGCAAAGCAAAGCATACATCTTGAAACATTCATCATTGCCGACGATCCTATAGGCAGACTTGTAGCCGACGCATTGATAGACAAGGCTCAGAAGGGCGTAGAGGTGAGATTCATATATGATGATGTGGCGTGCTTAGGCGTAAACAACGACTTCTTTGAGCGCATGAAGGAGAGCGGCATTGAGGTGAACGCTTTTATGCCGGTGAAGTTTCCTGCGTTTACGAGCAAGATGAACCACAGAAACCACCGCAAACTATGCGTAATCGACGGGAAAGTGGGGTTCATCGGAGGCATGAACATCGCCATAAGATACATTAAAGGCGATGGAAAGCAGATGTGGCGCGACACCCATCTTATGATTCATGGCGGAGCGGTTTACGCCATACAGAGGGCATTCCTCGTAGACTGGTATTTCGTAGACAGAACTTTGCTTACCGACCGCAAATACTATCCGCCTTACGACTCAAGAATATCCAACGACTGCATAGCACAGGTGGTGACGAGCAACCCTATTTCGCCTTGGCCCGACATCATGCAGGGCTATGAGCGCATAATATTGGGCGCAAAGAAATACATATACATCGAAACGCCATATTTTCTGCCCACCGAGCCTATAATGTCGGCATTGAAGACGGCAGCTCTTTCGGGCATTGACGTGAGGATAATGATGCCGCGAAAAGGCGACTCATTATTCATAGAGCTTGCCTCGCGCACATATCTGCAAGATGTGCTCGACGCTGGCATAAAGGTGTATTTCTACACGAAAGGCTTCAATCACAGCAAGCTCCTCGTGTGCGACGACTGCCTTTCCACCTGTGGCAGCACCAACATCGACTTCCGCAGCTTTGAGGAGAATTTCGAGAGCAACATATTCTTCTACGACAACAGCACAGCCATGCGATTGAAGCGAGTGTTCATAGCCGACCAGCAGTATTGCGACCTCATCGATGACGCCAGCCTGATAACCAATCGCCCATTCCTCTCGCGACTATTGGAATCTATTATCAGAATGCTGTCGCCGCTGCTATAGCCGATGCAGCCCCATGAATGCTATGCGCAATCACGAAAACACATTATCATCAACACTTATAACTAAATGAAAGAAATACTTACAATCCTCATTTCCGTGATAAGCTCCATTGGAGTGAACCACGGCAACAGCAACGTAAACATGATTAACTTCGGCGGTCATGCTGAAAGCGCCTTTTTCGTAGGCGATGTGATGCAGGGAGGCGTAGACACTCAGAAGACTAACTTCATGATGACGGGTGACAGCACTCTCAATCGCACGCTCCTTTCGGCACGATATATTCTCAGTGGAACTGACTGCGATGGGAAGCCATGCAAGATATTTGTGGAAAACAATGCCGTGAGCGGTGAGCAATACACCCACCCCACCATATTAACCGACAGCAAGGCTCTCGACTTTCTTAATGATAACGACAGCCTGAAAGGAAAAATAGACATGATTGGCGGCAAACTCACCATCAGAATCTATGCTGCGAAGAAATAATATGGCGTAAAACAGGCTCATTGTCAACTAAACAGCACTTTCTAACGGCATTAGAAAACGTCAAAACGCAAAATTTGGCATTTTCTAAGGGCATTAGAAATAGGCAAAAATCGAAAAATGGCATTTTCTAAGGGCATTAGAAATGGGCAAAAATCGAAAAATGGCACTTTCTAAGGGCATTAGAAATGGGCAAAAATCGAAAAACGGCACTTTCTAAGGGCATTAGAAATGGGCAAAAATCAAAAAATGGCACTTTCTAACGGCATTAGAAATGGGTAAAAATCGAAAAACGGCATTTTCTAAGAGTGGTAGAAAACATCAAATTGCAAATTTTGGCACTTTCTACCGATGGGAGAAAACATCAAATTGCGAATTTTGGCACTTTCTACCAATGGGAGAAAACATCAAATTGCGGATTTTGACCATTTCTACCGATGGGAGAAAAGACTATTTAAAGGCTAATAATGCTTTCTGAAACTATAAGATTACGATAAATGACACACACTCAATTACGATAATACCGACATGCCCACATTACTGATTACGTCTATAGATAATAGATGAAAGAAGCTCGGCACGGATTAAGTTCCTTGCCGAGCTTTCTTGTTGATACATATTTTATTAAGCAAATAATGTTATTGTTTCATGCAGAATATTTGATAAATATATTTGCATATTTAAATCTAAAATGTTATATTTGCCTTACAATAATAACTAAAACAAAAAATAATAAGAACTATGAAAATTAAAATCTATTTATTGTCTTTGCTGACAGCATTTATTTGTCTCATTTCGTGTGACAATAATGGTGTGTACATGCTTTCTATAAATAAAAAATGGATGGATGGTGCAGAGAAAATATATGAATATATACACCCTAACAATATTACATATTACCCATTAACTTATGACAATGAAAAGGACTGGAATTAATTTTTCTCGCTTATTGGCGGCAATACCACTGTTGCTAATATGTATGTGCTCAATGTTATCATCATGTGGTAATGATGATGCAGAGCCTATAGGCATAAATGAAGAGAATTATGCTTTTCTATATGATAAAGCGTTTATGGATTCTTTAAAGAATTGCTATCCATATAAACCTATTGAAGGCATAGGTGAAGGTGCAGCTCCTGCATCACCGAATAAAGATTACTTTAATGTGATATATACAGGTAAGCCCGATACGCTATATATGATAGATAAAGATCTTTTTGATTTGTTCAATATCCATTTAGTGGATAAGAAAACTCGTGATATTTTTTGCACAGAGCATGTATTTTACTCTCCAAAACATCCCTATACCTCACAGCCACCAACATTATATTCTAATAACAAAGAATACGGCAAGATATATTATGTGAATAAAAAGCCCGTAAAGATAATAATATACAACCTTTGTGAGCTTGAGATGAAATACATAAAAGGTCGCGGTATTGTATATGTCATAACGCCTTTGGCAAAAGAGTGTGATTATTATGCAGACATATCTATAGCAGGCTATCATACTGATTTACTAACGACAATCAGAATATTCTAATTAGTCTGTAATAATGCGAATAAAAAAGAAGCTCGGCACGGATTAAGTTCCTTGCCGAGCTTTCTTGTTATTTATTGATGCACAATATTATGATATACACAATTCTTAGTGCTTCTAACGGATAATAATTTTCATGTCAAACTGTTAAATAGAATATTGTTTTTCTTAATTTACTTTTGAAATATCGAATTTTGTTATATATTTGCCAATGAAATGAGAATATTTACAGAGAAAACCTTAAAAGAATATATAGGCAATAATCCTAAGTCGAGAGTTGCACTGCAAGAATGGGCTTCTATCGTCAGAAAAGCAGAATGGAAATGCTTTGCTGATGTGAAGAAGACATTTAATAGCGTGGATAATGTTGGAAATCAGCATTACGTCTTTAATATTAAAGGCAATGATTACAGATTAGTTGTCGTGATAAAGTTCACAATACGATTTGTATATGTGCGTTTTATTGGAACGCATGAGGAATATAATAAAATAGATTGCAGAACTATATAAACTATTAGAAGAGGATATGACAAAGATTGAAAACGAAAAACAATATAACTGGGCAGTGCAGCGAGTAGAAGAATTGCTTCCGCTCGTTGATGACGCTACGCCTGCCGATGACCCTAATGCGATAGAGCTTGAACTGCTTTCAAATCTTGTCGCAGACTATAGTGACGCACATTATTCAATCGGTGAGCCGAGTTTGGTAGATGTATTGAAGCTGCGTATGTATGAAATGGGATTAAATCAGAAGACATTGGCACAGCTTTTGAATATAAGCCCAAGCAGAATAAGTGATTATATGTCAGGTAAAAGTGAGCCTACATTACGAATTGCACGCGACATGAGCCAGAAACTGAATATCAGCGCAAATGTAATATTAGGCGTTTAGTAAGTAACAACACATTAATATAAAAAAGGCAGTTGTTCGGAATTACCAAACAACTGCCTTTTTATTGTTCTAACAATCTATATTGCAGCGTATCTATTTTATATTGTTCCTATTTCCTATTCTTAGCCTTACTGATAAGCTGCGTCATGTTGCCCATCGGACAGAATACGCACCATGTGCGAGGACGGAAAAGCAAGGTGAGGATAATACCGAGAATAAGCGAAGTCATCATTATGCCATATAGCCCAAAGGCAAACTGCGCTCTGCCCGCCTCTATTTCCATAGGGTAAGCCCAATGCCAAGGCACATCGAATGTCCACAATAGGCGCACACTCTGCTCAAGCTGCATCATCCCCTTGCCCACAAGCACCGAAACATACACCATGTGGATGAATACACTCATGAAGAAAATGAGGAAGCCATGGCGAAACCATTTCGACGACAACCATCTTGGAGTCTTGCGGTAAGGCGAAAGATGGAGCGTCTTGCCAAGAAGCATGAATATCTGCCCACGTCCGCAATAGCTGTTGCACCACAATTTACCTCCACCCATAAGCGATATAATCAATGGTATGGCGAAGCATATAAGCCCAAGCCACGCGAAAACGATATTGAAAAAGCCAAGAGTGAAATATGTGGCAGACACTATCCACATATAGTCATACCAATGCTTTGCTTTCTGTTTCATGCCGCGTCCTCCTCTTTTGAGCGTTCCACGCGAGTGATTATAGCGGCAGGACATGCCTCCACGCACAATCCGCAGCCCACGCATCTTTTCATATCAATAACCGAATAGCAGCCTTTATACACTTTTGCAGCGTCGCGAGGACAAGTGTTCATGCATACGCCGCACGCCACACATCTATCTATATCTACCTTAGCTATATACTTTGATTTTGCCATATCTTTATGATTTGCAGGCAAAGATGCAACCAAAATCTCTCTCTTCCAATTATTTTTCATAAAAGCATGAACTTTTAACTTCTTTTCTATCTTTGCTATAACTTAAAAAGGACTATACATTATTTATATATAAGAGAAGATAGATTTGCGAGTGTCGCAAAATATTCGTTCCTTTGCACCTGCATACATAATTTACCAACATTCCCTAAAAACACATTTATAAAACATAATAAAAACCATGCAAAAGATAATAGAGATAAAGGGCGGAGTGGCACGCAAACCTGAATGGCGACTGAAATCGCCTATTGATTTCACGCTTCTCGATGGTGAGCATATCGCCATTGTAGGCTACAACGCAAGCGGAAAGTCGATGCTCGTGGATATGATTATAGGCAGACATCCCCTGCTCGGGCAATGCTCAAAATATGATTTCGCTCCGTCGGTAAAGGAACTTATCTCTGACAACATAAAATACATAACATTCCGCGACAGCTATGGCGACAAAGACGGCAACTACTTCTTGCAGCAGAGGTGGAACTCACAGGAAATAGACGAAGACACGCCAACCGTGGGCAGCGAACTCGACAAGGCTTATGCTCTCTCGAGCGAAGACACTAAGCAACACCGCCTGCTAAAGCAGCAGCTCTACGATATGTTTGACATTCGCCATCTGCTCGACAAATATATCATACTGCTATCGAGCGGAGAGCTGCGCAAATTTCAGCTCATAAAGACATTGCTCGCGTCGCCAAGGGTGCTCATAATGGACAACCCTTTCATCGGACTCGACGCTAAGACGCGCCAGCAGCTAAAGGAAGTATTGCAGTCGCTCACCCGATGGCATGCCTTGCAGATAATATTGGTGCTTAGCAAGAGCGACGACATTCCGCCGTTTATCACTCATGTGGTGGAGACAAGGGATATGAACATCATGCCGAAAGTTACGCGTGAGGAGTTCATCGATAGTCGCAAGCCGCTGCCCACATCTGTATTGAGCGATGAGAAGCGCGAAAGGCTGCGCACGGCAATGCGAAGCCTCAACAACGGAAGGCTTACGAAGACGGGCACAGAGATAGTAAACTGCCATAAGGTGTGCGTAAAATATGGTGAGCGCACGATACTTAAAGACCTCGACTGGACGGTAAAGACCGGCGAGAGATGGGCATTGAGCGGACAGAACGGCTCGGGCAAGAGCACATTGCTAAGCCTTATATGCGCTGACAACCCTCAAAGCTATGCCTGCAACATATCATTATTTGGAAGAAAGCGTGGCACAGGCGAGACGATATGGGAGATAAAGAAAGGCATTGGCTATGTAAGCCCCGAAATGCACAGGGCATATCAGAAGAATCTGCCTGCGATAGATATCGTGACAAGTGGACTTCACGACAGCGTAGGACTATACGTGAAGCCAAAACCTGAAGACATAGACCGATGCACGGAATGGCTCGACATGGTGGGGCTGAAAGACAAGGCGCAGACTAACTTCCTACAGCTATCATCGGGCGAGCAAAGGCTTGTGCTCATAGCGCGCGCATTCGTGAAATACCCTGATTTGCTCATTCTCGATGAGCCATTGCATGGTCTTGACAACCGCAACCGCCGACTGGTGAAAGACATCATCGAAACGTATTGCGAAGATCACACTAAGACTCTTATCATGGTAACTCACTATAAAGAAGAACTGCCTTGCTGCATAACAGATAGCTTGGAATTAGTAAGAAACTAAGAATAAGATAAAGCGCAAAAGAAAATGGCTGCCAGATTGATGTCTGGCAGCCATTTATTATGTTATTCCTGTTTTAAAGCAAGTAAAGCATTCTCTAAACAGGGAATGAATATCATTACAAATCATCGAAAGACACTACTTCCTCGGTCTTCTTTTTCTTCTTCGACATTGAAGAACCTTCCTTGTTTTCAGCGTTGTTGGCAGAGCTTTCGGCATTACCGCTCTTCTCTACCGTTACCGGATTGCCCTCCTCGTCGAGCTCTACAAACTCATCATGCACTGCCGTGCTGTCGCGATGGGTAGTATCACGCTTAGCGGTAGGATAATAGCTTGCGCAGTTATACATATCAGAAGAAATGTCATCATCTGTGTACTTCTGGAAGCGACCATGATACTTCTTGAAAGCAGGATCTTTCATTACGCTCTGCAAGAAATATCCGCATATAGGAAGCGCTGTGCGCGAGCCTTGTCCTAACGCGCCTGTGCGGAAGTGGATGCAACGATACTCACCGCCTACCCATGCTCCTACTACGAGATTAGGGCTTACGCCTACAAACCATGCGTCGGAATGATTGTTTGAAGTTCCGGTCTTTCCGCCAAAGTCTGTATCACGAGCAGAATCAGTGTATCCCCAAAGACTTTGAGAAGTGCCACCCGGCTCTTTCATACCGCCCATGAGAAGCTGCTGCATGAAGAATGCGCTCTTATAAGGGATAACCTGTTCCTCGGTGTCAGGACCTACATATACTTCCTTGCCGTCCTTATCTACGATGCGCGATACAAGCACAGGGTCGTGGTGCTTACCGTTATCAGGAATTACGCAATAAGCATTTACAAGCTCAAGAAGATTTACATCGCTTGAACCCAAGGCAAGAGAAGGAGTAGCGTCGAGAGTATCCACGATACCCATCTTATGCGCTGTCTCAGCCACCTGCTCAATACCTACTTCCTGTCCAAGACGCACGGCAACGGAATTCACACTGCGCGCGAAGGCTGTCTTTAGCGACATTGAGTCGCCAGAGAAGCTGCCGTTGGCATTGCTCGGAGTCCATGTCACCATCTTCTTCTGGAACTTGTCGTAAACCTCCATAGAGATATATTCATCACGACGCTTGTCGCAAGGGGTGAAGCCCTGATTCATTGCCGTGGTGTAGACAAAAAGTTTGAATGTAGAACCAGGCTGGCGCATAGCCGTCACCTTGTCGTATTTCCATGTGCCATAGTCGATGTCGCCTACCCATGCCTTCACAGCACCCGTCTGCGGCTCCATAGCCACCATAGCGCAGTGCATGAAGTGGAGCATATAGCGCAGAGAGTCTACGGTAGACATCTCCTGCTCAATAGTGCCCTTCTCGTAATCAAACAGCTTCACCGTGTGAGGCTTATTCAGATAATAATTTATAGAGTCGGGATCAGAAGGATATTTAGCGAGCAATGCCTTATATTCAGGCAATCGCTGCACCTTGTCGCTTATAAAGTTAGGTATCACCTTGCCATTCTCGTCTACCCATGGCTCGTTGTTGCCCCAATGGTTTTTGAAGTTGCGCTGCACCTGCTTCATCTGCTTTATGGCAGCCTTCTCTGCATAATCCTGCATGCGCGAGTCGATGGTGGTGTAAATCTTCAGTCCGCTTGTGTAGAGGTCGTAGCCATTCTCGTCGCACCAATCCTTAAGATAGTCGGCAACAGCCTGACGGAAATAAAGAGCCTTGCCCTCATAATTGTCTTCCTCATGAAACTCACATACGATATCCTTCACTTTCAGCGTGTCGTAAGCCTCACGTGAAAGGTCGTCGTGCTGAATCATGTTGTTCAACACTACGTTACGACGGCGCTTGCTGTTCTCAGGATTAGAAATAGGATTATAAAGAGTAGTGGCCTTGAGCATGCCCACGAGCACTGCGCACTGGTCTACCGTCAAATCCTTAGGGGTGGTGTTGAAATAATTCTTGGCTGCTGTCTTGATACCGAATGAATTATGTCCGAAATCCACCGTGTTGGCATACATAGTGATGATTTCCTTCTTGTCGTAACACAGCTCAAGCTTAGTGGCGATGATCCACTCCTTGCTCTTTACGATAAGAATCTTCAGTCCTGGGATCTTGCCAAGCAGTCCTGTGCTATACTGCGAACGCACACGGAACATATTCTTGGCGAGCTGCTGAGTGATAGTACTTGCTCCACGAGCCTCACGATGAAGCAGAGCGTCCTTCATCGCGCCCATAATGCCCTGCGGATCTATGCCCCAATGATCGTAGAAGCGTTCATCCTCAGTATCTACAAGAGCCTTAAAGAATTGCTCATTAACTTCTTCATATTTCACAGGCGTGCGATTCTCATTGAAATACTTACCAATGAGCACACCGTCGGCTGAATAAATCTCTGATGCCTGCGCCGTGTTAGGGTCGAGAATCTGACTGAAGCCCGGCGACTTACCGAAAAGCCAAAACAGATTGATGTCTACCGCTCCCAGATAAAGGAAGAAAGAGACTATAAGCGTGCAGATAACAGCCACTGTCCTTACATACCATGGTCTGCCTACATACAATCTCTTATACCAATGCCAAAATCTAGTCCACATATCATGGCATTTGGCGAGGAATGTTTTTAGTTTTTTCATTGCCTATATTTTAATGAAAACTTTAATTACCATATTATTTATATACCGCTGCAAAAGTAATAATAAAATTTGGTATGTAATCTTTTTTTAGGTACTTTTGCAATATATGACAAGACAGGAACGATTCAGATATATACTAAGCTACTTCAATAGCAAACAGCCCAATGTAGATACCGAGTTGGAATTTGGCAGCGCGTTTCAGTTGCTTGTAGCGACATTGCTGAGCGCCCAATGCACCGACAAGCGCATCAATGCCGTGACTCCTGCGCTGTTTGCCAAATACCCCACAGCTAAAGAAATGGCAAAGGCTGAAACGGAAGACGTCTTGGAATATATCAAGAGCGTGAGCTATCCTAACTCTAAGGCGCAACATCTGGTAGATATGGCGCGAATGTTGGTCAAAGATTTTGACGGTGAAGTGCCAAGCGAAACCGACAAGCTGACCATGCTGCCAGGAGTAGGCAGAAAGACGGCTAACGTGGTGCAGGCAGTATGGTTTGGCAAGCCTACCCTCGCCGTAGACACCCATGTGTATAGAGTGGCCCACAGATTAGGATTAGTGTCATCAGCTGCCAACACACCGCTTAAAACGGAGCAGGCACTAATGAAGCATATCCCGACAGAGCTTGTAAACAAAGCTCACCACTGGCTGTTGCTCCACGGCAGATACACATGCACAAGCCAAAATCCGAAATGCAACAGCTGCGAACTTAATAGTGTGTGCCCCAAACGCATTAAGAACTCCAAGCTTAACTCTCTCGCGATAATAATCACATTTATCATCGCAACACTTTACGGCTGCTCTTCATCTAAATTCATTCCCACGAATGAGTATCTGCTCGACAAGGTAAGCATCACATCAGACGACAAACACGTGAATGCAGGCTTGCTTGAACCCTACATACGACAGAAAGGAAACTCAAAATGGTTTTCTTTCTTTAAGATACCTCTTGCCACATATTCCCTATCGGGACGCGACAGCACTAAATGGATGAACCGCACATTGCAGCGCATAGGCGAAAAGCCGGTAATCCTCGACACCATGCAGATGAGATTGTCGCAGGAAGACCTCGCCAATGCCCTACACAACATGGGATATATGCACGCAATAGTGAAAACTAACGTGAAATATCATGGCAAGAAAGCCGACGTGAACTATACTCTCCACCCCGGTGAGCCTTATTATATAAATAAGGTGGACTATAACATAATGGACGACAGCATAGCGAAGATTCTTCGCATGGACATAGAAGCCAACAGAGGAATCAAGAGCGGAGACAGATTTACTGTGGACGTGCTCGACAATGAGCGCAAGCGCATAACCAGCATTCTGCTCAACAACGGCTATTACAGATTTCACAAGGATTTCATACAATATGACGCCGACTCGGCACGCAATGAAAACGACATAAACATTAAGCTCAACCTGCTGAAATATCGCGCCAACGACAATGCGCCCATAACTCTTCATCCACGCTACACGATAGGCACTGTAAGCTATAAGAGCGGTGATGAAGACGGAAAGCTGCATCTTAGAGAAAGCGTGATAAAGCGCAACACAAGAATAGAGGAAGGAATGCCATACCGCGCGAAAGACTTGCAACGCACTTACAACAACTTCGCAAGGCTGCAGGCGGTGAGATACACCAACATTAGATTTCATGAGCATTCCGACACCACCATTCTCGACTGCGACATGCAGCTGAGCACAAACAAGCCAAACACAATTTCATTTCAGCCAGAGGGCACAAACACGGCAGGCAACTTAGGAGCAGCTGCATCGCTCACCTACTCCAACCGCAACCTGTTTCGTGGCAGCGAGCTGTTCAGCGTGGAGCTGCGCGGAGCATTTGAAGCCATAAAGGGACTGGAAGGATATAAGGATCAGGATTATCAGGAATACAACATTGAAACAAAGTTGCAGTTTCCCCGATTCATAGCTCCTTTCATTTCTAATTCATTCAAGAAAAAGAGCAGAGCTACATCAGAGCTTTCGTTAAGCTACAATCTGCAAAAACGCCCTGAGTTTCATCGCCGAGTGTTCTCAGCGGCATGGCGTTATCGCTGGAACGACCCTAACCACCACAGCAACTATCGCATAGACTTGGTAGACTTCAACTATATCAGAATGCCATGGATTTCGCCTACATTCAAGCACGACTATCTCGACAGCGTGTCTAATCGCAATGCCATTCTAAGATATAATTACGAAGACCTACTAATTATGAAAGTAGGCTTCGCTCTGGCATATAACAACGGAGTGAACGCCATGAAAGCCAACATAGAGACGGCAGGCAATCTGCTCCATCTGCTTTCAGCTACCACGGCACACAAACATGAAAACGGTCAATACACATATTTCGACATTGCCTATGCCCAATATGTGAAAGGCGATTTCGACTTCACCCATCTCATACGCTTTGATGAGCAGAACTCCCTTGCTCTGCATTTCGGTCTTGGCATAGCCTATCCTTACGGCAACAGCAAGATTCTGCCTTTTGAGAAGAGATACTTCTCAGGCGGAGCTAACTCGGTAAGGGGATGGGGAGTGAGAGAACTCGGACCGGGCAAGTTTCGTGGCACCGACGGACGCATAGATTTCATCAATCAGACGGGCGACATGAAGCTCGACCTCAACGCTGAGCTGCGCTCTCATCTGTTCTGGAAATTAGATGGAGCGTTCTTTATCGATGGCGGCAACATCTGGACCATTCGCCAATATGACGAGCAGCCGGGAGGACAATTCAAATGGAACGAGTTCTACAAACAGATTGCCGTAGCCTATGGTTTAGGTTTACGCCTTAACTTCGACTACTTCATTCTGCGATTCGACCTTGGCATGAAAGCCATCAACCCCGCCTACGACAACAGCAGAGAGCATTATGCCATTACGCACCCCAAATGGCACCGCGACTCTCAATTCCATTTCGCCGTAGGACTGCCTTTCTAAGCCCACAAGGCATGAACATTTATATTTGAAACAAAAAAATAAACTACATAAATGCTAAGATTCATTTCATTCGGCAGCGGCAGCAGTGGCAACTGCTACTACCTATATACAGAAACCGAAAGCCTGCTCATCGACGCTGGTATCGGGCCACGTCTGCTAAAGAAATATTTCATTGAATATGGTTTGCCCCTTGCCGACATCAAAAACGTGCTTCTCACCCACGACCATGCCGACCATGTGAAGAGTATAGGCAATGTATGCGAGAAGACAGGCGCGATAGTCTACACCACGCGCGAGGTACACATAGGCATTGACAAGAGCTATTGCATACGCAAGAAAGTGCCTGCCGACAACCGCCGATATGTGGAGAAAGGCAAGACATTCAGCATAGGCAGCTTCACGATTACTCCATTCGGAGTGCCTCACGACAGCGCCGACAACGTAGGCTATAAAATAGAATGCGATGGCATTACATTCTGCATCATTACCGACGCGGGCGAAATCACCGACGAAATGAAACAATACATAAGCGACGCCAACTATCTCGTGATAGAAGCTAATCACGATGTGGAGATGCTGAAAGCCGGACATTACCCCGAACATCTGAAGCGTCGCATACTAAGCAACATCGGACATCTTAGCAATGAGGCATGCGCACTCGCGTTGTGTGAGAACGCTACGCCTAAGCTGCGCCATGTGTGGCTGTGCCATCTAAGCGATGAGAACAACCATCCTGAGCTTGCCCGAACCACTATTGCCAATATTCTGCGTGAACACGGAATAATAGCCGACACCGACTTTCAGCTCGACACGCTGCGCCGCAAACTGCCAAGCGAGATAAATGTGCTGGAATAACATTCACAATGCCTGAAAGATGACATTGTGAATGAAATTAAGGCATATTGGCGACAAAAAGATACTGACATATTTTGTATTTAAAATAAAAACATTACCTTTGCACCCGATTTGCAAACGGCAAATTAAGGGGTGCTCACTTTTTGGTGGGCTGAGAATATACCCTCAACCTGATCCGGATAATGCCGGCGTAGGGAAAAGGAACATAAAAAGATATGCCCCTTTTTGTGTATTTTATAAATTTTCAGGTATCTTAATGAAAAAGATTATTTTGCCGATATGCGCTATGGCGTGCATAGCGACGGCAAACGGAGCTAATCCAAAAGGTTTAAAGATTGACACGCTAAAGACTTACAAGTTGCAAGACGTTCAGGTAACATCCACTCGCGCCGGCGCGAAGACCCCGATGGCTATTAAGAACTTCGGCAAGGAAGAAATCAAGAGCAGCAATTTCGGCAAGGATCTGCCTTATCTGCTTTCGTTCACTCCTTCTGTTACAATCACTTCTGACGCAGGTAATGGTATCGGCTACACCACATTGCGTGTGCGCGGCACCGACCCTTCACGCATCAACATCACAGCCAACGGCATTCCTATGAACGACGCTGAGAGCAGCTGCCTGTTTTGGGTAAACATGGGCGATTTCGCAAGCTCTGTACAGAGCATACAGATACAAAGAGGCGTAGGCTCATCAAGCAATGGCTCTGGAGCATTCGGTGCTTCAATCAACATGCAGACCGAGAACATATCAATGAAACCTTTCTTCGGCATAGACCTCTCTGCCGGCTCTTACTATTCTCATAAGGAGACGATGCGATTTGGTACTGGCTTGCTCAATGAGCATTGGGCATTGCAGGGTCGCCTGTCAAACATCGGAAGCAAAGGCTACATCCGACGCGCTTATGCAAAGCTCAACAGCTATTTCCTTCAGGCTGCGTATTTCAACGACAACACGATGTTGAAGTTCATAACATTCAATGGCAACGAGGAGACTTATCATGCCTGGAACTATACATCAAAGTATGAGCAGAGCTTGTATGGTCGTCGCTACAACTCATGCGGTGAATATTACGATGCCGACGGCAACACACGATACTACAAGAATCAGACAGATAACTATCATCAGCAAAACTATCAGCTGATTCTCACTCACGACATCAACGACTTGTTAAAGCTCAACGCTGCATTGCATTACACTAAGGGCGAAGGCTATTACGAGGAATTCAAAGGAGGAAAGAAATGGATAGGCTATGGACTTACGGAAGACAAAACCATCAAGGGCGACTTGATACGCCAGAAGAAGATGGACAACGACTTCTATGGAGCTGTGGCTAACATCAACTACGATAACAAGAATGGATTCACAGCTTCTCTCGGAGGCGGATGGAACAAATACGACGGCGACCACTTCGGCAACGTAATCTGGGCAGGCAATTCTACAAAGCCTGTAACAAAGTGGCTGGAGCCTGACTTCAGATATTATTTCAACAACGCAAAGAAGCGCGACGGCAATGCTTACATGAAAGCAAACTGGGAATTTCTGAAAGGTCTTAGCGTGTTTGCCGATATGCAATATCGCAACGTGCGCGTTGAGATGCAAGACCCTACCGACTCATATACAGGCACATATGGCGGTGCTTACGTGATTAACAAGCATTACAATTTCTTTAATCCTAAGATGGGACTTAACTATGAGTTCCTCAACAATCATCGCCTCTATATTTCTTACGCCATAGCTCACAAAGAGCCAGTAAGAAACAATTATGAGAATTATTACGCTTCTCTGAAACAAGCTATAGAAGACAATGCCCCAAGCCAGGCTTTGAATGAGCCAAGCGCAGAGCGCCTCAACGACCTCGAATTGGGTTATCAGTATCACAGCGGCAAGTTCTCATTTGGAGCTAACTTCTACTACATGAACTATAAAGACCAATTTGTGCTCACCGGCGAGCTCGACAATATAGGCGAGGCTATCACTGCAAACCTCAAAAAGAGCTACCGCATGGGTGTAGAAATTGAAGCAGCATGGAAGCCTGCCGACTGGTTCCGCTGGGACATCAACGCCACATTCAGCAAGAACAGAGTAAAGGATATGTTGGCTCAAATTCACAACTACGAAAAGGTGGTAGGCACAGAATATAACGACTATGTTTACAAGGAAACTGTAAACCTCGGCGACCAGAAGCTCGCTTTCTCTCCCGACGTTATTGCCAACAATATCTTCACCTTTATGTATAAAGGCTTCAAGGCAAGCGTTCAGAGCCAGTACGTAAGCGAACAGAACATGACCAACACCGGCTTCAAGAGCTATGTAACAACCGACGATAACGGCAATGACGTGAACGTGGGCACCACCATCGGCAGCCACTTCACCACCAACATTGACCTATCATATAATTTCAGTATCAAAAAATTGGGATTGAAAGACGCTACCATCGGTTTCACCATGTATAACCTTTTCAGTAAGGAATACGACAACAACGGATGGGCGGCACCTCATTACAACAAGGATGCCAATGGCAACGTATTTGCCTACTCTCACAAAGACCAGTATTCTGCCGGCTTTGCCCCATCTGCGCCATTCAACTGCATGGCTCATCTTTCTCTCAACTTCTAAGGATAATTCCTAACACACACTTTTACCTATTTTCCAATTTATAATAAATGGAAGAATTTTTAAACAATCATTGGCTCGACATCGTGACAACGGTGTTGGGCCTTGTTTACATTTATCTGGAATATAAGGCAAGCATATCCTTATGGTTTGTGGGCATAATCATGCCTGCTCTCGACATTTGGCTATATTGGAGTCACGGACTATATGGCGATGCCGGCATGGCAGTGTATTACACTCTTGCCGCCATCTATGGCTACCTCGTGTGGACATTCGGAAGAAAACGAGGGCAGAGCGAGGGCGAGGCATTGCCCATCACTCATTTCAAAAAACGACTGATATTGCCCACTACCTTAGTATTTTTTATACTTTGGTACGCAACATATTGGGTGCTCGTAACGTTTACTAATAGCACGGTGCCTGTGCTCGACGCTTTCACCAACGCTCTCAGCTTCGTGGGAATGTGGGCATTGGCGCGCAAATATATTGAGCAATGGGCATTCTGGCTTGTGGTAGACGCTGTGGCAGCCTACATGTATGTAGACAAAGACATTCCATTCAAGGCTGCCCTCTACGCTCTGTATGTGGTGATAGCCGTGATGGGCTATTTCAAGTGGCAGAAAATGATGAAGAAATAACAAGACAATGACATATCCTCTTATTACAAAAGATTTTAAGACCGACGCTGTAATTCTGGGCAATGGCGACTACCCTGCCAACCCTATCTTAGGCGACATATTAAAGAACGCGAAATTCCTGTGCTGCTGCGACGACGCAGGCAGACGATTCATTCAGCATGGCGGAATGCCCGATGCCATAGTGGGCGATGGCGACTCTCTGCCCGATGAGTTTAAGGAAAGATACAAAGACATTCTGCACCTTATAGCCGAACAGGACAGCAACGACCAGACCAAGTCTACCCGATTCTGCGCGGAAAGAGGATATAAAGACATTGCCTACCTCGGAGCGACAGGCTTGCGCGAAGACCACACTCTGGGCAACATAACGCTGCTCATAAGCTATCTGCGCGATTATGGAGTAAGCCCCACGATGATAACCAACTACGGATATTTCACTCCTGCCAAGGGAGAAAACATATTCAAGACCTTCAAGCATCAGCAGGTGAGCATATTCAATTTCGGATGCACATCGCTCAAGGGCGAAGGGCTTGTGTATGAGCTGAGCGCGTTTACCGAGCTGTGGCAAGGCACTCTCAACGAAGCACAGGGCGACGAAGTGAAGATTAATGGCGATGGCTACTATATGGTGTATCGCACTTTTGAGCCGAAAATATAAACTGAATAAAACCGCGAAATATTTTGCGGTTTATTTTTTTATCCTTAACTTTGTGAAATCTATAAAGAGAGAGAATAAAATAAATTACTTACATATATATTAAGAACTAAAACAAAGCTGTATTTTGCTATGGTAAATTTAAATGAACTTTACTATTCGGGCACACATGAATATGTTCGCTTAGAGGGCGAATATGGATATGTAGGACTCACTGATTATGCTCACAACATTATAGGCGAAGTAGACCATCTCGCGTTGCCTGAGGTGGGAAAGGAATTTGAGGCAGGCGAAAAGATTGGTATGCTCACCACAAAATCCAACATCTCTACAGCTCTCACATTGCCTATCAGCGGCGTGGTGGTAGCAATAAACAAGGACGTAGAAAGCAAGCCGTCGCTTCTCAATGACGCTACATCAGAAAACTGGATTGTGAAAGTAGCCCTGATTGATGAAGCGGAACTTGACAATCTGATGGACATTGAAGAATATAAGGAAAAGATAGCGCAATAACGCGCAATGCGATAATACACGATACAAAAATCCCCCGACTTGCCAATTCGTAAGTCGGGGGATTTTGTTATCTCAAAGAATAAGCTATTCGTTATTCTAACGGATAAGGATATAGCTATCTTGCTGTTCCCAAAATAAGGATTAAGCGACAGGTGCTAACTCCCATCCTATTGCAGAAGCACCGAGAACGGCTGCCGAAGAACCATCAAGACTGCTAACAAGGAATGTAGCCTTACCCTTGAATATAGGCATCACGTGCTCATTATAGCTTCTCTTCAGTGGCTCCATCAACAATTCGCCGGCTTTGGTAAGTCCGCCGAAGAATACAAATGCCTCAGGAGAAGAGAACGCTGCGAAATCTGCACACGCCTCGCCAAGCATTTCGCCCGTAAACTCATAAACGCGCTTTGCCAATGCGTCACCTTTCTGCGCTGCGAGGCTCACTTCAAGCGATGTAATGTCGTCGGGATTCATATCGCGAAGCAAAGAAGGCTCATCGGTAGTTTCAAGGAATTCTCTTGCCGTGCGTGCCACGCCTGTAGCCGAGCAATAAGTTTCAAGACATCCAGTGCGACCGCATCCACAAGTGCGACCATTCTCTCTGCGCATTGTAACATGACCGAGTTCACCGGCATATCCATCGCATCCATAGACCACCTGTCCATTTATCACAATGCCAGAACCCACGCCCGTGCCGAGAGTTATCTCTATGAAGTTTTTCATTCCGCGCGCTGCTCCATAAGTCATCTCGCCTATTGCCGCAGCGTTAGCATCGTTGGTCATAGCAACAGGAATGCCCTCCAGTCTTTCTGAGAACATCTCTGCCAATGGCACAACGCAGTCGTGAGCCCACAGAATGTTAGGAGCATGGTCGATAGTGCCCTTATAGAAATTAGCGTTAGGAGCGCCAATGCCCATAGCGCGCACATTGCCGATTCCGCCACACTGCTCTATTATTATGTGCAAAGCGTCTACGGCAGCGTTTACATAATCTTCCGCCGTTTCATATCCCTGAGTCTTTATCGCTGTAGTAGCCTTTATCTCGCCACGGCTGTCTACTATGCCAAACACAGAATTTGTGCCGCCGAGATCCAACCCTATGACATAAGGTTTCGCAATTGGTTGTTCTATGCTCATTGTTATGTGTACTTTTAAAATCTATAAATTGTTTAATGAATTATAAGTTTTGCGCGAGCAAAAATACCACAAAAACAAAAGCCTGCCAAAAAAAGGCAGACTTTAAACCTTATAATACACAAAAAATTGATAGTGCTCAATTTTGAGTGTCGTTTTGTATCATTATTGCCGACCGCGCTTATCTCTCATAGATAGGAACAGTGCGAGTGTTTTTCACCTCGCCTATTACAAACACACTATGCAAAGAGCCGATACAGTCTATCGTGCCGAGAGTGTTGAGCATAAACGCCTGATAGCTTTTCATATCCTTCATATACACCTTCATGAGGAAGTCGTAGTCGCCACTCGTGTTATAGCAGTCGGTCACCTCATCAAGCGTCTGCACCACGTCCATAAACTGCCTGATAAGAGCCTGAGTGTGCTGTTTCAGCCTGATGTTGCAGAACACGATAAGCGAATCGCCTATCTTCTCTGAGTTCACCACAGCCACATATCGCTCTATGTAGCCCTCACGCTCCAATCTTTTCTGGCGCTCGAAAACAGGCGTAGGCGATAGGCACACCTTAGCGGCAAGCTCCTTTGTGGTAAGGCGTGAATTGCGCTGAAGCTCACGCAAAATCTTAATATCTATGTAATCTAATTTTTCTGTCATATCAATGGCAAAGTTAATATTTTTTTGTTAGTTTTGCATTCGTCAAAAAGAAATAAACTTATAACAATCAACAAAATTAAACCCATACACACTTTTTTATTTAATATAATGAAGAAATTCCTTTTAACCGTAACGCTGCTTACGTCGGCTCTCGGCATGGCGGCAAAAGACATGGTGAAGACTATCTGCTCGCCCGACCAGCGACTGATGGTAAACATCGCCCTTAACTCTGGCTGTCTCTCCTATTCAGCCACTCTCGACGGCAAGCAAGTAATGCTTCCTTCGCGCCTTGGACTTACAACAACAGAGGGTGATTTCACTCACGACCTTTCTGTGACGTGCGCCAAGGAGGAGATAATAAGCCGCCACTACGAAATGACACGCACAAAAACAGGCAAAGGTCATTACAATGCCGTAAGCGCTACATTCGACTGCACAAACAAGGATGGCAAGAAGATGCAGCTCATAATGCAGATAAGCGACAACGGCATAGCCTATAAATATAAATTGGCTTATAACAACGACGACCACCGCCGCACTGTAATCACGAGTGAGGCAAGCTCATTCCGCTTCCCTGAGCAGACCACCACTTTCATCTGTCCGCAGTCGAAATCAAATGTAGGATGGATGCAGACAAAGCCGTCTTACGAAGAGGAATACAAAGCCGACGCCAAGATGACGGAACGCTCAGCCAATGGCGAGGGCTACACATTTCCATGCCTGTTTCACATAAACAAGGCAGCAGGCGAAAAGTCGGAAGCATGGGCATTAGTGAGCGAAAGCGGCGTAACAGGTCGCTACCCAGCCAGCCACATCAGCGACTACAATGCCGAAAACGGCTACACCATAGCAATGCCGATGGCAGAAGAAGGCAACGGATGGGGAAACACAGGCGCTTGGATAAGCTTGCCTGGCGAAACACCATGGCGCATTATCACCATCGGAAGCACGCTGAAACCTATCGTGGAAACCACTCTTCCTTATGATGTTGTGGAACCTCTTTACAAACCGTCTAAAGAATACAAGCCAGGCAGATACACATGGAGCTGGCTACTATGGCAAGACAACTCCGTAAACTACGACGACCAGATAGCGTTCATAGATTTGGCTGCAAAGATGAATTATGAATACTGCCTTGTAGACGGACTGTGGGATAAGCAGATAGGACGCAAGAACATAGAGAAGCTAAGCAGCTACGCTCAGAGCAAGGGTGTAAAGCTGTTGTTGTGGTACAACAGCAACGGCCCTCAAAACAATGCTCCGCAAGGCCCTCGCGACATCATGGACAACATCGTGAGCCGCAAGCAGGAAATGGCGTGGATGAAGAGCATAGGCGTAGCAGGAATAAAGGTGGATTTCTTCGGCAGCGACAAGCAAAACATGATGCAGCTCTACGAAGATATCCTGAGCGATGCCAACGACTATGGCATTCAGGTGATATTCCACGGCTGCACCTTACCGCGCGGATGGGAGCGGATGTATCCCAACTATGTTTCGAGCGAAGCAGTGCTTGCCTCAGAAAACCTCTTTTTCACTCAGCACCACTGCGACCGCGAAGGCTTTGAGCTCACCATGCACCCCTTCTGCCGTAATGCAGTGGCAAGCATGGACTGGGGAGGCGTTATCATGAATCGCCGCATGAGTCGCGACAACAAGAGTGGCAATTACCGTCGCACGAGCGATGTGTTTGAGATGGCGAGCGGAATCGTAAATCAGGCGAGTGTGCAGTGCGTAGCCATTCAGCCAAATAATATCGGTGAGCTTCCGCAGTTTGAAATAGACTGGCTGAAAGCAATTCCCACCACATGGGATTCCACCATATTTATCAGCGGTTATCCTGGCAAATACATTATAATGGCGAGAAAGCATGCCGACAGATGGATTCTCGCTGGCCTCAACGGCACCAAAGAGCCAATCTCGCTCACCCTTTCTTTACCGATGTTTGCAGGCAAGCAAGTTTCGCTCTATGCTGACAACAAAGCAAAAAAGCAACCCAACGCCCTACCGGAATCGTTCATGAAAAAGATTACAATAGCAAAAGACGGCAAGGCCAAAATCACCCTTCAAGCTATGGGCGGAATAATCATCGACGGAAAATAATTCTAAGTCCTATCAAATTACGACACGACTCTACAATATAAAAGGCGGTGCTTTGGCTCTCACGAGCTGCGCACCGCCGGCTATAAACTTAGCTTTATGAAGCTATGAAAACGTATATTTTTATCTCCTACAGAGAATATTTATTTCTCACAGATGGCACAGATGAACACGGATTTTTCTATTCTAAGAATAAAATTTAAAGAATAATATCTGTGAAAATCCGTGAGATCTGTGAAAGATTAAATTTGTCACCTTGCTGCGATACGAATTGCGAAACGAGAGCAAAAAATCCGTTTGAAGGATTACAAAGAGCGTTTCAAAGGCGATTTGCCTGTTTGCTGCGATTACAAACTGCAAAACAACATCGAAAAATCACTTTGATGAATTGCAGAGAGCGAAACAAGGGCGATTTCTCACTTTGTAGGTGTTACAAAAGTGGAAAACGACGCAGAAAATCAGTTTGTAACAGTTACAAACTCGAAATCAAGGCGAAAAATCACTTTGTAACACCTACAAACTCAATTTCAAGCTGAAAATGACTTTGTAATTGTTAAAACTGTAAAGTTTATCTCGTAATTTTCGTTAATGAGTAAAAACGAAATCATTTTCTGTTGTTTTTTCACAATTTGTTGCTCCTACAAAGTGATTTTTCATGCGTGATTTGAAATTTGTAATTACAACAAATCGCAAAATTTTGCACGTCTTAACATTTGTAGCCATTACAAACACTTATTTCTTAAAAAGTGTCATAATTGTAACACCTACAAACTGATTTTCAGGCTTGATTGAGACTTTGTAACGACTACAAACTGAAAATCGGACTGAAAACGAGTTTGTAACACCTACAAACTGAATTCCAGACCGAAAACGACTTTGTAACACCTACAAACTGGATTTCACACCGAAAATGAGTTTGTAACACCTACAAACTGAATTTCACACCGAAAATGAGTTTGTAACAACTACAAACCAAATTCCACACCGAAAACGACTTTGTAACAACTACAAACTGAATTTCACGCGAAAATCAGTTTGTAATTGTTAATAAGATTAACATATAATAAGAAGAATGATTCTATGCTGAAAAAATTCGGTATTCTTTCCCATTAATCTCTTGCAAATACCAGGGATTTATACGATATTTACATATGAGATATTAAATAATAAGAAGACTTACTTTGCCATCTTTGAAATGGCACTAACAACAAACATTATGGCACTGAAAAAAAATAAAAAGACTGACATTAGTTATCTTGTTGCTAATGCCAGTAATAACAGTAAAAGCGCAAAGCACAGGCAATATACAAGTGACCAAAAGCGATGGTACCTCTGGCATTAATAAGGTAGCTCACCAAACACGTCATTCAAATGGAAAATCGTATAAACTCAATGGGCAACCGGCAAACGAAAGAGATAAAGGCGTTATCATTACTAATGGGAAAAAGATTATAAAGTAAGCTTTTGCCACGCAACTCTACCACTCAAATCGCGCTATGATGGGCAGATGGTCGCTCACTCCGCCATGATAGCGAGGACCGATGTAGGTGCGGAAAGGTTTTATACCACCATATTTTTCATCCTTTTCCACAGCAAAAGGAAAATCACCGATGAAGCAAGAATGAAACTGAGAAATGAGTGATGGAGAGATAAGAATATGATCAAGGCTGTTCCATGCGCCATTATATCTGTAAGTGCCGAGAGCACCATTCATGCCTTTTGCATCAGCTGATATTTCTTTCAATTCATGGGCTGAAAGATATTGCAAACTTACATCTGCGGAATAGTCGTTAAAGTCGCCTGCCACGATGATTTTTGCGTCGGGCGAAACACTGCGAACGGAATCTACGGAAAAACAAAGTCGCCTCGCCACTTGCATACGATAATCGCGAGTGGCTTTTTCACCGCCATATCTGCTCGGAGCATGAAGCACAAAAGTATGCAGAGTGTCTTCACCCATCACAAGCCCTTTGACATAAAGAATATCACGAGTGGGACGCATTCCACGCAGACATTCCACTCGCAGCGAGTAGCTACTCAACAGCTTGAAAGAATAAGGGCTATAGAGCAACGCCACGTCAATGCCTCGCATATCATCAGAATGCGTGGCTACATAATCATAATTGGCATTGCGAAGAAGGGAGCGGCGAGTGAGGTCGCGAAGCACGCTGTCGTTTTCCACCTCACACAGAGCGACCATATCGGGAATAACCCAATCTCTACCCTCACCGCCACAGGAGATAATGCTACGCGAAATATCGTCGAGCTTGCGCCAATAGAGTGTTTTTGTCCAATGACGAAGAGAAGCGGGAAGAAACTCGGTATCATTTTTCAGAGAGTCGTGTTGGCAGTCGAAGAGATTTTCGCAATTAAGCTCCACAAATGTAAAGAAGCTTATTAGAAGCGTGGTAAATGGCATAATAAAAAGATATAAGAATGAGTATAACAAAAAATCCCGATGTGCATTGCTGCATATCGGGATTTCAAAATCAGTTGGCGGTGCGTACGAGATTCGAACTCGTGACCTCCTGCGTGACAGGCAGGCATTCTAACCAACTGAACTAACGCACCTTGCAATTTAGAGAACAAAGTTGTTGGCGGTGCGTACGAGATTCGAACTCGTGACCTCCTGCGTGACAGGCAGGCATTCTAACCAACTGAACTAACGCACCTTAAACAGAGTTAGCAAACGTTGTTCCTTATTTGCGAGTGCAAAGGTACTATAATTTTTCGAACTACAAAATTTTTTCAAAAGAAAATTCTAAAAAACATGCACATATTATCATAATATTCTATTCAGATAATAATACCACCTTATTATATATAGTATAACCCACTGAAAACAGGGCGAAAACGCGCGCTGCAATTAGAAATGTTTAACGAAGATTTTCTGCAACATTTACACCTAATCGGAATAAAATGCGTACCTTTGCAAGGTTTAATCGATATTTCAAGGTAACTATTTGATTTTACATCATATATTTTATTAAAGAAGAAAGTTAAGGCATAAGGATGAGGCAGCTAAAGATTCAGAAGAGTATAACAAACCGTTCAAGTGAGGCATTAGACAAGTATCTGGTTGAAATAGGACGCGCTCCGCTTATCTCTATTGACGAAGAGATTGAACTGGCACAAAAAATCAAGAAAGGTGGTCCGGAAGGCGAACGCGCAAAAGATAAGCTTGTAACTGCAAACCTCCGCTTCGTGGTGTCAGTGGCAAAGCAGTATCAGCACCAGGGACTCACTTTGACCGACCTTATTGACGAGGGCAACATCGGACTTATCAAGGCAGCACAGAAATTTGATGAGACACGCGGTTTTAAGTTTATTTCTTATGCCGTATGGTGGATTCGTCAGAGCATTTTGCAGGCTATCGCCGAGCAAAGCCGTATCGTGCGTTTGCCTTTGAATCAGGTAGGCTCACTCAATAAGATTAATCATGAAATCAACAAGTTTGAGCAGGAAAATCAGCGTCATCCGTCGGTTTCTGAGCTTTCAGACGCCACAAAGATTGACGAGGAGAAAATTGGTCAGAGCTTAATGGCAGACGGTCATCACGTAAGTATCGACGCTCCATTCCAGGATGGTGAGGAGAATTGTATGCTCGACGTAATGCCTTCAGGCGACGACAGCCGTACCGACCGCCAGGTAGACCACGAGTCAATGGCTCAGGAGCTTAACACAGTGCTTTCAAAGGTGTTGAAGGATCGCGAGATAACAATCATCCGCGAGTGTTTCGGCATTGGCTGCCACGAGAAAGGTCTTGAAGAAATCGGTGATCAGCTCGGACTTACAAGGGAGCGCGTAAGACAGATACGCGAGAAGAGTATCGCCAAGCTGCGCGACAGCGGTAACGCTAAGATATTGATGAAATACCTCGGCTAAGAAGCGCATTTATTGAATAATACTTTTTCATATTGATAATAAATTAAGATCAAAAAATGGAGGAAGGCAATAGTCTTTCTCCATTTTTTTTGCGCCATCACGCAACTATTTCGAGTTGCCTTACGTCTAACGCTTAGAAAACAAATAAAACCCCAAAATTATGACAAGGAATCTATTTATAATGTTAGCGGCATTCGCGATGGCAATAACATTGAGCGGATGCAAAAGTTGCAAAAGCAGCACAGAAGACAACACAGAAACCTCAAAGGATGTGAAAGTAAGCTATTTCAACAAGCTCGACATTGACGGCGTGGCAAACATTTATTTCACGCAAGGCGACAAGCCGTCGGTGAAGATTGTAGGCAACAAGAAGTTTGTAGACAAGACGATTATTAAGCAGGAAAATGAAACGCTTGAAATAGACACTAAGATAACGAGCGTAAACGGTTTAAATTTCATCGGCAGAAAGAAGCTCGACATATACATAACTTCGCCCGACCTGATAGAATTAGAGTCTGACGGCGTTGGCAACATACGCATAAACAACAAGCTCGACACCGACATTCTGAAGATAGAAAGCGATGGCGTGGGCAACATACATATAGACGACCTCACTTGCGACAACATTAAGATAGAAAGCGACGGCGTGGGCAACATCAAGATTGTGAAACTGAAATGCATTTCTGCCTACTTGAACCAGTCAGGAGTGGGTAATATGAACGTAGATAACATCAACGCGAAATATGCCGAGTGCATAATGACGGGCGTGGGCAACATGAAACTGCAAGGCTACATTGAGAAACTTAACAAGAGGAAAAACGGCGTAGGCAAATTCACCTACAAAGAAATCAAGAAATAATATAAAAAAGAATACGACTCTAAAATGATTAGAGTCGTATTTTTTTTATATTTTCTTCTGATAGCACCTTCTGCGCTTTGAGAAGGCTGGATTAAACATCTGCCATTGAGAAAGTTCCTTTTGATTGTTTTCCAACTGCGGCCCTGTTTCCGCTTCCTTAAAGCCATATTTCTTAAATACAGAAAGCAGGCGGTCAAAGAAGATAGCGTTCACTCCAAGCCCCTGATAATCAGGACGCACTCCCACAAGCAGCATCATAGCCTTGCCTTCGCCCTTACCTTTGACTGATTTCAGCAAATGCCACCATCCGAAAGGCAGCAACTTGCCTTTACCACGCTGCAAAGCTTTTGAAATATCGGGAATAGTAACAGCCACGCCCACAAGCTCATTGTCCTTATTCTCCACCAGCTGAACCATGTCGAAACGCAAGACGGGCAGATACTTCTTCGTAAATTCATCCATCTGCTTTTCCGATAGCTCAACATAGCCGAAGATGTCCTTGTAAGCATTGTTTATAAGTTGAAATATCTTCCTTCCGTAGCCATGCAGAAGCTTATCCTTGGTGAGTTCCACAGTGTGAAGTTCCAGCTTCTTCATTGAAAAACGAGCCACACGCTGGTAACGCTCAGGCAAGCTGTCTGGCACCTGAATAGTAATCTGAACCCAATCCGTAGCCTTACCATATCCCAATGCTTCCAAATGCTTAGGATAATAAGCATGGTTGTAAATTGTCACAGGTGAGCTAATTTGGTCGAAATCCTCCACGAGCATTCCTTCCTTGTCCATGTCAGTAAATCCCATAGGGCCTTGCACGGTGTCCATGCCATGCTCCCTACCCCATTTTTCCACTGCCGACAGCAAAGCTTCCGACACTGACTTATCGTCAATAAACTCAATAAATCCGAAACGCACGCAGTGATTTTTCCACGTTTCGTTTGCTCTGTGATTTATTATGCCAAGAATACGCCCCACCGGCTTATCATTGTCATCATAAGCCACGAGAGGAAGGATGTCGCAGAACTCCAAAGCTGCGTTATGCTTTGGCTGCAACATCTCGCGCACATCACTGTCTAAATCGGGTACATAATATGGATTTCCTGCATAAATGATATGCGGAACTGCTACGAAATCACGGAGTTGTTTGTGTGTTTCTACCTTTGTTATTCTACAACTCATTATTTATGATATATAGATTTTGATTACAAAATTACGTAAAATCGAGAGGAATGCAAAATGAAAACTTGTTTTTATTTTCATTCCCGAGATGAAGTAATTTCAGCGAAGCTAAAATTCGCGCAAAATCGAGAGGAATGCAAAATGAAAACTTGTTTTTATTTTCATTCCCGAGATGAAGTAATTTCAGCGAAGCTAAAATTCGCACAAAATCGAAGGAATGTAAAATAGCAATTCCGAAAAATCAGAAACTGAGCATGATAGAGAAGCGCACGCCATTTTTGCTCACATTGGCATGCTCATTATAATTCAGGCGATGCACGAAATCCACAGCAAACAATCCCAAAATATTGTGTACACCAGCCAACAGCTCCACGTATGGTTTACCACCATCAAAAAGATAACTCTCATCGGGCATTCTCATAAGGATTTCGGAATTGGCATTACGCTCAAGCCACGGATTATTCTTGTCTGTGAGCTTACCCCACATAGCTTTCACACCGAAGAACTCACGCCAATGCAGCTTCTTTACCAACGGCACACGGTTAAGAAGTTTGCCGTTCATATCCCACGACAACGAGCAGAACAACATTCTGTCGGTGAGGAACTCCATATTCCTCATCAAGTTAAACTCCGTTTCAATCTCCTGCTTCTCAAAAAAATAATTAAGGCTGATTGGTGGCATGATAAGCAGAGGAAACGGCACCTGATTCCACTGAGCGCCCGCGCGGGCACGTGCATCTACATACCCCCACGAACCGAGCCACTGACGCTTATACAAACCAGCCTCGGTATAATTCATGCGATAATCACCACCAATGAAGCCTTTCATGCCCATGGTGTGGGAAAGCGTAAATTCCGGAGCGTCAAGATTCACTTTTGAACGACGTTGCTTGGAGTTTACATATTTCTGCCCCGGGCTGTATCTCAATCCTGCGTTTAGCTCCGTAGTCCTTATTCTGCATATCAACGGATCACCATCGTTTATATCCGTTGCCACAGGCTGAAATATCAAATCACCTGTAGGACGGTTGCTCTCAAGCTTTATCGAGCTGTTGAAAGCCAGTCCATAATCAGTTTCATAAACAAAGCTCAGCTTCTGCTTGTTTATGAAATACATCTGCTCCACCTTCTGAGTGCGCACAGACATAAACACATTATCCTTGTCGTGATTTGACATCACGTCGGAGGGCGACATCACATCACGAGTAGTTTCAAAGATGATATTACGCTGCGGAAACTCAAAAGGATCGTTTTGCTTTTTGTTTATGCTGTAAGTCAGCTTAGAGTCATAATAATGCTCACGCGACTTCGCACCGTAAGCATAGAAACCGCTCCAGAAGAAATGCGGATTAAGCTTGGCGGTAGTCTTTCCGCTCAGTCGGAATCTCAATCCGTCAATAAAGTTATGCGAAACAATAGTGTTCAATGGCCCTATGTCGAAACGGCTCTTCCTATCATGGCTGCCTGTCTCCACATAATTTTCCAATAAAGCCTGCAATGCCATCATCACCCATCGATAATGCTTGCCCTGTTTCAGCCTGTGCAATATCTCATCCATATTTGCCTCCGCATGAGTTAGCTCCACGGCTCTGTTCACCCTCCAGAAATCATCATCGCGGATATTCGCGTCTGGGTCGGTGATGGTGGAAACCTTGCCTCTGAACAGTTTGTCGGGCAACGGAGAAAAGTCGTAATCCTCACGACGAGTGCTGCGACTGACATAGAAAGAACCTGCATGCTCGTTTATAAGACTCATCTCCACGCTCATGTCGTCATCTGAAAGCACCCACTGCCCATTGCTCAGCTTGCTATACTCCACGCGTATCGTCATCTCGTCTACATAGTTCACATTACTTGTCTTCGGGATGGTGAGGTCGCAGCGTTTCACATGCAGAGCGGAGTCATCGGTAACATAAAGCGAACCTCTGAAGCCGAAGTCCTGCTGATTGCTCGGCGTAAATTCCAGATGTATACACCTATGCCCTGCCACCATGACAGTGTCTTCTATATAGAAATGATAGAAAGAAACGGCTGTGCGCCCTATCGGACTTGGAAACGGATATTGCAGCAATCTCACATAATCATCATATATGTCCACATCTGTGAACACCTCTTTCAACACCTCACTTAGGATGTCACCCGTCTGGAATATGCTGTTCAGTCCGTTGTCATGTTTTCCTGTGATATATGTCTTCTCATTCTGTGGCTCTCGTCTGTAGATATGTCGTGAAGCCGTTTCCGAATAGCTTATCGGCAGAATGTTCTTCTTATTGTAGTCTACTTTCTCCACATAATCTTTCAGCCACGGCAGTTTCTGAAAGATGCCTTTCTTCATATCATTCTCGCGGATATTGTTTAAGGCAATCGACAATTTCTGATACCTGTTATATGAATAGTAGTCGTTGATTCTCAGGTCGTTACTTTTCTTTGCGGCAATCACACGTTTCATCAATTCCACCGCTGGATTGTTCTTGCGGCTGTATCTGCCTTTGCGCGCGTGTACCACCACTTCGTGCAGACTTTCCTCAGCTTCTCTCAGCACCACTCGCAATGGATTTCTCACATCGGCATTTACTTTTATGCGTTCCGTTTTCAATCCCACGCAGCTCACTGCCAACATCCACCCATTGTGTCGCTCTATCTCGAAATTGCCGTCTGCATCGCTGATTACCATCAGCCCCTTGTGTCCAGGATAAGAAATTGTCGCTCCAGGAATAGTCACGCCATCTTTATCTTCCACCACGCCTTTCAGCATCTGTGCACTCACATCTATCGGGAGAATCGCAAGCAACAACATTAGTAATATATATTTTATGTATTTTCCTGTCATACCTGAAAAATCTCCTTTTTACATACAGATTTATAATAAAGCAGATAAATCTTTTTCTATCTTAATTACTTCTTCCCTTAATGGCACGATATCCTGCTTTACAGTATTAAATATCATCTCTGGATCAGTAGCCGCATATCAGCCTGATGTTCCACAAATTGGAGCATATCTATTATTTTATCAATTGATATAGATTGCATCTTCTTCCAATGATTTTTTAAATAGCGGTCGCATTATAGCCCCTAATGAAACGACATCTACTTTGCATTTCATTATGTCCTCCAACTCAGCCTGAATACTATACATAGTTATCAAGCTGGCATTGTTCAACTTCACGCAAACATCAACATCACTATTTTCGTTTTGCTGTCCACGCGCTATACTGCCAAATATGCCAATACGTTCTATGCCGTAATGTCCACTTCTTCTGCTTTTGAAGTCGGCAAGTTTGTCTATAACTTCTTTTGTTGTTATCATATTCACCACAAAGATAAACAATCTTTTAATATTAATCAATATCTATTTCTTTCTGTAATATACTTTCTATTTTATCTTTTAAAGGTTCTATATCATCCTCTATCGTTTGCCACACTTGCTCAGGTTTTATTGTATAATAACCATGCACAAGCACATGGCGCATTTTCTCAATAACATCCCATTCTACCTCTGGATGATTACCACGAAATTCTTTTGTAAGCATATAAACAGCTTCACCTATTATTTCTACATGCTTAACGAAGCCAAAGAAGATTATAGGATCATTACAAACATCCTCTAAACTGTATTTTCCTTTATTGCATAAAAGAACATTTGCAGCCGATACTATATGTTCCAATCTGCCTTTATCTTTAATCTTCTCTCTCATATATCAATATTTTATCATGATTGGCAGTGCCGGCAGCGAAAGGCAACAACCTATCTTCTTCCACTAAATCAACAGGTCTGCCTATTGCCTTTTCAAGATTAAGCATCATTTTCGAAATAGTAAACAGCGTGATACGGGCATTCTTATCATATTTTACAAGAATATCCACATCACTATCCTTTGTTTCTTCCCCACGAGAGTAAGAACCAAACAACCAAGCCTTTTCCACTGGCTGATTTTTCAAATGCTGCTGTATGATAGGTATTAAAACCTCAGTTTGCTTAGAAATCATAATTTCATTTTTCTACACCACAAAGATAAACAATCTTTTAGCACGATGCAAATTTTATAGAAAAAGATGAAAAGCAAAGAGGCTTCACTGCACACTATTGCAACGAAGCCTCTCATAAAGATATTAAGATGTTACGATATGTATCAAATTAATAAAGAGGGTTTTGAACAATTTCTGGATTTGCGTTAATCTCATCCTGTGGAATCAAAGGCAAAGCCTTCTTTGAATCACGATTGAAAGTACGAGCATCCTCTTTAAGAATATCATTCCAACCTCTATCGGCATCATTAGTATAGCGAACAACAGTTTCGCCACGACGGAGAACATCAAAATAACGCTGACCCTCACCTACGAGTTCCTTACGACGCTCTACATAGATGCGATCAAGAGTTACATCGGCAGCAGTAACAACCTTGCTTGCGTCTGTTGTACGATTGCGGATGATATCGTTCAAATACTTAGCAGCCTTCTCCTTGTTGCCTGCATTGAAAGCAGCCTCAGCTGCTGAGAGATAAACCTCAGAAAGACGGAGCATAGGAACATCATCATAACGAACGTCACCATTAATTGCAGGGAACTTATCTAAGAACACTTTATTATCACCATAAACAGCCTTATCCTGTTTTGTATCAGAAGCGACTAAGATATCATTTCTTACATCTTGAGGATCAGAAGTAAGCATATCAACAAACTTCTTTGACGCAATCAAATCACCATAACCAGAAGCGACTTTTGAATCATTCTCACGATACAAATAAGCAATACCTTCACGATCAGTCCAGTCGGTTGTATTGGTGATAACAAATTCGAAAATCATTTCATTGCCATGGTTTCCGTCATTCTCGTTCCATGCCGAAGCATACTGTGAAGCGGTCCACAATTTATATGGTGAGTGCTCAATAATATCTTCCGCTGTTGAAAGAGCCTTATCCCAATCGCCCATAGTAAGATATACACGAGTAAGGAGTGCCTTTGCAGCCCAAATATTGATATAGCCTGGAGTCTTTCCTGTTTCCAAAGTACCCGAAGCAATAGCATCATTTAAATCTACCAAGACTTGCTTATAACAATCAGAAACAGTACTACGTGGCAATTTCTCCTCCGCATTCAAAGCTGTTGTAGAAAATGGAACGCCAAGAGATGCACCATTATCCTTTGTATAAGGCACGCCATAGATGCGAGTCAAATCAAACAAAGCATAAGCACGAATAACCTTTGCCTCGTTTTCGTATTGTACAGACTGCTCATCAGTAAGACCGGAATTGATAATTCTATTTGCGCGTCCTATTACAACGTATGGAGACAACCATGTAGAATTACTACTATTAAACTGGTCTGCTGTAGCATAAGTCATATAATACTGAAAGCTACCTCGGCTACTACCAGTTATATGGTTATACTGAATATCTTCACCACGAACATCACCATAAGTAAATATTTCACGAGCATAATAATCAGTAAGATTGTGATCACCTTTGAATGATTTATACAAACCTACGCGCGCACTTGCCAATGCTTCGGTTGAATTTAACGCGCCATCGGCAGGAATACCGTCAGAAGGACTTTCATCAAGCCAATTCGTTCCACAAGAAGAAAGACTTGCGGTAACGATTAATCCCATTGAAAGAGAATATATTATTTTAGTTAATTTCATGTTGTTTTCTTTAATTAAATTAGAAACCGAGTTCTATACCGAATGTAAATGTACGCAATGCAGGTGTCTGAACTATGCAACGACCATTAACTGGCATTTCAGGATCGACACGAAGATCATCGCTCTTCCATGTCAACAAATTAGATGCTGAGAAATAAGCTCTTGCTTTGCTCAAACCAAGACTCTGAATATAGCTCTTTGGTGCGCTGAAGCCAATAGTCAAATTCTTAACTCGCAAATAATCTGTAGGCATCAACCAGCGAGAAGACATAACTGCAGAAGAACCATACTGGAACTTCGGAAGAGCTGCGATGTCGCCTGGTTTTTGCCATGTAGCAGCAGCGTTATAATAAGAAGGAACAGCACCTTTATAAAGATTTACGCCACCATTTGACTGCTGCCATGTAGCATAATCTACAGCGTCGCCGCCGATAGAATAAGTGATTGTGCAACCGAAATCGATGAACTTATAAGTGATATTGTTTGTAATACCACCTTCCAAAGAAGCCTGATGCTTACCTACAATTGTCTTATTAGCCTCACTCACCTCTGTCGTAGTGTTGCGAGCTGTCTTAGGATCATCACCATTTACATAGTAAAGTTCCTTACCTGTCTTTGGATCCACACCGGCATACTCATACATATAGTAAGAATAATATGGCTGACCTACTTTGTGAATCAAGATACCACTAATAATCTGATCCTCACCGCTCAATTTAACAACCTTGTTGCTGTTGTGAGCCATATTCAAAGAAGTAGTCCAAGTGAAGTCCTTTGTCTGAAAGTTCTGAGAAGTGATTGTCAATTCAAAACCGGTATTCTTCAGAGAACCGATATTTTGAGCAACCTTTGTTTCATAATCTGAATTATAATATCCAGGAACAGCAGAAATAGGCATATCAAAAATCAAATCCTTTGTCTTACGAGTATACCAATCGAAAGCCACATTTAAGCGATTCCAGAAAGTGAGGTCAAGACCAACATTGAACGCATAGTTCTTCTCCCACTTCAAATCTGCGTTACCGATACCTACGATACCCATACCAGACTGACCATTATAATACTCACCATATTTGTAAAGGTTCATATAATCATAATAGTTAGAAGGCTGAGTACCATTCACACCATAAGAAAGACGCAATTTACCGTCAGAAACGACACTCTTCAAAGGAGCGAAGAAGTTTTCCTCTGAGAAACGCCAAGAACCAGATACAGACCAGAAATCGCCCCAACGATTGTCATGAGCCAAACGAGAGCTGCCGTCACGACGATAGCTTACGCCTGCATAATAACGATTATTGAAGTTATAGTTTACACGACCAAGCAAAGAAACCAAGCGATAACCAGATTTTTTACTTTCACCACCTGTTGAACCCGCATTCGCGAATTCATACATTTCGCCAGGATAATCTTCACCAAAGATGTAATTATAAGAATGCTTAAAGTCTTCTGTCTCGAAACCAAGAAGAGCATCTATATTATGAGCTCCGAATGTCTTTATATAAGACAATTGCATCTGAGTATTAAACTGATCATTATTACTCAAAATACGCTGCATAACACCGGCAGGACCGCCATTACGTGAGTATTTATCCCAAAGAACGTCTTCCTGAGTACGATTCTGATCATAAGTAATCTTTTCACTCAAATTCAAATTATCCCAAATATTATAAGTCAATTGAATAGAATTGAATGTTCTTCTTGTGTCAGAAACATCAGAACTATGATCTCTTTCATATAGAGGGTTGGTATTTTTCATACCGCAGCTCTTTACAATAGAATAAGAACCATCTTCATTTACACTATATGGTGTATAAGAAGGATTCTGGAAATATGCATAATTAGCAAGCGCGCCATCATAAGATGTTCCTTCATTTGCCAAATTCTGCTTCATTTTAGAGAATAAAGATTGAGCACGCAAAGTAAAGCGACCAAATTTATGTGTTACATTTATATTGCCTGTAAATCTTTCTAAGCCATTATTGTAAACAATACCCTCCTGCTTCATATAAGACAATGAAGAATAGAACTTGGTATTATCAGAACCACCATCCAAACTTACTTGATAGTTAGAGTGATGACCTGTTCTGAACAAGATATCTTTCCAATCAGTCCAACCTGTTTTGGGTTTTTCAGCATACTGATCAATATTAGCTTTTGCATAAGCTTCTGCTTCTGCTTCAGTCTTTCCTGAATCGTAGAGAGCATAGTTCTTCAAACCGAGTTCAAGCAATTCACGACGAGCCTCACCGCTTAATATAGGACGATAATCAATTGCCATATTAGAAACGCCCCAATCGCTACGGAAATTCACATGAGTTTTACCTTTACCACCGCTCTTAGTAGTGATGACAATCACACCATTTGCAGCACGAGAACCATACAAAGAAGCAGCGGCTGCGTCCTTGATCACTGTGATAGACTCAATATCGTTACTATTTAATGTAGCCAAAATATTAGTACCAGAAGCATTGTAACCTGCAGAAGGACCACTAAATTCGCTAATATTACCGCTCTGCATTGGAGTACCGTCAATAACATACAATGGGTCGTTGCCGGCATTGATAGAACCCATACCGCGAACACGAACGCTTGACACAGCACCAGGTGCGCCAGACGTTGATGTCACAGACACGCCAGGAACACCACCAGCCAATTTATCTTCAACGGAAACAGCAGGAACGTCTTCCAATTTGCTTGTATTCAATGTAGAAGCAGCACCTGTAAAGGTTGATTTCTTAAAACTACCGTAACCTGTAACTACAACTTCATCAAGAATCTTGTTATCAGCCTTAAGCGCGATCTTAATATTCTGCGAAGCCTTCACTGTTTTGGTTAGCATGCCAATGTAAGAAACTTCGAGCTTTGCGCCCTCGTTTACATTAGGCAATGTGAATTCTCCATCAACATTAGTGACTGTACCGGTCTTAGTGCCAACGACTTTAACCGACGCACCAATCACAGGCTCACCATCATCGGCAGAGACAACAGTACCAGTGATTCGTGACTGCGCCATAGCCATTCCTACGAAAAGGAACAGAGAGGCGAGAATCATTGTTAGTCTTTTTTTCATAAAAATCTCTCTATTTAAATTATGTGTATTATTTGTTTTCTCTTTCAAATCATGACAACTACCGCATTGGAAGTGTCATTTTCTAAGTTTTAAGTAATCTAAGGCGCAAAATTAATACTTTTGAATTTAAAACTTATATAAATTTATCAAAAAATGAACCGCGAACGCCAAAAATTAACATTTCAGCCACGTTTTCGCATGATTTTGCCACGAAAAAGCGATTAAAATACGCATATTTATAGTTTTTAGGTTAAGCAGATTACGATTTGAAAGAAGAATGGTCTTTGACGGCTGTAATAAAAAAATAAATGACCGCGAAAAGCATTGCCCTCCGCGGTCATGATTTATGAATTATTTCGTTTAATCATTGTCTGCCACATCCCACCATACACGAGTATCGGTATCGTTTTCGCCCTGCACTTCCTGAGCAGCCTTATAGTTGGCAGCATTGGTGCTCACATCGTCTGAACTGTAAATCATGCGATATGGAATATGGGTAACCACAGCCTTCGGACCTGGCACGAGAACAGGATAACCAAGGCGACGCCAGTCGGCCCAAGCCTCTACGCCATCCTCAAAGAATCCGGCTATCCAGCGCTGCAACGCGATAAGCTTTATCTTGTCAGCGTCTGTTCCGCTATATGCCACGCCATCCTGCGCGATGTAAGCAGCGATTTCTGCATCGTCGGGAGTAGCCTGAGAAACGAGAGAGAACTTCGCCTTTATAGATGTAGCAATTCCCTGCTCATACAACGACTTCGCGTCGGCATTAATCCATCCGCGCTGAGCAGCCTCAGCCTCTACAAGGAGCACTCTCGCCGCCGAGATGATTACGAAAGGAGCGTTTTGAGCATAAAGAGAAGAGTTGAAGCCAGAATTATCCTTATTATATTTAGAAACATCAGCCGGCTCTATACCCTGCGGAATGCCCTTATATACTCCGTCCTTATTCTTTGTGAAATAAGCCACGCGACGAGGGTCGCTGAGAGTGTTCATATTATCTACAAGGTCTTCAGATGGGCAGAAGTCGTTACGACCCTCTGTAACGATATTAGTATACAGAGGGTTTTCATTATCGCTTGTCTGCAAGAACTTATAAGTGAAGTTATCAGCATTGTCCACGATACCACCATCGGCATAAGCCTCTTTAAACCAAGCCTTACCCGTCTCTGGGTCTACATCAGCAAGCTTTATAGCAGCAAGCATACGGAGGGAAGCATTCAGCTTCTTCCACTTAGCGATGTCGCCCTCATAAATGTATTCATAAGTAGAGTTGAGAGAGCTGCTCTCATCAAACAAATCATAAGCTGCCTTCAAATCGGCAACAAGAGCTTTGTAGACCGACTGCTGATCGTCGAGCTTAGGAGTGAGAATGCCGTCAGCACCCTTCAATGCCTCAGAATAAGGTATCATGCCGAGGATATCCGTAAGATGGAGATAATAGTAATCCATCAATGTCTTAGCCGCTGCAATCTGGTTGGCATTTGAGCCAAACGAGGTGACAGCCACCGTGCCCTTTTTGGCAGGGTCTTCATTCATGTCGATGATAGTCTTCAGGTTTTTCAGATTATATCGATAATAATCACGAGTTTTGAAGCCATTGTTATCCAGCTTGCCGTACTGCACATTCTGACGCTCCGCGATATATTTCGGAAACAGCAGAAACGTAGGGTTGTAAGATTGTTCCATAGTGAAGAACGTAACCCTGTTGAGAGCATACGCGAACAGATTTTCCGTATATGCCTGATTCGGCTTGTTGGGGTCATCGTTTATATTGTCAAAGTCGCCACATGATGTCAGCATGGCAATGCCGAGCAACACGGAGAACACTTTCAAAAATATCTTTTTCATATAATATATCGTCTTTAGAATGTTAAATTAACGCTGAAACCGAACGAACGTGTAGATACCGCCTGTCCCTGCTCAAACGCTGTTCCGTCGGATTCTGACGGGTCGATATTCTTCATCTTGCTGTAGATAAGGAAAGGATTGTTGGCAATGAATGAAACGCTTGCAGCGTTAAGCCCTATGTGGAGTCTGCTAAGCAATGACTTAGGGAACGCGTAACCGAGAGAAAGCTCACGCATCTTCACGTATGTGCCATCTTCAACGTAAGGTTCCCACAGCGTGCAGGCATAGTTGCTGAAATAAGTCTGAGCGTCTACATAAGCCGTCACATCTTTATAAATGGTCTTGCCATTTGCGTCAGTTCCGTTGGCTACTACGCCATCGATGCGCACACCGCCACCATTGGCTACCGACTCACGGATGTCGTGTCCCTTGTCGTTCTTGCCCACAGTGTTCTTGCCCAGACCAGAGCCTTCAAGCCACATATTTGTGACAGAAGCGAGTTTGCCGCCAATGCGATAGTCGATAGCAGTGCTGAGGGTTACGCCTTTATAAGTGAACTGAGTAGAGAAACCGCCTGTAAACTTAGGCTGCAGATTGCCAAGATAAGTTTCCTTAGAAGAATTGATGGTAGGCACATAAGAGCCGTCAGCCTTTTGGCGGAGAATCTTCTTGCCCTCATCATTTACGTTCCATACGCGTGAAGTATAGAGCGCGCCCATTGCCTTGCCCACTTCTGCGTAGCTATACAGATAGTCATAAAACGACATTCCATCGAGATTATAGCGATTCATGCCCTCGGCAAGGCGCACAAGCTTATTCACGTTGTGAGCGATGTTGGCATTAATCTCCCACTCAAAATCCTTTGTCTTTACTGGCTTTCCGCCGAGGCTTATCTCATAGCCGCTGTTGCGGATAAGACCAGCGTTGGTGAGGTTAGAAGAATAACCTGAAGAAGCAGAAGTAGAAACCTTGATTATCTGGTTTTTCGTATCACGGCGATAGAAGTTGATGTCACCCCACAAGCGATTGTTGAACAAGCTGAATTCCGTGCCCACCTCATAAGAAGAAGTGATAGTAGGCTTGATATTCTTGTCGATAAGCACAGGGTCTTCATATATAGTGGCAGTAGAGCCATAGCGTGTGCTGAAATTGTAGACGCTTGACAACTCGTAAGGCTTGAGGGCAGAACCCACCTGAGCCACACTTGCGCGAATCTTCCAATAGTTGAGCCAGCTGCCATGCTTAAACCAGTTGCTTGCGATGGCAGAAACAGAAGCACCACCATAGAGATAGCTGTTGTCATGAGTAGGCAGAGTAGAGTTCCAGTCGTTGCGCAATGAAAGCTCCAAATAATAAGTATCATCCCATCCTGCGCTGAATGTACCAAACACAGACTGAGTCTTCTGCTTTTCAATACCTGTCTTTCTGTTATAAGCGTCACGATAGGCAGTACCTGTCAGAGCAGAGTCGTCACCGCCCGAAAGACCCTTTGAGTTACCAGTGTTGTAGAGTCCCGGCATGAGCAGTCCGTCGCGCGTAAACACGTGCTGACCATCGTAATGATAATAGCGGTTTTCAAAGAACAGGGCTGCGTCGAGAGCCAATTTTCTGTCGAAGAAGCTGTCTGCCCATGTCACGCGAGCCTGATTGTAGATGTCGGCAGACTTTTCCATAAACTGATCGTGAGCAGAAGTAATACCAGTAAGAGCAGAGTTGTTGTCGGTTTCCTTATAATTAGCCAAGTTGCCCGTAGTCTTCCATCCCAACTTGATATTATAAGGCAAAGAATATTCGAAATCAGCAGCTATTACGTGATATTCACGCACATTCACTTTGTTGATTTCATCGTATGTAGCATAAGGACTATCGTGGAAAGCCGCCGTAAAGTCGGTAGGGCTAACGATGTTCCATGTGCGAATGCTGCCATCGGTGCGACGGTAATCCCTATACTGCTTTAGGTTTACGTTGGTGTTGCCCCACTGAAGCAAATCAGAATAAGGGTTGGCAGCGTCAGTGCCATAGCCCTCGGTTGCGGCATTGTGATTTTTCTTGTATGTGTACTTATAATCAAATGTAACCTTAAAGTTCTTCAACGGGCTGAACGCCAATTTCGCGCTTGCGTAACGGCGCTGCGCATCGCTGTTAGGATTTACGCCTCCTATGTTGCTGTTCGACAACGCCACATGAGCCAGATAATCCTTGCCTGTCTTTTCAAAAGACACGTTGGTAGTGTTGGTTACGCCAGTGTCAAACAAGTCGTCCAAATCAAGATGATTAGTCCATGTATCCTCCAATCCGAAGTAAGGGCTTGTTTCGTCCCATGCTATAGCAGGCATATATTTTACCGTAGGGTCAAACTTCGGACCCCATGACACGTCGTCGGCATAGTCGTAATACTTTCTGCCGTTAAACTGCTTATAGCTTTCAGGGTCGCCAGCCTGCCATTCATACACGTCCAGCTCACCGTCAGCGCCATATTGACCGCCGCCATATTCCTTTTGCAGCTTAGCATGAGAATAAGCTTTCGACCAAGTAGTAGAATGACTTATATTAACCTCCTGATGATCAGCACCAAGCTTGCCCGACTTAGTTACGATAACCACTGCGCCATTGCCACCGCGCACACCATAAAGAGCTGTTGCTGCAGGGCCTTTCAATACGTTTACGCTTGCCACATCTGCCATGTTTACGGCAGAAGCAGAAGTGATTACACCATCTACTACATAGATAGGATTAGTGCCTGCGTCGTCGGTAATAGAAGTGACACCACGGAGCACAATTGCGCCTTCATCAAACTTCGCGCCCGAACCACCTACGAAACGCGCGCCAGCAACCTTGCCCACAAGAGCATTGTTAAGGCTACCTTCGTTCACATGGCTCAAATCCTTAGCCTTGATTTCAGTAGTTGCGTAGCCCAAAGAGCGTTTCTGGCGAGCCAAGCCCTGAGCCGTCACCACAACCTCGTCGAGCACCTTATCATCTGGGCTTAAAACAATTTTAATGCCCTGCGAAGCCTTCACCATCTTAGGCTGCATGCCGATGTAAGAAACAATCAGCTTAGAGCCGTCCTTTACGTTAGGCAAAGTAAACTCTCCGTCTACATTAGTGACTGTACCGGTCTTTGTGCCGGCGACTTTAACCGATGCGCCGATTACAGGTTCACCATCATCCGCCGAGACGACTGTGCCCGTAACACGCGACTGAGCCATTACCATTCCCACGAAAAGGAACAGCGAGGCCAAAATCAATGTTAGTCTTTTTTTCATAAATCTCTCTAAATATATAATACCATTATAATATGTTTTCTCTTTCATATTATGACCACAACCACATTAGATGTGTCATATTATAAGTTTTAAGCAATCAATAACGCAAAATTAATACTTTCAAAACAAAAACTTATATAATTTTATAAAAAAAGTAGACCTTGCGTATTAATTTTAACATTTCCACCATCGAAAAATAACATATTCGTGGTATTTTTATGGTTTCACTGCGCATAATTATATAAACAAGCGTACTATTCTTTCAAAATGAAAGCAAAACCGCCATATATACTATTATTATAATAATGTAGATAAAAGAAATGCGCAGACATCACGCCCAATGCCAGACATTCTGCTGCGCATTTCTATTTTAAAGCGAGGTTCGCCCCATAAGCTTCGCGCGCATTTCCACGGAGCGTCCCTCACTCTCTACCCTATTATTGCGCCGGCTTCAACGGAGTAGCACCTTCACCGCTTCCATTAGTGCCGCCACTGTCAGGCGTTTCCTGTTGAGAGGCGTTTGCCGACTGATTGCCTTCACCCTGAGTCGGCTCATTGCTCTTTGGTTGCTCCTGCTGCTTTGGCTGCTCCTCCTTGTTGTCCTTTTCAGGTTCAAGCACGGTCTTGCCCTCCTTGTCGTCGGCATTAGCCTTAGAGTTATCGCCATTAGCCTTGCCCTTGTCGTTAGCATTGTCCTTAGCCTTATCGCCATTGGTCTTGCCCTTGCCATTAGTAGCGGCAGTATTAGCAGCATTGGTGTCAGCCTTCTTTCTCTTCTCAGAGGTATGCCAAGTCTTTATTGCCGTGTTGATGGTTCTTATCAGCACAGAGCAGTTGCCATTATCGTCAGCCTCCTTGGCAGCATCTCCGTTGAGCGCCTTTGCCATCTCCCAGAAGCAGTCGTCGGTGTTAGCGCGTGCCACAGTCATTGGTATTGCTGCCACATGCTCTTTCTCATAAGCGCGGTCGGTGTTGGCCTCCACCACTTTGGCGTGCGCTTCCTTTATCACGTTAAAGTGTCGGTCTACGCCCAAAACCTTCAGCGCGCTTTCGCGCTCAGGCTGGCTCAGCTCTCTCAGCAGCTTGGCAAAAAGACCGCTATTCTCGTCGCGCTTGTTGTGGCCCGTGATTTTTATTCCTGAGAATATGGCCTTCAATGAGCTTGCCGCAGCAGCCTCATCAGCGTCGTCAGATGTCAAGCATCCTCTCACTGTCGTGGCGATTATACGGTATCTTTTCACGCAAATGCCGTTGTATTTGTCGAGCAGCGGAGTCTGTTCCGACGCCTTTACCATCAACCATGAGTCTACCTCAATCTCGTAGCTGGCCTTGAAGTCGCTATATAGCTTGTTGATAGACTCCGGAACGGCTATCTTGGTAAAACACTTTTCTACTGCTTCGTAGAAACTTACATGCATTGGGTTTGAAAGTCTTGCTTTCGATTTCTTGGCTATTTCTTCTTTTGCCATCTTTTTAATCCTTTCTTAATTTTAATGTTATGCCATGCACTATTGCATGAGCATTATTTCTTCGTATTCATTTCGCATATTCTTACCATATCCATCCATTTTTCATTCATTTCAAGATACAATAAGTGCTGCGCTGTAAGTTGGCGCGCTTACCATTTCCTATGCTCCTTGAGCAATAGTTTTCAGCGTCGTCTGTCGATTTGGTCGCTTGCCTTTACTGCTTTCTCCCTTGCATGCTTAGGGGCGCAGCTTTGGCTTGCAGCCATTTTTTCTTTTGATGTTAATATATCATAGATTTCCCTTGTGCGGTAAGCGTAATAGCGTTGTTGCCGTCACATGTTTTTCTGAGCACCAGCTCCGTTGTTAGGTAGTTAAATTCTTCTTGCCGTAGCGGATAAATCTGCCATTCTGCATCTCCGTCCACCTCCTACTGTTTTTCCCCTCTTCGGTAGGTGAGAGCTTGCAGCTGCTCATGTTTTATCTAAGTGATGGCAAAGGTAATGTGTTTTTCGTGAATATGCAAAAACTTTATTGAAAAAAATATCCTTTTTAATGAAAAAAAATATTTTGGTGTACGTTTTGACAAGGAAAGCATGTCCAAACGTACATAATCTCAATATCTATAATGGCATTTCAAATTGTTTTCATACCTCAATTAAAAACGCCATCAGAAATTACTTTTCATCATATATGTCGTCAATAGCCTTTTCAATTATTATATAGCTTTCCTCAATATCCATCAGCTCGTCATCTCCCTCGATGAAGTTTTCATCTTCTTTTGACGTGTTTATTGCCGTGCATGATGCATCTATGGGATGTTTTTTATTTGTTATCATGGCTTATTTGCGTTTCTATGATACCATATATAATACCTTTGTCTGTCTGAAATACAAATTCATCTCCAACAGGTTTTTCTACTTTGTATGGAGCGTGTTTATTAATATTGGAAAGGGATAATTCGTTCATGCTTTAGCACAAGAGTTATATAAGTTTGTTGTGTTAGCATATCTTTCATCGAATTTTCTTTCCCATTCTTTCTTTCGTGCAATGGATTGCTTAATCCTTTGTATCACTTCTTCTTTTGTAATCTTCATGTCTTTATATTTGTATTTTATAAAGCAAAGGTACACTTTATTTTTATAATAACAATGAATAGTGCGCACAAAACGACCATGACTTATTTGCGTTTCGATTCTTATCTTGCAATAAGATACTTATTTTCTGTGAAACATGTCTTCATAGCTGCAAATAATATCTTCTGAAGCCACGTGTTATTTTATAAAAATCACCATTAAACGAAATAGATTAATGATGTCACTAAAGAATGTCACTAAAGATGTCACTAAAGAGCAAAATGCCGAATTAATATGGAAATGTTACAAAGCCATTGCAAAAGTACATTCGTTCGCACACGTTACAAACCAATGAAAAATGGGGGAAGGCTTGCACGCCTTACAAAGTGGCGTTGCGATGCGCAAAACGACTTTGCTGCGATTACAAAGTGGCATTGCGATGCGCAAAACGACTTTGCTGCGATTACGAAGTGGATTTGCCATGCGCAAAACGGCTTTGCTGCGATTACAAAGTGGCGTTGCGATACGCAAAACGGCTTTGCTGCGATTGCGAAGTGGCGTTGCGATGCGCAAAACGACTTTGCTGCGATTACGAAGTGGCATTGCGATGCGCAAAATGAGTTTGCTGCGATTACAAAGTGGATTTGCGATGCGCAAAATGACTTTGCTGCGATTACATAGTGGATTTGCTTTGTGAGCTGTTATTATCAAAAAAATGAGAGAACATTTCCCATTTTCACAGGAAACATTCTCTCCTTCATGATTAGTGTTTTTTGAAAGATTAAAGCGCAATCACTGCGCCAAAAGTTTTGTGTAAATACTTTAATAACAGTAATGTTATTTAATCGTTACTTCTATCCTTTGAAGGGAAGAATCACGAGAATCTTTTCCTATTAATATTTCATATTTGCCTTTGAGAGGGCGCATGGTATTGGTAGCAGCATCCCACCACTCGAAATTCTTGTAAGGAACGGCTATCTCTGCATTAGCCATAGCTCCTGCCTTTAAGTCTACACGCTTAAATCCACGAAGAGTTTTAGAAGGGCCTTCTGCATCATCGGCGCGACGGAGGTAGAGCTGCACAATCTCAGTGCCATCTTTCTTGCCGACATTCTTCACAGGTACGCTCACCTTCAATGTTTCGCCCTTGCCTATCTTCTTTTTATCTGCCTTAGCCTTGCCATATTCATAAGAAGTATAGCTCAAGCCATAGCCGAATGGGAAGAGCGGAGCTTGACGAAGATAACGATAAGTGCGATTCTTCATATTGTAATCCTCAAAGTCGGCAGGCACTTGGCTATCATCCTTATAGAATGTGACAGGCAACTTTCCGCTTGGATTGTAATCGCCAAAGAGCACATCGGCAACAGCTTGTCCGCCCTGTTCGCCTGCATACCATGCCTGAAGAATTGCGTCACACGACTCTGTTTCCGGAGTCAAAGCCACGGCGCTACCGCTGCAATTCACGAGCACCACTTTCTTGCCTGCATCGTGCAACGCTTTAAGAATGCTGCGCTGAGCCATCGGCAACTCAATACTTGTGCGATCGCCATCATCAAATCCAGGCTCTGTAACCTTTGCTTCCTCACGCTCAAGCGAAGGAGAAATGCCGCCCACGAAAATCACTGTTTCCACATCCTTTGCCTTGGCGACAATGTCCTGTGGAGTTACCTTTCTGAGATTGTCAATGCCGAAACGCAAAGTCGCTGCGTCAGCAATCTGCTTATAGTCGAGCTGAATGTCGTATTTCTGACCTTTCTTGAAATGATATTTAGCATTGCGCTCACGCAAGCGGTCGGCACGCCAACGATTATGAATAGTATCGCCATTTACTATGATGCGAGTGCCATCATCTGCCCACATAGAGAATGTAGCGTCTACATCAGCGTCGGCAACAAACGAGCCTGTAAACTGAGCAGAGAAATTAGTAAGTTCCACGCCGCCGGCAAAAGCCGTATTTCCGCCATTATCGAAATTGAGTCGGTCGGTATACACTTTCTGCACTACAGGCGCGCCATCCATCTCTGTATTGTTCCAAAATTTGCCAAGCATTCCTGGTTTACCATTATTGGTGAGCTTATGGAAAAGGTCTTCATTTTCTACAAGAGAGGTGATACCGCAACCTTGAGTATACTTCACATCCTTAGTGGCAAGCACATTGCAAATGCCTTCCTTTATCGTTACTGTGTGAGTAGGCTCACCAGTATAGATACCCCAAAGCATCGACGCATCGTCAGCATTCGGACCCATTATCATTATCTTTTTAGCGTCCTTAGCCAAAGGCAGCACACCTTCACGATTCTGCAACAACACCATCTGCTCGCGCGCCATCTGCAAAGCCAAAGCCTTGTGCTCTTTGCTCGCAACTACATCCATGCCTATCTTCTTCCATGGCACGAGATTGTCGGGAGTCATATCACCCATCTCGAAACGAGCCTGAAGCAAACGCTTCACGCTGACATCAATCTGCTCTTCGGTGATAGCGCCAGCCTTTACTGCTTCTGGAAGAGTCTTGTAGTTTCCGCCACATTCCACATCAGTACCGCTTATCACGCCTTTGGCAGAAGCAGTCTTTGCATCGGGCGAAACCTCATGACGACCCTTTACCCAGAAATCGCTGATAGCTCCGCAGTCGCTCACCACGATACCACTAAATCCCCATTCGTTTCGCAATATCTGCTGAAGCAACTTATTGCTGCCACAGCATGGCTCACCCTCAAAACGCTGATAAGCACACATCACTTCCTTCACGCCGGCATCTTGCACCAATGTTTTGAATGCAGGAAGATAAGTTTCATACAAATCACGCTGCGAGAGATTATCAATATCTAATTTATGACGTGTCTTCTCAGGGCCGCTATGCACAGCGAAATGCTTCGCGCAAGCATACAGCTTGCGATACTTGCTGTCTTCCGGACCTTGCAATCCGCGAACCACAGCCGAACCCATCACGCCCGTGAGATAAGGGTCTTCGCCATAAGTTTCCTGTCCTCTGCCCCAACGAGGGTCGCGGAAGATATTAATATTAGGAGTCCATATAGACAAGCCCTGATAAGTGCCTTCATCTTTGTTTTTTCTGAGCAACGTGTTCTTCGTGCGAGCCTCATCGCTCACGGCAGTAAACACCTTATATAATAAAGCGTCATCAAAAGACGCTGCCATACCTATACACGACGGGAAAACGGTAGCAATGCCGTTGCGCCCCACTCCATGCAGTCCTTCCGACCACCACGAAAACTGAGGAATACCAAGGCGAGGAATAGCAGGCGAAAGATTCATCATAAGCTTCGCCTTCTCGTCAAGAGTAAGACGAGAGCAAAGGTCTTCGGCTCTTTCCTTTGCCGACAAATCAGGATTCTGATAAGGCAACACTTGAGCATTAGCGTTAATCAAGGCACACAATGAGGCGCACCCCACGAGAATAGTTCTCTTTATATTCATACTTTTCAATGTAAAAAACGGTTTGTATCTTTAGTTATTATATATCACAATAAGCAAGTCGAGGTAATAATCGACGAGTGCAAAGATAACGCATTAAAAAATTAAGTGCAAGAATTTTTTGACGTTCTTGACTAAAAAAATGGGTAAATTTCTTCATTTTTAGGGTAAAATCCATCTTTTAAAGAGAATTTGCCCCTAAATAGATTAGCAAAAATGTGTTATTTCTTCGAGCAAAAGAAATAAAATGCTATCTTTGCACGACGATAATAACAAGGAAAACCTATTGTTATTAATACATATTTTTATAGAAAAGAAAACTTAGAATATACTAATGTAAACTTAATAATGAACAGCAAACAATACCTATTAGGATTGGATGTCGGCAGCAGCTCGGTGAAAGCCTCTCTTGTAAACATCGAAACAGGCAAGGCAGAAGCATCGGCATTCTATCCGGAAAAAGAAGCTCCAATAAAGTCGTTGCGACAAGGATGGGCAGAGCAAGACCCTGAAATGTGGTGGGAAAACGCCAAACTGGCGCTTCGCAAGACAATGAACGACACAGGCGTAAAGGGAGAGCAGATAAAGGCTATCGGCATTTCTTATCAGATGCACGGACTGGTGTGCGTAGACAAAAACATGCAGAAGCTGCGCGACTCCATCATCTGGTGCGACTCAAGAGCCGTAGCCTACGGAAATGAAGCCTTCGACAGCATTGGTCACGACAAATGCCTAAGTCATCTGCTCAACTCTCCAGGCAACTTCACAGCAGCTAAACTGGCATGGGTGAAGGAAAATGAACCTGAGATTTACGACAAAATATATAAGATTATGCTTCCGGGTGACTATATCGCCATGAAATTATCTGGCGAGGCTGGCACTACAATTAGCGGTCTTTCGGAAGGAATGATGTGGGACTTCAAGGAAAAGCGCATTGCAGACTTCCTTTTAAATCACTATGGATTCAGCAAAGACTTAATTGCTGACATTGTGCCTACTTTCGGAATTGAAGCACAGGTGAGCAAACGCGCTGCTGAGGAAACAGGATTGCAGGAAGGCACACCTATTTCTTATCGCGCGGGCGACCAACCAAACAACGCTGTAAGCTTGAATGTTTTCAACCCAGGCGAGATTGCGTCAACGGCAGGCACATCGGGAGTGGTTTACGGAGTGCTCGGCAAAACAGGATATGACACTAAAAGCAGAGTAAACACATTCGCTCACGCCAACTACACCACTGAGCAGGAACGCCTCGGAGTGCTTCTCTGCATCAACGGAACAGGAATTCTGAATGCCTGGCTGAAACGCAACATCGCCGCCGAGGGCATAAGCTATGACGAGATGAACGAAATGGCAGCCAAAGTGCCTGTAGGAAGCAATGGCATAACAGTGATTCCTTTCGGCAACGGAGCTGAACGAGTTTTGGAAAACAAGAATCCCGGAGCTGCGATATTGGGAATAAACTTCAATAATCATACGCGCGAAAACATCATCCGAGCAGCACAGGAAGGCATTGTGTTCTCTTTCTGCTACGGAATGGAGATTATGCGCGGCATGGGTATGGACATCAACAAAATCCATGCTGGCAAGGCAAACATGTTCCTTAGCGACATTTTCCGCGACACCTTGGCAAGCGTGAGCGGAGCGACAATAGAGCTGTATGACACCGACGGAAGCGTGGGCGCGGCAAAAACTGCCGGAATAGGCGCAGGAATATACAAAGACAATACTGAGGCTTTCGCCACTCTTGAAAAGCTCAACAATATAGAGCCTGACACTACAAACGAGGCTCAATATCAGGAGGCTTACGAGAGATGGAAGGAAGCCGTGGCAAAAATATAAAAACTTAAACTAACTAATTAATAATTTAAAGTTATGACAAAAGAGTATTTTCCTCAGATTGGTAAGATTCCATTCGAGGGTACGGAAAGCAAGAACGTAATGGCATTCCACTACTACGACGCAGAGCGCGTGGTAATGGGCAAGAAGATGAAAGACTGGTTG
>JAIKZG010000021.1 GCA_024682415.1 Prevotella sp.
AATAAAAGAGCTTTATCTATCGATTGCGTTTTGCAAATCAACGATAAAGCCCTTTTTATTTATATGAGATGCGGAAGATTTATAACTTCCTGAGCAACTGCAATTCCACGATTTGCAGGCGGTGGTTGCCAGCCTTTATCTTCTTGTCGTTGTTGCGAGAATCCATTTCGGTGATTTCAGAGAACTCTCCGCCCTGCTGGCTTGCGCCGATGGACTTGATAGTTATCTGGCGAGCCTTGACAGGCTTCAGCTTCAGGCGAGAGTATCCAAGATTGATAGTAGTGAAACCACGGAACACTTCCTTGCCGTCGGCATACACTGCAATGGGATAACGAGTATCGCGGAAGCTGCGCGGCTTAATGCTGATTTCGCTCACGATGGTAGGCTCACGGAGAGTGTAAGTTATCCAGTTCTCGCCATCCTTGCCACTCGTCTGCCAATAAGAGTTTTCATTCTTGTCGATAGTGTTTTGAGCCGTAGAAGCATTGCTGCCAGCCTCAACGCTGATGATTTCTACGTCAGCGAAATGCTGCTTATAGGAAGGGGTGAGCGGAGTCGCGCCACGCGAAAGATTAAGCGGCATGCCGTCAGAAGGAAGCACGGGGGCAAGACCATCTTTCTCGGCAAAAGCGACAGTATGCAATGATATTTCAGCGTCGTCCATTCCCTCCGCTTTCGCTTTCAAAACTACATTGCCAGCTTCCGTCAAAGAGCGAAGCATTACTCTGTTTACGCCACACTCCACGGGCAAAGCTGTTTTCAACACATAATTGTCACTGCGACCATGGGCCACACCGCCACGCCATTCTGCCGCACCCGACAATGAGAACTCTATCATTCTGTCATCGGTGGGGCAACGTCGCCCATTCTTATCCACAATTTCCACCTGCACCAATGCCACATCAGCGCCATCGGCACGCCAGCCAGTAGGGTTTTCTATTGCGGTAAGCTTTATTTTGCATGGTTTGCCGGCTGTTTCTATGGAATATCTGCTTTCCTCCCTACCCTCTTTGCTGTAGCCTATGGCAGTAAGAGTGCCGGCAGTGAAAGGAAGATTCTTAAAAGTGAAAAGGAAATGAGAATCCCTTTTATAAGCAACATCCAAAGGTTTATCATTTACAAACAAAGCCACGCTGTCGCTCGTAGAAACCACGTAAACCGTAGGCACAAAAAACTTCTGCCCCTTTCTGCCCTGACCATGCAAGCGGTATTCCTCATCAGCGTATGACCAATGTCCCACAATGTAAGTGTGCGGTTTAAGGTCGTCTACCCATCCGTCCCACATAGCCTGCTGAGCATAATAACCATCTTTAGCTATTCGCATTGGGTCTACCACACCGCTAAGTCTGTAGTTTTCCTCGCTTCGTCCGTGGGTTTGAGTGTCGGAAAAGACTATCTTCACGCCGCCGTCATTACACATCGTGCCCTGCCCGGGGCGCTCCTGCCAATAGTCATACCATCGGCGCACAAGCTCAGCGCTGAACTCATCTTGATTATGATTATACGACACGGCAGAGCCATTTCTATATCTCGGTCCTGCACCCTCGGCATGGAAAGGATATGTCCACGCGTTCCAATATTTGCGTAAAGCCTCGTCACGGCAATATTCCATCATCCACATGGGGTGACTGTCGCTCTTGTTCACATAGAGCATTTCACCGCCATATTCAGCTTCAGGAATATCGAGCATCTCACGGCATCCGATAGCACGTCCGCCCATAGGGTCAAACTCATCGCGAATGGCTTTCATCTCAAGCATGTGCTGCTTGCTTATGCCTTTGTTGCCACTCTCTATAAAGATAACGCTCGGATTGTTTCTGTTGTATATGATAGCATCGCGCATCACCTCCTTGCGCTGCTCCCATCGGCGGTCGTCTACATCTTTCTCTGAGTCGCCTGCCGGCATTGCCTCAATGAGTCCCATGCGGTCGCAGCTCTCCACATCCTGTTTCCATGGCGTGATGTGCATCCATCTCACCACGTTGCCGCCACCATCTACAAACATCTTGTTGCTGTAGTCAGACAGCCATGCTGGCACGCTCATTCCCACTCCTGGCCATTCGTTGCTGGAGCGTTGGGCGAAGCCATGCACCATCATTGCACGGTCGTTGAGCCTGAATATTCCGTCTGTAAACTGTGTTTTTCTGAATCCTGTTATTGTCTCCACCGCATCGTCATCGACAATCGTCTTTACGCGATACAAAAACCCGTAGCCCCAGCTCCAGAAACTAAGACCTGAAACTTTCCTCGAAACCTTCAATATCTTCTTCCCTTGAGCCGGGATTACTACGGTTCCTCCATATATGCGTGTCAAAACCTTACCACCATAATCGGATATCACAACTGAATATCTCACTTTTCTGTCGGCACCAGTGGCATTCTCCACCTGTGTCTCCACATTTATAGTGGCAGTCTTCTTTATTATGTTATAATCGGTCGCGTAGATGTATTGTCCTGTCGTGCCGAGACTGCTGTATAACGGCAGAGTCTGATGCACCTGCGGCACAATATGCAACCTTATGTTCTTCGGCAGTCCGCCGTAATTGCAGTTGAAATTCTTGTCGTTCCACTGAAACATTGAGCCTGTCCGTCGCTCCTTGTATCTCCAGTCGTTGTCGGTGCGCACTTCCATGAAGTTGTCGCCCTCGAAATTAACATAAGGAGTGAGGTCGAAACCAAACGCCATTATGCCATTCTCGTTGAGCCCCACTTTTTTGCCGTTGAGCCAAATCTCGGCAGCCTGTCGCGCTCCCTCAAATTCTATTATCACTCGCTGCCCGCGCGCTCTCCGTGGCAGCTTGAAATGCTTTCTATACCAGACCACGCTGTCAGACATTTCATAAATAGGCACTTTGTAAGCCTCGTCTTCGTTCCACGCGCGAGGCAGCGTAACGTGCTTCGTGCCGTTGATAATCCACCCCGAATTAAAGTTGTAGGTGTCGCGCGCATGCGCCTGCATGGCAGCCAAAAGAGCTACTGCAAGGATGATTTTTTTGTTCATTAGTTTAGTGTGTGTTATTTTGTAAATCAAATCCTTTGCAGACCGCCCGAAATGAAAGGCTTTATTTCCGCTCGGCTTGCAAAGGTAAGGCAAAAATAATTCATTTTTCTGCTTTTGCAAAAGAATCTTTCTTTTTTCTATTAAAATTTAATTTATGCCGTTTATGCCATATACTCCTTAATAATTAATACTTTTGCACCAGAAAATGTTGCAGGATATTAACAGAGTAACGAAAAGAAAGCTAATGGCGTGGCTGTTGCTGTCGGTATTTATTCCGATGGTAATGCTCACGTCGGTGCATCGTCACTCTGCCGCGAGTAGGCACAACGACGTGTGCGAGCTATGCGTAGCCCATGTGCATCATGCCGGCCACTTGCAGCAACATTCAGCGGGCACTACGGAATGCCTGCTCTGCCAACTCGGAGCACTGCCTTTTGTAGTACCATCCAACATTATATTCTCAGCTTTTATTTCTATCCTGTTCGTTGGCATCTTTGCGCCCTGCTCACATCTCGCAAAGCGAAGAGCCAACGCGCGAAACTCACGTGCCCCACCCTCTGTTTCTTTTCTCTGCACGCAAAAGAATTAATTCATGCAGAGAAAATAATTTTTCTCCGCAAGGATTTTTATGGATAACGATTACCTAATTACAAAGAAACAGAAATGAAACATATATTTTCGTTGCTGCTCATGCTCGCTATGTGCGTATATGCAGCAGCTAACGCCAATGTTGTCGGCAAAAAGGACAACGCAACAATTCAAGGACAAATAACTGATGCCGCCGATGGCGCGCCTCTCACGGGAGTAACAGTGTTCTTCCCACAACTTAACATGGGAACGACTACCGACATCAACGGCAACTACACGATAAAGAATCTGCCTTGCCGCACGGAGAACATTCAGGTGAGCTATCTTGGGCATAACACCATTATAGAAAAGATAAAGCTCAATGGCGACATTACGAAAGACTTCATAATGCACGAATCTACCGCATTGGTAAACGATGTGGTAGTAAACGGATTGACAGGTCAGTCGCTCATGAAGGACTCTCCTTCGCCTATGGCAGTGGTTACTCCCGAAATGCTAAGCAAAACGCCATCTACAAACATCATCGACGCTATATCTCATGTGCCTGGTCTTTCACAGATTACTACGGGCGCAGGCATTTCCAAACCTGTAATCCGCGGATTGGGTTACAACCGCGTGGTTGTGGTAAACGATGGAATCCGTCAGGAAGGTCAGCAATGGGGCGATGAGCATGGCATAGAGATTGACCCACAGAGCATTCATTCGGCTGAGATTCTCAAAGGCCCTGCAAGTCTGCGCTATGGTTCCGACGCTATGGCAGGCGTGGTAGTGTTTCATCACGACCACATTCCGGCACAGGGCACGATGAAAGCTTCTGCTGGCACTGAATATCAATCTAATAACGGAATGTTTGATTACACCGTTGTTTTTGCCGGCAACAAACATGGCTTCGTGTGGGATTGGCGTTATTCCGACAAGATGGCTCATGCCTATAAGAATAAATACGACGGATATGTGCTCGGCTCACAGCTTCGTGAACATGCCATAACAGGAATGCTCGGAGGTAACGGCAGCTGGGGATTCTCTCATCTGCATCTCGGCTATTATCATCTTACTCCGGGCATCGTGGAGGGCGAGCGCGATGAGCTTACAGGACAGTTCACCACCGAAGACGGCATTGCCACTCACGATCAGCTCCGCACCTATGGCAAGCTCCTTCCCTTTCAGCAGATTAAGCATTATAAGGCTGTAAGCGAGAATATGTTTTATCTTGGCGAGGGGCAGCTTCACGCTGTCGTGGGCTATCAGCAAAACCGCCGTCAGGAGTTTGAGGAGAGCGCTTCCGTTCCTGGGCTCGACTTGCAGCTTCACACATTGAATTACGATGTAAACTACAATCTTCCCGAACTCAACGAGTGGAACATGGTCATTGGCGTAAATGGCATGTATCAGCATTCCATCAACAATGGCGAGGAATTCCTCATTCCTGATTACAATCTCTTCGATTTCGGTATTTTCGCCACGGCAAGTCGCAAGATTGGCAAGTGGAATATCAGCGGAGGCGCGCGTTTCGACACTCGCCACATAAACGGCAACGCATTGGAAGACATCTTCACCGATTTCTCTAAAAATTTCAATGGCTTCACAGGCAGCATAGGCGCTGTCTACAACGCTACCGAAAATCTCAATTTCCGCCTCAACCTCTCCCGTGGATTTCGTGCTCCCAACATCAGCGAATTGGCAAGCAACGGTCGCCATGAGGGAGCGTTACGCTACGAGCTTGGCAACACTGATTTGAAAGCGGAAAACAGCTGGCAGCTTGACGCAGGCATGGACTATAGCTCTCGCTATGTTTCTTTGCAGCTATCTCTCTTTGCCAACCGCATCAACAACTTCATCTTTGCCCACAAGAAAGGTGATGAAATCCGTGAGGAAGTGCCGGTATATCAATATGTAGGCGGCGACGCCACACTCATTGGCGGTGAAGCCACAATAGATGTCCACCCTGTGGAGCGTCTGCATTTCGAGAACGCATTCTCATACGTCAATGCCCGTCAGCTGCATCAAGACAAGGAATCAAAATATCTGCCGCTCACCCCTATGCCTCGTTGGACTTCCGATTTGCGTTACGACATCATCCGCGACGGCAGCGGTATCTTGAATAACACATACGCCTCTATCGGATTGGAGTGCAATTTGCGTCAGAACCATTATCTCATGCTCGACGACACGGAATCTGCCACTCCGAGCTACACGCTTCTCAACGCTGCCATTGGCACCGACCTTATGTGTCACGGCAAGAAGATAGCTTCTCTCTATCTCACCGCCAACAACATCACCGACCGTGCTTATCAGAATCACCTCAGCCGTCTGAAATATGGCGACATCAACAACGTAACTCATCGCCAAGGCGTATTCAGTATGGGGCGCAACTTCGGCATAAAACTGCTCGTTCCTATTGCCCTGTAAGCAAGATATAAGGCAACATACAAAACAGAACGGCACTCTCATCACGAGAATGCCGCTCTTTCTATTATAATATATTTGTGAAGTGTCGCCTAATATTATTCATGCTCTCATGAATAATCTGCTATATAGTAGGCGACCATAATAGAATAATCTAAAGTCCCTAAATGGAGAGAATCTTTAATATGTGCATATTGCTAAAAGGCGATGAAAGAGCGAACATAAAGAATTCCAGTCTCAATTTCAGTCATTTCTTCAGAATTTGTATCTCCGAAATCTGCATCATTCACATAATTGCCCCATGCATCTGTTGGGAAAAAGCTACACATCATTCCCTGTCTATATGTATTATTTTTGAAAGAAAAAGCAGGACTATGCGTTATAAACACATTTTTGGGATTATACGTTATCATATCATAAGATTGTCCACTATTTGCCATATATGTATTGATAGTTCCATTTATCTCTTGATCATCATCTTCAAGCCACCAAGTTGTTTTTAATATAGTTTTCCAATTAGCACCGCCTTGCCTTCCTGTTAAACCATATATACACCATCTCCATTCAAATAAATCTGGGAGAAACCAACCAGAAGTATTATTCGGAACAGCGACATTATAACCAGAAGCTATATTCTTCGCTCTTACGGTATCATCCGTACATGTCGTAGACGCATTCTTTAATGCCATAGCTATTCCGTAAGGATAAGAACCATGCTTTACTTGTCCGTTACTAAAAATTACGGCAATAGGCACGGCACCGAAATTCGTCTTCATCGTTGAGATATCTGCTTTCTTGATAACCCATGCTTGCCTATTCGTAGAGTTTGCGAGATAGTCGCCCACAGCTATTGCTCCGCCAGAAGATATGTAAACTTTTGCGGAACTGATGTTTATTGTCAGCTCGTATGCAACGCCGGCAGCAAAAGTATTGGCGGAAGCCATTGACGCAGTATATGTGATTCCACCGATGTTAAGAGTGAATGCCAATTTCGCGCTTTGAGGAATTACGCAAGCCTCATAAGTGGCGGTTGCAACATTGTTGTTTCGGGCAGAAGCAACTTTTGTGTACATCTTAACAGTGGATGTCGTGCCACCGCTTGCCGTCAATGCTCCGTTAGCACCGACTGTGCTCGTAACCCTTGCGCCAGTGAAAGACACAGAGTTTATCGCTCCGTATCCTATCATATAATTGGCATTACTCACGTTCACTTTCACAATGAGCTTCGCTATCTTGTGATTATAAGTTATCGAGTTGTTCAAATTGCTTTGATTGGCGGTAGTGGTTGAGCCAAACAGAAAATCACTCTTTTCATAATTGGCGTAAGAGGTCTGGTCTGTCTGCACTGAGAACGTAGAAGGATAAGACGCTGTGTAAGGATACCATGAATTTACGGTTGTATTGTTTGTTGATGTGAAATAGAAAGGCGAAGCACACGTAATCTTTCCACTTGCATCAACAGAATACTGATAAACATTTCCGCCTGCCTGCACGGCGATGTTTCGGATTGCCATACCTGCCCATGTGGGAGTAGCGTCCATAGGAGTGCGAGTTGCTTCTTTGGCAGCAAGAGTATACTTATTCTCAATAATGCTGTCAGGATTCTGCGGAGCGGTGGTAAGACTTACTCCACGAGAGCTGATTTTCATTTCTTCTACTGAGAAAATACCACCATTAAGAACAAGAGCCTTATCGCTCTTTTCATTTGTGGGCACATCATCAGAAGCGCACGACGCAAAGAGGCATGTTGCCACCAAGCACACTGCTGCCATCTGTGTTAATCTAATCTGTTTCATAACTTCATCTTTTTATGTTTATAGCCTTTGTTTGTTCATTCTTTCTGTTTGGCTCGCTCGCCAAACCTGTTTTCTTATGGATTCAAAATCATAGTATTGCTATAAACTTGCTATAGATATAAAACGAAGCGTAGACGCTACGCTATATCTATCCTCGTAATAGGCTCGTGGAAAGCCCCAAGTAATAAATAGATACAGACATAACGCCCACGCTATACGCAGGCATTAATCTATTATCTTCGTCCCATTACTTGTTTGAATTTTCCACGATTCATTACTCGGAACAAGATAAAAGCTAATGCTAATATTCTAAAACCATAAGGCACGCTACACCAATACATAAGGTGTTACGCACATTCTTTCATTTGCAAATATAAATCTTATTTTCTAATCCGCAAGCGAATTAAATAAAAAAATGATGCGGGGGATTATTATATTTCCTTACTTTATTGTTTCCAATTCTGGCAGTATTACAGGCTCTTCACAATGCTCATTATGCAGAAACATACAATAGTATATTGGAAGATAAGTTGCTCCTTTTCTCTTGAAAACCTCTCGCTCATTAGAAAAGACAAAAGCACGATTTATACCATAATCTGGAATCTCAAGAAACTTTGATAATGCACTATGCTCAGTGTAGTCCTTTCCTGATTTAATCTCCAATGGTAGGACTGTCAGCTGGTCATAGTCATCTATCAAGAAATCAACTTCACCCCTTTTCTTATTATCATAATAATGGAGTTTGAATCCATGTGCAGCCAATTCCTGTGCGACGACAGACTCATATACTGTACCAAGATTGATACTTTTGATGTCTTGTAAAACTGCATTAACGTTCACCCCATAAAGTAAATTAGTCAGCAATCCCACATCGTTCAAATAAAGTTTTACCAAACGTTTCTGCTCTGATTCAGAAAGAGGGAAACGAGGGTTACTGATAGCTGAAACTTCTAAGGCTATGCCCGAATTTGTCAAATATTCAAACTCATCCGCATAGTCAGAAAATGTTTTTCCCTTTTTATCTTCAATATTCTTGTATACTATGCGTTTCTTCTTGTTCTCCAAATTGCTTGGGATTAAATCGTATATTTTACGAATCTTCAACTTATGATCTACATCATATTGAGATGCATCAATGCGATACAGGTCGTGAATATCCCTATGGGTCTGTCTTACACGAACCACATTCCTGTCATCCAGGTAATTATTAATCGCCTCTGGCAATCCTCCGATAAGCAAGTAATATTGAAATCTTTTAAGCAGGATATTATGAGTGCTCTCATCCAATGCCTCTTGATGTAAATAACTTTCTCTGATTTTCTCAATCCATTCTTTACTGACACCTGTAGCCCATAGGAATTCCTCAAAATCAAGAGGATACATTTGTTTTACAGTCACGCTACCAAGTGGCACCGATGGTGTTTCTGATAATGCAACGCCTAATTGAGAACCACTTGCAATAAATCTATAGCGCGACTCTTGATTGAGAAATTTCAACATTGTCATTAGGTGAGGATAGCTCTGTATCTCGTCCAAGAACACTAATGTATTGGATTTATCGCCTAAAGGTTCAGAGCAATAATTGCTTAAACGAATATAGAGGTCGTTGGTTGTATGCACATCTACAAAAACCTGTTCACCTTCCTTATCTTCCTTTAGGTTGATTTCAACGAAATGCGTGAAAAGTTTCTGCCCGACATATCGTATGAGATAGGATTTACCTATTTGTCGTGCGCCATTAACAAGAAGTATTTTGTCCGTTTCTTCCATAAGGAAGTGTTCCAGAAATTTTGTAAATTTACGTTCAAGCATAGTTTTATCATTTAAACTCGATTCAAAATTACAATATTTGCGTCAAATTACAAGGATAAAATCCACTTATTCCATATTTTTAACCATATTTTTATGGACTTATTCCGTTTTTACGGACAGTAATACGCCAACTTATTCCATTTTTGCAAGCAGAAATATGCCCACTTATTCCATTTTTTAATTTGGTGATGACTTAATATTCCTCCCACTTGGCATAAAACAAGAAAATTCGTAACTTTAGCTTCGCTGAAGTTACTTACACTCGGGAATGAAAATAAAAACAAGTTTTCATTTTTGCGTTGCTCTCGATTTTCGTAACTTTAGCTTCGCTGAAGTTACTTACACTCGGGAATGAAAATAAAAACAAGTTTTCATTTTGCATTCCTCTCGTTTATACGTAACTTTGTCCTCAATAATAACTTAAAGAGAGATAAACAGATAAGAAGATGAAGACATTTTTCAATGTATCAGACCTCGGCGACCTCAACAAGGCGCTCGAAGAGGCTAAAATGGTGAAGCAAGACCGTTTCGCTTTCCAAAACTTGGGCAAGAACAAAACGCTGCTCATGATATTCTTTAACAACAGTTTGCGCACTCGTCTTTCTACTCAGAAGGCGGCAATGAACTTGGGCATGAACGTGATAGTGCTCGATGTGAACGCGGGAGCATGGAAGCTCGAAACGGAGCGCGGCGTGATTATGGACGGCGACAAGAGTGAGCATCTACTTGAGGCTATCCCTGTAATGGGAAACTACTGCGACGTGATTGCCGTGCGCTCTTTCGCCGGACTGAAAGACCGTGATTATGATTATGCCGAAACTATCGTGGGGCAGTTTGTGAAATACAGCGGAAAGCCTGTCATAGCAATGGAAACGGCAACAGTGCACCCTTTGCAGGCTTTTGCCGACCTGATTACGATAGAAGAACATAAGGAGAAGAAACGCCCTAAGGTGGTGATGACATGGGCTCCTCACTGCCGCGCGCTGCCTCAGGCTGTGCCAAACTCTTTCGCTGAATGGATGAATGCTGCCGACGTGGATTTCGTGGTAACACATCCTAAGGGATATGAGCTTGACAAGAAGTTCGTGGGCGATGCGTGCGTGGAATATGACCAGAAAAAGGCTCTTGAAGGCGCTGATTTCGTCTACGCCAAAAACTGGAGTTGCCCGGGCGTAACAGATCCGTCGCAATATGGCGAAATTCTTTCTAAGGACATGAGCTGGACGGTAGACGCTGAACACATGAGCTGGACAAACAACGCTTTCTTCATGCACTGTTTGCCTGTGCGCAGAGGATTAATCGTAACTGACGACGTGATAGAAAGCCCTCACAGCCTTGTAATCCCCGAAGCTGCCAACAGAGAGATTTCTGCCGAGGTGGTATTGAAGCGTGTGCTTGAAACATTATAAAACCGAAACATAGAAACGGTCAAATCCTTATTCTCGGATTTGACCGTTTCCGTCTATTAACCACTTATATGTGGTAATTTCCTCTAATGCCATAGGCCCTCTCGGACCGAGCTTCTGAGTACTTATTCCTATTTCCGCGCCAAGACCGAACTGCGCGCCGTCGGTGAAGCTCGTAGGAGCATTCACATACACGCAAGCAGCATCTACTTCCGCCTGGAATTTAATGGCGTTAAGCTGAGTCTTTGTTACGATACATTCGCTGTGGCAGCTGCCATATCTGTCGATATGCTCCAAAGCCTCATCGAGCGATGAAACCGTCTTTATGGCAAGCACATAGTCCATAAACTCCGTGCCGAAAGTATCATCGTCGGCATGAGCCAAAAGCTGCGAAGGATATTTGCCCTGCAACGCGGAATACGCCATTTCATCGCACACAAGGCGCACATCGTGAGCCGTAAGCGGAGCACACAGTTCAGGCAAATCGCTCAGGCGGTCGGCATGAATGAGAAGGCAGTCGAGAGCGTTGCACACACTTGGGCGACGTGTCTTGGCATTGTTGATGATGCGCGCGCCAATAGCTGTGTCGCCATCCTTATCGAAATATGTGTTCACCACGCCAGCTCCCGTTTCTATCACTGGCACTTTCGCATTGTCGCGCACAAACTCTATAAGCTTCTTTCCACCACGAGGAATACACAAATCAACATATCCAACGGCGTTTAATAACAGAGCGGTAGACTCATGAGTGGCAGGCAACAGCTCCACCACATAAGGGTCAATGCCATATTTATTGAGCACATCATGAATGAGCTCCACTATAGCTCTGTTGGAAGCATCGGCATCCCTTCCGCCTTTCAGCAGGCAGGCATTGCCAGTTTTGAAGCAAAGCGAGAACACATCGAAAGTGACATTAGGGCGAGCCTCATATATCATTCCAATCACTCCGAACGGCACGCTCACACGACGCAGACGCAATCCATTGTCGAGCGTCTTTTCCATAAGCGTTTTGCCAAGGGGTGAAGGCAACATAGCCACATGGCGCATATCCGAGGCGATGCCACGAAGGCGTTCCTCGGTGAGCTGCAAACGGTCGTAGAGCGGATTGCTCCTGTCCATCCATGCCAAATCCTCGGCATTTGCCCTAAGTATCTCGTCCTTATGCGTGGCTATAGCGTCAGCCACGGCGTTGAGCACCTCGTTGCGCTTGAAATCGGAAATCAAGGCCAGGCTTTTGCCTGCCTTTTTCACTTTCTTGAATGTAAGTTCCATCATGATGTGTCAGGTTATTATGATTAAGTTTTCTTCTTTTTATTCCATATACAGATAGTCGTAGTGTACGAGCGGCTTGATGTCGTGCTTGCCAATGTTTTGCTTAGCTTCTTCCACGCTGTAGGCACTTCTTCCCACGGCAATGGTTTCGCCCTTTTCATCGAGGATATTTATAATGTCGCCCTCCTCAAATTCGCCTTCCACGCTCACCACTCCTACCATGAGCAGACTCGCCGCGCGCTTGCCTTTCAATGCTTCGGCAGCTTTCTCGTTCACTTTCACCGCGCCTTTGGCGAAACTCTCGCTGTGGGCAATCCATTTCTTCACCGAGTTGGTCGCGTCGGGATTAGGCACAAACTCTGTGTGCATAGTTTCCATCGGGCGCTCCACCAAATCAATCAGAATGTTGTCGGTCTTTCCATTGGCGATTATCACCTTTATGCCCTCGTCAGCCACCTTGCGCGCGATGTTGCATTTCGTGAGCATGCCACCACGGCCAAAACCGCTCTTTTCATCGAGGATATATTCGCTCAAATCCCTGTCGTGATACACCGATGGAATCACTCTTGAGCGAGGGTCGCTCGGCGCGCCGTTGAAAATGCCGTCCACATTGCTGAGAATCACGAGCGTGTCGGCATCCATCATTGAGGCTACAAGTCCCGAAAGCTCATCATTATCGGTAAACATCAATTCTGTGACGCTCACCGTGTCGTTCTCGTTTACTATAGGGAGCACACCATTGTCGAGCATCACTCGCATGCACGCCCTCTGATTAAGGTATTCCCCACGAGTGGAGAAGCTCTCCTTCATCGTCAGCACCTGCCCGATGTGCACACCATATTCACGAAACAAATCATAATACAATCCTATGAGCTTCACCTGTCCTATAGCCGAATAAAGCTGGCGCTGCTCCACGCTGTCGAGCTTGTTTTTCACTTTCAGTTCGTCTCTTCCGCTCGAAATAGAACCCGACGAAACAAGTATCACTTCGTAGTCGTGCTTCATTAGCCACACTATCTGGTCTACGATAGCCGACATTCGCGTAACGTCGGTCTTGCCGTCGCCACGCATAAGCACATTGCTGCCTACCTTTACTACAATCCTTTTCATAAGCAAATGTTATTGTTTAGAAGCCTCCCACAATTCATGAGTTGAGGGAGGCTTGAATGTTAGTTTTTATTTAGATTAGAAAAGCCGTTCTCCCCATGCGAGCCTTAGCTCTTGGCGCTTTTCTTCTCGTCTTCCTCGCGTATCTGCACGCGACGTATCTTTCCGCTGATAGTCTTCGGCAGTTCGTCCACGAATTCTATTATTCGCGGATATTTGTAAGGCGCCGTCTCGTGCTTCACGTGGTTTTGCAGTTCCTTCACGAGGTCGTCGCCCGCCTTGTCTTTCCACTCTTTGCCGAGCACCACGGTAGCCTTCACCACCATTCCGCGGATATCATCGGGCACGCCCGTAATGGCGCATTCCACAACGGCAGGATGAGTCATCAGCGCGCTCTCCACCTCAAACGGGCCAATTCTGTAGCCGCTGCTCTTTATCACGTCGTCGGTTCTGCCCACAAACCAGTAATATCCGTCTTGGTCGCGCCAAGCCACATCGCCCGTGTGATATATTCCGTCGTGCCATGCCTTGCGCGTAAGTTCCTCGTCGCGGTAATATTCCTTGAAGAGTCCGAGCGGCTTGCGGTCGCGCGTGTGGATTACGATTTCGCCGTTTTCACCGTCCTCGCATTTCGTGCCGTCAGCCTTAATCAGGTCGATGTCATATTGTGGATTTGGCATACCCATTGAGCCTGGTTTCGGCTTCATCCATGGCATTGTGCCGAGCGTCATCGTCGTTTCAGTCTGTCCGAATCCCTCGTGCAGCTCAATGCCTGTCATTGCCTTGAATTTGTCGAAAACAGCCGGATTCAACGCCTCGCCTGCCGTGCAGCAGTATTTTAGCGAAGAAAGGTCGTATTTTGAGAAATCCTCACGCACCATGAATCTATATACCGTAGGAGGAGCACAGAACGATGTGATGTGATAATCCTGTATCTTCTGCAATATCTTCTCCGCCGTAAACTTGTCGTGATTGAACACGAACACCGTAGCACCGGCAAACCACTGCCCATAGAGCTTGCCCCATACGGCTTTGCCCCAGCCAGTGTCTGCCACCGTGAGGTGGATGCTGTTCTCATTCAGATTGTGCCAGAATACGCCCGTGGTAAGATGTCCGAGAGCATAGAGGAAATCGTGAGCCACCATCTTAGGCTCGCCGCTTGTGCCGCTCGTGAAATACATTATCATCGTGTCCTCATTGGTGTTCACGTGCTCAGGCTTCTGAAATTTCGGAGCAGAGTCTATCTCCTTATGCCAATCGTGGAAACCCTCAGGCACGTCAGGGCCTATGCTCACCTTTACTTTCAGCGAAGGGCTGTCCTTCTCTGATCCTTCCACCTGCTTGAGCACATATTCATCGCCCACGCAGATGATAGCCTTTATCGACGCGCGGTTGTTGCGATACACGATGTCGTGAGCCGTCAGCATGTGAGTGGCAGGGATAGCCACCGCCCCTATCTTGTGGAGAGCGAGAATGGCAATCCACCATTCATAGCGACGCTTTAGGATAAGCATCACCTTGTCGTCGTGGCCTATTCCGAGCTGAGTGAAATAAGACGCTGCCTGGTCGGTATCCTCTTTCAGCTGGGCGTAGGTGAAGGTGCGTTCGTGCCCCCAGTCGTCCACCCATATTAACGCAGTTTTATCAGGTTGTTCTTCCGCCCACGCGTCCATCACGTCGTAAGCGAAATTAAAGTTTTCCGGTATGATGAAATGGAGATTTTTCGCAAAATCTTCCACTGAGGTGAATTTCGTCTGTTTTAAAAAACGTTCTATCATATTCTATATTATATTATCACGCAAAGGAAAGTGACCGGCTCGTCGCCCACCGCGCGCATGCAGTGCTGGCGTGTTGCATCGAAATAGATGCTGTCGCCGGCGGTAAGTGTGAGCACTTTGTCTTCCAGTGTCAATTCAAGAGTGCCGTCAATCACGATGTCAAACTCCTGACCGCCATGTGAGTTTTTATTATAATTTTTGCCTTCTTCCAGAGGGTTCACTTTCACGAGGAAAGGGTCTACCTTTCTTCCCTTAAATCCGCTCGCGAGGCTCTGATACATATAGTTTTTGTTGCGCGCGGCGCAAAGCCCCTGATTTTTTCTCACGAGGGAATACGTGTCCATGCGCGGTTCCTCGTCGAAAAGCAGCACGTTGAGATCAATGCCGAAATGCTTGGCAATTCTCGACATGCGATACACAGAAGGATCGGCTTCGCCATTCTCTATTTTTAGATAATGCTCGGTTGAAGTCTCGCATATCTTTGCCATTTCATCGGGAGTAACGTCGTAGATATCGCGCAGCCCCTTCAGTCTATGGCCAATCTGCTTTATTGCATCTTCTTCCATAATCTATATCTGTTTTGTTGTTGTAATTATATTCCAGCTTTGAGGCCCTCTATCACAGCGTTGGAAAATCCGTTTCTCTCCATCGCGTTAAGCCCCTTTATAGTGAGTCCGCCAGGGGTGGTGACGGCATCTATAAGCTCTTCGGGATGTTTTCCGCTCGATTGCAGCAACTTCACCGTTCCCGCCAAAGTCTGCGCCACAATCTGCTGTGCTTCCCCTGCCTTAAATCCTAATTCCACGCTGCCCTCCACAGCCGCGCGTATATATCTCAGCGCATAGGCTATTCCGCAGCTTGCTATCGTGCACCCTGCCGAAAGCTGCTTCTCAGCCACTATTTTCGCCTCTCCCATCTTTGCGAAGAGGTCGCTAATGGTTTTCACCGTTTCATCGCTTGCGCTTACATTTGCGAGGAAAGTCATTGAAGAAAGCTCCTCGATAGCAATATTCGGTATGCAGAGCATGATTTCCGCCGATTTCATCGCCTTGCCTTTCAGCCATTCCGCGAGCTGCTCACCCTTTATTCCGGCAGCCACGCACACAATAGCCTGCCTGTCAAAGTCGAGCTCAGGCTTTATCTCGCCCACCACCGTTTCCACAAGCCATGGCTTCACCGCTATCATTATCACGTCGGCCTTGCGTGCCGCCACCCTGTTGTCTGTAGTCACGCTTATGCCGAGGCGCTCATACTGATTGAGTGTAGACTGATGTGGCGCCGACACCGTGATGTCGCTTGGCAAAACTCCGCTCTTAACCAATCCTTTGGCTATGGCTCCACCCATTGCGCCAACTCCGATTATTGCTATCTTCATAATTCTATCTTTAATGTGTAAATCGCCACAAAAGTACGAATAAAATCGCTAAAGTGGTAATAATGGCACAATTTCTATTTTTTGAGCTAAAAAATTTGCTGCATTCATCTAAAATTAATAGCTTTGCAACCGTGTTCAATCGGAACACAATCTTTAAAAAGATTCAACAACATTTTATTTTTGTCTTATCCTCATCCTGTTATCCCCTTGACGGTGATGTAGATAAGACTTATTACACCTCTTTTATATAGAACTGTAACGTTTTCCCTGACGATGCAGTTCTTTTTTTATGCCTTGC
>JAIKZG010000023.1 GCA_024682415.1 Prevotella sp.
TGTAACAAAAAAGCCGTAAAAAAAGGCAGAATAAGCACATAGAAAATATGAGCCCATAAAAAGCAAATGGCGTGTAACTCATTGAGCTACACGCCATTTGATAGTGTTTTGTTATGTCTTTACTTATGCGTCTCATTTGACCTCCTCGAAATCAGCGTCCTGGATGTTGTCATCCTGCTTCTGATTTGCGTCGGCCTGCGCACCTGCGCCAGCTCCTGGCTGAGCACCTGCACCTGGCTGCGCTCCGGCATTCTGATACATCTGAGCGCTGGCAGCCTGCATCACGGTGTTGAGGTTGTTGATAGCGTTGTCGATAGCTGTAAGGTCGCCACTCTTATGAGCGTCTTTGAGCTGCTGCAAAGCTGGCTCAATCTTGCCCTTGGCGTCGGCAGGAATCTTGTCGGCATTGTCCTTGAGGAATGTCTCGGTAGAGAATATCAAAGAATCGGCCTGATTCATCTTATCTACGCGCTCACGCTCCTTCTTATCAGCTTCTGCGTTCTGCTCAGCCTCTGCCTTCATACGCTTGATCTCGTCGTCGCTCAATCCAGATGAAGCCTCGATACGAATCTTCTGCTCCTTACCTGTAGCCTTATCCTTGGCAGAAACATTAAGAATACCGTTGGCATCGATATCGAATGTAACCTCAATCTGTGGAACGCCACGACGTGCCGGAGCGATACCTTCGAGGTTGAACTGACCGATTGACTTATTCTGGGCAGCCATTGGACGCTCACCCTGAAGCACGTGAATTGTAACGGCAGTCTGGTTGTCTACGGCTGTAGAGAATGTCTCGCTCTTCTTGCAAGGGATTGTAGTGTTAGCATCGATGAGCTTTGTCATTACGCCACCCATTGTCTCGATACCGAGTGTAAGAGGAGTAACGTCGAGAAGCACGATGTCGCCCACGCCGCTTTCCTTGTTGAGGATAGCACCCTGGATGGCTGCGCCCACTGCAACGACCTCGTCAGGGTTAACGCCCTTTGAAGGCTCCTTGCCGAAGTAGTTCTTAACCAAAGTCTGAACTGCAGGGATACGGCTTGAACCACCTACGAGGATAACTTCGTCTATATCGCTTGTCTGCAACTTAGCGTCACGGATGGCATTCTGGCATGGCACGAGGCAAGCCTGAATAAGATTGTGAGCGAGCTGCTCAAACTGAGCGCGGGTAAGAGTCTTTACCAAGTGCTTTGGCACACCGCCTTCTGCTGTGATGTAAGGCAAGTTGATTTCAGTGCTTGTAGAGCTTGAAAGCTCAATCTTCGCCTTCTCAGCTGCTTCCTTCAAGCGCTGCATAGCCATTGGGTCCTTAGTAAGGTCGATACCCTCTTCGTCCTTGAAGCCATTTGCGAGCCAGTCGATGATTACCTGGTCGAAGTCGTCACCACCGAGGTGAGTGTCACCATTGGTAGAGAGCACCTCGAACACGCCGCCGCCGAACTCAAGGATAGAGATATCAAATGTACCACCACCAAGGTCGAATACAGCGATCTTCATATCTTTGTTGGCCTTGTCTACACCATAAGCGAGAGCTGCTGCTGTAGGCTCGTTTACGATACGCTTCACCTCTAAGCCGGCAATCTGTCCAGCTTCCTTAGTAGCCTGACGCTGTGAGTCAGAGAAGTAAGCAGGCACTGTGATGACAGCCTCAGTAACTTCCTGTCCGAGATAGTCCTCGGCAGTCTTCTTCATCTTCTGAAGCACCATTGCAGAGATTTCCTGCGGAGTATATTTACGACCGTCAATGTCTACACGTGGGTAACCACCCTCGTCTACCACACTGAAAGGAACGCGCTCAGCCTCTTTACGGCTCTGCTCATAGGTTTCACCCATGAAACGCTTAACCGAGTAAACAGTGTTCTGAGGGTTAGTGATGGCCTGACGCTTAGCAGGATCGCCCACTTTGCGCTCACCGTCTTTTACGAAGCCTACAACAGAAGGAGTTGTGCGCTTACCTTCGCTGTTGGCAATTACAACAGGCTCATTACCTTCGAATACAGAAACACAAGAGTTAGTTGTTCCCAAGTCGATACCAATAATCTTTCCCATAATCTTATTTTTTATTTTTATTATTTTCTATATTAATATAATGTGGACCGAGCTGAGTTAAGAGCTATGTCCGTTCACCTATATACATGCAAACATCGTGCCAAAACTCCCTACGGGGCAAAAATGTGCCAAAAAGTGTGCCAAAAACTGCGCCAACCCTTGAAAATTGTGCCAAAAATGGCACACTACTGTGACACACTCCCCGAAAACGTGCCACTATATATACTAAAACAAAAAAGCCCACGGGCATCACTGCTCACGGGCTACATAAAACTAAAATTAAATCTTTTATTAATGTTGCTTGTATTTTCTATAATCAAAACTGCCACCAGTGTTTCTTCTTGGGCGGCTGCTGATGACGCATTGCGTAGCGGTCGCTAAGGATGTGGTGGTAAGACTTATGCTCGGTGATTATCTGATAGATAGTTCCCCAGTCGGGCAAGCCGCCAATATTGCGGTCGTCGATAAACTTATCTGCCTTTATCTTGCGAGAATAATGGTTGTTATTCTCCATCTTCTCCTCTGGATAATCCCTGTTTACAGCCCAAAACTCCACGCCGCGCTCCTTGCACCACGCTACCGCCTCCTCCAGAGCCTTGCCCTCGCGCACAGTCCAGAGAATTAGCTGGTGGTGTTGCTCTATAAGCATACGCAGGGTCTCGGTGGCGAACGGACGTTCAGGCCCTATATCCGGGTAGCGGTCTTCTACTATTGTTCCGTCAAAATCAACTGCTATTATCATAACCGTTTGTCTCCTTTCATTTTAAAAGGAGGGCTTTACGATACGCTTATGTGAAGCCCTCCCGAATACATAAATCAAATAATTTATCTTTTTATAGATGAGTCATTCGCGTTGTTGTATTTGTTCTCACCATATCTGCCGTAGTGACCATAGTTGCCATAAGAGCCATACGAGCCATATTTGCCATACTTTCCGTAATGACCATAGCCACCGTAAGAACCATACTTACCGTATTTGCCATACTTTCCGTATGTGCCATAGCCATAGTAGTAGCCATACTTCTTCTTCGAGAGGTCTACGCCATTGATCACAATGCTGAGGTTAGGCAGCTTGTCTTCCTCCGCCAGTCCGTTAATCATGGTGAAGCTCTCCTTAGGAGTGTAGTCGGCACGGCAGATGTAGACAGAGCAGTCTGTCAATCGCTTTAGCTGCAAGGTGTCGGTAACAAGTCCGAGCGGAGCGGTATCGATGATGATGTAGTCGTACATCTCACGAAGCATATCAAACACCTGGTCGAGCGAGTCGCGCGTCATAAGCTCCGCAGGGTTAGGCGGAATAGGGCCTGCAAGCAGCAAGTCGAGATTTGGATTTACTCCAGAATCCAACATCTGCGATTTCACGTCCTCAACCGTAGGCTTAGCCTTGGTGAGCAGGTTGGTAATACCTGTGTGATGATTGTTGATTTCGAAGAGTTCCGCCAGTCGAGGCTTTCTAATATCAAGACCCACGAGCACTACCTTCTTACCCAGCAGCGCGAAGCTTACCGCGAGGTTGGCTGCGATGAAAGTCTTTCCCTCACCGGATGTTGTAGAAGTGGTGAGGATAACCTTCTGCCCCTCCTTGAGCATAAACTGAATACTTGTACGCATCGAGCGGAACACCTCTTCCATGTGGTTGTTCTGATTCTCGTGCACCACGATGTCAGCCTTTGTCTTGGCCGACTCTGCCGCCACGGGCACATCTGCCAAAATAGGCAGCTTCGTGAGTTTAGCCACGTCTTCATGTCCCTCAATCTTGTAGCGGAAGAAATCCAGCAATACAAAGAAGAAGAAAGGTATCGCTCCACCCAACACGAGGGCGGCAAGGCAGATGATAGTCTTCTTAGGAGAAACTCTTCCACCGAAGGCAGGCTCATCTATCAGCTTTCCTTTGTCTGCCGTAGCAGCAAGCGAGATACTGTTTTCCTCGCGTTTCTGCAAGAGCATGGTATAAAGAGCCGACTTCACTTCCTGCTGTCGTCCTATCTGCGTAAGGATGCGTTCTTGTCCTGGTGTCTCCACAATCTCGTTTTGGTATTTGCCATACTGGCTTTCCGCGCTCTGTCGCTGAATAGCCATGTTGCGGCGAGCCTGAGCCATAGCGCGACGAATACTTGAGGCAAGGTCGTCGAGCTGAGCAGTGAGAGGAGTCACCGTAGGAGAATTTTCCGACGCTGTGCGAAGCAGGCGGTTGCGGTTCAATACAATGTCGTTGTATCTATTTATAAGAGTTGTCGCCGTAGCGTCGTTCAGTCCCACGTTGGAAGGGAGAGTCTGATATTTGTTGGCAGGCTCGTTCATATAGTCGGCTATGCTGTTGAGCAATGCCACCTGCATGTTAGCGTCAGCCAATTGACGCTCATATTCATTAGAGCGGTTGAGCGCAGCGCCTGCGTTCACCTTCAGTTCCACCACCTTGTTGGCACGTTTGTATTTCTCCAAAGCACCCTCGGTGCTGCCAAGCTCGGCATTGATTTTCTCCAGACGTCCGTTGATAAACTGCTCTGTGCGCACAGCAATCTCGTTCTTGTCTTCGTTGGCCTGTCGGTTGTAGCAAATGGCGAGCTGCTTCAAATATGCAATGGCGCGCTCAGGCACTTCATCCGTCAGCGTGAGAGCTGCGATTGTAGTAAGCTTTGAAGTCTGGCTCACGCTGAGCTTGCCCACATAGCTTACCGCTGCCATCTCAGGCGACACGATAGTTACCAGCTCACTTTCGCCATCCTCCATCTTAGTGCCTATCTTGTTCAGGCTAATGAAGATGTTGCCCACGCGAGTGCGAATCATTGTCGGGAGAGTCTTCACGGTCTTCGTGTTCTCAAAAGGACCGAAAAACTCCTTACTCTGATCATAATAGCCATATTTATACTCTATTTCATAGCTGCCCTCGTCTTTGGTGATTCTCATGCTCACAGGATACTCCAGCTTTTCCAGATGCGCTGCGTCCATGTCCACCGTGATAGGCTGATATTTATATAGAATGGCGTTCTTCACGCGCCCTACATGCTTGTAGTTCACATACAGCTTCAAATCTCTCACTGCCGCCTCTGCCACAGAGTGCGACGAAAGAATCTCAATCTCGTTGTCGATACCGTTAGAACCCGAAATAAGTCCGAGGTTCTTCATGTTCATGATGCTGTTGCTGTTGCCATAGCGGTTTTTATCCTCGTCTTTCACGAGCAGCTTGGCAAACGCCTGATACTTAGGCGTAGCGTAGCGCAGATAAACGAACGCCAGCCCCATGCACACCACGAATGAAAGCAGAAACCACTTCCAGTTGAGTATGACAATCTTGAAGATATTCTGGTAAGAGAAAATCGACTGCTGCATGCTTTGCTCCTGCTCGGCGGCAGTCGTTTCCAAAGTCTTGTTTTCTTCCATTATTATAATATGTAGTTATTATTCTTCGCTTATTCTCTTGAGATACTGCCCATAGCCGTTTTTCAGCATCGGCTTAGCCAGCTCAGCTACCTGCTGTTTTGTAATCCAGCCGTTTTGCATGGCAATCTCTTCCAGGCATGCCACCTTCAATCCCTGTCGCTTCTCTATCACCTCGATGAATGTGCTTGCCTCTGAAAGGCTGTCGTGAGTGCCCGTGTCGAGCCATGCGAAACCTCTCTGAAGAGTCTTCACCTTAAGGCTGCCATCGGCAAGGAACTCCTGGTTTACAGTGGTAATCTCCAGCTCACCGCGCGCGCTCGGCTTGATGTGCTTCGCAACGTCTACCACCTTGTTAGGATAGAAGTAAAGCCCCACCACGGCGTAGTTGCTCTTTGGGTGCTCGGGCTTTTCCTCTATGCTCAGGCAGTTGCCATCAGCGTCAAACTCGGCAACGCCATATCTCTCAGGGTCGTTCACATAGTAACCGAACACCGAAGCCTTGCCCCTTTGCTCAGCGTCCATTACGCTTTCTTTCAGCAAACCGGTGAAGCCTGCTCCATAAAATATGTTGTCACCGAGAACGAGGCACGCAGCGTCGTCGCCTATAAACTCCTCGCCTATTATGAACGCCTGAGCCAATCCGTCTGGCGATGGCTGCTCAGCATATTGAAAGTTCACCCCAAGCTCCTTACCATCGCCAAGCAATCGCTTGAATCCCGGCAGGTCGTAGGGAGTAGATATAATGAGAATATCCTTTATCCCCGCAAGCATTAGCGTAGATATAGGATAATAAATCATTGGCTTGTCAAAGATAGGAATAAGCTGCTTGCTCACTCCCTTAGTAATAGGATACAACCTTGTGCCGGAACCTCCGGCAAGAACGATACCTTTCATCTTCTGTTTTATATTCGAATATAATCTTATGTTACTTTTTAATAGGCGTTTTTGCTCTGGTGGAATAGCATCTGGAATGCCGTTTCAAGGCATATCTTGATGTCCATCAGGAATGTCCACGACTCCATATACTCAATGTCGCTCTCCACTCGCTTTTCCATCATCCACAGCTCCTTGGTTTCACCCCTGTAGCCACGCACCTGTGCCAATCCCGTAATGCCCGGCTTGCAGTAGTGGCGCACCATGTATTCATCGATAAGCTGATGATACATCTCAGTGTGTTTCAGCATGTGCGGACGAGGGCCCACGATGCTCATGTCGCCTTTCAGCACGTTGATAAACTGCGGCAGCTCGTCGATGTTGGTCTTTCGCATGAAGTTGCCGAAAGGAAACTTTCGAGGGTCATCTTTCGTCGCCTGCATGGTGTCAGCATCTTTGTTCACGTGCATAGAGCGGAACTTGTAGCAGTAGAACGTTTCGCCATTAAGTCCCGTGCGCTCCTGACGGAAGAACAGCGGACCCGGACTCTGTCTTTTTATTATCAACGCCACGATAGGCATAAATGGCAGCATGCAAAGGCATACAAATGAACTGCACACAATGTCGAACACGCGCTTCACCATCTTGTTGCCTACCGAGTTGAGAGGCTCTGCATGGTTGGTGAACAGCACCTGACCTGAGCAGTTGAGCGCTGCGAGGTTGAGCCTTTTATCGCCAAATATCACAGGAACATAGAAGAAGTGAATCATGTTGCGGTCGCAGAATTTCACAATCTTCAGCAGGGTGTTGCTCTCGTCGTTAGGCAAGCTTACGAATATCTCGTCGGCTCCGCACACGAGAGGATTCTCCTCCTCCATCATTCTTTTCAGGTCGGCAATGGTGCCGAGATTTTTCACCTTATGTTCCAGCCCCTTGCAGTCGTCGTCGCTGAAATAGCCCAGCGTGCGATACCCTGTGAAGGGGTTCATCATTATGTTCTCATAAGTTTTGAGCATAGGCTTAGCCCAGCCCACGAGGATTACTCTGCGCGTGTTGCGCCCAATGCGGCGATAGAATCTTATTGCCGTAAGCTCCAGCATACGGAAGAACACCACCAGGCATAACGACATAGGCCACCATTTCACGATAGACACGAACACTCCGCCGGGGTTGTAGATTACTCTTAGCATGGTAAACATGAGCACCGTCTGCGTGAGCGTCATCTTTATCGCCTGCCACACTATCCTGACAAATCTCTCGTTGCGCACGTCTACCACCACATCGAAGCATGCCTCACTCATGGCAAGGGCCACGTTGGCTGTCATGAAAACTATGATTCTGTCTTTCAGAGCATCATACGCCACTCCTTCGAGGAAGAAGTTTATAAAAAAGAATAATAACACATTGAGCAACAAGAAGTCGCCAAGCATTACGATATATCTTATCAATATGTTACCGTCCAGCTCCTGATTCATGATTTTTACTTATCTCGTGCGTTTTTTATATTGTTCAACATAATAATCGGGTGCAAATATAGCAAATAAATCATTAATACATATATAGAATATGTGATAAATTGAAGCTAAAATCAAAAAAACGGCTACACTTTTTGTGTATTCGGAAATTATTGTTACCTTTGTGCTTGCTGAACGATTTTACAGCTGACCACAAAATGCAAAAGTATATTTTCAGGTAAGAAGATGTAGACTTTTACTGGGTTGTCAAAACCCATTGCGGATATTCCTATGGTCCGCAAAGTGGCAAAACACAACAATAAACTTATAAACAAAGACAAAGAAAAGAAACTATGCGTTGTGATAACGCTGCATGATGTAACCTAAGATTGAAGAAACATTTTCAGCCACCACTTCCTATGGGAAACAGTGCTGAACGCGATGTTTGACATGATGATACAATGGGATGATTCCCTCTAATCGATTTTTTGAGAAGAATTTCCAAGGGGAAATTGCGCCAAATAACTTCTTTGAGCAAAATTACCATGGGGAAAATCCCTCAAATAGTTTTTTCGGCAACAATTTCCGAAGGAAATTTCCTTCCTGTCGAATATTCGGTGAAAAATTCCGCTGGGAATTTATCACAACTCGCTTATTCGAGCAAGATTCCCTAAAGGAATTGCTCTCAAAGCAACCATTTGAGCAAAAATTACAACCGCTTCCTAAAGCAACCACTCTTTGACGAGATTGCGCGCTGTCGGAAGCAACACTATAATTTTTATATTCACAATTTTATACATTAAAACTATGTACAAAAAAATCAAAGGATTGAGAGTTTCAGCTCTCCCAGGCAATGCCCAGTTTGCTTACATGCTCGATGTAGCAGATAACGCAAAGGCAAATGCCACTATTGCAGAAAAGTTGAGTAGCGAAATCGCTTCACTCGACAAGTCATTAACCACAGAAGACGCCTTCATGAAGGCTACCAAAGAGTCGGAGGAGCTTACTGCCGACATCTATGCCCTCGTAGATGAGCGTCGCGAGCTTTACATGGGCTATAAACGAGTGGTGACGGGCTTCGCGGCCTCGCCTCTTGCCGATGTAGCAGCCACCGCCAAGAAGCTGATGAAGCACATCAGTGCCTACGACATCGATGTGTACTCACAGCTCGACAAAAAGACGGGCGACTTCGTGAACTTCGCGAAGGATCTCGCCACCTCTTACAAGGAGGATGTGAATCAGCTTGCCCTCACCGCCTTTGCCACAGCCATGGCAGAGAAGAGCGAGGAGATACGCCAAAAGGTGAACCGCCGCGACGAGGTAAGCTCACGCATGAAGGGCACGATGAAAGCCGCGCGCCAGCAGGTGGAAGCTGCCTACAAGACGCTAAAGGAGCACATCAACGCCCACATAGAGCTTGAGGGCGACGAGGCTTACGCTGATTTTGTAGACACGCTCAACGCTAAGATAGACCGCTATAAGCGCGAAGTGCTCCATGGCGCAGCCAAAAAGAAGAAGGCCGACGAGCCGCAGAAGGGTAAAAACGACAAGGGCAAGACCGATGCCGACCCTGCGAAGCAGCCAACCACTGGCGAACAGAAGCAGGACAAGGCGGAAGAGCCACAGCAAGACCCTAAGCCAAGCGGCGAGAATACCGAGCTCACTCCTGCCCCGGCAGATGATAAGCCCGACGACGGCAAGCCTTCAGATGATGGCGAAAAAGGCTTAACGCCTGCAATGTAATCATGGTGTCGTTTTGGTGCCGCAAAATGACGCTTCACCAATGTAAGAAAGCCCGGCGGAAGAAATTCCGTCGGGCTTTCTGTGTTTATATGCCTTTATGAAAACAAAAAAGGAAGCCATAACTGACTTCCTTTTCTATACCTAATACTAATTGAAGAGGTGATCCCGATGAGATTCGAACTCATGACCCACAGCTTAGAAGGCTGTTGCTCTATCCAGCTGAGCTACGAGACCATCATCTTTGAAGCAATCGCCGTCACACACATTCATGTGAAGCATGTTTCGGGGTGCAAAATTAGTAATTATTAGTGTAATAAAGGCATTACTATGAATGCTACATTGGTTATTTAACTTTATTTAAATTTCTTGATATATTCATCAGCGCGCTTATCGCCCATCTCCTTAGCTTTGAGGAGCACTTCAATGCCCTCCTGCTTCTTGTTGCTCTGGCAGAGCGCCACTCCCTTTATGATGTAAGCATCCACAGCATTCGCGTCGCGGCTGATGCACAAATCTGCCGACTTGATGGCTCTGTCGTATTCGCCTACACGCAGCTGCACCGAAGCAAGCTCAGCGAAGTAGATAGGTTCTGCGGGATTGAGCACTGCTGCATGAGCCAAGTCGTTGATTGCCTGCTTGTAAGCACGAAGCTGAAGCTCACACTGGGCGCGAGTGTAGTAAAACGTTGGCGCAGCGCGTCCCACGAGAAGAGTGTCATACATATTATAGTCTACCAACGCCTTGCGATACTGCTTTGCGCCATCGTAAGCCACGCCGCGCGCGAGGATATAAGGCGCGCTCACAGCATTAAGTGGCTTCGGGCAGGCAGCTACGGCGCTGTCGAGCAATGCCACAACCTCTTGGAAAGGTGCTTTCATGTTTGACTTACACTGGGCAGCCTCATAGAATATCTCGCCGTTGCGCAGTGGAGTCTTGGTAAGCCCCATAAACGCATCGTAGGCACTCTGATATTCACGCTGAGCGAACAATATCTGAGCCTCCTGATGGCGATACTGTGGCTGAGGACTGATCTCATAAGCCTTGCGAGCCTCGCTGAGGGCGAGAGGGAGGGTGAACACAGACTTGGTGGTGTCAGCATTATACACCACTCTCTGATAAATCAGTCCGGCATACTCTGAATGCGCCACTGCCTTGTCGTCGCTCTTGTCAAGGGCAGTGAGCATGAGCTGCTGCGCTGCCTTCTCATCGCCTTTGGCGGCAAGCATACGCGCCTTAGATGTGTAGCCGTCTATCTTTGTAGGGAATTTACTTATAAACTCGTCTACACACGCCACATAGTTGGCGCTGTCGTTGCGCTCGCCTGCCATCATGAGCATTAGCGTAGCCTGATTGTAATCCGTTGGCAATGCCACACGAATGCCGCACTGGGCAAGCAACCTATCGTTAACGGAAAGACCGGTAAGAGGTTTCATTCCATTCTTGATGAAATTTGCGTCGGTGGAAAACACGTCGCCATTTGTTTCGCTCTGCTGAAGCAAGCCTATCACCTCGCCCTGCTGATTTACGAGCGGGCAGCTCTCGTCTATCTCCACCTTCATCTTTGGCAGCAGATAGTAAGTGAATTTATCCATAAACTTCTCAGTAGAGCTTATGGAAATCTGCTCGCCCTTGGCTTTCTTTAGGGAGTATTTCAGCAGCCACACCTTGCTTCCGGCAGCTACGGGAGCTTTTGCCACAGGGGCAGCCACAGTAGCGCCCTTCACACGGAAGCGGCACACATCGTAAAGCTCATTCGCGCCCATCAAAGCGTCTACCTGCATCTTGTTGCCCTTAGCGTCTACCACCACTGCGGAAGCAGCTCCGTGGAAAGGTTTCCATGTGCTAATGGCCTCGCCGTCGGTGCCCACAAACACTCCTCGCGAAGTGGCATGTATCGAGCCGTCTTTATTGAATGTGGTGAGGGTAAACACTGCCTTGGCTGCGTTTTGCACGGCAGCAGGCTGCGCGCCTGCCACCAGCGTGGCAAGCATGAATATTGAAAGAATGAATGTTCGCTTAATCATTAAAGTCATAAATCTGTAGTTTAAGTTCCGTTTTATATGTGTAAAAGTCAATTATTCGCCTTGCTTAATAGTTCCTTCGCGTTGCTTATGGCAGCGTCGGTAACGTCTTCGCCGCTGAGCATCTGCGCTATCTCTCGTATGCGCTCGTCAGCTCCAAGCTCGTGCATCTCGCTGACTGTGCCTTCTGCCGTCTCGCTCTTCTGCACCTTGTAATGGAACTGTCCCATCGCTGCGATCTGCGGCAGGTGGGTAATGCTGATAACCTGTCGGCGGTTGTCGCCCATCTCGCGCATTATCTGCGCCATCTTCTCTGCCACTCTGCCACTCACTCCAGTGTCTATCTCATCGAAGATGATGGTAGGAAGTTTCACCGCTCCGCTTATCATCGCCTTCAACGACAGCATTACACGGGCAATCTCGCCACCCGAAGCTACCTGGCTTACGGGCTGCAACTCTGTGCTCTTATTCGCGCTGAAGAGGAATGACACCTTGTCTTTACCATCGTGGCTAAGCTCCCTTTCCGAAAGCTCCACTCTGAACCTCACGTTAGGAATGCCGAGAGGGGCAAGCCTCTGCTGCATCTGCTTCTCCACCTCCACGATGGCTTCACGGCGCATGGCAGTGAGCACGTCGGCAAGCTTTAGGCATTCATTGCGAATGGCTTCCACCTTGCCTTGCATTTCGGCAAGCTCCTCGTCGCTGTTTTCAATGTGGTCGAGCTGCTCACGCACCGATTTGTAGATGGCTATAAGCTCTTCCTCGGTCTGCACATGGTATTTCTGCTCTAAAGAGTAGATGGCGTCGAGTCGGGCGTTCATGCTGTCAAGGCTCTGCGGATCGAAATCCACATTCTCAGCCATGTTGCTTATCTCGCGCGCAATATCCTTCACGTCGATGTAGCTTGAGTCCATGCGTTCGGCAAGCTCTTTCACTTCGGGGTAAACGTCTTCTATGTCGTGAAGTCGCTGCGCTGCGGTGCGTAGGCTGTCTACCACGTTGTTATCATCTGTCATCAAGCTGCGGTCTACCTCGAATAACGCCGACTTTATCTCTTCCACATGATTAAGCGTGTCCACCTGCGCCTCTATCTGCTCCTGTTCGCCCTCAACGAGAGAAGCGTTTTCAAGCTCCGTGCACTGGAAGCGCATGAAGTCTTCATTATCTCTCGACGACTGTATGCGCTCACGAAGAGCATCGAGCTCCTTTTTGGCATGCAGATATTCCGAGAATTTGGCGTTATACCGCACCTTCTGCTCTGCGTCGTGGGCGATGATGTCTACCACGCTCAGCTGGAAGTCCTCCTTGTTGAGCAAAAGGTTCTGGTGCTGCGAGTGTACATCTATGAGCATCTCTCCCAGCTCACGCATCTTTGCCAATGGCGCCGGAGTATCATTGATGAAGCCACGGCTTTTGCCGCTGCTGCTTATCTCACGACGCAGAATGCAGTCCGTGGGGTCGAAATCTATATCGTTGTCGGTGAAGAAACGCTCCATTCCATATTGTGAGATGTCGAAATGAGCCTCTATCACGCATTTCTGCTGACCGGGTTTCACCTGTTTGGAGTCTGCCCTGTTGCCGAGCAGAAGCCCTATCGCCCCTACTATGATACTCTTGCCCGCTCCGGTTTCTCCCGTAACGACGGAAAAGCCTCTGTGCAGGTCGATGTCGAGTTCATCTATAAGGGTAAAGTTTCTTATGTATAAGCGTAAAAGCATAATAGTTTTTAATTATTATGAGCAAATGATGTTGTGATTATTCCTTTATCTTGTTCCAGGCGTTGTTCTGGCTTGGGTTGATGGAGAAAAGTATGTCGTAAACAGCCTGCTTCTCCTTCTGCGTGCCCTTACCTTTATATATGTTGGCAAGCTCATCGCGCTTGAAGTCGAGCCATATCTGCGGTAAAAGGCTCATGGGGCTTTCGGCATGGCTTTTCCTTAGGTCGGTTTCCAACGCCGTGGAAATGGCAGTGCGCCCACGTTCGGGGTTGTTTGCCATCTCGTCGAGCCCAAGGCGATAGTAGTCGTAATGCAACTGGCGAAACGGCTTCATGCTCGCGTCGAGATACGAGTTGATAATGGCGAAACGATTCTTGCTGTCCTCAAATGACTTCCATCCTGTAAACTCAAGGCTCTGCGCGTTGTTGGTGAGGTTCATGCACTGCTGCAACACCTCATTGCCGCCCATGGGAGCAAACGAGTCGAGATCAATTCCGATGATGAGATAAGCATAATATGCCACGAGAGCAACGAGCTGATTGTCTATCACGTCGGGGTTATACTTCAGCTCATCAAACTGCGAGAACTTGAAATTGAAGTTGAGGTCGTTGTTGCTGTAGAGCGTTGTGGTGTAGGCGGAGTTGAACACAGGGCGGTTAGCCTGAATGAGTGACTTAGCCGTGAAAAGGTTATCACTGGCATCGTATTTAGTGACCGTGATATTAAAGTTGCAGCTGATGCGCTCATTCTTGCGGAAATGCAAATCAGTCCATCGGCTCTCGTTGATAAACTGCGTGAGCTTCTCCTCCAAAGCTTTATACACTGCCACATCTGTGCCAGCCACCTGTGAATGGTTCACTCTCACCGTGGCATTAAGCTCCTGAGCGCACGCGTGAGCCACGCCTACGAAAGAGCTTATCAGCATAAGCAAGCCAATGAAGAAATGTCTTGATGTCGTCATACAGCAAAGGAATATGTTAGTCCGCGATGTCAGTGCGGAGGGTTATTTCATTAGCTTGCTGAGAGCCTCGACGATGTCGATAGCAAGCACTTTCTTTGAAGCCTTTGGGAACGCTTCCGAGCCGCTTTTTGATATTATCACTATCTGGTTGTCATCAGAACGGAAGCATGTGCCCTCGTTGCGAAGGCTGTTGAGCACTATCATGTCGAGATTTTTCTTGGCGAGTTTCTTGTCGGCGTTCTGCATCTCATGATCGGTTTCCAAGGCAAAGCCTACGAGCTTCTGCCCCTCCTTCTTCATGCTGCCAAGTGCCGCTGCGATGTCGTGATTAGGCTTCAATGTGAGCACGAGGTCGTCGCCTTCACGCTTTATCTTCTTATCTGCCACCGTGGCAGGTCGGAAGTCGGCTACAGCAGCGCACATTATCGCTGCGTCCATTTCTGGAAACGCTTGCATGGCGGCATTATACATCTCCTCGCAGCTCTCCACATCGATTCTCTTTATGCCTTTTGAGCAGCTCATGCTTACCGGGCCTGCTATCAGAGTGACATCAGCTCCGCGCCAAGCACATTCCTCAGCGAGAGCGAAGCCCATCTTGCCGCTGGAATAGTTGCCAATGAAGCGCACGGGGTCAATCTTCTCGTAGGTAGGGCCTGCGGTAATCATTATCTTCTTTCCTCTAAGCGACTGGTTGTCGTTGTGCTTTTCAAAGAAGCGGTCGAGATAAGCCACGATATTCTCAGGCTCTTCCATACGCCCTTTGCCCTCAAGTCCGCTCGCGAGGAAACCGCTTGCAGGCTCGATGATGTGGTTGCCTATCTCAACGAGGCGGTCGATGTTGCGCTGAGTGGAAGGGTGAGCGCACATGTCGAGGTCCATCGCCGGGGCGACAAACACTGGTGCTTTCATTGAGAGATAGGTGGTGATAAGCATATTGTCGGCAATGCCGTTCGCCATCTTGCCTAACGTGGAGGCAGTGCATGGAGCGATAAGCATAGCGTCTGCCCACAGCCCTAAGTCTACATGGGAATTCCATGTGCCGTCGCGCTGAGAGAAGAACTCGCTGATGACAGGCTTATGGGTGAGTGCCGACAGGGTGATAGGAGTGATAAACTCCTTGCCGGCAGGCGTGATTACCACCTGCACTTCTGCTCCCTGCTTTATGAGTTCACGAATAATAAGGCATGATTTGTAAGCGGCAATACTTCCGGTAATGCCAAGTACTATCTTTTTCCCCTTCAGCATATTTGTTGTAAGTATAAGTTATATGAGTAAGCGATAAGCAGTGGACAAGTGCCACTACGAGTGAGGGTAAAAAGCAAGGGCACAATATTGCGCCCGAAAACAAAAGTTTATATAATTCGGCAGCGTAAGAATGCGCCCCTGCTCACCATCTATAGAAATGAATTATCGATTAAAGCCCTGTAGCTTTATTCGCGTAAGTATCTGCTTTGTGTTGAGAGTGAAATCACTCGTCATTATCCAGTTGTAATATCCAGGGTCGCGCTGAAGCACGTAAGCTACAGGCTGTCCCTTGTATTTTCCGAAGTTGAATACTTCTATTCTCTGAGGGTTGCCGTCGGCATCCTTCACCTCATTACCTTCGGCGTCGACTACATTCTGCCATACTATGCGACCTGAGAAGTCTACATTGTCGTTAAGCTTGGAGAACTCGTTCAATGTGTTCATGTCGTTAGGCAGTCGGCGCTCTTCCTCTTCCTGTGTTTCGGGGTTATACATATCGAGCTCGCCCTGTAGCACTCTGTAGGTAGCTTCCGTATCCTGGTCGGCACGGTGAGCTTCGAAGTCTTCTTCCATCTTTCTGCCGCAATAGAACTTGTAGGCAGCCGCGAGATTGCGTCGCTCCATCTTATGGAAGATTGTCTGCGCGTCGATAAGGCGGCATTTGCTGAAATCAAAGTCTACGCCTGCGCGAAGGAAGGCTTCCGCAAGCATCGGCACGTCGAAATGATTGGAATTGAAGCCTGCGAAGTCGCAGCCTGAGAATGTAGCGTTGAGCTTGCCCGACAGCTCCTTGAATGTAGGAGCGTCTTTCACGTCGTCGTTAGATATTCCCGTAAGCTCAGCCACGAATGAAGGAATCTCCTTCTCAGGATTTACGAAGATATTTTCCCTCTCCTCTTTTCCGTCGGGATAAACTTTAATATAGGAAATCTGAATTATACGGTCGTTTACAAGGTCAAGCCCCGTAGTTTCCAGGTCGAAAACTACAAGGGGCTTTGTAAGATTGAGTTTCATTATCTGATGTTATATTTTGATAAGAAGTCCGCGGAGCGTAAAACTGTCGCTTCCGAGGGCTTAATCGTTGAGCAACATAGGCATGAGCAGCATAAGCACTGACTCATCATCATTCTTCTCGGCAGGAACGATAACGCCGGCACGACTTGGATCGGCAAGCTGGATGGTAACTTCCTCGCTCGTGAGGTTGTTGAGAATCTCCATTATCGAGCTTCCCTTAAAACCGATGCTCATGTTAGAGCCTGCGTATTCGCAGCTAATGCTTTCCTTTGCGCTTGTAGCGAAGTCGATGTCTTCAGACTGCAATTCGAGCTGTCCGGCAGTGAGATTGAAGCGTACAAGTTCGCTTCCCTCGCTTGCGAAAGGCAACACGCGGCGCATCGCGCTGAGCAACGCCTTGCGGTTGATGGTTACGTTGTTAGGATTGTTCTGTGGAATTACAGCTTCGTAGTTAGGGAACTTGCCTTCAATCAAGCGGCAAGCGATAACTCCACCGCTATATCCTATCTCAGCCTTGTTCACATTGAAGCGGATGACAACATCTGCGTCTTGCTTTCCGAGTATTCCCTTGAGAAGGCTTGCAGGCTTCTTAGGAAGAATGAATGAACATGGAGCCGGGCTCTTGATGTTGAAGTTTCTGTCGCGCACAAGTTTGTGTCCGTCGCTTGCTACGAGGGTGAGATTGTCTTCCTTCTGGTCGAAGAACACACCGTTCATCACAGGGCGAAGCTCATCAGCCGCAACTGCGAAGAACGTGCGGTTGAGGTTGCCTGCCAAAACGGTTTCGTTTATAGTGATTACACTGGTCTCACCTTCAAGGGCAGGGAAAGAAGGATATTCCTCTCCGCTCTGCGCGGTGAAGTTGTAAGAACCGTTCATGTAAGTTACGTTGATTGCGAATGTCGAAAGGTCTATGTTGAATACCAATGGCTGTTCAGGAAGCTCTTTTACCGCATCAAGGATGGTGCGATGAGGTATTACGAACTTGCCGTCGGCATCGCTTTCATCAAGACTGATGACGGCCTTCATCATGTTCTCACCATCACCGGCGGTAATGGTAAGCTGACCATTGTTTACTTCAAAAAGGAAGCAATCAAGGATGGCAAGAGAGTTCTTGCTGCTGATAATCTTTGCAAGGTTCTGCAATTGGCTATTCAAAGCCGCGCTTGATACTGTAAATTTCATTAGTATGAATGTTATATTTATGTTCTTATTATTAGGCACAAAAATACAAAAAAAGAGCGTACCCACAAAAAAACATAAAAGCATATTTCCTATTTAAGAGTATTTTTCGTAATTTCGCAAACTGGAACCCATTTGGGAAATTAACATAAAAAATCATTTTTAACAATAAATACATAGCATGGATTTACAAGGAAAAGTTATTGCGGCAATGGAACCTCGCAGCGGTGTTTCTGCACGCGGTGAGTGGAAGAGCCAGGACTTCGTAATCGAAACTCATGAGGCTTATCCTCATAAGATGGTATTCTCTGTATTTGGCGCAGAACGCTTGGATAGATTCAAGATTGAGGTGGGACAGGAAGTGAACGTGTCTTTCGACATCGACGCTCACGAATACAACGGACGTTGGTTTAACAACATCAGAGCCTACGATGTGCGTTTGGTAGACCCAGCGACAGTAGGCGTAGTAACCGGCGGCGCAGCACCTATGGGCGCACCTGTTCAGCAGGTAGTAGCTCCGGCAGGCGCAGCTCCTATGGCAGCAGCACCTGTAGCAACTGAGGGCAGCCAGGATGACCTTCCTTTCTAAAGAGATAAAGGCATAAGAAAAGAGGATACTTCACGATGGAAGTATCCTCTTTTTTGTTGTATGTGAAATTCTAATACTTTCTTAGCGACGCGAGAAGCTCATTGTTTTCATTCTTCGTGCCGATAGTGATGCGAAGGCAGTTTTTGCAGAGCTGCACATTTGTGCGGTTTCTCACGATGATACCGTCAGCCACGAGGTAATCGTAGATAGCCTGCGCATCGGTCATCTTGGCGAGGAAGAAGTTGGCATCCGAAGGATAGACCACCTCGCATATAGGCAGCTCGTTGAACGCCTGCATCATTCGGGTGCGCTCCCCAAGCAGAGTGCCCACCCATTTCTCCACGTCGAAAGCGTCTTTCAGCGATTCAAGAGCCTGCTGCTGAGTAAGCGAGTTCACGTTATAAGGGTATTTCACCTTATTGAACAAATCGATAATCTCCTTGCTTGCGAAAGCCATTCCAAGGCGTATCGCGGCGCAGCCCCACGCCTTGCTCATAGTGTTGAGCACCACGAGGTTAGGATATTTTCTAAGCTCCAGACGGAACGGCAGCTGATTGGAGAAGTCGCTGTAAGCCTCGTCTACCACCACAATGCCGTCGAAGAGTTCTATCACCGTCTGTATTTCCTCTCTCATGAGGTTGTTGCCCGTAGGGTTGTTAGGCGAGCAAATCCAAATCACCTTGGTATTCTCGTCGCACGCGTCGAGAAGCTTTTCCGCGGTAATCTGATAATGCTCATCAAGCAGTACGGGGCGATAATCCACATCGTTTATATCTGCGCATACGCGATACATTCCGTATGTAGGCTCTATCGCCACCACATTGTCACGCCCTGGACGACAGAAAACGCGATAAAGCAAATCGATTGCTTCGTCGGAACCATTGCCGAGGAAGATATTTTCCACCGCCACCCTCTTTACTTTTGCCAGTTCCTTTTTCAGCTCAGTCTGCAGAGGGTCGGGGTATCTGTTGAGCGGTTTGTTGTAAGGGTTTTCATTAGCGTCGAGAAACACCTTGGCAACGTGGCCGGAGTATTCATCGCGCGCGCTGCTATATGGTTGCAGTCGCCAGATGTTTGGTCTGACGAGAAGTTGCAAATCTTTCATCTTTTTTACCTTTCAGTTAAAATAGTAAAACTAAGTGGGAGATTATTTCAAGCTATCTAAGCGTAGGCGCATTGCGTTGGCATGGGCTTCGAGCTGCTCGTTTTCAGCCATAATCACCACTGCCCTGCCTATTGATAGCACGCCTTGCTCTGTGAGCTTCTGATAAGTAATCTTTCGGCAGAAGCTATCCAGATTTACGCCGTTGTAAGCCAAGGCATATCCATGGGTAGGAAGGGTGTGATTGGTGCCGCTTGCATAGTCGCCCGCGCTCTCACAGGCATAATTGCCTATGAACACGCTTCCCGCGTTTACCACTTTCTCAGCCAACTTGTCACAGTCGGCAGTGGCAAGGATAAGATGTTCCGGAGCATAGGCGTTGCAAAGCTCCATTGCCTCGTCAAGATCATGCATCAGCACGAGCTGCGAGTTTTCAAGGGTCTTGGCTGCAATCTCCTTACGTGGCAGAAGGGCAAGCTGACGGTCTACTTCCGCCTTTACCTTGTCGAGCACAGTTTCTGAATCAGTGATAAGTATCACCTGAGAGTCTGTGCCATGCTCTGCCTGAGAAAGCAAGTCGGCAGCAACGAATGAAGGATTGCAGCTGTCGTCTGCCACTACGCATACCTCGGAAGGACCTGCCGGCATGTCGATGGCTACATCATGCAGAGAAACCTGCTGCTTGGCTGCCATTACAAACTGATTACCAGGACCAAACACCTTGTAAACCTTTGGCACGCTCTCCGTGCCGTAAGCCATCGCGCCTATAGCCTGCACTCCGCCAGCCTTGAATATCTTGCTCACGCCTGCGATGCGCGCAGCCACAAGGATTGCGGGATTAACTTTGCCTTCTTTATTAGGTGGTGTACACAATACTATCTCTTTGCAACCCGCGATTTTAGCAGGTGTGGCAAGCATTAGCACGGTAGAGAACAATGGAGCTGTTCCTCCGGGGATATATAGTCCCACGCGTTCTATCGCAACAGATTTCTGCCAACAGGTTACGCCCTCGATAGTTTCCACTTTCACTCCTGTGAAAGCCTGTGCATTATGGAATTTCGCTATGTTGCAATGCGCTATGGCGATAGAGTTCTTAAGTTCATCACTCGTAAGGCGCATTGCCTCTTCTATTTCCTCCTCACTTACCGCAAGAGAGTCGAGCTTCACCTTGTCGAACATCTCTTCATACTTCCTGATTGCCTCGTCGCCATTGGCGCGCACATCATCAAGCACATTCTTAACAGTTGCGTTAAGCTGCGATACATCTAAGTGGGGACGTGTCGTTATTTCCTTCCAATCGTCTTTGGTTGGATATTTCTTTATGTTCATCTCTCTGTATTATCTCTTATAATATCATCTTCTCAATAGGGGTGACAAGTATGCCCTGCGCGCCGAGTTCCTTCAGCTTGCCGATAATCTCCCAGAATCTCTTCTCGTCGAGCACGGTGTGTATTGAGCACCACTCCTCGTCGGCCAATGGGATGACCGTTGGGCTCTTAATGCCCGGGAGCACGTCGGTTATCTCCTTCAGCTTACTTTTAGGAGCATTCATCATGACATACTTCTTGTCTTGAGCCGAGCGCACTGCCTCGAAACGGAAAAGCATTTCGTTGAGGATGTTGTGCTTCTCCTCGTCCATGTTCCAGTTGCCTATCAATATGGCTTGGCTCTGCATCACCGTTTCCACCTCACGCAGGTTGTTGCTCACGAGCGTAGAGCCTGAGCTTACGATGTCGAAGATACCATCTGCCAAACCAATGCCCGGGCTTATCTCTACCGAGCCGGTAATCACATGAATATCGGCTTTGATGCCGTTTTTATTCATGAACTGACGAAGAATATAAGGATAAGAAGTCGCTATCTTGCGACCATTAAACCAGTCGAGACCGGTATATTTAGCGGCTTTAGGAATCGCTAACGACAAACGACACTTGCTAAAGCCAAGATGGGAAATAAGCTGTGCGTCTTCGTGTCGCTCCACGAACTCATTTTCTCCTACAATTCCAATATCCGCAACACCATTGGCTACACTCTGCGGGATGTCGTCGTCGCGCAGATAGAGCACTTCCAATGGGAAGTTAGAAGACTGAACAAGGAGAGTTCTTTTACTTGTGCTAACTTTAATGTCTGCCTCTGAAAGAAGATGCATAGTATCTTCAAATAGGCGACCTTTCGATTGTACAGCTATTCTCAACATATCTTCTTGTTATTATTAATAATAAATTTGCCTTGCAAAAGTAAAGGTTTCGCAACGATTATCCAAGAAAAGTATTAATTTTGTGCCATCCTATTATGAGATTAAGATATATATACATTGTATATGCGCTCATGCTATTTACGGGGTGCAAAGAAAAGAAAGTGGAGAAGACTCCATGGGGCACTGTCATTGGCGAAGACTCCACTGAATATAGTGAAGAGTTCTCGTTATCCGACATTATAAACAATGGTGAGATGATTATGCTCACCCTCTCTGGCCCTGACTCATATTATGATTATCACTCCCACGGCATGGGACTGCAATACTTGCTTTGCGAGAAGTTTGCCCAGAAGATAGGAGTTTCTCTCAGAGTAGAGGTTTGCAAAGACACTACCGACATGATCAACCGTCTGAGGCGTGGCGAGGGCGACCTTATCGTGTATAACATGAAAGGTGAGCCTAAAGACCTGAAGGCCATCGGCATTCACACCGACTCGGCAAGCACCGGATGGCTTGTGAAGAACGGCAGCAAAGAGCTTGCCGACTCCATGCGCGCATGGTTTAAGCCCGAAATGGTAGCCCAACTGAAAAAGCAGGAGTCGTTTTTACTGTCTACGGCAAGCATACGTCGCCATGTATATTCGCCTATGCTCGACCGCGCGGGCGGCATCATATCAAGATACGACGGATATTTCAAGCTATATTCACGCGTAGCCCGAATGGACTGGCGACTGATGGCTGCGCAATGTTATCAGGAGTCGTGTTTCGACCCTCAGGCTCGCTCGTGGGCAGGCGCATGCGGACTTATGCAGATAATGCCGAGCACTGCCGACCACTTGGGATTGCCACGTTCTGAGATGTTTAAGCCTGAAGCTAACATCGCTGCGTCGGCAAGATACATGGCTGAGCTTACCAACAACTTCAGAGATGTGCCCACCCCTATTGAGCGCACTAAGTTTGCCCTCGCAAGCTACAACGGCGGAGCGCGCCACATACGCGATGCTATGGCATTGGCTCATAAATATGGAAGAAACCCTCACCGCTGGAGCGATGTGGCTTATTACGTGTTGCGATTGCAGTCACCGCAATTCTATGGCGACCCTGTTGTGAAATACGGATATATGCGCGGTTCTGAAACTGTGGATTATGTAAATCGCATTATCTCCCGTTGGAATGGTTATCGCGGCGTGCCTGGAGGCTCTATTCACATCAATCCCGACCTCAACGACTACGGACAAGGCAGCCCTAACCTCGGCAAGGAAGACTTCGCGCCAATCGCGCCGATGGCTCCCAAGCGCTCAAAGCACAGAAACAAATACAGTGTGTAATGATGTGCTAAGTATTATGCGTTAAGTATCATCATTTGGCAATAACATTTTATAGACAACATACAAAAATAGCCGCAAGTCTTTCGACCTGCGGCTATTCATTTATTTAGCCTTAAACTAATTCAGAATTATTCTGCACGGAGAGTAAAGCGCTTGTAAGCAACTACGTCGAGTTCCTTATCAGCCTGATGCAAGTAATCAGCAACAGAAATCTTACCATCCTGATAGAAAGCCTGGTCGAGGAGGCAGTTCTCCTTGAAGAACTTCTTCAAACGACCCTGAGCGATGTTCTGAATCATCTGCTCTGGAAGGTTGGCAGCCTTCTGCTCAGCTGTTTCCTTCTTGATGCGGCGGATATCTTCAGCCTGCTCCTCAGTGATGTTACCCTTCTGGATACCCTCATTGATGTGCTCCTCGTTTTCAGCGATGTAAGCGTTGTAGCCAGCCTTCTTGATAGCAGCAGCAACAGCCTTCTCTACCTGCTCTTCCTTAGTCTTCTCGATAGCGACCTTAAGCTCGTTATCAACAACTTCCTGTGGTACAGCGTTCTCGTTGAGAGCAACTGGGTTCATGGCAGCAACCTGCATAGTGAGGTTGTGGCCCTGCTCCTCAGCAGCCTTGTTGAGCTGAACCATTGTGCAGAGCATGTTTATGTTCTGGTGGTTGTAAGTGTAGATGTTGTCACCCTCAAGCCAGTTGTAGCCATCGAGCTCCATCTTCTCACCTGTCACACCTGAACGAAGCTTAACAGCTTCCTCTACAGGAGTACCGTCGGCGAGTGTCAAGGCCTTAACTTCGTCAAGAGTCTTGCACTTGTTAGCGACAGCTACGTCGAGGATGCTCTGTGTGAGCTTAATATAATCAGCGCCGTTAGCAACGAAGTCGGTTTCACACTTCAAAGCAATCATTGCAGCGAAGCCATTCTCATACTTAACGAGAACACAACCGTTAGATGTCTCACGGTCAGAACGCTTTGCAGCGATAGCCAAACCACGCTCACGAACGAGCTCGATTGCCTTTTCGATGTCACCCTCTGCCTCGGTCAAAGCCTTCTTGCAGTCAGCCAAACCGGCACCGGTCATCTTACGAAGTTTCTGAATATCAGCTATTGAAACTTTCATATTAAAATTCTTCTTTAAAAATAGGGGTTATTTTAATCAAATTTCTTTGGAGAGAGGAATTACTCAGCCTTGTCAGCTTCGTCCTTGCGTGCCTTGCGAGCACCCTTCTTCTCGTCCTTCTGATCAGCGTCTGCCTTCTCAGCCTTACGTTCCTCCAAGCCTTCTGAGATAGCTGCACAGCAAGCTGTAAGAACTACGTTGATGCTGTCTGAAGCATCATCGTTAGCTGGGATAACGAAGTCGATGTCGCGTGGATCAGAGTTTGTATCAACCATTGCGAATACAGGGATACCAAGACGCTTAGCCTCTTTCACTGCGATGTGCTCCTTCATTACGTCGATAACGAAGAGTGCTGCAGGAAGACGAGACAAGTCGGCAATAGAACCAAGGTTCTTCTCCAACTTAGCGCGCTGGCGAGAGATCTGCAACAATTCACGCTTTGAGAGGTTAGAGAATGTGCCATCGTTCATGAGCTTGTCGATGTTCGTCATTTTCTTAACAGCCTTGCGGATAGTTGGGAAGTTGGTGAGCATACCACCGGCCCAACGCTCTGTAACGTAAGGCATGTTGACACTTGATGCCTTCTCGGCAACGATGTCCTTAGCCTGTTTTTTAGTAGCGACGAACAGGATCTTCTTGCCTGCCTTAGCGATTTTCTTCAATTCCTCTGCAGCTTCGTCTACCTTAGCTACGGTCTTGTTGAGGTCTATGATGTGAATACCATTGCGCTCCATGAAGATGTAAGGAGCCATTGCTGGGTTCCACTTACGACGGAGGTGTCCGAAGTGGCAACCTGCCTGCAATAATTGGTCAAAATTTGTTCTTGACATTGTCTTTGTTTTTGTTTTGTTTACTTTCTGTTTAATTCTTTTTTAGAATCAGCCGATGAGTAATTGCCGCCTAAGATGTCTGCGTTCACATTATATATATAATAATGTAGAGCGAGCAAGTCTCACCAGTTTAGATACTAAACTAAGCGCAAATATTAACGCTTGCTGAACTGGAAGCGACGACGTGCCTTTGGCTGTCCTGGCTTCTTACGCTCAACAGCACGGCTGTCGCGAGTAAGGAATCCAGCGTCCTTAAGCTGCTTCTTATCCTCTGCGTTGATCTTTACGAGAGCGCGGGCGATAGCGAGACGCAAAGCCTGGCTCTGACCTGTAAAGCCACCACCGTCAAGGTTTACCTTAACGTCGTACTTACCCTCAGCTTCGAGCAACTGAAGAGGCTGCTTTACAACGTACTGAAGAATGGCAGATGGGAAATATGTTTCCAGTTCTTTATTGTTGATTGTGATCTTACCTGTTCCGTCTGTGAGATAAACACGAGCGACTGAACTTTTGCGGCGACCAATTGCATTAATCATTTCCATTTCTTACCTATTTATTTATACTGGTTGATATCGATTAACTTTGGCTGCTGAGCTTCCTTGTTGTGTTCAGCACCTTCGAATACATAGAGATTGCTCATCAAAGAACGTCCGAGAGGACCCTTTGGAAGCATACCCTTAACAGCGTGACGAATCATCTTATCGATGCCACCCTTGCGTGTGCGAAGCTGAGCAGGAGTGTTGAAACGCTGTCCACCTGGATAACCGGTATAACGAGTGTAAACCTTATCGGTCTCCTTCTTACCAGAGAAGACTACCTTATCGGCATTAATGATAATAACATTGTCTCCACAATCAACATGAGGTGTGAAGTTTGGTTTGTACTTTCCGCGAAGCAGCTTTGCTACCTTAGAGCAGAGACGACCAACGATTTGGTCTTTTGCGTCAACGATGACCCACTCTTTCTTTGCTGTTTCCTTGTTAGCGGAAATAGTCTTGTAACTTAAAGTGTCCATTTAAAATTTTAATTTTACTACTAAAAAACTTAATTTTTTCTTGCGAGCGATTCACTAACCGTCAAAGCCGGCCAAGCTATTGACTATTAACACTCTCGCAAAGGGGTTCTAAGGTTTCCCCTTCAACAATTTTAATAATCGGACTGCAAAGGTACACATTTTATATAGTAAAAGCCTCACCTATCAATTTCCGACTATGAAAGTTTACGTTTAATTAACATAAGAGCAAACACTATGCGCAAATCTTCGTCATTCATCTATTGTGCGCGCCACAAAAATTAGCCAAATAATCTTCGCCTAAGATTGTTGCGTAATCTAATTTTTATTCTTACCTTTGCTGAGTGAGAAATCGTGGCTAACATTCTGATTGTCAATCAGTGGCATTTGTTTCGCTTTGGCCCGAAAACAACGTTTCACGCCTTGTTTTCACATCGCCAAATTGCCTCAGAATGTTTTCTTACGCGTTTTGGAATATCCCAAAATATCCGTGAACGATTTCACAGTAATTTTGGAGCTCTCCAAACTGCTTCTGCACGTTTTCTCACACATTTCGGAGTACTCCGAAATAGTTCTGAAAAGTTTCACAGTTATTTTTCTTTTCTCCAAAATCACTCTGAAAGGTTTCTCATGCTTTTCGGAGTACTCCAAAATAAGATTGCTCATCTGCGAAAGCGTAAACGCTTCCGAAGATAGGGATTTACGCGCTTAAATTTCATAAATTGAGATATAAGATAAGGGAAAAAGCGCAGCGATGTAGGAAAAGCCTTTGAGAGATAGCGATAAAATTGTTACGATGAAGGAAAAAACCTTGATGGATAGCTAAAAAAGTGCTGCGAACCCCCTTTTTACCTTCTAACATACCCTTTGAACGCCTGCGAACTGAAATTGCAATGCGCAGATAGCTTCCGCAACAAGATTTTCCTATTTTCAAAAAAGTTTTATCACATTGCTGCGCAGAAATTCCATTTCTAATTTCGTTTTAGTCGTATTGCTGCGAGGAAATGCTGTTTTTAACTATCATTTAGCCGTTTCGACATATTTAAATATGAATTTAGAAATTGTTTTAATCATATTATTGTGAAGCAAATGGCTTCCCATCATTTTTTCTTCTTTTTTGCTTGCCTCGTGAGAGTGAGTGCATCGCTTTTTTGATAAATATCTGTGTAGCCTATCTTTGTTTCTGTTGAATTTGGAGGATATCAAGAAGCTTATGCGGCTATAAAGAAGCCTGCCACAGGATTATATTATCAAAGTCCGCTATATGTTTATGATTATCTTGATAAGGAGATAACATTGGGCAGAATGGAATAAGAATTTTAGGGAATTCCCTACCATGAAATAGGAATAAAAGATTTGGAGGAAACGGCTGATTTTCATATTTTTGCATTGACAATCAAAATATGAAATGATTATGAAAAAGACTGTCATATTCGCATTATGCGCCACAATAATGGCAAGCAGCTGTGGCACTTACACGGGAAGCGGAGCCTACACGGGAGCTACGCTCGGAACAATACTCGGAAGCGCAATCGGAGGAATAAGCAATGGTCCGCGCGGTTCTGACATCGGCACGATAGTAGGAATGGCGGGCGGAGCTGTGATAGGTGGCGCTATAGGCAGCGCTGCCGACAAGAAAAGGCAAGGAGCGTATGGAGGCGATGACGATATGTATGCCGCAAGAAGCCGTCGCAGCAACCAACAGCGAGAGCCAAGGGAATACAGAGAGCCTACCGACAATGGCGGCAACGACCTCAGCGGATATAACCCCGACAACAATGCCGACGACAGGATTTACGACTTCCAAGGCGAGGACTACACCGACAACTACAGCGCGCAGAAGCCTACGATGAAAGGCATGCCGGAAAGCAAGATAGAAAAGGTGGACGACATAGGCTATTCACCGCTCATTGAGATAAAGAACGCAAGATTTGTAGACGCGAATAAAAATGGAGCAATCAACAGAAACGAGATATGCAAAGTGATATTCGAGGTGTATAACAGAAGCAGCATGCCACTATATGATGTTGTGCCTGCGGTAATCGACGCGAGCAACACCAATCACCTTTTTATTTCGCAAAGCATTCATATAGAGAAGCTTATGCCTGGCAGAGGAATAAGATACACTGCCATAGTGAAAGCCGACAACAGGCTTAAGAACGGAACGGCAAAGATACAGGCTTCGGTGATACAGGGCGGAACGGCAATATCAAAGGTGGCGGAATTCAACATCCCGACGAGCAAAGAAAAATAGCATTCATTTCATGTATTTAACGAATTAAAATCAGGGCAACATGGCGTAATGTGGGGATAAATAGCTATTTTTGCAATCTAATATTAACAATAAATCAAAACCCTATACACATACGCAATGAGCACAATCAAGATAAAAGTAGTAAACAAGGGTCATCAGCCATTGCCTGCCTACGCCACGGAGCAGAGCGCGGGAATGGATCTGCGTGCCAACATAGACGAACCGATAACACTCCACCCAATGGAGCGACAGCTTATCCCGACAGGTCTGCACATAGCGCTGCCGGCAGGATTTGAAGCGCAGATACGCCCTCGCAGCGGACTGGCGCTGAAGCACGGAATAACAGTGCTCAACACTCCGGGCACGGTGGACGCCGACTACAGAGGTGAGGTGAAAGTGTTGCTTATCAACTTCTCTGACCAAGATTTCATAATCAACGACGGAGAACGCATAGCGCAGATGATAATAGCACGCCACGAGACGGCGGAATTCGTAGCCGTGGAAGAACTCGACGAGACGGAGCGAGGCGAAGGAGGCTATGGCCACACAGGAGTGAAATAGAAACAAAAGCATGACATTTAAAGACATAAAAAATAAATCATTCATAATGGCTGCGACAATCGTCGCGGCCACAACTTTTTTGCCATCTATCGCCGATAATTATCAGCAATATCGCAGAAAGCTGCCGATGGCAAAAGACGAAATGAAGCTGAGCGACACCCTCTCGGAAGCTGACGCAAACAAATATGACAGTAAATTTCTGGAATCAGTGATAATGCAGAATGCCGACAACAACGACTCTGCTATGACATTGCTAAAGGAATGCCTACAGATGAAGCCCGACGCTGCCGAAGCTCACTACGAAATAGCGGCTCTTTACCAACAGCAGAATAAGGACTCGCTCGCTGCCATCCATTTGGAGAAGGCTGCGAAGCTGCAACCTGAAAACGACACTTATCAGGAGAGCTTGGCAAGATACTTTTTGAGCGTGAAGAAATATGGCGAGGCGATAAAAGTGTATGAAAACTTAGCCGAACGCCAACACGACCGCACGGATATTCTCAATATTCTGCTGCAACTCTATGAGAATGACAAGGAATACAAGAAGATGATTCCCGTTATCAACCGCATAGAGCAGATAGAGGGCAGCTCGGAATACATCACTCTCTCAAAGATGAGGGTTTACGACCTGCTCGGCGACAAGAAGGCCGCTTACAGAGCATTGAAAAATCTAAGCGACGAGCACCCCAACGACGTGAACTACAAAGTGATGCGCGGCAACTGGCTTTTGCAGCACGACAAGAAGAACGAGGCTCTAAAGCTGTTTCATGAAGCACAGAAGGAAGACCCCGAAAATCTCTACACTCTGAGTTCGCTTGCCGATTACTATATGGAATCAGGCGACACGCTGAATGCCAATATCTTGACATTGAAAATGCTCGTGAGCAAGAACACTCCTTCAAAGACGAAGATTTCGTTGCTTCAGAATGTGATAAAAGATAATGAGCAGTATCACGGTGGCGACAGCACAAAGGTGTTGGCTACATTCGACAAAATTATAGAAGCCAACCCTAAGGACGCTGACATAATGCAGCTAAAAGCCGCTTACATGGAGCTGAAAAAAATGCCTGCCGACACAATAGACGTAGTTTTGCGTCAGGCACTGCGCATTGCCCCCGACGCTGTTTCGGCACGTCTTCACATAATAGAAACTCTGTGGAGCAAGCAGAAATGGGACGAGATAATAGCCTTGTGCAAGCCAGGCGTGCAATACAATCCAGAGGAAATGGTATTCTACTATTTCATGGGACTTTCTCATTATCAGAAGCAGGAAAACGACCTCGCCCTTGATGCTTTCCGTCGTGGCGTGGGCGAGATAAATGCCGAAAGCAATCCCGATTTCGTAAGCGATTTCTACGCCATAATGGGCGACATATTGCATCAGAAAGGACAGAGTCAGGAGGCTTTCGCCGCTTACGACAGTTGCCTGCAATGGAAAGCCGACAACATAGGCTGCCTTAACAACTACGCTTATTATCTGAGCGAGAGAGACGAAAACTTGGAAAAGGCAGAGCAGATGAGCTATAAGACCATAAAGGCAGAGCCGAAAAACAGCACTTATCTCGACACCTACGCATGGATTCTCTATATGCAGAAGAGATATGCCGACGCGCAGATTTACGCTGATCAGGCTGTAGCGTGCGACACCGATTCCGTGCAGAGCGCAGTGATATTGGAGCACACGGGCGACATTCACAATATGACGGGCGACAGGAAAGGCGCTGTGGAATATTGGCAGAAAGCCATTAAAGCAGGCGGCGACAAGGCTGCGATAAGCAGAAAAATAAACCCAGCCGCTACACAAGACAAAAAGAAGAAACTGAAGAAATAATGATTATGAAAATTAGATTAAGCTCTATTATATTGTTTGCTACAGCAGCAACGCTTCTTGCTGGCTGCGCTTCTTCAAGAAAATTGGAGATGCGCAAGGCTGTAAATACAGCAACCGAAAAGCAGACAGAAACTACAACGGCTGCGGTGAAGACATTATCTTACGTTCAGAAAGTAAGCGACAATGCCGTTTACGCACAAAACATCACAGGCAGCATTTCACTTAGAATAAAGGCTGGCGACAAGAATATCTCCGTGCCAGGCTCTATCCACATGCGCAGAGACAGAGTTATCCGCCTACAAGCCTTCATTCCATTATTGGGAAGCGAAGTGGGGCGCATTGAGTTTACGCCTGAATATGTGCTCGTAATCGACCGTCTGCACAAGCAATATTATAAGGAAGACTACAGCCGACTTGATTTCCTACGCGACAACGGACTCAACTTCTACAGCCTGCAACAGTTGTTTTGGAATCAGCTGCTCGTGCCGGGCAAATCGAAAATCAGCAACAATGATTTGAAGAAGTTTGCGGTAGACCTCAGCTCTGCCGTTTCAGTGCCATTGACGCTCACCGAGGGCAACATGACTTACCAATGGACTACAAACGGACAGAGCGGACAGATAATGGCAGCAAAGGTGACTTACAAGAGTAAGGCTCACGGTACGTCGTCGCTCAACTGGACTTACGAGGATTTCAAAAATGTGGGCGTGAAGAAATTCCCTGCTCATCAGACTTTCTCTTTCACGACCAACGCGACAGGCAAGAAGCAGGACGCGACACTTGAATTTGAGATAGACAAGATTTCCACCAACAGCAACTGGGAAGACCGCACAACCGTTTCACCTAAATATAAAAAGGTGGCAACGGAAAGCATTCTCGACAAACTGATAATGGCGCAATAAGAATATAGATATTGCGCATTGTGATTTTCAATATCATAAGACACAAGACGAATAAATGAGACGCATAATCTTCATATTACTGGCATTGGCAAGTGCCTTCTCTCCTATCGGCGCGCAGAAAAACTCTACGCATAACAAGGCGAAGAAGGTAGCCTCAACAACGTCGGTACAAAAGAAAAAGACCACAACAAGAAACACCTCATCAGCAGCCAAAGGCAATTCGGCCAAGACAAGCACGAAGCAGAAAACTAACTTGGCGAAATACACAAACAAGTCGATACGCGGTTTGCAGAATGAGCGCAAGAAATTGCAAAGCGACATTCGCAAGCACGAGAAAGCATTGAGCCAAAACAAAGCCGACGTGAAAAAGCGTCTCAACGACCTCGTCGCCCTCAACGGACAGATTGTAGACCGCCAGAAACATATTGAAAACATAGAAAACGACATTCACCACATCAACGGCAACATCGACATTCTGAAAAGCCAGCTTGCCACTCTGCAGGAACAGCTCAACGAACGCAAGAGGAAATACATAAAGTCGATGCGCTATCTGCAAAACCATTCTTCCACACAGGATAAAATCATGTTTATCTTCAGCGCGAAGAACTTTGCCCAGATGTATCGTCGTTTTCGTTTCGTAAGAGAATATGCCGACTATCAGCACGCACAGGGCAACGCTCTGAAAGCGAAGCAGGAGCAAGTAAACTCTAAGCATGAGCAGCTGCAAGGCGTGAAACAGCAGAAGAGCGACCTGCTATGGAAAGGACAGCAGGAACGCAATGCCCTGCAAAGCCAGCAGGAGGAACAGAAGAAGATGGTGGCATCTCTACAAAATCAGCAGCGCACCATTCAGGGCATTATCGATGAGCAACGCAAGAAAGACGCTGCCCTCAACGCCAAAATCGACATGCTCATAGAGCGTGAGGTGGCAAAGGCTCGTGCGCGTGCCAAAGCGGAAGCGAAACGAAAGGCTCAGGCAGCTGCAGAAGCTGCTAAGCGCAGAGCAGAAGAGATAGCACGCAAGAAAGCTGCCGCAGAAGCTGCTGCAAGAGAAAACGCACGAAGAATAGCGGAAGCCAAAGCTCGTGAAGCCAAAGCAAGAGAGGAAGCACGCAAGGCTGCGGAAGCTGCGAGAAAAGCCGAAGCAGAACGCAAGGCTGCCAATGAAGCTGTAGCCCAAAAGCGTGCAGCTGAAGCACAGGCAAGAGCGGCAGCTAAGGAAGCGGCAGCTAAGCAGGCTGCCAACGAGGCACAGGCTGCGCGCGAAGCTGCGGAAAGAAAAGCCAAGGCAGAAGAGGAGCGCAACGAGAAAGCCATCGCCAACGCAAAGAAGGAATCAGAGACAGCATCACGCCTCAGCACCGTAGACCGCATGCTGAGCGGTGGTTTCGCTGCCAACAAAGGTCGCCTGCCAATGCCAATCACAGGCAGATATAAGATCGTGAGCCACTTCGGGCGATATAATGTAGAAGGACTGAAAGGCGTAACCCTCGACAACAAAGGTATCAACATCATGGGTAGCGGTGGCTGTCAGGCTCGCTCCATCTACGATGGCGAAGTAAGTGCCGTGTTCGGTCTTGGCGGAAGCATGGTAGTGATGGTTCGCCACGGAGAATACATCAGCGTTTATTGCAATCTCCGTTCCGTGAGCGTACATACAGGGCAGAAGGTACACACCGCGCAGGCTCTCGGCGCTATCGGCAGCAACAACATCCTTCAGTTCCAGCTTCGCCGTGAGACAGCGAAACTCAACCCCGAAGCTTGGCTTGGAAGATAACACATTAACTGTTCATATAGCAAAAATCCGTTCCTTGTAAAAACATGACAAGGAACGGATTTTTCTACATATATACGTAGGTGTGATTATCTTATGATAATATATAATTAAGTTCTACATTATAAACTCATGAAAGTTATTTTGCATTGCGATGCAAAAAAGTAGTTAATTTCTGTAAAGAATAAGCTCTATCCAAGCAATTCGCAATATGTGTGGATGGCGTCGGAAATCTCTGAAATGCGGATAAATTCGTTGGCAGAATGGGAACGGCTGCTTTCACCAGGCCCTAACTTAAAGGAGAGGAACGGCATGAGAGCCTGATCGCTCAATGTGGGCGAGCCGAAAGGAGTTTTGCCCATGCTGACGCATTTCTTGATTAATGGATGGTCGGGAGAGATGTGCGAACTCTGCAAACGGAATGAATGGGCATGAACCTCACATTTCAACCGCTCGGCAAGAAACTCATAAATGCTTTCATTGGTGTAATATTCATTGGTGCGCACATCAAGAAGCATCTCGCAACGATCGGGAACTACATTATGCTGCGTGCCGGCATTAATCACGGTGACGGTCATCTTAGTAGCGCCGAGCAGAGGGCTTACTTTCTCAAACCGATAGGAACGAATGAAATTCAAATCGTCTAAAGCCTCATAGATTGCGTTTACCCCCTCATCGCGCGCGGCATGACCAGAAACGCCATGAGCAATAAGGTCGCACACCATAAGGCCTTTCTCCGCGATGGCAGGCTGCATACCCGTAGGCTCGCCCACCACGGCAACATCTATCTCTGGCAAATGGGGCAAAGCAAGGGTGAACCCATTCTTGCCAGAAACTTCTTCCTCGCATGAAGCAAGAAAAACATAGTTACGAGATTTATTTTTCTCAGCAGTAAGAATTCTAAAAGCCTGCAACAAAGAAACCAATCCTCCGCCACAGTCGTTGCTGCCCAAGCCATAAAGGATATCTCCCTCAATAGTGGGCGCGAAAGGGTCGCGAGTCCAAGAATCAACAGGCTTTACTGTGTCGATATGGGCATTGAGAAGAATCGTTTCCCTACCCTCCTCAAACAGCGGATCTATGGCGAGCACATTGTTGCCTATACGCTCTGGTGAAAAGCCATAATTCCTTACGGCGTTTTCCATTATGTCGGCAGCGGCAGACTCATTTCTGCTTACGGAAGGAGTCTTGATAAGCGACTGAAGCAACTCCACGGCATCCGTGGTGTATTTGGTAAAATCCATAATCATGTCTTTATATTAGTTTTGCTGCGAAGATACACATTTCTGCGCTCTGCGCAAAAAGATAAACAAAAAGAATGGAGCACAGCCATAAAAGCCGAACCCCATTCGTGGTTATTAAACAAGATATAAGTCACAAATATTTTAGCTGCGAGAATTATCTCGACGGCATAAAGAAACCTCTACTTAAAGAACTTATCAATGTCTATTGAAACGCCTGCCGAGAATGTTGCCCCATTAGTAGTAGGCGAATTAGAATAATAGTATTTCGGACGGTAGTTGAAAAGATTGTCCACCACCATCGTTACGTCAATACCCTTCAGCACATGCTGAATAAGAGTAAGCTTATAAATGCTGTAAGAAGGGTAATGAGTGGTCTTCGGCTTGTTGCTGTCGTCGAGAGTGGTAGTAGACGAGCTTGAAAGGAAACGTCCGCTGAGGGCGACATTGAAACCATAATGCTTCCAATCGTGCCCATACTCCACTCGACCTGTCAGAGCATGAGGGCGAGTAGGAAAATACTGCGCTTCATGCTGCTTATTGTCGAGATGAGTATATGTGTAAGCCACGCGCGCACCCAAGCCGTTGCTCCATTGTGCCACGGCATTGGCGGTAACGCCCGTAGTGTTGTAACGCTCAATGTTCATATACTGCATACCGTCAAGAGCGTCGCTCCAAACAGTGGTTATGCCGTTGCGCACGATGTTGTGAAATCCGCCCACAGTGAAATCATAATTCCTGTGGCGATATTCTGCCGAAAGCTGGAAGTTGTCGCTGCATTCCGACTTCAAATCCTCATTGCCATAGATGTTGAACACGTTGGCCATATTAAAGTTCATATACATCTCTTTCAATGTTGGCGCACGAAAACCACCTGCATAAGAAGCACGGAGAGCGATTTCATGAACAGGCTTATACATCACGTCGAGCTTAGGAGAAAGACGGCTTTTGCCAGAAGCCGAAAAGTAATCATAGCGCACGCCGCCCACCATAGTAACCTTGTCAATAGGCGAGAAATCTATCTGCGCAAATCCGTCTACCGACTGCTGATGTCGGCTTCCGTTGTTCTCAAACTGATAAGACATCAGATAATCGCGCATGAAATCACCGCCCACGGTAAGAATTGTCTTTTCAGAGAAAGAGTGATTATAGAGGGCGCGCACTATGTGCTGCACATTGCTGTAATCTCTTATGTCTTTATCATTCTCTCGGTAATAATCACTTTTATCATACTGATCAAACGAGTAAGACAATTCCACATTGTCATTATCCGTAATCTTATAATCGCCTTTCAATCCTCCGCTGAAATCACGGTATCTATCCTTAATGTCGGCAGAAGCGTCACGCTGACGGAAGAAATAGCCTGCGCGCCCGGTAAGCTTCATTCGCTCATTTAGATTATAAACGAGCTTCTCCTTAAAATTCCACGACTTATTACCATAAATCTGCGAGAAGTCACCATCGTTTTTCAGCCTAATAGTGTTCATGCGAGTGTGCTGCACATTGGTAAGGCTAAACCATTTGTTCTTATTAAAGCTGTAAGAACCGCCATACCTCTGCTCGCCATATTCTCCCCAATGAGCATTCACATTGGCAGCCCACTTCCCTACCGACTTCTTGGTAATGATGTTCACCACTCCACCGACGGCATTAGAGCCATAAAGCGAAGACGCTGCGCCACGCACAATCTCTATGCGCTCCACATTGTCCATGTTAAGGCGTGAATAATCTATGTTGTTCATCGTCTCACCTGCCAACCTTTCGCCATCAACAAGGAAAAGCACTGAATTGCCGCCAAATCCATTCATATCGAGCGACACCTGCTGATTCATGGCATATCCGAACTCTATGCCCGGCATCTCCTGACGCAGCACATCACGAATATCGGTAGCGTCGAGCTTCTTTATATCCTCCGCCGTGATTACGCGCGTAACGATAGGCGTATTATCAAGCGTCTTCGGAGTTTTAGTTCCTGTAACGACAACCGTCTGCAAGTCCACAGAATCGGCTATCGCGTTATCACTGTTAATTATATTATCATTTGCCGCATTTGCCGACGCTGCGCCGAGCAAGGCAGCAACAAGAAAGTAAGCTTTCATCATAACTGGTAAGGATAAACGTAATCAATAAGCATATAACCCTTTGTGCCTGCCTCGTTCATAAAATTTTTCAACGTAAGGGCAGCCACCGTTCCATCGCTCAGCCTTAGCAGATACACCTTTTTGCTCATGGTGTAGGTGGGCGGCATGCTGCTCAAATCGCAGTCCAGCCATTTACTTAGCTCTGCGTTATAATCAGATTTGGCGTAGCCGATATTGCCCTGCATCATTCCGCTCATGTCTACAATAATCTTGTTCTCCGTCCATGTGTCGTGAACGAATGTCGTGGTGTCTACCTTGCCTTTATATTTCAAGTCAAGCTCATCGAAGCTTCTTGCGTCATATTCGAGCGCGCTTCCGCCATTTGTCTTAGCGTCGTAACGATGCACGGCAAAATCCCACTCTTCTGGCTCTGCGTCATTTTTGCTTATCTGCGCGGAGTCTATCGTAAGATTATGGAGATTGATGTATGTCCAGCGGTCGTAATCAGTGGCATTGATGTAAATCTCGCCAGAATGGCTGTTAGCGTTTATCTTTACGAAGCCATATCCCTCGGCAGTCTTTGCAGCTTCTCCATTGTCGTAGATACCATCAAAAGCACCTTCGCACGACGACAGAAGAAACAGGCATCCCACGAGGGATGCCATGTTTATTATCACTTTCTTAAGCATAGAGAGGTTTGTGTGTGTTGTATTTCTATTCCTTAGATTCTTCGGCATTCTGTGTCAAGACAATGACAGTGCCGCCCATTACCGACGGAACATTTATCGAGAACGAGCCTTTGCCATTCTCTATTGTGCCTGTGATTTCAGCGTCGTAATCCTTTGGCGCAGCTCCGTGCATACCCATAGAAACCTTGCCTGCGCCGGTAACAACGTATTTCTCGCCGTTTACTGTCAGAGCCACATTCTCAAACTTTGCCTTTCCCCACACATTCGAGCGGTAAACGATGTTGCAAGAACCATCATTATTGGCTGCGATGTCGATAGTATCTTCAGAAGCCATAGGAGTAGGAACATACTTGAATGTAGCCGCGCCTGTGCAGACATAAGAATTAGCCACACGAGTAGCAGGATTAATCACTGGGTCGTCGTCATCGCTGCCGCAAGAAGCCATAGTAAGCATAGCGAGCAACGCAATCATCATAATTTTGAAAGTCTTCATCTCTCTGTATTGTTATTGTTTTAAATATGTTATTAATCTCTCTTAAATACTTAATCAAGCTGAAACAAAGTTCTATATATATAATGTCAGTATTTAGTTATTCGAGCTTATTTCTTTATCCATTCCGCAGCGCGGTCTACAATCCATTTGCTTATTCTGCTATCTGGAAGCAGACCTTTCGCGCCAAACACATATTCTGTGCCCTTAGGCAGCTTCTTGATAACCTCTTTCTGGTCGTCGGCTTTTGCGGCAAAATCAGCCATGCCTTTAAGTCCGCTTTGCAGATAAATGCCCTGAGCGAGCACTCGTTTCTTATCCTTGCCGGCCTTAATGAGAGTAGCCTCAGCATCGGTGTAGATGAAGTTGCCCATACCTATAAGTTGTGAACCTCCAAACTTTATGCCTGTCGTTTCCTCGGTCTTTTCAGCCGCGCGCTTCAGCAAATCGTTCCACATAGGCAGATAGTCGGCATCGCCATGAGCGAGGATTACGAAAGTCTCATTCTTCGCGTCCTTTGACATCTCTTTCACTCTTTCGGCAATGATCTCCGGTATCACATCGCCATAAGAAAGCGTAGGGCCTACAGTCACCTTCATATCAGTATCTACAAACTTCGCTCCCTCTTCCTTTAAATCCTTCACTGTGTTAGGATTAAACTTCAATCCGAGGATATTAGGCACGTCCTGCTCGGAATGAGAAGACGAAGTGATAAACAGCGGCAAGGCAAACACCTGCTTCACGCCCTGCTTTTCGCAGTCGGCAAACACGGTAGACATTGAAGGCTCAGAAAACTCCATAAGAGCCACGCGCACATAATCGAAATCATTGATTCCGCGAGCTTTCAATTCATCCTTTACTTGATTTTCCAAAGCGAGAACAGGAGCGTTCCACGCATTACTTGGCGCGCCATGTGCAATAACCACCAATGCCTTTTGAGCATTCACGCAAACTGAAGTGAGCACCATAAGTGCCGACAACAATACCTTTTTCATTTTCAATTATAATATTTTTAAGATTCCAAAAATCGGTCTTTTTATTATGACCGGTGCAAAGGTATGGCGATAAAATCATGCGTGCAATACTTATTTATTATGATTTTCATCATACAAAAAATGGTTTCCGAACGCCATAAAAAAGCCTGTTCGGAAACCATTTTTATAATAAGGTCGATGTAATCTCTTTTGGATTACTTAGCCGCAAAAATCTTAACCTCAGAGTTGAGTCCGCTCTTCATCGGAGCCCAGTTCTCATAAGTAGTCTTCTTGTAATGCAAATCCACCACGTTAATCTCGTTAAACTTGCGCCACTTATATCCCTCACGGTCGAGGGCAGCGATGCGGTTGGCAGAAAGATTGGTCACCTCAATGCGGAGCGTGTTCTTTCCAGCCTTTAGCAAGCGAGAAGGGAAGTTAAGGGTGAAAGGAGCACTCCACGCACAGCCCACAAGGCTATCGTTGATATATACCCTTGCGCTCTCACGCACATCGCCCAAATCAATATTCCAAGTGTCGGTGCCCTTCAGCTGCGACTTAGTAGCGGTGAACGTAGTAGCATATACGCCTGTTCCCATTGTCTGCTTCACACTGTCGCCGTCGAGAGTTTCCCATGTCTGCGGCTTAGCGAGCTGATATGTCTTTTCCACCTTTGGCGCTTCTTCCGTGAAGCTCAATGTCCACTTGCCGTTAAGCGCGATCTGCTTTGTAGCATCCTGCAAATACTTGTATTTCTTCAAGCCTGCCAATTCAGCCGTGATAGGCTCGTTGAACGTTTCAAGGATAACCGACTGACCTGAACGCAGTGGCAAGTTAATCTTTCCGTCGCTTGTAACGTCGGCCTTATATCTCGCGCCCGTCATAGGGTCGAAAAGCATAACGTCCTTAAATGGCACAGAGAGCGAGAAAGCATAGCTGTCGGCCTCATCATGATGCAGATTAGAGATGAAATAATGATAGCCATTAGCGTTCTTGCGGCGTATATAGTTGAATCTGCCCTTGCCTGTCTTCATCTCCTCGGCACGAGCCACGCCAGCCAATTCATTATCATTAAGCCCGAAGAATACAGGCGCGCCCTGAGCCTTTAAGTCGTTAAGATGGCGGCGAAGCTTGTCAGTCAGGATCGATTCCTTTGGCACTATCAATCCTTTGTAGACTACTCCTGCTGCCGTCTGAAGTTTGCCGTTCTTATATGTAGTGGTAAGCAGATACTTATCGCTGATATAATCACTTGTGTAGCCCATAGAGTCGAGCTGCAAGATAAACGACTTAAACTCCGGAGTCTTGTCGCTTATAGAGTGAATGTCAAACTGCATAAGCATTGCCTTGCCAGGTCGCTGCCAAGAATTGCGCACAGGGAAATAAACGAGGAAGTCGTTATCAGCCTCGCCCCACTGCAAGAAGCTCTGGCAACGCTCTATATACTTATTCATATATGTAGCGTCGCGCCATATAGAGTTGGTAGGGCTCATGTCTATTGAAGCATAGAATTTCCATCCCGGCCAGCGATCGTTCTTTGGCGAATAGCATGTGCCATGATAGAAAATGCGGTTCACACCGGCTGTAAACATGAGGTCGAGGTCAGGTTTCATCTGCGAAAGCGATGTGCGGAAATGCTCCGTAAGCCAAGTGAAAGTCTCTGATGAAACGAGCTTCTTGCCAGTGATATGCGCTGCCGAAGGAGCATATTTCAGCATACTGAAATCAGAGAAGTTCTCACGAGTGAAGCCAGGGTCGGTGCGCAAGCCTTTGATATTGAAATCAGAAAGTCCGAAGCCCTCTATCTCAGGAATATCCACAGCTGCGTAGAGGTCAATAAGGTTGGCAGGTGAGCCGTGAGCCTGATTTCTCGTGAGCGCTCCATGCTCATGCGCCCAGTCTGTCCACTGAATGGTAAAGTTGTCGAGAAGCATGTCGCTGAGGGTTTCTCTATAGTCGGAAATCACTTTTGCCTCACGAGCCAACAGTTCTGGAAAATGCTCCTCAAGCTTATATCCTCTGCGCTGCGCAAACTCCTGCAAAAGCGTAGGAGTCCAGTCGGCATGATACACCTCGTAAGAGTCGTTGAAGAAAGTGTGAGGATATTTTGCTCCCGACTTTGCGAAAGCCTCAGTGAAGCGAGCCAAATAATGCTTTACCGCATTCTTGTCGAAATGGTCCATCACCCATCCTTCACCTCCAGGAGCGGCACGTTTCACCTTTTGGCGAGTGCGCGAAACATAGAGAGCGATTACTCTCCACTCTCCCTTCTTAGGAGCTTTCCACGCAAGCACGCCGTCTTTCGCGAATGCCGTTATGTCTACGCATCCGCCATTATATTTTGCCACATTCTTAGGATATGCCATCACCTTGTCGAGCTTAGCATACGCCTTTTCCTTTTCGGGAGCAACAATGCTGATACCCTTCTTCAGCACCTTATCAGTAGCCACGGTGTCCACCCATACGGCTTTGCACGCTGCTTCCTCAATAGGGGTAGTAGGTCCGCCGAAAGGCCATCCCGTGCCCGTGTTCATATCTATCTGTATGCCGTTCCGGCTGCCCAAGCTCTGCGTCACGCTGAGCATCTCCATCCATTTTGGCGAAAGGAAAGGAATATTATTCTTATCATTGCCCTGCACCCCATAGAGCGGAGTTATCTCAAGAGTTCCGATACCATGAGCGGCATACTGCGCCATATTCCATTTTAGGTTTTCCTCGTCTACGGCAGAGCCAAGCCACCACCATCTGCTGCCCGCTTTCGACTCAAGCGAAGTGGCAGGCCAGTTTTGTGCCGTTGCCGAAAGGCAAGAAAGCATAAGCCCTAAGCCTACAAAAATTTTCTTCATAAGAATGTTATTATATACTTTGATTGTTTAAATTTTCTCGCAAAGATAGTGTTTTTCCATTCCAAATTCAACCTCTTTCCCACTTTTTAATGTATTATTGTCATAGTACAAAAGATTATATGCCGCGGCCCTCCGCCTGCATCTCCATCCGTGGGTGAAAATCTACAGCTTATGTTCCTTCAGATAATCGGCTGCCGGTTGATGTCCGAGCCACACCGCCTTCTGTATCCATTTGCGCGCCAGAAACTTGTCTTCCTTCACTCCCATGCCGTGCTGATATAGCCACCCTATGGCGAAGCAGGCATGAGGATTGCCGTTCTGCGCTGCCAGCCCATACCAGAAGGCACACTCCTCCATACTCTTTTCCACCCCGTCGCCGTTCCAATAGTTTGTGGCGAGATTTATCATCGACTGCGTGTGCCCCTTGAAAGCCGCTTCCGTCCACCATTTGTTGGCCTCGGCATGGTCTTTCTCCACGCCCTGCCCCAAGAAATACTGATTGGCGAGATTCACCTGCGCCTGCATGTCGCCCTCCTCCGCTGCCTTGCGATACCACACGGCAGACTGCTCATAGTTCTGCTCCACTCCGTCGCCGTTCCAATAACATTCCGCCACATTGAAATAGGCATACACATCGCCAGCTTCGGCAGCCTTCATATACCATTCGAAAGCCGTCGCATGATTTTCCACCACTCCGTCGCCACGATGATAGCACGTGCCGAGATTGTTCATTGCCCTCGCATCGCCCTCCATCGCCTTTTGGCGATAATCATTTGCCCTGTTTCTGTCTTTCTGCATCAATCATAAATTATTAGGATAAACAAAAGTACATAAAAAAGCAAATACATAATGTTAAAATAGAAAGAGAATATTCGTTTTGCAACTATTTTTAGTTACATTTGCAATATATCTAATGTTTAACACATGAATAAAAAAGATAAACTATTAAGGAAGCTATGTTCATATCCTAAAGATTTTTCTTTCGAGGAAATGACCGCTGTGTTCAGCGCATGCGGATTTGAAATAAACAACAAAGGAAGAACATCCGGCTCACGAATAGAATTTGTAAACTCAAGTAATAATGACAGCTACATTATGCACAAACCTCATCCAAATAATATAATCAAAGGATATGCGATGAAACAGGTGGTAGCATTCTTAAAGGCTAAAGGATATATAGAATAGAAAGGAGAAATAATTATGGGATATTTAAAATATAAAGGATATAAAGGCAGTGTAGAATACAGCGAAGAAGACAACTGCCTTTTCGGAAAGGTGCAAGGCATGAGTAAAGATTGCATTACTTATGAAGGCAATGACGTAGATGAGCTGAAAGCTGATTTTGAAGGCGCTATTGACGACTATCTGGAAAGTTGCAAGGCAAGAGGTGTAGAGCCATGCAAGCCTTACAGCGGAACTCTCAACATAAGAATCACTCCCGATATTCATAGCAGAATAGCAATGGCTGCCAAAGAAAAGGGCACAACAATTAACGCCTACATAAAATCTGCGCTTGAAAATCAACTTAAGCACGCTGAGGTATTTTAACCTATTTCCCAGAACGTTGTTCTAACGCTATTCGAATGGCGTTAGAATGGCGTTCGGATTGCGTTTCGGGGCACACAATTATTTAGTTATAAATGATATAAAGCTTCATTCTTAAATCTAAGACACTTCAAAATCAAACTTGATTGAGGCTGGAAATTTCTTGGCGGCACAAAATCAAAACCTGATTGGAGCTGGAAATTCCTGGGCGACATAAAATCAAACTTGATTGGAGCTGGAAATTCCTTAGCGAAGCAAAATCAAACCTGATTGGAGCTGGAAATTCCTTGGCGATGCGAAATCAAACCTGATTGGAGCTGGAAATTTCTTGGCGACACAAAATCAGACTTGATTGGAGCTGGAAATTCCTTGGCGACCGAAAACCAAACCTGATTGGAGCTGGAAATTTCTTGGCGACACAAAATCAAACTTGATTGGAGCTGGAAATTTCTTGGCGAAGCAAAACCAAACTTGATTGGAACTGGAAATTCCTTGGCGACACAAAACCAAACCTGATTTTACTTAGAAATAGTCTGGCGAACTGCGACCAAGTTTAAATGAACCACAACAAGGACTTCCCTTTATTTTTTCTTCTTTTTTGCTTGCGGATTTAAAAACAATGTTTATATTTGCAAGTAGAATGTGCATTGCGTCTTCTGTAATGATGTGATGTGCCTTATTGGTTTAGAATATTAGCATAAGCTATTATCTTGTTCCATATGGAAATCTTGGAAAATTTCGAATGTGCGGAACAACAGATAACAGTTTATGTTCACGTATAGGCGTGGGCGTAATCGTATCTTTCGCACATGGGCATTCCAAGAGCCTCCATCTGGTGGATACAACAAAAGGTTACGAACACGCCTTTCGTGTTATCTACGAGTTTAATACTATGCTTCTATTTCTCCGCCATCTTTATTTTGAAATTATAACAAACAAAACTCAAGGAGGATTAATATGAAGAAACAATTATTATTTATGGCGTTCATAGCTTTCTTTGCTATGGCATTTACAGCTTGCTCATCTTCTGATGAAACACAAAATGAGCAAACTCAACTGAAACTTTCAGCAGGCATTACAGCGCAACGAGAGCCTTACGATATTAATGAGTGGGGCACTAACATTGACATCGGCAG
>JAIKZG010000045.1 GCA_024682415.1 Prevotella sp.
AGGCGACCATAATAGAATCAATGTCCCACATACTCACCAAATATAATGGAGAATTTTAATATGTACGTTTAGTTAGAAAGCGAGAACAGGGCGAACACGTGATCCCTTTGTCTTTATATTTGGAATAGAAAAGAATTCACAATTGGAAAGTCCATCTACTTTTCTAAATCTAATAGATACAGGAAATTGCAATTGATTCGATTCAGAACTACTGAAATAAACTACTTGTGTAGTCGAAATATCCCCAAATAGTGTATATTCTTCACCGCTTCCTGTTAAATAAGAATTAATTTTTGTTGCAACTGCTTCATAAGAGTTTTTCCATCCCCAGTCATCACCGTCTGTTTGATAATATTCACCAGTACCCCCGCCAAAGACTTTCAAAATAAGATACCATTGACCTGAAGAAGGTAAATACCATTTAGAGCATGTGCTTGGTACAGAGGTCGGATAATTTACCGCTGCATAAAATGCAGGAAATGTGGTAGAACTATAATTGTTTTTTGACGTTATATTCTTGGTTTCTGAATATCCATCATAATTATGAATGGCAGTTAATGCGTCAAGACCTAACGTCAAAATATCTACCCATCTATATTGAGTATTTTGCATAAATTGACTGACATCGGTACACCATGCAGCGCTCGAACTTGCGTCTTTAAATGCCATGGCATATCCTAAACGCCATCCTTTATTCTTGTCAGCAGTACTTGTTTCTGTCGAAAAAATAACGGATGTAGGCTTAACGCCAAATGCAGACTTAGCTGCTGGCAAATCTTCTTTAGATACTATCCATGCCTGTCCACTTGTACTATTGCAATAATAATTGCCTAAGTTAATTCTATTTCCTGAGTAGATATATACTTTCGATGAATTTACATTTACTGTTAATTCATTGCCTTTACCTGCTGTGAAAGTTTTAGCAGAACTCATTTTGGCAGTATAAGGTACACCGCCGACATCAAGAGTAAGATTCAATGTTGCCGACTGCGGAGGTATTTGAGCTACATAATAAGTCGTAGTGGTATTATTTGAAGTCGTAGAACTGAGTTTATACATTGAAACTGTAGTCGTATTACTACCGCTTGCTGTCATATCACCGGATGTACTGACGGTAGATTCTAATTTCGCGCCAGTAAACTTGACCGAATTAACGACACCGCTATTTAGCATATAATTTGTTTTTGTAACAACGACTTTCACAATAACTCTTGCTGTTTTATGCACATAGGTAATTGTGTTGGTAGCGTTAGATTGATTTGCCGTTGTAGATGTTCCAAACAAGAAATCGCTCTTTTGAAGATTTGTGATAGTTGATTGATTGCTTTGTACTGTAAATCCGGCACTGCTGATAGCAGTAGAAGTATATGGATACCAAGATTTCACAGTTACATTCTTTGTTGTTGTGAAATAATGAGGCGACGAACTGGTCATGTTTCCACTCGCATCAACACTATACTTATAAGGCGAAGTGCCATCACCTACTTGTACCGCAATGTCTCGGTTGCCATCAATACCTGCCCAGTTGTTTTCATTCACAGGAGTACGGGTAGTTTCTTCTGCCGTAAGAGTATATTCTCCCTCTATGATACTGTCTGGGTTCATTGGGGCGGTAGTAAGACTTATTCCGCGAGTTTCCATCTGTATCGGTTCTACAGACATAATGCCACCATTAAGAATGAGAGCCTTCTCTGATTTGTTGCTGTTGCCTACATCATCAGAGGTGCACGACGCAAATAGGCACGCTGTAATAGCGCACGCCATTATTAAGATTAATCTAATCTGTTTCATAACTTCATCTTTTTATGTTTATAGCCTTTGTTTGTTCATTCACTTTAGCTTGGCTCGCTTGCCAAACAAATTTTCTTATGAGTCTTAAAATCATAGTATTTTGCTATAAACTTGCGATAGATATATAAACGAAGCGTAGACGTTAATCTTAATCTATTTTGCGAGAGGTTCGTGGAATGGACCCAAGACAAAGAATAGAGAAGACAACGTCTACGCTATACGCAGACATTACCCATTATCTAATGTTCCTTTGTCTTTGAAATTTTCCACGATTTCTCACAAGAACAAGATAATAGCTAATGCTAATTACTTTCACCAATAAGGCACGCTACACCAAAACATAAGGTGCTACGCACATTCTAATTGCAAATATAAACCTTATTTTTAAATCCACAAGCAAAAAAGAAGAAAAATTGAAATTAGATTTCGCCACACAACTCTGCAGACAAATCCTAAAATGAAGATTTCGCTGCACAACTCTACAGAGAAATCCTAAAATGAAAATTTCGTTGCACAACTCTACAGAGAAATCTTAAAACGAAGATTTCGCTACACAACTCTACAGACAAATCTTAAAAACGAGATTTCGCTACACAACTCTGCAGGAAAATCTTAAAACGAAGATTTCGCTGCACAACTCTACAGAGAAATCCTAAAATGAAGATTTCGCTGCACAACTCTACAGAGAAATCTCAAAACGAAGATTTCGCTGCACAACTCTGCAGGAAAATCTTAAAACGAAGATTTCGTTGCACAACTCTACAGGAAAATCCTAATCACAAAAAAAAATCGACACCACATGTGAAATGGATGTCGATTTTTAAAGATATTATTTTAAAAACAATTATTAATGGTTCTTGATATAATCCACTATCCAAGCACCTACTTCCTTTGTGCCATACTGAGCGCCGCCCTCTACCTGAATCTCTGGCGTACGTACATTAGCATCAAGAGAAGCGTCTACAGCCTTGCGAACAAGCGCGCCCTCCTCTTTCAAATCAAAATATTCGAGCATCATTGCAACAGAAAGAATCTGCGCTATCGGGTTGGCAAGGTTTTTGCCGGCAGCCTGTGGCCATGAGCCATGAACAGGCTCGAAGACAGGTGTGCTCTCGCCTGTAGAAGCAGAAGGAAGCAAACCCATAGAACCACTGATACATGAACTTTCATCGGTGAGGATGTCGCCGAAAGTATTCTCAGTAACCATCACATCGAAGAACTTAGGCTCTGAAATCATACGCATTGAGGCGTTGTCCACATACATGTAATCTACAGTAACATCAGGATATTGCGGTTCCATCTCTTTTGCCACCTGTCGCCACAATCTGCTTGAAGCAAGCACATTTGCCTTGTCGATGACAGTGAGGTGATGATTACGCTTACGAGCATAGGCAAAACCTACTTTAAGGATGCGCTCAATCTCTGGACGAGTGTAAAGGTCGGTGTCATAAGCCTTGTCGTTGTCCTGGTATTTTTCGCCAAAATACATACCGCCTGTAAGCTCACGAATACAAACAAAGTCTGCGCCACGCACAAGCTCTTCCTTCAATGGGCTTTTATGAACTAAGCAGTCAAAAGTCTGCATAGGGCGGATATTGGCAAACAAGCCGAGTTTCTTACGCATAGCAAGCAACCCCTGCTCAGGGCGAACTTTCGCTGTAGGGTCGTTATCGAATTTCGGGTCGCCAACAGCAGCAAAAAGCACTGCGTCGGCATTCTTGCATATCTCGAAAGTCTTTTCAGGGAAAGGGTCGCCCACCTCATCAATGGCATGAGCACCGCAAAGAGCTTCCTCATAAGAAAATTCATGATTAAACTTCTCGGCAATGGCATCCATCACAGCCACTCCCTGCTTCATAATCTCTGGTCCTATGCCGTCGCCCGGCAATACTGCTATCTTAAGTTTCATAAAATGTATGTTTTAATTTTGTTTTTCGTTTTCTACAATGTTCAGCATTCTAAATGTTGCCTTAATTGCCGAGTCTGTCTGATCGGCATCAAGACCATGAGTGCGAAGAAGCCTGTCGCCATCTCTCCAAGTAATTACCGTCTGCACAAGAGCATCGGTGCGTCCACCCGGAGGGATACTCACGGAATAATTTTCAAGAGTAGGGAATGTGCGGTCGAGTTTCTCCTTATATATCTTTCGCAAAGCCTTCACAAAAGCGTCATACTGTCCGTCGCCGGTAGAGTCAGCCTCAAACACTTCACCATTCACACTGATACGAATACTTGCCAATGGCTTTAACCCATAGCTTGTGGAAACCATATAGCTAAGCAGTTTCACTCGTTCCTCTGGTCCATCATGATTGAGCACATCGGAAACGATATATGGCAAATCGTCTTGCGTAACGAGTTCCTTCTTATCGCCAAGCTCCGTTATGCGCTTCGTCACCATGCGAGTCTGCTCAGGCGAAAGCTGCAAGCCGAGCTCTTCAAGATTAGCAAGGATATTTGCCTTGCCGGAATTCTTGCCGAGGGCATACTCACGCTTGCGGTCGAAACGCTCTGGAGCAAGATTATTCTGATAAAGCTTGTCCTTGTTGTCACCATCGGCATGCACTCCTGCCACCTGTGTAAACACATTAGCGCCCACCACAGGCATATTGGGAGCTACGGCTATGCCGCTATATCCCTCAACGAGATGAGAAATATCATTCAATCGCTCCTCGCAGATGTTAGTCTTCGCCTTGAAATGATCTTTGAGAATCACCTGCACGCTTGATAGAGGAGCGTTTCCACAACGTTCGCCTAAGCCATTTACAGTGACATGAACGCCTTTGCAGCCACACCATACGGCAGCAAGAGTGTTGCTCACGGCAAGGTCGTAATCATTATGAGCATGAAAATCGAAATGCTTGTCGGGATAACGTTCAAGCATCATGCGCATATAGTCCATGCAATTCAATGGATTGAGAATGCCCAAAGTGTCGGGAAGCATAAATCGCTTTATTGAAGTCTGGCTGAGAGCGTCCATCATTTGGAACACATAATCCATGGAATCGCGCATGCCCGAAGACCAGTCTTCAAGATATAAGTTCACGCTCATTCCAAGGCTGTCGGCATAAGCTACCACCTCCTTGATGTCGGCAATATGTTCTTCTGGAGTTTTGCCAAGCTGCTGTGTACAATGCTTGAGCGAACCCTTGGCGAGCAAATTTATCACCTTGCAGCCACACGAATGCACCCAATCTACAGAACGATGACCATTAACAAACCCCAAGACCTCTACCCTTTCGAGTTTGCCAACGCTATCGGCATATTTGCAAATCATGCTGACTGCGTCTTTCTCTCCATCGGAAACGCCTGCCGATGCCACCTCAATACGATCCACATTAATATCATGGAGCAACATTCGGGCAATCATCAGTTTTTCGTGAGGAAGGAAAGACACTCCGCTGGTCTGCTCACCATCGCGGAGAGTGCAATCCATGATTTCTACAAATGAATTCATATATAGAATTTTGTATGTTGTAATTGTTACGAGTTACGAGAACTTGTTATTTCGTTTCATAACTTTCAACCTTGTCACGATTCTGCACAAGGAAGTCTACATCGTCAAGACCATTCATCAGGCAATGCTTTTTGTAGCCATTGATTTCAAAATGCTCACTTCTGCCCGTCGCAAGATTAGTAACCGTCTGATTAGGCAAATCCACTTTCACCTGTGAAGCATGGTCTTTGTCAATCGTTTCAAAAAGTTCCTGAAGGAAATCCTCTGAAACCACTACCGGCAAAACAAAGTTGTTAAGCTCGTTGTTCTTATGAATGTCGGCAAAGAATGAGCTGATTACGACTCTGAATCCATAGCCTGCAATAGCCCATGCAGCATGTTCACGCGAAGAACCCGAACCGAAGTTCTTGCCTGCCACAAGGATTACGCCACTGTAAGAAGGGTCGTTGAGCACGAAATCTTTCTTCGGTGAGCCATCTTTATTATATCGCCAGTCGCGAAATAAGTTGTCGCCAAAGCCTTCTTTATCAGTAGCTTTGAGGAATCGTGCCGGAATTATCTGGTCGGTATCTACATTCTCAAGTGGCAAAGGAATGCAAGATGATGTTATAACGTCGAATTTCTGTTTCATTTTCTATGGAATATTTACATTAACGTTCTTGGGTCGGTGATTACGCCTGTTATCGCGGCAGCGGCAGCAACATAAGGACTTGCGAGAATTGTGCGAGAACCAGGGCCCTGACGACCCTCAAAGTTTCTGTTGCTTGTAGAAACTGAATATTTTCCTGCCGGAATCTTATCATCATTCATCGCAAGACAAGCTGAGCAACCTGGCTGACGAATCTCAAAACCTGCAGCCTCAACAATCTTGTCAATACCTTCCTCTCTGATTTGCTTATCCACGAGCCAAGAACCCGGAACGAGCCATGCCGTTACGTTATCCGCCTTCTTCTTTCCCTTAACAATAGAAGCAAAGGCACGGAAATCCTCGATACGTCCGTTGGTGCAAGCACCAAGGAACACATAATCTATCTTATGGCCAAGAAGCTTTTCACCGGCAGAGAAACCCATATACTGCAAACTCTTCTTGAAAGAAGCCTGACCAGCTTCATCAATCTCGTCAAGAGTAGGAATAGAGCCAGTAATGCCGATGCCCATACCAGGGTTAGTGCCATAGGTGATGCGTGGCTCAATGTCGGCAGCGTCAAAGGTTAATTCCTTGTCAAACACTGCGTCGTCGCCACTCTTCAGAGTGCGCCAATAAGCTACAGCCTTATCCCAAGCTTCACCCTTAGGGGCATATTCTCTGCCCTTGATATATTCAAATGTTGTTTCATCTGGAGCGATAAATCCTCCACGAGCACCCATTTCTATAGAAAGGTTGCAAAGGGTAAGACGTCCCTCCATACTCATATCGCGAACCACATCACCGGCATATTCTACGAAATATCCCGTAGCGCCACTTGTAGTAAGTTTGCTCATAAGATAAAGAGCCACATCCTTAGCAACTACGCCTTTATTCAGTTTGCCATTAATGCTGATGCGCATTGACTTTGGTTTCTGCTGCAAAATACACTGCGAAGCCATAACCATCTCCACCTCACTTGTGCCGATACCGAAAGCCACCGCTCCCATAGCTCCATGAGTAGATGTATGAGAGTCGCCACATACGATTGTCATGCCCGGCAAGGAAAGTCCCTTCTCAGGACCTACCACATGGATAATACCATTGTCCTTGCTGTTCATGGCAAAATGGGTAAGCCCGAAGTCTGCGCAATTCTTCGACAAGGTGTCTACCTGCTTCTTTGAAACAGGGTCTTCGATAGGCTTGTCCTGATCGTGTGTAGGGGTGTTATGGTCGGGCATACAAAAAATCTGCGAAGGGCGGAAACATTTCAACCCTCTTGCTCTCATGCCGTCAAATGCCTGAGGCGAAGTCACCTCATGACAATACAGGCGGTCTATATAAAGTTGCGTTGGTCCATCTTCCACAATCTGAACCACATGCTTATCCCAAATTTTATCAAATAATGTATTCATATAAATGTTTTTCTCTTTATTTCTTAAACTTATTTATGCAATCAATGTAGGCTTCTACAGAGGCAGTCACAATATCTGTGTTAGCTCCGAATCCATAGTACACGCTGCCGTCGTATTCCACCTGCATGTGAACCTTTCCTACATCATCAGAACCTTTAGAAATAGCCTGAATAGTAAACTCCTTCAGCGTCATTTCCTTCTGAATAATCTTCTTCAACGCTCTGATTGCCGCGTCTACAGGGCCATTACCCGTGCTTGCTGCCTCAAACTTCTGATTGCTTATATCCAGACCAATGCTTGCTACCGAGCGCACTCCCATACCTGTTGTCACCTGCAAGAAATCGAGTTTCACGGCATGGGCATCAGCAGTATCGGCCCCGGCAAGCATCAGAATGTCGTCATCGTTCACCTCTTTCTTTTGGTCTGCCAATTTCAGGAACTTCTGATACAAGCCATCAAGCTTTTCATCGTCAGCGACATCTATGCCCAAAACATTCAAGCGATATTTCAAAGCCGCCCTTCCGCTGCGTGCCGTCAATACGATAGAGTTGTCGTCCAATCCCACATCCTTCGGATTCATTATCTCGTAGGTTTCCACATTTTTAAGAACACCGTCTTGATGAATGCCGCTTGAATGGGCGAAAGCATTTCTGCCCACGATAGCTTTATTCGGCTGAACAGGCATGTTCATCAATGAACTTACCATGCGTGATATAGGATATATCTTCGTAGTATTGATATTAGTATCAATGTCTATTCCCTTATGACATTTCAATATCATGGCAATCTCTTCCAATGATGTGTTACCGGCACGCTCACCGATACCATTTACCGTAACCTCCACCTGTCGAGCGCCATTAAGCACGCCTTCCAATGTATTTGCGGTAGCCATACCCAAATCGTTATGGCAGTGAGTAGAAATGATGGCTTTGTCGATACCATCTACATGTTCCATCAAGTATTTTATCTTGTTGCCATATTCATGGGGCAGACAATAACCTGTGGTGTCAGGAATGTTCACCACCGTCGCGCCCGCCTTGATTACAGCCTCAACCACACGAGCAAGATATTCATTTTCCGTACGTCCTGCGTCTTCCGCATAAAACTCTACGTCTTCCACATACTTCTTAGCATATTTCACAGCAGCTATCGCACGCTCGATGATTTCCTCACGATTGCTGTGAAATTTATACTTAATATGGCTGTCACTCGTGCCGATTCCGGTATGTATGCGTTTATGCTTAGCATATTTCAATGACTCGGCAGCCACATCAATATCTTTTTCCACAGCACGTGTCAATGCGCAGATTGTAGGCCATGTCACCGCCTTGCTAATCTCTATCACGGAATTAAAATCACCCGGTGATGATATAGGGAAACCAGCCTCTATCACGTCGACTCCCAACTGCTCCAACTGCTTAGCCACCTGTATTTTCTCTACAGTATTGAGCTGACAGCCCGGCACTTGCTCGCCATCGCGAAGTGTAGTATCGAAAATGAATAATCTATCACTCATATTCTTATCTCTTTATTATATCAATATGTTATTTTCACTCTCTATTAAATAAGATTTAGCTCTCTCCTATCAGAAAACGTTAGATTTAGTTTCTCTCTAAAAAAGAAGCCCATAGATTTTTTCGGCAAACAAGAAAAGCCTTTCACACGCGGAAGTGAGAAAGGCTTTTATATATCATTCATCTTATATGAACAGCAATTACATGCATACCTCGTCACTTCCGCCTACGCTCTGTAGTCGAATAATGCCAATAATAATGGTAATACCAATATTAATTTCAGTCTGTATGCCATTTAACGCTTTCATAAGCTCTGTATTGACTTTGCTTTTGTTCTCTATGTGTTGTTTCATCGTAACGAAATCTTTCAATTACGATGATTTTCTTATATTTGATTGCAAAGATAATCGTTTAGGTTGATAAAACAAAATAATTCGTAACTTTTTTGCTTGTTTTTCTTATAATCTGCAACAACTTGTAACAAGCGTGCATAAAATTACGACAATGAAAAAAGCGAGACTCTTTTCAGAATCTCGCTTTTCGAATATATATAGATTGAATTAATTTCAAAAAAAGCCACGAGGTTATATTAATTAACCTTGTTGGCCAAATTTGCAGCCTGAGCATACATTGTTGCTACTACTACAAAACTCAAAATGCACATAAGTGTTACCATGATTGTTATCCTTTCTATATTATTAATGTGTTATTTAAAATTCTCTCTTGAAATTACTCTTTCAGTGATTGTCAGCTCTTAACCACGGAAGTTAAGTTTGTTGCTGACATTTACTGCTTGAGCTACCATCACAGCCACTACGGCTAAAATCATTAATGTAATCATATTTTCTACAATCTTTACGTTCTTATCGGTGTTGTATCTTTGGTCACCGATTCTAATGTTATCCTTTATCTCTTTTGTTCGGTGCAAAGGTACGCACATTCTGGTGTGTGCGCAAACATTTTATATAAAAAACAGCATAAACATAGTGTTTTATTGACACATATCAATAACTTGACGAATATCAAAACAAGCTCAACGATCTGTCTTCATCATGTTTAACTTCCTCTTTATCAGCCGTTTCATCAGCGTCAAATATAGAAAAATCAATAAGTAGCTGTTGCGTTTCGTGCGATTTCGTGTTTATGCGATAATAACCTCTTCTGCCTGTTCGCTCTACAAGCATCGGATGCTGGCGCAAGAAATGCGCCACATAATCATGTACATCGTCAATATCAAGCGGCGCAAACATAGAATTGCAAGCGTTGAGCACATGCAGCGAAAGCTTTTTAATGGGAAGTCCTCCCTCTCCTGCTTCCTTAAGAATTCTAAGTATTGCCTCGTCGTAAATCATTTATATCTATTATATATAAAAATGTATATGCCTTTATATAGATTTATAATGGGTGATTAAAAAAGCATATAAAAAAGGGGTTGTAGTGAAACTATCTACACTGCAACCCCCTTATAGTGATTCTTGTAAAAATTAAGCAAGTGTTACGAGATTATTCTCGTCTCTGATCTTACCTTCCTTGAAAAGCCATCCGATGCCCATGTAAACATCTTCTACAGAGATGTTTGCCTTCTTAGCGATTTCTGCTACGCTAAGAGCCTTACCCTCAGCAGCAGCAAGAGTCTGATAAACATCGCCTGCACGGAAACCGGCATTCTCAGATGTCAAGTAAACTACTTTCTTCGCAGCCGCCTTTTTAGCAGGAGCTGCCTTTGTTGCTTTCTTCTCTGCCACCTTCTTTGCAGCAGGAGCAGCTGTTGTCTTCTTTACTGTCATAATATTAATAAAACTTATTATCTCTAATTAAACCAACGTGGTTTGATAAAAAATTTATTTTATTACCGCAAAATTACATTATTTTTTTAAGTAAACGTAACTTCACACTTCGAAAAGAAAACAAATCAAGTTAAACTAATCGTTTTTTTGACTTAGGTCAACCTTTAGCTGCAATTCGTCAAGTTGTTTCTGAGCCAACTCTGAAGGAGCATCAAGCATCACGTCGCGACCGGAGTTGTTTTTAGGGAACGCGATGCAGTCGCGGATAGAATCAAGCTTAGCAAAAATACTTACCATACGATCCAATCCGAAAGCAAGACCTGCATGAGGAGGCGCGCCAAACTTGAAAGCATTGATGAGGAAGCCGAACTGCTCCATTGCCTTTTCAGGAGTGAAGCCAAGCACCTCAAACATCTTAGCCTGCAAATTGCTGTCGTGGATACGCAAGCTACCACCACCTACTTCGATACCATTGCATACGAAGTCGTAAGCCTTAGCGCGCACCTGCTCAGGATGCTCATCGAGCAAAGGAATATCATCAGGGTTAGGCATTGTGAATGGATGGTGAGTAGCCATAAGGCGCTGCTCCTCATCGCTCCACTCAAAGAGAGGGAAGTCTACAATCCACAAGCACTTAAATACATTCTTATCGCGCAAGCCAAGACGATCGCCCATCTCCAAACGCAATGTGCAGAGCTGCACGCGAGTCTTGTTGGCATTATCGCCACTGAGAATGAGGATAAGGTCGCCCTTGTTGGCCCCCATCTTGTCGGCAACTTTTCTAAGCTGCTCTTCTGAATAGAATTTATCAATGCTGCTCTTTATTGTGCCGTCTTCGTTCACCTTAATATATACAAGACCCTTAGCACCCACCTGTGGACGCTTTACGAAGTCGGTAAGTTCATTGAGCTGCTTGCGACTATAATCAGCGCAACCAGGAGCACAAATACCACCAATATATTCAGCTTCATTGAATACAGAGAAATCAGCAGTGCCCTTAAGTTCGTCCATGAGTTCCACAAACTCCATGCCGAAACGCAAGTCAGGCTTATCGCTACCGAAGCGACGCATAGCTTCATGCCATGTCATCTGCTGCAACTTTGGAATATCCACGTCGAGCACTTCCTTAAACAAGTGACGCATCATCTCCTCAAATAAGTTGATGACATCATCCTGATCTACGAACGACATTTCACAATCCACCTGTGTAAACTCAGGCTGACGGTCGGCACGCAAGTCCTCATCGCGGAAACATTTCACAATCTGGAAATATCTGTCGAAGCCAGCAATCATAAGAAGCTGCTTCAATGTTTGCGGACTCTGAGGCAAAGCATAGAACTGACCTGGATTCATGCGAGAAGGCACAACGAAGTCGCGCGCGCCCTCAGGAGTAGAACCGATGAGGAAAGGAGTTTCCACCTCAAGGAAGTTGCGGTTATCAAGGAAATTACGTATCAGAATAGTCATGCGGTGGCGCAATTCCAAGTTCTTTCTTACAGCGTCGCGACGCAAGTCAAGATAACGATATTTCATGCGAATATCATCACCGCCGTCGGTTTCATCCTCAATAGTAAAAGGAGGAGTAAGACTGCTTGAAAGTACATTGAGAGTCTTCACCAAGATTTCGATGTCGCCGGTAGGCATATTAGCGTTTTTGCTCTGGCGCTCACTTACGACACCTGTAATCTGCACGCAAAATTCGCGTCCCAGCTTATTGGCATTTTCGCAAAGAGCCGCATCATCAGCCTCATTGAAAACCAACTGTGTTACACCATAACGGTCACGCAAATCAATAAACGTCATGCCGCCCATTTTTCTGGAGCGCTTCACCCAACCGGCCAAAGTCACTTCTTTACCGGCATCAGAAAGTCGGAGCTCTCCGCATGTATTCGTTCTGTACATATATATTATTTTGTTTTAGTTTTCAGAAATATACTGGGACGCAAAATTACAATAAAAATATGAAAGAATGAAAAAAATGTCCCTATTTTGGTCATCGGTTGGTTTCTTTTACTACCTTTGCATTAATCAAACGCAAGAACATGAATATGAAAAGATTAATAATATTACCACTAATGCTTATGCTCTGCGTAGTATTCGCAGCAGCACAGAAGAAAGCTGAAATCAAGTTTGACAAAGTAGTTCACAACTTCGGCACGTTCAGCGAGAGTTCACCTGTTCAGAACTGTGTATTCACATTCACCAACACCGGCGACGGCCCGCTGATTATCAATCAGGCAGTGGCAAGCTGCGGCTGCACAGTGCCTTCTTACACCAAGGAGCCTATCATGCCGGGCAAGAGTGGGCAGATACGCGTGAAATACAACGGCGCGGGCAAATTCCCAGGTCATTTCAAGAAGAGTATCACTGTGCGCACAAATGCCGAGACTGAAATGGTGCGCCTATATGTAGAAGGCGTTATGGAAGAAAAGAAATAACGACTAAGCACTCACTTTTTTCTTAACATCATACAATGATATTCTACCTATCATGCACAGGCAATACGAAATGGGCTGCGAAAGAGGTTGCCAACCTCACTGCCGACAGCAACATTATTTCTATTCCTGAGGCAATCAAAAATAATAGTTACCGATTTGCCCTTCAAGAAGGAGAGCGAATCGGTTTTTGTTTTCCTGTTCACGGATGGCGACCACCGAAACTTGTAAGAGAATTTATCTCAAAGCTCGTAATCGACGGTGCTTCCGATGCTTACACTTACGCAATCTGCACGGCAGGCGACGACATCGGCGAAACCATCGACATATTCAATGCCGACATCAAGAAGCGCGGGCTTCATCTTGACGCTGCTTTATCGCTCATAATGCCCGAATCGTATGTAGGTCTGCCTTTTATGGACGTGGACAAACCAGAAAAGGAAAAGCAGAAAAAGGATAAGGCAAAAGAAGAACTGACAAGCTTTGCCAGAAACACTATTCTGAAAAACGAGAAGGCGGAAAACCTTGCCCGTGGCAACTGGCCTCGCATAAACAGCAGACTGCTTGGCGGATTTTTCATACATAAGCTTATCACCGACAAGCCATTCCGCGTAAAGACCGACAGTTGCATAAAATGCGGAATATGCGCAAGCATATGCCCTGTAGATAACATTGACGGAGGAAAAGACAAAATGCCTGTTTGGAAACACACGGGCGACTGCCTTGCCTGCTTCGCCTGCTATCATCATTGCCCTAATCACGCCATAGAATATGGCAAGCGAACAAAGAACAAAGGACAATACTTTTATCATTAACATCATGAAACCCAAACTTTTACTATCGCTTTTTCTTTCCTTCGCCACGCTAAGCGTTTTCGGAGCGAAAGCAATGAGCACGCCTTTCTATTTCTCACAGCCCGACGGCACACAACTATGCTACTACATACATGGTGACGAGCATTTCCATTGGTACACAGCTGCCGACGGCACTATTATCATGCCAAAGAACAAAGCATTCTATGTGGCTGAAATATCTAAATCGGGCATGGCAAAAGCCTCTACCCTATTAGCTCACAACAGAAGTATGCGTTCTGCCGCCGAAGCCAAGATTTCTCGCCGTCAGCTCCGCTCTGCCTTTCTCAATAATGCTAAAGAAATGCAGACGCGAGCAGCATTGAGCACTACCATAGGCGACAACAACCCAGCCTATTTTCCTCACACAGGCAGTCCACGAGCATTAGTCGTCCTTGCCCAATTCAACGACAACACATTCACCGTAGAAAATCCTAAGCAGACTTTTACAAAAATCTTTAATGGAAATAGAGAAATTGATACGGATATTTTCAGCAAGTCAGAGCAATATAAGAATTACGGCAGCGTGCAGGAATATTTCCGCGACATGAGTTTCGGCAGATATACGCCTGTATTCACCATTACCGATGTGGTAACGCTGCCTCACAATATGTCGTATTATGGCGCTGACAGCGGAAGTGGCACCGACAACGATAAATTAAGCACCATGTTCGGCGAAGCTCTTGACCTCGTGAAAGACCAAGTAGACTTATCACAGTTTACCACAACCGAGGAAGGCAACGCGCAAACGCCAATGGTATTTGTAATCTATGCCGGATATGGTCAAAACTCAGGCGGAGCCGACACTACCATCTGGGCAAAAAGCGGAACATGCAATGCCATGGTAAATGGCGTAACATTCCGTCGCTACTGCGTAACTGCCGAGCTTAATTTCAAGAAAGAAGACTGGGAGAACCCTATTAATACCGCCCCACAGGCTAACGGCATTGGAGTGATATGCCATGAATTTTCTCATGCTATGGGCTTGCCCGACTTTTATCCATATTATGCCGAGGGACGCACCGTTCACAATCAAGAAATGGAATATTGGGACTTGATGGATGGTGGAGAATACGGCAAATATGGTTATCGCCCTACGGCATACACAGCGTGGGAACGTGAGGTGATGGGATGGATGCAGGCTGAAACGCTCACAAAAGACACCACCATTACCAATCTTAAAAGCCTTGACAATGGCGGTAAGGCTTTCCGCATAGTAAATCCGGATAACAATAAAGAATGTTTCATGCTTGAGCACTACGACGGAAAGCAATGGAATAGAAACATTCCTTTCACCTCTACCTCAAGTGAACCTGCTCATGGATTGGTTGTCACCCATGTAAATTGGCAATATAATGATGTTCATATGAACCAGCATGTAAACGAAATAGCTGGCAAACCTGGCATGGCAATTGTCCCTGCCGACAGCCTTGTCATTTCAAGTTACCTTTCAGGCGAAGACGGCGATGAATACACGAAGTATGATTATCGCAGAAGTCATTGCGGCGACTCTTTCCCTGGCACGAGCAATGTAACCAACCTTACCGACTCTCTGCGTCTGCCTAACTTCACATGGTACACAAGAAGCGACGGCTACACAAATAAGGCATTGCTTAATATCACAGAGAACACAGCGGAGCGCATCGTCGGCTTCAACTACATTCATGACTATAATGCCTATATTGCCACAGGCATAAGAAATATCACCATCAACAATGATATCAGAAACACGGACGACCGCATTTTCTCTATCGACGGCAGATTTGTCGGCACCGATGTATCTCGTCTGCCATCAGGCATATATATAAAAGGTAAGAAGAAGTTTGTAATAAGATAGATAGCTTTGTAAATATTAAAAACATAAGCATATTCAATGCAAAAAGGCAACCACGGAATGTGATTGCCTTTTATAATTTTATATAATCGCTACGAATTGCAATTATTCTTATCCATTGAAAGGATTATGGCTGCTTGCCAATGTAAGCCAAGATACCGCCATCAACATAAAGTATGTGACCATTTACGAAGTCAGAAGCATCAGAAGCCAAGAATACGGCAGGACCCATAAGATCCTCTGGTGTACCCCAACGAGCAGCAGGAGTCTTTGCGATGATGAAGCTGTCGAAAGGATGACGGCTGCCATCAGCCTGACGCTCACGGAGAGGAGCTGTCTGTGGAGTTGCGATATAGCCAGGGCCGATACCGTTGCACTGGATGTTAGCCTCACCAAACTCTGAGCAGATATTGCGTGTAAGCATCTTCAATCCACCCTTAGCGGCTGCATAAGCAGAAACAGTCTCACGACCAAGCTCACTCATCATTGAGCAAACATTGATAATCTTACCATGTCCCTTCTTAATCATGCCAGGGATTACAGCCTTGCTGACGATGAATGGCGCGTTGAGGTCGATGTCAACAACCTGACGGAAATCCTCTACGCTCATCTCTGTCATAGGAATACGCTTGATAATACCAGCGTTGTTTACAAGGATGTCGATAACACCAAGTTCCTTTTCGATGTCAGCAACAAGATTTTTTACCTGAGCCTCGTCAGTTACATCAGCGATATAGCCCTTTGCGTCAATGCCCTTTGCCTTATAGTCGGCAATAGCCTGATCCAAATGCTTCTGGCTACGGCAGTTGAACGCGATCTTAGCGCCTGCCTTAGCGAATGCCTCTGCAATGGCGAAACCGATGCCATAAGCACCGCCTGTCACGAGAGCAACCTTGCCCTCAAGAGAGAAATTCTTTGAAAATGTATCCATTATTTTTTAACGTTATAAATATTAGATATATTAATATATTGTTTTTTATTTCAAATCCGTTATAGCAGAGAAGTCCTGATCATTATAATCCATATTCTCTCCGCCCATACCCCATATAAAGGTGTAGTTATGGGTTGCGGCAGCGCTATGTATGCTCCATTCCGGCGACAACACAGCCTGATTGCCTTTCATCCATATATGGCGTGTCTCGTCGGGTTCGCCCATGAAATGACACACTGCCTGATCTTCTGGAAGCTCGAAATAGAAATACGCCTCCATACGACGGCTATGCACATGTGCTGGCATTGTATTCCATACGCTGCCCGTAGCAAGCTCCGTCATTCCCATCTGCAACTGGCATGTAGGAAGCACCTTGTCGATAAGCATTTGGTTGATAGTGCGCTCATTGCTTGTTTCCAGAGCGCCCATGTGAAGCTGATTAGCATCAGCCTTAGTAACCTTTTTGCAAGGGTATTCCTTATGAGCAGTAGTGCTGTTGAAATAGAACTTAGCAGGCTTTTTAGAGTCCTTACTTGTGAAGAACACGTCATGCTCTCCCCTACCGATATACAAAGCCTCCTTGAAGCCAAGAGTATATTCCTCGTTGCCTACCTTTACGATACCTTCTCCCTCACCTACATTGAATATGCCAACCTCACGATGAGAAGTGAAATGCTCACTCTTTATAGGGTCGATAGCCTCAAGCATAATTGTTTCGTTTACAGGCATCACGCCTCCCACAATCATACGATCATACATAGAGTAAACCATATTTGCCTCATCAGCGGCAAACAATTTTTCTATAAGGAAATCACGACGAATGCGTGCTGTATCATAATGCTTTGCGTCATCAGGGTGAGCCGCATAGCGAAGTTCAAAATTTGTTTTCATTATTTTAGGTATATAACTTTGAGAATGTAATTCTCATTTTGCTTGTATGCAAAGTTACGGAAAAACGAGTGCAGCACAAAAAGAATTCATTCTTTTTTGATGCCGAGATGGAGTAATCTTATTTAAAGTTACGGAAAATCGAGTGCAGCACAAAAATTATTTCAAGATTTCTTTTAGCGGTATCATCACGAAATCACGCTGCTTCATCAGCGGATGCGGAATAGTAAGCTCGGGAGTAGATATTTCAATATCATCATATAACAAGATATCGATATCTATCAATCGGTCGTGATACACATTATTGACGGATTTCTCAGTACGCCCAAGGCTACGCTCAACACACTGCGTAGCACGCAGAACTTCCAGCGGAGAAAGCTCTGTTTCTACACACACCACAGCATTTATAAAATCATTTTCCGACTCAAATCCCCACGGCTTTGAATAAAACAGCGAAGAGCGTCGGCAGACTGTGCCAACGCTCTCGCTTATCTTATCAATTGCATTTTCTATATTGGCCTTTTTGTCACCAAGATTGGTTCCAAGGCCTAAATAGACTATGTGCATATTTCTAATAGATGAAATTAATCGTTCAATATCAACAAAGAATCGCCGAATGTGCCAAACATATAGCCATTCTTTACTGCCTTATTATAAGCTTCCATAACAAGCTCATAGCCACCAAACGCAGCTGTCTCCATAAGCAAGATTGACTCTGGCTCATAGAAATTGACTACCATGTTGTCGGCAAGTCCGAAATCGTAAGGAGGAACGATAAACTTATTTGTCCAGCCATCATATTCCTTCAACAATCCGTCAGTGCCCACAGCAGTTTCCGTAGCCTTGGCTGTACTTGCTCCGACAAGGCAAAGGCGATGACCGCTCTGCTTTGTTTCATTGACAAGACGGCAAGCCTTATCGGTGATTATCATCTGCTCAGAATCTACCTTATGCTTTGACAAATCCTCCACTTCGATAGGATGATAAATGCCAAGACCGCAATGAACAGTGATAAACGCAGAATTGATACCTCTGATTTCCATACGCTTCATCAACTCGCGAGTGAAATGAAGACCTGTGGCAGGAGCCGTTACCGCGCCCTCATTCTCAGCATAGATACACTGATAATTCTCCATATCCTCAGGAGTGGCAGCGTGGTTCTCACGACGATCGATGATATAGCGTGGCAGAGGAGCTTCGCCAAGAGCATACAGCTCACGCTTAAACTCATCATGAGGACAGTCGTAAAGGAAGCGCAACGTGCGTCCGCGGCTTGTAGTATTGTCGATAACCTCAGCTACCATCGTGCTGCTCTCATCGAAGAAAAGCTTATTACCTATACGGATTTTACGCGCTGGCTCTACAAGAACATCCCAAAGACGCATTTCCTCGTTCAACTCACGGAGAAGAAATACCTCAATCTTAGAGTCGGTCTTCTCCTTCATGCCATACAGACGAGCAGGGAACACCTTTGTATCATTGAAGATAAAGGTATCATTCTCATCGAAATAATTCACGATATCCTTAAACTGAATGAAATCGCCCTCGATAGGATTGCCTTTATCATCAGTGTGATACATATCTATCTTCTGCGACTTACGGTGAAGCACCATCAGTCTGCTTTCATCGCGGCGAACGACATTAAAAGAACCCTCTGTTCCGTCATCGTTCTTAAACTTACGCACGAAGCTATGTGGATAAAGAGCAATCTGCTCTTCTGGCAATTTAAATTTGAATTGAGATAATTTCATTATACGTTGTCTCCTTACTTTAAAATCCTAATAACTAAACTATTTTATATGTACTCTATATATTATATATGTGTATTTTCTATTGTCTGCGAGTTAAGCCACTGCTCGAATCCGTCGTAATCAATGCAGTTTTCCACCTTTATTTCGCCCACTCTCGTGCGACGCAACGCCGTAAGAAAAGCACCGCTATTCAAAGCTCTGCCGATGTCGCGCGCCAGAGCACGGATATAAGTGCCCTTTCCGCATTTCACGCAAATGCTCATCTGCATTTTTTCGGGATTGAAATCAGTGAGTTCTATTTCATCAATACGAATACTCTTTGGCTTCAACTTCACTTCCGAGCCATGACGCTTCAGCTTATATGCTCTGCTGCCGTTCACCTTGCACGCGCTGTAAGATGGCGGCACTTGCTGAATATCGCCCACGAACGACTGCAACACCTCAAGCACCTTTTCACGAGTAATGCCCGCTGTGGGATAAGTAGCGTTCACGGTATGCTCCATATCGTAGCTCGGAGTTGTAGCGCCAAGCTGCAAGGTTGCGGTGTATTCCTTGTCGTGATACTGCAAATTTTCAATCTCCTTGGTGCAACGACCTGTGCAAAGCACCAACACGCCCGTAGCGAGAGGATCAAGAGTGCCGGCATGACCTGTCTTCACCCTTTTCACTCCAAGCTTCTGAGATATGAGATAACGCACATGCGCCAACGCTCCGAAACTTGAAATGCCGTATGGCTTATCTATATATATCTTTTCGCCTGCTATAAAATCCATTCGTAAATAAATTATGAATGAAAAAATCAGTCTACCATCACGAGTGAATGACCTGACAGGATAAGAGCCAGAATTATTCCACCCACCATGATACGATAGACACCGAACGCATAGAAGCCATATTTAGCCAAGAAATTCACGAACCACTTCATGGCAATTAAAGCCACGATGAAAGCTACCACACTGCCCACGGCAAGCATAAGCAGATTGTCGGGAGTGGCCCATGAAGCGTCAACCTCATCACCGAAGAACAACTCAAGCACATCAAGAGCAGTAGCTGCAGCCATAGTTGGCACTGCAAGGAAGAATGAGAACTCGGCAGCAGCGCGACGTGTAAGTTTCTGAGCCATACCGCCTACTATCGTTGCCATAGAACGAGAAACACCCGGAATCATCGATATGCACTGAAACAAGCCTACGTTAAAAGCTCGCTTCTCAGTCAGTTTGGTTTCTTCGCTGCCTTTATTAAACAGCTTGTCACAAAACAGCATGAAGATACCACCGACGACGAGCATAACAGCCACCACCTCTACATTTTCAAGGAATTTATCTATCAAGCCAGTCAATTTAGCTACCAAGCCGATAACTGCTGCAGGAATGAAAGCCACAAGCAGTTTCCAATAGAAATCCCATTTATGCAGAAACTTCTGCACTGCAGTGCTTCCTTCCGGTGCAGGTGTCTTGTCAAGACGGAAGAACTTGCTCCAATACAAGCATACCACAGACAATATCGCTCCAAACTGGATGATAATGGTGAATGCCTTGACGAAAGGAGTGCTCTCCACGCCAAGCAGATTCTGCGCTATAATCATATGACCGGTTGAAGATACCGGCAAAAACTCTGTCAGACCCTCGACGATGGCGATGATCAATGTTTCTATAAGTGTCATTTATTTTTCTGTTTCTATATTTGAAGGTTTGTGCATAACGCCATAGATTATAGAAAGAAATCCTACAAGACAAACTACTGGCGCAACCTTAATACGCATAGCACTGAAAATAGTTGGATCAAACTGTTCATAATTTGAACCGCCACCGCTCATCATGATGAAACCTAAGATGACGACAAACATTCCCACAGCAATGAGAATAAAATTCATTCTATCGAATGCCAAATTCTTTTTATCCATATTCTTTTTGTTATTTTTAAGGTTTTATATCTTATACAAATCTCCGGCTTTCATGCGCAAAAACTTTCTAACTGACAAGTCTGCGCATACAGCTGTGATAACGATACCGAAAATAAGAACCGAGACAGCCGTTATCGCCATCACCTGCCATGTGATGATAGAAAGCACATCCGGCTCATAGTTAGCCCACGCATAAACGCCTGCTGCCAACGCTCCATTGGCGATAAGCGCAGCCACGATACCGATAGTAACTGCCTGCCACACAAACGGACGGCGAATAAATCCCCACGACGCGCCCACAAGCTTCATCGTGTGGATAGAGAAGCGTCGGGCATAGACTCCGAGACGAACAGTATTGTTCACCAACGAGAACGAAATAAACGTGAGCAAAGCCGCCAATATCAACAACACGATGCTGATTTTGCTCAGCATTTCATTCACCTGATTAATCAAATCACGAGGATAAGTGATGTCGCCTACTTTGGAATATTTTTTCAGCTCTGCCGAAATCCATTTCAGGGAATCGGTATTGGCATAGTCACTCTTTAGCTGCATTTCGATAGACGGGAGGAATGGATTCACCCCTATAAACTCCGTAGGATCAGAGCCCATGGCTGCGGCCTGCTCCTTCAAAGCCTTTTGTTTGCTTATGAATGTTACATGACTTATGTAAGGGCGCTTGCGCAGACGAGCACAGAGCTGCTGCGACTCCGTCTGAGTCATATCATTCTCCAGCATCATGGTGACTGTGAGGTTTTCACGTACACGATCAGAAAGGTTGTGAGCCGAGAGTACCAGCGAGACGACCAAACCTAATAATATAAGCACCAACGCGGTACTTATACATAAAGTAACGACCTGCAATCCATGGCGACCGCCGGCTCTTTTTTTTCTTTTTGTCATTATAATTTTAAAATAATTACGCGTAATTGTGTGCAAAGTTAGCACAAACAAGCCTAATTTGCAAAGAAAAGCCAATTAAATTTATTAACTTTGCCGTCAAATCTGAAGTTTGTCATAACAGTTATTAAACGGCAACTACGGATAAGAAAATCGCTTTTATTTTAAAATACAGATACAAATGAGCACAGTAATCTATCCCTCACCTATATATGGTCCTATTCACAGTCGCCGTCTTGGCATATCATTAGGCATCAACCTCATGCCTGCCGATGGAAAGATATGCACATTCGACTGCATATACTGTGAATGCGGATACAACAAAGATCATCGCACTCACTCACCACACCCTACAGTGGAAGCAGTGAGCAAAGCATTGGAAAACAAACTGACAGAAATGCGCGAGCAAAACATTCAGCCAGATGTGCTGACATTCGCCGGCAACGGTGAGCCAACAAGCCATCCGCATTTCAGCGAAATCATCGACGAGACAATTCGCCTGAGAAACGAATTCTGCCCGAAGGCAAAGATATCGGTGCTCAGCAATTCCACGTTCATTGGTCATAAGAGCGTGCGCGACGCGCTAATGAAGGTGGACAACAACATTCTGAAGCTCGACACCATAAACAACGATTACATAAGGATGGTAGACAGACCTACAAGTCCGTCTTACGACGCTGCGAAAATCATTGAAAACATGAAAGCCTTCAACGGCAAGCTCATAATTCAGACAATGTTTATGAAAGGCAAGACGGAAGAAGGCGAAGATGTAGACAACACAGGCGAAGAGTTTGTAGCTCCGTGGCTCGAAGCAGTAAAGGAGATTGCTCCGCGAAGCGTGATGATTTACACCATCGACAGAGAAACGCCCGACTCATTCCTACAGAAAGCCACTCACGAAGAGCTCGACAGCATAAAGGCGCGCGTGGAAAAGCTCGGAATAGAGTGCAGCGCGTCTTATTAAAAACATACTTAACGTCAGAAGCATTACATTTTTAATACATATATGATAGACAAAGCGACAGCAGAACGGATAAAGGAAACGGCAAACATTGTGGATGTCGTTTCGGAATTTGTAACACTGAGAAGAAGCGGTTCCAACTTTAAGGGACTATGTCCTTTCCACAGCGAGAAGACACCATCATTCTATGTTTCGCCGGCAAGAGGCACATGCCACTGCTTCGGATGCGGCAAGGGTGGTGACTCCGTTTCGTTCATAATGGAGCATGAGCAGATGACTTATCCGGAGGCTCTGCGCTGGCTTGCCAACAAATATCATATCGAGATAAGAGAAAGAGAGCTTACCGACGAGGAAAAGCGTGAGCAGAGCGAGAGGGAGAGCATGTTTATCGTAAATGAGTGGGCAGCCAACTACTTTGAAGACCTGCTCCACAACGATGTAGACGGCATTGCCCTCGGTATGCAATATTTCCGTAGCCGAGGATTTAGGGACGACATAATTAAGAAGTTCAGACTTGGCTACGACGTGAACGACCGCCTGCGACTTGCGGAACAGGCTAAGGCGAAAGGCTACAACACCGACTTCCTGCTCAAGACCGGCATTTGCTACAAGACAGAGCACAACGAGATAATGGATAGATACGTAGGGCGAGTTATCTTTCCATGGGTAGGCGTAAGCGGAAAGATTACAGGCTTTGGCGGACGTGTGCTCGACTCGCGCACAAAAGGCGTAAACCAGAAATATGTAAACTCTCCCGAATCAGAAATCTATCATAAAGACCACGAGCTTTACGGCATTTATCAGGCGAAGCGCGCCATAGCCAAGGAAGATCATGTATATATGGTGGAGGGCTACACCGACGTAATCTCCATGCACCAATGCGGAATTGAGAATGTTGTAGCCAACTCCGGCACTGCGCTTAGCATACATCAGATACACACGCTGCATCGCTTCACCTCAAATATCACTCTGCTATATGACGGTGACGCTGCCGGCATACATGCTGCGTTGAGAGGTACAGATATGCTTCTCGCCGAGGGCATGAACCTGAAAGTGTTGCTGTTTCCCGATGGCGACGACCCCGACAGCTTCGCGAGAAAGCACACCGCTGATGAGTTCCGCAAATATGTGGAAGACCACCAGACCGACTTCATTGAGTTTAAATCAGATGTAATGCTTCGTGGCATTACCGACCCTACAAAGCGTTCGCAGGCTATCAACTCCATAATACAGAGCATTTCCATGGTGCAAGATCCTATTCTTAGGGATACTTACATTCACGACTGCTCACACAGGCTCAACATCAACGAGGTGACGCTCATCAACACCATGAACCACTTCATAAGCGAGTCGCGCAACCGTGGAATGAACACTCACGAGGCAAGCGCGCAAGCCCCCATGGCACAACCTACTCAACAGCCAATGACGACACAGCCATCGCCATCACAGCAAGCCTCACAGGTGGAGCGCATGCTGATGCAGATGGTGATAAGAAACGGCGAAAAGATTGTGCTGAAAGACGTAGAAGATGAGAACGGCAACCTTATTAACATGTCGGTAGCTCAATACATAGAATACAATCTGTCGGTAGATGATCTGTCGTTTGACAACGAAACGTTCAGAAACATGCTTCAGGAAGCTGCCGACCAGTGCGCTGCCAACGATGATTTCAAGGCAGAGCAGTATTTCGTTCATCACCACGACATCAACATAAGCAAGATAGCCACGGCATTGAGTGTAGACAAATATCTTGTGATAGAGAAGCCCGATGCAAACGACAATCTCTACACCGAAGAGGAGAAAGAAGAGGAAGAAAGAGCCAAACTGCTGAGGGAGGCCGACCATCTGCTGAATGATTTCAGACTCGATTATCTTAACAAGCAGGTGGAGCAATTGCAAAACGAGATTAAGCAATGCTCCGACCTCAATCAGTCGCTTAAACTCATTCCACAGCTCAACGAGCTAAAGACTCTGCGCAACAGTTTTGCGCTTAAAGTGGGCAGAGCATAATTCTGCCCTCATCCCCAATAACAACATTTTTCCAATTAGCATAATATAAAAGCGGTGCGCTAACTCTCACGAGCTACGCACCGCTGGCTATAAACTTAGCTTTATGAAGCTATAAAAATATTTCTTTATCTCTCACAGATGGCACTGATGAACACAGATTTAATCTAAGACGGCTCGCACAGAATAACCTTGCTGACGATAAACGATACCATTGCCATCATCATCTAAATTATCTACGCCTGTTGAGCCATATCCCAAACAAAGCCCGAAATACGCCTGAGAAATTGGATAAGCGTTTGAGGACCAATAACAACAACGAAACGCACCTGAGCTACGATTAAGAATATTAGTACCTACACATCGACCTGCTGCACGCAAATAAATGCTATTCGCATTTCTTTTGCTCGTTATCACATAACCAGTTTCCCCATCTTGCGTTGTCCAAGTCCATGTGCAATTCGAAATTAATTCCTGCCACTGAGCAATTGTGGGCATACGCCATGTTCCACCCCATTTTTTACGCGCTACATCGTAAGTAGCATTTCCACTAAAACCATTTCCTGTATCACCATACAATCCTGCAGCTTTAACAGGATCATTATTTGTTCCGCATTCATCCCGCAGACACATATAATTTTCCCATGAATAGACACTCTTTGTCGAAGTTTCTCCCCATGCATAATAATCCCCATAACCCCTTTCAGTGTTTGCTCCAATATTCATAGTTGCCCATTTTACAGAAGTTCCCATTCTCACCCACGCATGACCATTTTCCGTGCCACTGCCAGCTACATTATATATAAGTTCAAGAGTATGAATTTTGCCAGCGGTAAACCCCTTCTCTGGTACTGCTATTGAAAGATTTGTTCCTCCTACGGAAACGACAAACGTAGAAGTCGTGGATTGCGGAATAAGGTATGCTTCAAAAGTTGCTGTAGAATTGTTGTTTGAAGTTGAGCTTGCGATGGTATTGTGAAGCGTGATTGTGCCGTTGCTTCCACTTGCAGTAAGAGTGCCATCTGAAACTGTTCCCGAAAGTTTTATGCCTGACATTGTGAGTTTGGAAATAGTTCCATTGGCAATGTGCTGAGTATTATTCACTTTCACAGAAACTATCAGTTTAGCTACTCGATGTGAATAAGAAATAACGTTAGCAAAGCCTTGATTAACTGTAGCTGTGCCATAAAGCAAATCGCTCTTTTCTCTGTTGGCATAGCTCGTTTGGTCGCTCTGAACAGAAAAAGAACTAAGCGCAGTAGATGTGTATGGATACCAAGACGAAACAGAAACATTGCTTGTAGTGGTGAAATAATAAGGCGTATCGCTTGTTAGATTTCCACTTGCGTCTACAGAATACTTATAAACTGTGCTGCCAACCTTCACGGCAATGTTTCTATCCGTCATTCCCTCCCAGTTGCTGTTGTCTGATGGTGTACGAGTGGTTGTAGTATCAATCTTGAACTCTTTGGCGATTGCTGCTTCTATATCGCCAATTTGAATTTCTGTGCCCCATTCGCCAATGTTATAAGGCTCTTTCTGCGCTGTAATTCCAGCAGAAAGTTTAAGCTGAGTGCCTTGCTCGTTTGCTGCTTCATCTGAAGATGAGCAAGAAGCGAATGTCATAGCCACAAATGCTATGAACGCCATAAATAATAATTGTTTCTTCATATTAATCCTCCTAATTGTTTTGATTATTTGTTATCGAAATAAGATTGGTGGAGAAATAGAAGCATAGTATTAAACTCGGAGATACACGAAAGGCGTGTTCGTAACCTTTTGCTGTATCTACCTTATAGAGGCTCGTGGAAAGCCTATGTGCGGAAAGATACGATTACGCCCACGCCTATACGTGAACATAAACTGTTATCTATTGTTCCGCACATTCGAAATTTTCCACGATTTCTATAAGGAACAAGATAATAGCTTATGCTAATATTCTAAACCAATAAGGCACGCGACACCGAAACATAAGGCGCTACGCACATTCTACTTGCAAATATAAACCTTATTTTTAAATCCACAAGCAAAAAAGAAGAAAAATTGAAATTAGATTTCTCTGCACAACTCTACAGACAAATCTTAAAACGAAGATTTCGCTGCACAACTCTACAGACAAATCTTAAAATGAAGATTTCACTGCACAAGTCTACAGACAAATCTTAAAAACGAGATTTCGCTGCACAACTCTACAGACAAATCCTAAAATGAAAATTTCGCTGCACAACTCTACAGACAAATCCTAAAACGAAGATTTCACTGCACAACTCTACAGACAAATCTTAAAACGAAGATTTCGCTGCACAACTCTACAGACAAATCCTAAAACGAAGATTTCGCTGCACGATAATACGCATTCAGGATATAAATTTAAATGATATGCAGACTTACACAAAATATGCGGTGATAGGGACTTTTATTGTTCAAAATGTCATAAATAGTTTTGAGAGTTGAATAATAATTGCTATTTTTGCCATGACTCTTATTCTAAGAGATACACAAAGATTATCTTAACAAAACTTATTTATCACATCAGAGAGAATATGGCAAAAATAACAAAAGAAGCAGCATTGGCTTACCATCAGAATGGTAGACCGGGAAAAATAGAGGTGAAACCTACCAAACCTTATAGAACCCAGCTTGACCTGAGCTTGGCATATTCGCCTGGTGTGGCTTATCCTTGTCTGGAAATTCAGGAAAATCCCAACAACGTTTATAAATACACTGACAAAGGCAACCTCGTAGCCGTGATAAGCAACGGCACGGCTGTGCTCGGACTTGGCGACATAGGCGCTATGAGCGGCAAGCCAGTGATGGAGGGAAAGGGACTGCTTTTCAAAATCTATGGCGGCATTGATGTGTTCGACATAGAGGTGGCAGAGAAAGACCCTGAAAAGTTCTGCGAGGCAGTGGAAAAGATTGCTCCTTCATTCGGTGGTATCAACCTGGAGGACATCAAAGCGCCGGAATGTTTCTACATAGAGGAACGACTGAAGAAGACGCTTGACATACCGGTGATGCACGACGACCAGCATGGCACTGCCATCATCTCGGCAGCCGGATTGAGAAACGCCCTCGAAGTGGCAGGCAAGGATATTAAAAAGGTGAAGATTGTGGTAAACGGAGCGGGAGCTGCCGCCATTTCATGCACCAAGCTATATTGCGCAATCGGCGCGAAGAAGGAGAACGTGGTGATGATAGACTCTAAGGGCGTTATCACCGACGACAGAGAGAAACTCACTCCGCAGAAAGCTCTCTTCGCCACACATCGTCGCGATGTGCACACATTGGAGGAAGCGATAAAGGGTGCTGACGTGTTTGTGGGATTGTCGAAAGGCAACATCCTCACTCAGGATATGATTCGCTCAATGGCGAAAAATCCTATCGTGTTTGCATTGGCTAATCCTGTGCCTGAAATAAGTTATGAGGACGCAATGGCTTCACGCCCCGATGTGCTCATGTCTACAGGTCGTTCCGACTATCCTAATCAGATAAATAATGTAATAGGCTTCCCTTACATATTCCGAGGTGCGCTCGATGTGCACGCTACATCAATAAACGAGGAGATGAAGCTCGCGGCAGTGAATGCCATAGCAGATTTGGCAAAAATGCCTGTGCCTGACGTGGTAAACGAGGTGTATCATGTGAACGACCTCACATTCGGCCCTAAATATTTCATTCCGAAGCCTGTAGACCCACGCCTTATCACCGAGGTGAGCGCGGCAGTGGCTAAGGCTGCGATGGAAAGCGGTGTGGCTCGCACTCCTATCACCGACTGGGAGGCTTACAAGCAGAGCTTGCGCCAGCTGTTGGGACAGGAAAGCAAACTCACTCGAAATCTGCACGCTGCGGCTGCGCTGCATCCACAGAAGGTGGTATTCGCTGAGGGTGGACACCCTACGATGATGAAAGCTGCCGTGCAGGCAAAGACGGAAGGAATATGCCAGCCTATTCTTCTCGGCAACCCCGACCGCCTGAAGCGTCTTGCCCAACGACTGAAGCTAAGTCTTGACGACATAGAGATAATAGATATGCGTGCCGACCAGGAGCAAGGCCGCCGCGCCACATTCGCCAAACACTTAGCAGAGAAGCGCGCACGCCAAGGCTACACATTCCAGGAGGCTTACGACAAGATGTATGAGCGCAACTATTTCGGAATGATGATGGTGGAGAATGGCGATGCCGACGCCTTCATAACAGGTCTTTACACCAAATACTCTAACACCATCAAGGTGGCAAAGGAAGTAATCGGAGTGCGTCCGCAGTTCCGCACATTCGGAGCTATGCACATTCTCAACACAAAGCGTGGCGTATTTTACATAGCCGACACCCTTATCAACCGTCACCCTGACGAGAATATCCTTTATGATGTGGCACGACTAAGTGCGCACACCGTAAGATTCTTCAACGATGAGCCTGTAATGGCGATGATAAGCTATTCTAACTTCGGCACCGACGAAGTGGGCAGCCCTGTAAAGGTGCATCAGGCTGTGGCTCAGCTGCAGGAGGATTATCCCGACATGGTAATCGACGGCGAAATGCAGGTGAACTTCGCGCTCAACAAAGAGCTGCGCGATGAGAAATTCCCGTTCACAAGGCTGAAAGGCAAAGACGTGAACACGCTCATATTCCCTAATATGAGCAGCGCCAACAGCAGCTACAAACTGTTGCAGGCTCTCGACCCCGATGCTGAGATTATAGGCCCTATCCAGATGGGACTTAACAAGCCTATTCATTTCACCGACTTCGAGAGTTCAGTGCACGATGTGGTGAACATCACTGCCGTGGCTGTAATCGACGCTTACGTAGACAAGATAAAGAAAGCCGGCAAAGAAAAATAGACTACATATTTTTTATATATAATACATTTATATGATAATGTTTCCTTGTGCCAAGATTAATCTTGGACTGAATATAACAGCAAAAAGAGAAGATGGTTTCCATGATTTGGAAACCATCTTCTATCCTCTGCCTCTCACTGATGCATTAGAGATAAAATATATGGGCGATGAATTTCCGAGCGATGTTCCATGCGACCTTAAAGTAACGGGCAACGCCGTAGACTGCAATGAGGAGGACAACCTCGTAATTCGTGCCTACAATCTGCTCGCTAAGGATTACAAACTGCCGCGCGTGCATGCCCACCTCTATAAGCATATTCCTATGCAGGCAGGTCTTGGCGGCGGCTCAAGCGATGCTGCCTTCATGATAAAACTGCTCGATGAGCGTTTCCGTCTTAATATAGGCAACGCTGAGATGGAGAGATATGCAGCAAAGCTTGGCTCTGACTGCGCTTTCTTCATCACTTGTGAGCCATCGTTCGCGCAAGGCAAGGGCGAGATATTAGAGCCTGCCGACGCTCCTAAAGGCAATCTGAAAGGTTATTGGCTTGTGCTTGTGAAACCTGCTGTGGCAGTGAGCACAAAGGAGGCTTACGCCAACATCACTCCAAAGAAGCCGAAGAAATGTTGCAGAGATGTGGTGCATCAGCCTATTGAAACATGGAAGGAAGATTTGGTAAACGACTTTGAGGAATCGGTTTTCAAGAATCACCCTCAACTCGCGGAAATCAAGAACAAGCTTTATGCTCTCGGAGCTGCCTATGCATCAATGAGCGGAAGCGGCAGCAGCCTTTATGGCATATTCAAGGAAAAGCCAACGTTTGGCAAAGAAGAGTTTTCAGAAGACTGCTTCTTCGATGTAATGAAGTTGTAATCCTTTTAGGATATATAACAAGATTATAAAAAACAGAAAAGCCTCCTCACTTTATTATGCGTGAGGAGGCTTTTCTTTATGTTATGCTTTTCTGAATTCGCTCGGCGTAGTGCCCACCTTTTTCTTGAATTTGGTAGAGAAATAATCTGCCGACTCGAAATGCAGCTTATAAGCAATCTCTTTCACCGACATATTGGTAGCAGAAAGCAAATCCATAGCTCGCTGCAAACGCAAATCTTGCTGATACAATGCAGGCGAAACGCCCGTGTATTCTTTAAAGAGTTTTCTGAAATTGGAATATCCCATGCCTATCATCTGAGCCACGTCATGAATGTTTAGCTCATCTTCCAAATGCTGGCGGATGGCATTGCGCGCCTTGTCGATAAGGTCGGCATGACCATAGCCTTTCTTTAAGGTCTGAGTGCGTTCAAGAGAATAAAGCATTCCAAGCAGATGGTTCACGATGCCGGCAAGAAACTGCTGCACATAGGCAGGCTCTTCGGCAGCCACATTTATAGCGGAAGAATAGAGTCGCCCCACCTCACTTGAATAGCCCACATGATGAATGGGATTATCCACCGAAAGGAATCCGGCATTTACTCTGCGATCCATATTGTCGCCCTTAAATCCTATGCAATAAGCTTTCCACCCCGTTTCTTTCAAAGGCATGTAAGAATGCCATTCGCCGGGAAACAGGATAAAAAAATCTCCCGTCTTGATTGTTGTCTCCCCACAGTGCTCACTTCTGAACAGTCCGCTACCCTCCAAAATATAGAGCAGCTGATATTCATGGAGCACTCTGCCTCGCTCCGGCTTGAAATAGTAGCCGTCGGCATGACCTTTGCTGGGATATTCCTCACCCGGTCTCACGTCTTCCAATCCGACGGTGCTGACAGTAAGTCCCCATTCAAGGTCTTTCTTGTTGGCAACAAGATATTTAAAGTTTTGCATAAGATTTTTAATAAATAGTCGATTAGTAATTGCGTGATCCGCTCAATTATCCTTTCATTCCTTTGAGAATTACGCACGCAAAGATATAATATTTTTATCTAACGACAAAATTATTTTTAAATCATTATGGGAACATCGGATATTGGTCGAAATCGGGCTTGCGCTTCTCAAGGAAAGCCTTGCCGCCCTCCTGTGCCTCGTCCATAGTGTAGTAGAGCATAGTGGCGTCGCCAGCCAGTTCCTGAATACCTGCCTGACCGTCGAGCTCGGCATTAAGTCCAGCCTTTATCATGCGAAGGGCGAGAGGGCTGCGCTCCATCATAGTCTCTGCCCATTCCACGCATTCATCTTCCAAATTGTCGAATGGCACTACCTTATTTACCATGCCCATCTGCTCTGCTTCCTTAGCAGAATACTGACGGCACATAAACCATATCTCGCGCGCCTTCTTCTGTCCCACCATTCTCGCAAGATAAGAAGCGCCGAAGCCGGCATCGAAAGAGCCAACCTTAGGGCCTGTCTGTCCGAAGATGGCATTCTCACTCGCTATAGTAAGATCGCACATTACATGAAGCACATGACCGCCACCAATGGCATAGCCGTTTACCATGGCAATGACTGGCTTTGGCAAGCGACGTATCTGCATCTGCACATCAAGCACATTAAGGCGTGGCACTCCATCGGTGCCCACATATCCTCCACGACCTTTCACGTGCATATCACCACCTGAGCAGAAAGCCTTGTCGCCAGCGCCCGTGAGAATCACCACGCGAATATCCTGACACTCTCTGCAATAGCTGAATGCCTGGCTCATCTCCCATGTAGTGAGCGGAGTGAACGCGTTGCGATAACGTGGGCGGTTGATAGTAATCTTTGCTATATGATTATACTCCTCGAAGAGTATCTCCTTGAAGTCGAATGCTTCAATCTTATTCCATGTTCTCATTTTATCTTATCTGTTTACTATATATTCTAAAACTTTCGGTCTGCTTCCTTCCGACGAAACAGCCCAATCCAAACAATTTGTCAAGTCGTCGATATTCTCCGCGCGTTGGTATTCAGCTCCCAATGACTGGCACAAAGCCTCAGCATTAAGAGAATGACTGCCTGATATCAATGCCTTCGACGCTTCATTCTCATTACACATACCTTGCAGACCGTCAAAGATTGCGCCATGATTATTATTCAAAAGCAAAACGTGGAGATTGCCTTTCAGCATAGCATTGCGCAAAGCGTTGCTGTCGTAGAAGAAGCTCAAATCGCCCGTCACGCAATACACATCATCCCTTGTGGCAACCGACATGCCTGCTGCCGTGGATATACTTCCCTCTATGCCATTTACGCCACGATTGCAATACACATAGCCATGAGCCACATCATTTATCAGTCTTACCGACATGCTGTTGGCACTCTGCAAGCGATAACCGCCATGAGTATGGCTCTGCTCTATTGCTTCAACATATTTCTCAACGGCTTGTCGCTCAAGGCTTTTACTGTCTTTGGTGACTAAAGATATAGAGCGAGAAGTTTCCAAAAGGTTGTGCCATTTCCGAGCATAGCTTTTCCATTCTTCCAAAGGATAAGCCACTGCTTTATCATCTATCGTTTGCCATAACTTCTCAAAGAAGCCTGCAACAGATGATTCCACTACGAAAGCAAGATTTTGGAAAGTGTCGTAAACATCGCCACGGCTATTTACTATGCAGGTTTTCGCTCCATCAGAATTCTGCAAAAATCGCTTCGCATTGTTGCTCACGAGCGTACCGCCCACGTATATTATCGCGTCAGGCATATATTCAGCAGCCTTGTCGCCCATCATCTGAATAGCCTTGTCAATGTTGTAAGGTCGGTCATCAGTAGGGTTGCCGATACATTCATATATAAAGGCAAACCATGGCGAAAGCGTCTTCAAATAATCTCTTATCCTTTCAGCTTCTCCGCGCGCGAGCTGCCCTATCACTATCATCGGTCGCTGCGCACTCTCAAGCCAACGCTTAATGCTGCTAAGCTCTCCGCAAGAATCTCTTTTCGCCACATATTCTATCTTTCTCGCTTTAGGCAGCTGCGCCACATTCATATTCATCAACGGGCGACTTATCGGCACATTTATCAGCACCGGCGTGCCTCCATCACGCACGCACGCTATAAGAGCCTCATTTATCAGTCGGTTGCAATACCATCGCTCCTCGTCGTTGTGAGGTTCGGGCAGATTTACAGCCTTTGCCACAAATCTCCCCAAAGAATCGGGCTGAGGAATAGTCTGCCCCACTTGTTGGTCAATCCACGCCATAGGACGGTCGGCAGCAATCACCACCAACGGCAAATGCTGATAAAAAGCTTCAGCCACGGCAGGCATCACATTGAGAAGAGCAGAACCCGAAGTGACACATACTACCACAGGCTCTTCCCTCTCCTGAGCTATGCCGAGAGCATAAAAACCGGCGCTACGCTCATCGGTAACGCCACAACAAACGATATCGGGATTTTCACTAAGATTATGTACAATAGGAGCATTTCTCGAGCCAGGAGCTACCACCGCATATTTCACTCCGTAAGCCACCAAAAGGGCGGTAAGCTCATTTACATTTTCTTTGTCGCAATACATGTTTTTATCGTTTCCATCTTGTTTTCCGTTTCATGCCATTCGTCAGCTTCCACGCTGTCGGGCATGATTCCTCCGCCCGCGAAAAGACGCACCCTGTTTTTTGCCAAAAGCTTCATGCAGCGCAACGTAACAAACAGCTGCGAAGAGCCGTCCACATTCAGCAGACCAGCAAAACCGCTGTAATACTCGCGATCTATCGTTTCATTATCCAATATAAACTCGCGCGTTTCTTCCTTTGGCATTCCGCAGACGGCAGGAGTAGGAAACAAAGCGTCTATCAAAGCACTCTGATTACTGCCGGCATTATAAGAGAAATCGCTGCGCAGATGCACCAGATTGCCGGCTCTCGACGTATATACATCCGACTCGGTCACAGAATCAGACACATCGAGAAGTCTTTTCTTTATATAATCAGCCACAATGCGCTGCTCATTCTTATTCTTTTCACTCCACACTATGCGATGGTCAAGCCCCGAGCCTAACGGATTGTCGAATCCATATTGCTTCGCGCTGAGGTTCATCGTGCCTGCCAATGCCATGGTGTGGCCCACTCCCCCTGTCTCGCTCATCAGCAATTCAGGAGTAGCCATCAGCCATGTGCCGGTAATCTCCGTGCTTATCATTGCCACAAACATTCGCGGATAACGTTTGCAGGCATTCATGAAAGTGGCTTCCATATCAAGCTCACTTCTATAATTCACATCATCATATCTGGCAAGCACCACCTTGCTGAAATGCTTCTCGTCGATTTCATGTTTGCATTTTGAGAAATCGCAAGCATACTGTTGGCGCTCGGCCTCTATCTTTTCGTATGATTTTGTGAGTTCCTCCTTTATATAATAAGGTGTAGTGCTTTTCACCGATTGCGTCCGCCAGCTGTAATCGCGCATAATGATTATAGGATGAGCATCATCACACTTGAACGGAGCAAAGACAAAACCGCTTTTCCCCTTCAACTCAACGCACGACGACACGCATTCCACATTTTCATCCTCGCACTCAATACGAATAAAATCCGCCTGTCTCGGCAAACGATAATAAACAATCGCCATTTCTGCTTATAGATGGATTATTTCTTAGGAGTTATCACGTAGTTGGTTACTTCCACAGAAGAGATTACATCATCGTCCTCATCCATTATTTCGATGTGCCAAACATGCAGTTTGTGACCTCTGCTCACAAGCTTTGCATGAGCAGTCACCCACGAACCTTCCTCCACAGCCTTCACATGATTTCCGCTCACGTTTATGCCCACACATATCTTGTTGGGGCAAATAGCCATTGAAGCCACGCCTGCCAAATTTTCCGCCAAAGCCAAAGACGCGCCACCGCTGAGGAAACCAAACGGCTGCTTATTGCGATCATCCACCTTCATGCGAGCCATGCAAGTATCCTCTTCGGGAGTAGATATAAATTCCATGCCAAGAGTTTTCGAAAGTCCCTCCTGACCAGTTATCATCTCATTAAGTTTGTCTACGTTCATCGTTTTAGCTTTAAAAATGTGTTTTGATATTTACAAAATTAATAAAAAAGGATATACCTAAGCACTAAGAACAACTATTTTTATATTTTTTGAAAAAAAGTTGCAGAAAAATTTGGAGGTTCCGCATAAAAGCAATACCTTTGCACTCGCAAATAAGGAACAACGCCTTACAAAAGCGAATGGCTCCGTAGCTCAACTGAATAGAGCATCTGACTACGGATCAGAAGGTTATGGGTTTGAATCCCTTCGGAGTCACCAAAAGAACTGCAAGATTTTCTTGCGGTTCTTTTTT
>JAIKZG010000043.1 GCA_024682415.1 Prevotella sp.
ACCATGTCGAGCAAATCGCCAGTGTCGCTACCTGTTGCCGCGCTTATGCAGAAAGGCTCGCCCAAGCCAAGCTTATAAAACTCGGCTGCATCATATCTCAGATTATTATTATCAGTCTTGTTGGCCACCAGAATAACCGGAAGCTTAGAGCGACGCAGAATGTCGGCCACGTCTTCGTCCAAATCCGTCACGCCTGTCATCACATCCACGAGGAACAACACGAGGTCGCACTCAGCGGTAGCGATTTTTACCTGGTCGCGTATGGCATCCTCAAACACGTCGTCGGAATTTACCACCCATCCACCCGTATCAACGAGTGAAAATTCGCGGCCATTCCATTCGCACTTGCCATATTGTCGGTCGCGCGTTGTGCCGGCAGTATCGCTTACGATTGCCTTGCGCGACTGCGTGAGTCGATTGAATAATGTGGACTTACCAACATTAGGGCGTCCCACAATTGCTACAAGATTTGCCATATATTGTATTTTGAGTTATATATGAATATAGAATGAGGAACACAAGAAGCATTCCCTATTCTTAATTCTGAATTTACATATCCGGATTATATCCGAAATGATTAAGTTCTTTCTGATTAGAGCGCCAGTCCTTATCCACCTTTACGAATGTCTCAAGATAAATCTTCTTATCAAAGAAACGTTCCAAAGCTTTACGGGCCTCCGACGACACTTTCTTTAATGCCACACCCTGATGACCGATGATAATGCCTTTCTGAGAATCGCGCTCCACATATATTACAGCGTTTATACGGATAATCTTTTCTTCCTCCTTGAAACGCTCCACGCTCACCTCCACAGAGTAAGGAATTTCCTTATCATAATATAGAAGTATCTTCTCGCGGATAATTTCAGAGACAAAGAATTTCGCAGGCTTGTCGGTAAGCTGTTCCTTATCGAAATAAGGAGGAGAGTCGGGCAGAAGCTCGCGTATGCGCTTCATGAGCATATCTACTCCGAAATTAGCCTGTGCCGAAATCGGGAGTATCTCAGCGTTAGGAAGAAGCGAATGCCATTTTTCCACCACGCTGCCGAGAGTCTTCTGGTCGCTCTGGTCAATCTTATTTATAAGCAGCAACACAGGGATTGTCATCTTAGCCACCTTGTCGAGGAAATCCTTATTCTTCTCAGGGCTTTCCACCACGTCGGTGACATAAAGCAAAACATCAGCATCGGCCAATGCCGACTCCGAGAAAGCAAGCATCGACTCCTGAAGCTTATAATTAGGCTTGAGCACACCTGGAGTATCTGAGAACACAATCTGTGAATCCTCAGTATTCACGATACCCATAATTCTGTGGCGCGTAGTCTGAGCCTTGAATGTGGCAATAGAAATGCGCTCGCCCACGAGACGATTCATGAGCGTAGATTTTCCCACATTAGGATTGCCCACAATATTTACGAAACCAGCCTTATGCATATAAACACTAATATATTTTAGTTTAAAAAGGCGCGTACCCCATAATATATATGTGGAATACGCGCCCTTACTATGTATTCGGAGAAAAAAAGAAAAACTTTCTCCTTCTATTTCCTATATGTTTCCTTACTTCACGCCTTCTACAGCCGAACCGTCATAAGCCCACTTATAGAAAGATGCACCGTGAACGAAACCTGCACCGAAAGCCGTGAAGATAACGTTGTCGCCACGCTTCATGTTGGCTTCATTATCCCACAATGCCAAAGGAATTGTGGCAGCACTGGTGTTGCCGTAGTGGTCGATATTGATAACCACCTTGTCCATTGGCAATTCTGCTCGCTTGGTTACAGCCTCGATAATACGTAGGTTTGCCTCATGAGGAACAACCCAGTCCACATCATCGGCAGTAAGATTGTTGTCCTTCAAAATCTTCATCACGTCGTCGCCCATATTTGTCACCGCATAGCGGAACACTGTGCGTCCCTCCTGATAGAGGTAATGCAAGCGATGATCGACTGTGAAATGAGATGGAGGGCAAACCGATCCACCCGCCTTCATGTGAAGGAAAGGAAGACCTTTGCCGTCGGTGCGGAGGAATGAGTTTTGATAGCCCACTTCCTCATCTTCAGAAGCCTCTACGAGCACTGCTCCGGCGCCATCGCCGAAGAGCACACAAGTGCTACGATCCTGATAATCACAGATTGACGACATCTTGTCGGCACCGATAACGATTATCTTCTTATAGCGTCCGCTCTGAATCATGCCGGCAGCCACATCTAATGAATAGAGGAAGCCACAGCAAGCGGCAGAGAAGTCGAATGCGAAGGCATTCTTCAGTCCCAGTTTGCCGAGAACGATACTTGCCGTAGAAGGGAACTTGTAGTCAGGGGTTGTAGTGGTAACTATCAATGCATCGATGGTATCAGGATCGCAGCCTGTCTTTTGAAGCAGCTGCTTAGCTGCCTTTCGAGCCATGTAACTTGTGCCGAGACCTTCCTCGGTCAAGATGCGGCGTTCCTTAATACCAACACGCGTCGTAATCCATTCATCGCTGGTATCAACCATCCTGCTAAGCTCCTCATTGGTGAGGATATAGTCAGGAACGTATCCGCCGACTCCTGTGATTATCGGGTGTATAGATGCCATACTCTTACTCAGCTGTCTCCTTTACGATAGCAACTTTACCGCGATAGTAACCGCAAGTAGGGCATACTGTGTGGTATACATAGTAAGCGCCACAGTTAGGACATACTGCCAATGTAGGCATTTCAGCTCCGTCGTGAGTTCTTCTCTTAAGTGTACGAGTCTTTGACTGTCTTCTTTTAGGATGTGCCATTTTCTTATAATTTTAATTTTTTGTTTTTAAATCTTTAAATTTTTCAGGGCGTTCCATCTTGGGTCTATGTCTGCCTCGGCAGTGTCCTCTCCTCCACTTCGGGTGGCTGAGTGCTCACCGAGCATCTTCATCATGACAGGGTTGCATTTTCCAGGTGCATGCACATGTCTGACGGGAATTGCCAAGTCTACATATTCATAGATGAGCCATGAAATATCCCATATAGCTTCATCAGCAGCCACCGTAATGATGTCGCCCTCGTCGGAATCTTCCTCGCCGAGCTTCACCACCAATTTATAAGACGCCTCAATAGGCTGCTCCATATCGTCTAAGCAAACATTGCACGGAATCACAACTTTGCCTGCGACACGGAGAGTTACATCGAATGTTTCTGCCACCTTATTTATATTAAGAGCGACATCAACGCATCCGCGACTCACCTCCAGCCCCTCATTCTCTTCAGCGAGAGCGGCAAAGTATGAGTCGTCAAGATGATATTCCAAGGATGAAACACCATCTTTCAATCCCTTCAAGTCTATCTTATAGGCTTCTGAACTATACATCGGGCTGCAAAGTTACAACTATTTTTCGATATAAACCAATTTTGCCGGTATTTTTTGCTCCGCGGAGCTTATATTACTCACTATCTCACAATGACTTTGCGAGTTTTTCCGTCTTTTTGCTTTATGATATTCACGCCTTTTTTCGGTGAAGAAAGTTTATTGCCGTTGATATCATAAATTCCGGCGTTTGCCCCACCCTTTCCGCCAGTCATTCTCGGAGCGGCAGAAATGCCAGTCGTCTGGCTTGCGGTAGAAGCCACCGTAACAGTGCTTCCGTTTACCATGAGGTTGTAATGATTTATCTCGCCGTATGGCAACAGCGCATTGTGCCACGCTGTTTCGCCTTTCTCTCTGAAACAGAAGCGAATAGTATAATTACCATCTGCAAGATTCTCTGGGATTTTCATCGCGTAATCATTTCTCCGGCTGCTTGACGCGAACTGAAAACCTTCTAATGTATTCATTTCAGTAAATTCCGGCTCTGAAACTCTGGTTACTGCCTTATCTGAAGAATCAAAGAGCACATAATCCACATCTACGTCAATGGCACCATAGCTGAAATTATAAAATTCCACGGTGTCTTTTCTTGAAAAAGTGACAAGACCGAGATAATCGCCCTTTGAAAGAGTTTCCTCTATCTCCGGCAAGCCACGCATTCCGCATAGCTGCGCTTTCATCTTTGAGCCTTCCACAGGAGGCTGTATTCCTATAATAATATCCTGCTCATAGCTGAAAGGTTCGTCTTCCTCTGCTCCGCCAATGCTCTGAGTTTCGGGCTTCAGAGCAGAAAGCAGATAATATCCGTTATATCCTTTTCCCCATCCCCAGTTAATATGGAAATAGTCATTTTCCGTATATCCATCGCACACAAAAGAATGACCAGAACCGCTTGCCGTAGCTCCGTCGTAAATCAACGGGCGACCATTATCAAGCTCGTTTTTCACCATAGCCGTCCAGTCTTCATCCGAATAAAATGTTCTTTCGGCAAACATTGTGGCTGCATCATAGCCGAAATTGCATACCAATGCCCCGGCAATAGCATAAGACGATGCTGCGCTGCCGCCGCTGTAAGGCGAGTCATACTCCATTTCCACTGCTACGCCGCAATGATAGCTTACAAGACTTACCGCATTCTCGTAATCTGAGCTGTATTTATAATAACTTGGATCTGTGCTGTAGATTGTGTTCCAGTCGTAAGTAGCTCCAGAAAAATCAGCCGACAGAGTATTACCATTCCACTTATAAGAATGTGAGCCTACTCCATGGTCAGGATAATGATTATAAGCCAACACCTGCGCCATCGATGTTGCCACACATCCCGTCACGCAATTTTCAGTTACCATACGCCTTCCATTGTTTACCTCCATTGTAGGGCAATACTTATTATATGGAGTATACTGATCCCACAAGATGCTTCGCTTATAACCATTATAAGTGGCGTTTTCGAGCAATGGCTTCACCACAACATTTCCCTTGCTCGTCTTTCTGCCGGCAGTGTAGGTAATACCTTTTTCTATGGCATAGTCTATCTGGCGCGCGTATTCAGCGAGCCACGCCTTCATGTTGGCAGGCGCATCGGCATAAGAAAACTCACCGCTGTCGGAATAGCCCAAGATTGGCGCAACTCTGTCGTCGGCACTTACAAATATGTAGCCACCATTATTCTCACGATTGAAAACATAAAATCTGCTCGCGCCATTATCCCCCCTTGCGCTCTTTGCGGTGTAGGCGAGCGCCAATTTCACGCTTTGGGAATTATTTCCGCCCATACCCTTCGCGGCAGCGGCATCGGCGAAAAAGGTCTGCGCTATATACGCAGCTTTCTTCTCCGTCACCTCCTTTGCGCTCAACACGCCAATGCACAGCATCGCCATGCACAATAAAATCTGGATTCTTTTATTCATGATATAGTCTTTTCTCTCTCTTAATTTATAATTAGTTGATTTGCGGCGCAAAGGTAATCAATATTTTTCAAATAGCGCATTTCTAACGACATTCGTTTCTACTGCAAACTAACGATGAAACGCTTTGCCGTCCCCCAAAAGCTTCAATTCCGAAAAGCTCCACAAAATAACAAGAACGCCGTTCGAACAGCATTATAACAGCGTTCGAACGGTGTTCGGATCATGTTTGAGTTCTTACAACTTTTGAGGAAATATGTAAGATTACTTATTTTTGCTTTATCATTTCTCTTGTAATAAGAGAGAATCTTTACTCATCTTATGAAGTTTTATTATAGTGGGATTTGAAGAACCAGAATTAGTATCTTTAATTCTACGATAATAAATATTCACAGGCTCATATCCTTCCTTTCGAAGAGAAATATTAATATTCTTATGAAAAGGAGTAATTTCATAAAATTCTCCAGAAGAATCAGAATAATATGGATGTATAGACCCTGCTTGAGGAGTTATGAATATTTCCACTCCACTTATAGGTTGTAAAGTATTGGCATCTACGACATTTCCACCTATATAATAGAAATGTTCACAAGAACACAACATAAATACTATCAGACACATTAAGAATAATGTTTTTTTGTATTTCATCATAATTACATTAAATTAATATAATTCATTTCGCCGAACTGCATAATAGTTCGCTTCAAATTCTAAAGTTCCAGGAGTACGATATACATTCATCCAGTTTCCTGTTTTCAGAAAAGCATTTATATATTGTTTAATCGTCTTGACATAAAAAGAAAACGCTCCATATTTTTTTATTTGTATAGTATGATAAAACTCATGATAAAATGTTCTTCTGTTAATTTTAAAATCATCTCCCAATCTAACAGCTATTTCATCAGTACCTAATGTAATTCCATCACCTTTTTTGAATAAGAATGTTCCACGACGATATTTAATATCTTGAGGAAGATCATATTTTTGATAATCAGGAATAAAGGTTGAGCCAAATAAACCAATATTCAGTCCCGCTATACCTATATTCGTACATGCACCTATTAACATCCCCTTCCACAAATAATCTGAATTTTGGGTCATTGCTGCCATAACGCCACCAGCTGCGAGACCGCTTGCCATGCCTTTTATTGCACTATTTCCCAATTCATAGATTCCATTTTTGAAAGAAGAACCTGGAACTCCTTTAAAGTCAGGAATTACAGCCCCTACGCCACCTGCTACAGCACCAGAAAAACCTCCATAAATACCTCCTAAACCAGAATTAAAAACCATATCTTTAATATTTCCATGAGATATTGCTGTCATACCCAGACCGTTAATTTGTCCAGCAACCATACCTCCGACGAGTCCGCCTTTAATACCTGCAAGTATTCCTGTTCCTCCACCTACTGCCGTACCTACAGAAGCTCCAACATAAGAGGAAAAAGCACCAACAGCCATGCCTGCATAAGTCTTTATATCACCGTAATCCCATTTAAATGGATTAAAACTGTTATTTATAGAAGCTCCGCCAAAATAAGCGCCAACAATAACAGGAATAGCCCATAATAGTTCGCCACTTGGATCTGTATATTTCAGAGGGTTATTCAAACAATAAGAATAACGGTTATAGTTTTGACTATTATCCGTTTGCTGAACATAATTGTCTGGACTGAAGAAGCGTCCGAGAACAGGGTCATAAATGCGACCGTTCATGTTGATGATGGCAAATTCATCAAGCATTTCATGTCCTGTGTAGCCACGATGCAGACCTATTGTATTCAGCGCAACAGTCTGTCTGCCCCATACGTCATAAGAAGCGTCAAACACTTTATTGCCATTCTCATCTACCACAGCGATGATGCTGCCAAGATAATCGGTAAATGCCTGATATTCTTTAAACGTTCCACCCTGCTTAATTATTATGGTGTTGCCGTCAAGATAATAAAAATCGCGCGTCACGCCGTTTTCTGTAATCTGCTCATAATCCTCAGCATAAACAGTC
>JAIKZG010000005.1 GCA_024682415.1 Prevotella sp.
TACATAACCTAATGCTTTTTTAAAATCAAAAATTTTCCATATATCCTTATTTATTGCATATTTTTTTTCTTTGAAAGTCCAATATTTATACGATTTAATAATACAACATAATCCAATATATGCACTATCGCTTAAACCTAATTATTCCTTTTCATTTATCAACAAATATTCCGATGATTCTATAGAAATAAAATCATTACACAAAAAATCATATTTTACCCAATATTTAGGGTCTAAAATATTTTTATCTACTATTGTTTTATTAAGACTATCAATTACATTAAGGACTGTTTGTCCTGATATACTAAAAAAGTTGGCTATATTTTCTACACATTCCTTTGGACATCCTATACCATAATATTTTCGAGCTATTATTTCATTCCTATTTGAGGATTTACGCAGATATGTAAGAATAATATAAAACATAGGAAGATATCCATTATTATCATAAAAATTATTCACGAACAGGCTTTCCTCATCACCAATAAATGGAAACGAACTCTCATTAAGTTTTATCTGTAGAATTTTATCCTCACATATAAAAGCCTCATTTGCCATATCCATTAATGTATTTGCAGCTAATTTTAATTCCAATAAAGACTTTGTTCGTTGTTTATCTATAGAATAGGCATCTATATCTACTAATAGAGCGAGTATTTTTCTATAATCTCTAAATTTTCCTTCCAATATATTTCTTGCCCTTGTTGAAAGTTTACTCTTTATTTTACAATAGCAATGAAACAAATATTCCTGCTTTATTGACGACATTCTATCTATAACAAGACATACAGCCTTCAACTTAGCATCTTCGCCATATATTTTTAGAACATTTTTTAACTTTAAAGAATCATTTTCAGAAATAGGTAGTACATATTTTTCTGAATAATCAACAAAATCTCTCAATATATTGTAGCATACATATATAGACAAACAATTACACTCAAAAGAAAATTTTTCATCTATTTCAAATATTCGCTGAGGATTATCAACCACAATATTCCACAAAAATTTAGCATTAGGAAACCTATCCATAAAACATTTATATTCTTCCTTATTAGAAGTAATATGAGTTTTTATGCATGTATTTAAAATATCATACAAAAGAAAATCATCTGCAGAATGTATTTCTGCTGTACACACTGCATGTGAATCATATAAATAAATATCATTTGCACGATTTAGCAATAAATTTCCTAAATTTCTCAACTCTACCGCAGATTGTATTCCTGCATATTTGAACATAAAACTATTAGTCTTGACCAACATATAAGCAAGCATTCGCTTATAATCGCCAATATTATAAATCAACGCATTTTTTGTTCTCGTTGAAAGTTCATTTACAATTTCATCATAGTAGTAACTCAAATACTCTCGTCTTTTAACAGACATACCATCTAATACTATACTTACAGTTTTCATATTTGGATACTCACCATACACTCTTAAAATACTATGAATCTTTAAATTTGATACATTATCAATAATTTTATTTGATTTGCCATTACCAAACGTATTCATAATATCATTTAATATTTCATAACACGCATAAATTGCGACACAATTACTCCAAAAAGAAAAGTTTTCATCTATCTGAAATATTTTCTGTGAACAACCATTAACTACTTCCCAAAATATATTACTATTAGGGAACTTTGACATAAAACATGCGTATTCTTTCTTTTCATGAGTGACATATTTTTTTATAATAATATCCAAAGCTTCAAAAATTGTAAATTCTGAAAAACTTCTTGAGTTTTCCAATATATTATATTGCGAATTCGAAGGCTTCATTATTAGTGGAATGAATAATTTTTCAAGCTCAGCTTTGCTCTTTTTACCGATACGATGGTAAATAGATAAAGAATCTCCAAGCTTAAGTTTTTCAACAACATCTCCAACCGTCTTAAATCCAGCATATATTAAAGCGTTAGATGTTCTAACGCTTAACAATCCTTTAGTTCGTAATATTCTTATAGGTGTATCTAATGTTATCGTTTTATCTATCATTTTTTAAAATTAAGTTACTCTGGTAATAGAATTATCGTATTTGCCTATTTTAACACTCTATTATATAATAAAATTGTATAAAATTTTAAATTGCAAAAACTACTTCAATATTCCCATTATCTATTATACGACACAAAGATAATAATAAATTCTGATTAAATATTTAAAGACACAAATATAATACGCAAAGCTTTCAAAACTATACATAAGATTGAAAGTCTCGCAAAAGTTCATTTATAAATAAATGAATAATACTTTATGAAAACATGGATATCGCAAATAAAAGATAAAGATTTCTACGTACCTTTAATTTGCAATACCCATGTTTGCTATATAGAATTTTGTCTTACTTATTTATGCATAATTAGGTATGAGTTGAATACCAAGTGCGGAAGCAATGCGTAAGAAAGAACTCATTTGAATATCTGTTTCGCCTTTTTCAATTCTTGCGATATATGAGCGTTGCATTCCTACTTCATCAGCAAGTTGTTGTTGAGTCATCTTCTTTGCTTTTCGGCGGTCACGAAGAATTTCACCATAATACCAAGATTGTGCTTTAGCATGAAATTCCTGGCGTTTAGTTGTCCCCTCCGCGCCAAATTCTTTTTCCAATATTTCACCGGCAGTTTTCAGTGAAGCTATTTTCTTTTCATCTATCTTCATCTTCGTATTGCTTTAATATTTTGTATGCTTGTTTTATTTGTTTGTTGTAATCTTTAGTAGATTTCTTTATAAATCCATTAAGTAGAAGTATTCTTTGGGCTAACATTACGTTTCTATTATCCATTGCGAAAAGAATTGTACGGTATGCATTATTTCCTACCGATATACGCATTTCATAAAGTTCCGTATTCTCTAAGTGTTTCACGAAATTCTTAGAGAGAACTCTTATCGTGCGTACTACATCCATTGTGTAGTAAAACTTGGATTTAACGCTGTCATCGAGTTGCTCAAAGAATTTTGTAAATTCGGCTGTGAAATATAGCTCACGTATTGTTTCTGTATCGCTTTCCGGATTATAATCCTCCATATCTTAAATTGTTTTTATTTGCAAATGTAACTAATAAGATATAAATAAGCAAATGTTTTTATTTAAATTTTCATTTTAGCAAAATGTGGTTATCAAGAAAAAGTGGCGTAACTCGTGAGAGCTGCGCCACTTTTTCTTCGCTATATCTATTACAACCTCATTGTGAGGGAAATTCTGTTGCGGCGACGGTCTACTTCTGTCACGCGGACGCGGACATGCTGATGAAGATGAACCACCTGAGTAGGGTCGCTGACATATCTGTCTGCAAGCTGAGAGATGTGGACTAAGCCGTCTTGATGGACACCGATATCAACAAAAGCACCGAAATTGGTGATGTTGGTGACGATACCGGGAAGCTCCATCCCGACGACAAGGTCATCAACGGTGGTGACATTCTTGTCGAACTCAAATTCTTCTATCTGCTCACGAGGATCTCGCCCTGGCTTTTCCAATTCCTGCATTATGTCGTTGAGAGTAGGCAAGCCGATGGTGGCGCTCACATATTTATTAATATCGACAGACGCGCGCTTCTGCTTATCGCTGATGAGCTGTGTCACCGTGCAATGGCAGTCTTTTGCCATCTGTTCCACCACGGCATAACTCTCCGGATGAACGGCAGAATTGTCGAGCGGATTTTTAGCGTCGGGAATACGCAAGAAGCCTGCGCATTGCTCAAAGGCTGATGGACCAAGGCGAGAAACTTTCTTTAGCTGCGCTCTTGAAGTGAACACTCCATGCTCCTTTCTGTATTCCACGATATTCTTTGCCAATGTAGGGCCAAGACCGCTGACATAGGTAAGAAGATGAACAGAGGCTGTATTAAGGTTTACGCCCACCGTATTTACACATCTTTCCACTGTCTGGTCAAGACTATGCTTCAACTTCGACTGATCAACATCATGCTGATACTGCCCCACCCCTATGCTCTTTGGATCAATCTTCACAAGCTCCGCCAAAGGACCCATAAGTCGGCGGCCAATGCTGACAGCGCCACGCACCGTCACATCCTCATCAGGAAATTCATCGCGCGCCGTCTTCGAAGCTGAATACACGGAAGCACCATCTTCACTTACCACAAACTGCTTCACTGGATGCTCGAAATGAAGGGATTTCATAAACTCTGCCGTCTCTCTGCTTGCCGTGCCGTTGCCGATAGCCATAGCCTCGACATTGAATTTCTTCACCATAGTTTCTATCTGGCGCGCTGCCTGCTCACGCTTATTAACAGGCGGATGAGGGAAGATTGCCTCATGATGCAGAAGATTGCCCTGAGCGTCAAGGCAAACAATCTTGCAACCTGTGCGGAAACCAGGGTCTACACCCATAACTCGTTTCTGTCCAAGCGGAGCGGAAAGAAGAAGCTGGCACAGATTCTCTGCGAACACTTGTATTGCCTCGTCGTCTGCTTTCTCCTTACTCATGGAAGCGAACTCTGTCTCGATAGCTGGCTGCAAAAGTCGCTTATATCCATCATCGACAGCTTCCTCCACATACTTTGAGCTTTTGCCGAAACTTCTCACCCATTGTCTGTGCAGACACTTCTTAGCTTCATCGTCATCAATATTGATATGTATGCGCAGTATGCCGTCGTTCTCTCCACGGCGCATGGCAAGCAATCTGTGGCTGCTGCAACGTCTAAGCGGTTCTGAGAAATCAAAATAGTCTGAATATTTGGCAGCTTCTTCCGTGGATTGCTTCGCCTTTACCACCTTAGATTCTATCATCGCTTCACGGCGAAACATTCCTCTCACCTGATTACGGCTGCGTTCATCCTCGCTCACCTGCTCCGCAATGATGTCCTTAGCGCCATTCAATGCCGTTTCCACATCCTTCACGTCGCCTTTCACATAACTGCGAGCCACCTTTTCGGGCTGCTGCTCACGCTGAATGAGCAAGAGATTTGCCAATGGCTCCAACCCCTGCTCGCGAGCCACCTGTGCCCTTGTTCTGCGCTTAGGCTTATAAGGCAGATACAAATCCTCAAGCTGAGTAGCGTCCCAACATTCATCTATGCGCTTCTCAAGATCAGAAGTCATCTTACCCAGCTCTGTGATTGTCTTCACGATTGTAGCCTTGCGCTTCTCAAGCTCTGAAAGACGCTCACGCCAATCGCTAATATTTGCTATCTGCACTTCGTCAAGACCGCCTGTGCGCTCCTTGCGATAACGTGAAATAAAAGGAATGGTGCATCCATCGTCGAGCAGTTGCAGAGTATTCTCAACGCCACGTTTCGGCAGCGACAATGCCTCCGCTATCAGATTGGTGAATATCTTTATTGTTTCCATATATATTATCTTTTAAAACGAAAAGCGAAGGTGCATCCACTATATAAAATGCGCCTTCGCTTAATATGATGTCTTTTAATCCAGAAAAGTAAATATTTACTTCCTTGCTATAATGCCAAGTTTTGTGGCATTGATAAATTCAATGATGTGACGGATTTCAGGGCTGTCGGGCACCTGAGACTTTATCTGAAGCACTGCGTCGAACACGCTTACCGAGCCGTTGAACACCAAACGATAAGCATTAGCAATGTGCTTCTTCACCTTTGCGTCAATCTGAGCCACATCCATAACCACGGTGTTAGGACCATGATAAGCCACAGGATTGCCGCCTGCTATGATGTATGGAGGCACATCTTTAGAGAATGTAGTTCCAGCCTGAATCATAGCCATTGAGCCGATACGAGTCTTGGCGTTGGCGATAACGCTTGAAGAGAACACCACGCCATCCTCTATTACGCAGTCGCCGGCAATCTTTGTGCCATAACCGAAGATGCAGTAATTGCCCACCTTTGTGTCATGAGAGATATGCGAACCCTCCATGAAGCAGTTGTTGTTGCCGATTACGGTCTGTCCGCCCGCGAAAGTAGCGCGATTGATTACCACATTCTCACGAAAAATATTGTTGTCGCCTATGATAAGCTCTGTAGCATCGCCGGTATAGTTTAAATCCTGAGGCACGGCAGCGAGCACGGTGTTCTGAAACACCTTGTTGCCACGTCCCATGCGTGTGCCCTTCATCACGCTCACATAAGGAAAGATTACGCAGTCGTCACCAATTACGGTATCTTCCTCAATCCAAGCGAAAGGCATTATCTTGACATTATTTCCTATCTGAGCTTTCGGAGAAACCGAAGCCAAAGGACTGATTTCTGTTGCCATAATATTGAATTTTGAGTTTTTTATTTTGTTCCTCCGCCAAGCGCGTAGTAGAGGTTTACTACAGCCTGCATCTTATAGAAATCATCAGCTATCTTAGAAAGCTCTGCGTTAAGCAGCGACTGCTCAGCGGTGATAACCTCAAGATAAGTGCTGCCTGCGCTTGAAAGCAAAAGCTTAGTGTCTTCTACATTCTTCTTGAGCACAGCAATCTGCTTCTCTTCGAGCTTACTCTTTTCATCAGAAGAATTATACAATACCAAAGCATTGCTTACCTCGCTTCCGGCAGAAAGGATAGAGTTCTGCCAAGAATTGTAAGACTGCTCATATTTCATCTTTGCCACTTTCAATCCTGCGACAATCTGTCCGTGCTGGAAGATAGGCTGAGTAAGGCTACCCACGGCAGAAAGCAAAATCTTGCCAGGGTTTACGATTCCCATGCCACCGCTGTTTGTGTAAGCACCGCTGCCGCTGATTGTGATGTTAGGATAGAATTTGCTACGCGCAGTCTCCACATTGTAGAAATTCTGCGCAAGCTCCATCTCGGCATAATGAACATCAGGACGATTATTCAACATCTTGATGGCAATGCCTGTAGAGAATGAAGTAGGCAAAGACTGAGCTTCGAGGGAGCCACGCGCGATAGTCTGCGCCGGCTGACCGAGAATGAGAGAAAGCGAATTTTCAGTCTCGCGAATCTGTCGGCGAAGATCAGCAGCCTGTGCCTGAGTAGAATAATAATTAGCCTCCGCGCTCTGAACGGCAGTAGAACGCACGCCACGAGAAAGCTCGTGCTGAATCTTCATAAGCTCCCAAGTCTCCTTGGTGAGGTTTTGCATATCCGTTACCACTCTTAGCTGGCTGTCGAGCATGAGCAGAGTGTAATACATATTGGCAATGTTAGAGATTATCTTTGTCTTAACAACGAGCTGATAATCCTTTGTGCCGATGAGCGCCATCTGGGCAGAACGCTTCTGAGAAAGAAGATTGCCGAAGAGGTCGATACTCCAGCTTGCGTTGATTGGCAAAGAATAAGTCTTCACCGCCTTATTTCCGTCCCACGAAGTGATTGTGCCCTGTGGAGAGAAATTGAAGGCAGGCACGAAAGCCAACTTAGCAACTTTGAGCTGTGACTCTGCCATTTTCACGTTGAGAGCGGCATTCAGCAAGTCGGGATTATTATCCAGACCTTTCTGAATAAGGCTCTGAAGCTGAGGGTCGGTAAACACGCTGCGCCAAGGCAGATTGCCGAAGCTCGCTGTGTCGCTTACGGCAAGAGTATCAGTGAGCGAGTTCACATCGCGCACGATTCCCTTTGTGTTTACGTCGGGACGCTCATATTTTCCGTATAGGCTCTTGCAGCCGGTGAAAGCCACCGCCGCAAGACCTAATACCATTATATTCTTAATATTCATCTTTAATATATTCTATATATAATTGTTTTATGCCTCGGTTTTTCTCACAAGCTGCTTCGGGCAATACTGCTCCAATTCCTGACGAGCGTCTTCATCTATCTCCTCATCATCGAAACGGAGTGGAGAAATGCGCTCCTGCAGCCACTGGAAGATTGCGAACAACGCAGGCACTACGAAAATCTGAATTATCATACCGATAGCCATACCGCCCACGGCAGCTGCGCCGATAGTCTGGTTACCATTCTTACCTACACCCGAAGCGAACATCATAGGCAACAGACCGATGACCATGGCGAGAGATGTCATAAGGATAGGACGCAAACGAGCTGCTGCGCCGAGGATTGCGCTATACTTGATAGCCATACCTGTGCGGCGGCGTTCGAGGGCGAACTGCACAATCAAAATAGCGTTCTTAGCCAACAATCCGATAAGCATAATCAACGCAATCTGCATATAGATATCGTTGTTGTGACCGAAGATGTTGGTAAAGATGAACGCTCCGGCAAGACCAAACGGAATAGAGAGAATTACCGACAACGGCAACAAATAGCTCTCATACTGCGCGCTAAGAATCAAGTAGACGAACAAGATACAGAGAGCGAAGATGATACCCGTAGAGTTGCTGCTCTCCTGCTCTGAACGAGTAAGTCCTGAGAACTCATAGCTGTAGCCCTGTGGCAAATTCTGGGCAGCCACTTCCTTCACTGCGTTGATAACGTCGCCAGAAGAATAACCGCTTGCAGGAGTTGCCTGAATATCGATACTTGTAAACAAGTTGAAACGGCTGATGTTAGAAGGACCATAAACACGCTTCATGCTGCTGAACTCTGAAACAGGCGACATGCCCTTAGGAGTGCGCACATAGATGTTGGTGAGGTCGTTAGGGTTCTTACGAGAATCCACCGTGCCCTGAATCATTACACGATAGAGCTTACCATAGCTATTGAAGTTGGAAGCGTAAAGACCACCATAGTAACCCTGCATCACAGAGAGCACATCGCTTGGAGAAATGCCAGCCTGTGTACACTTAGCCACATCCACATCAATCATATACTGTGGATAGTTAGGGTTGTAAGAAGTCATAGCCTGCTGAATTTCAGGACGCTTGTTAAGCTCCTTCAGATAATCCTGCACAATGCCATAGAACTTTTCGAGCGAACCACCCGTACGGTCCTGCATTGAGATAGTAGCGGCATTGGTCATAGAGAAACCTGAAATCATTGGAGGGCCGAAAGCGATAATCTGCACACCCTTGATACCAGAAATCTGCTTATAAATCATGCCGAGCACCATATTCTGCTCCTTAGGATTAATCATCCAGCGCAGAGGGTCGGTGAAGGTGTGTACCACTTTGTCGATGAAGCCGTTAGAACGCTCCTCAAAAGGCAACAGCTTGATAATAAATGTAGCCTGATCAGAACCCTGACCTGCGATGAAGTTGTAACCTACGATTTCGGCACGACTCTTGATAGCAGGGTTACCTGCAAGCATCTTGTCGAGGTGGTTGGCGAGTTTCTGAGTTTCAGCCTGTGAAGTAGCAGGAGGCATTGACACTGTCATAAAGATAGTACCTGTATCCTCGTCAGGCACAAGACCTGTCTTTGTAGTGCCCATGAGCACCACGAGGGCAACGATACCTACCACTACAGAAACGGCTGTAGCAAGCTTGTGATTAATCACGCGCTCTACGCCCACCTTATATTTTTCGAGAATCTTATCGTAAGTGCGGTTGAAATTCTCATGGAAACGATCCACGAATGATTTCTTCTTCAATTCCTCTCCTTCCTCGTGAGGCTTTAGGAAGATAGCGCAGAGGGCAGGAGAAAGAGTAAGAGCGTTCAACGCTGAAATTACGATAGAGATAGCCATCGTGATACCAAACTCACGATAGAAAGCACCTGACGTTCCGCTCATGAACGAAACAGGAACGAACACGGCAGACATCACGAGAGTGATTGAGATAATAGCGCCTGAAATCTCGTTCATAGCGTCGATAGCGGCAATGCGCGCGCTCTTATATCCCTGGTCGAGCTTTGCGTGAACAGCCTCAACCACCACAATGGCGTCGTCCACAACGATGGCGATGGCAAGAAGCAACGCCGAGAGCGTAAGCAGGTTGAGCGAGAAGCCAAAGATGTTGAGGAAGAGGAACGTACCGATAAGAGATACAGGCACGGCAATAAGCGGAATAAGCGTAGAACGCATATCCTGCAAGAACATATACACCACGATGAACACGAGCACGAAAGTGATGACAAGAGTCATGAGCACCTCTTCGATAGAAGCGAAAAGGAACTCGGTAACATCGTAAGTGATTTCATATTTCAATCCAGGAGGGAATGTCTTTGAAGCCTCAGCAAGGGCAGCTTTCACATCGGTAGCGATCTGCGTAGCGTTAGAGCCTGCAATCTGCTGCACCATACCCAACGCCATAGGCTGGTTGTTGAGCTTCTGTCCTACAGAGTAGTTCAATGCGCCCAACTTCACGTCGGCAACATCGCTAAGATGAAGAGTCTGACCGGTGGTGGTGCTCTTCAGGATGATGTTGTTGAACTGAGTCTCCGACTTCAGACGACCTGTGTAACGCATTACATACTCGAAAGAGTTGTCCTGACTCATTTCACCGAACTTACCAGGGGCAGCCTCGATGTTCTGACCTGCAAGGGCGTTTGAGATATCGCTTGGAATAAGACCATACTGCTTCATCTTATCAGGCTTAAGCCAGATACGCATAGAATAGGTCTTCATACCCATTGACTGCACACCACCGACACCATTGATACGCTTCAAAGCCGGCTCGATGTTGATGGCAGAATAGTTGTTTACGAACTCGTCGTCGTAACGTCCGTCATCAGAAGTGATGGCATACATGATGACGTTAGAAGTCTGACGTTTTTCAGTGGTGACACCCACACGCGTAACTTCGGCCGGAAGCAACGCCTGAGCCTGCTGCACACGGTTTTGCACATTTACGGCAGCCATATCAGGATCAGAACCCTGCTTGAAGTAAACCGTAATACTAGCCGAACCATCGTTGGTGGCCTGTGAGGTCATATATGTCATGTTCTCCACACCGTTGATACTCTCTTCGAGAGGCACAATCACGGAGTTGAGCACTGTCTGAGCGTCGGCACCGGTATAGGTTGTAGAAACCGATATGGTAGGCGGCGCGATATTTGGATATTGCTCGATAGGAAGCGAGATGAGTCCAATCGTTCCAAGCAAGACGAGGAAGATAGAAATCACCGTCGAAAGCACCGGGCGTTCTATGAATTTTGTAAATGTCATAAATTATCTTTCTTTACTTAAAAATAACCCGTATACCTTATATTTATTTCATCGCGTTAGCAAAAGAAGACGCGTCTTTCTGATTCTCGCCGAGCTTTTCAGCCTCAGCAATCTTCTTGTTGTACTGATCGAGAGTGATAGGCTTGATTTCCATGCCGTCGGTCAGAGTAGAAAGACCTTTGAGCACGATTCTGTCGCCGGCCTTAAGTCCGCTTGTAACGACATAGTTCTTGCCATCGTTTTGTGGGTCTACGGTAATCTCTGTGTATTTAGCCTTGTTCTTAGCGTCTACCACATAAACGAACACCTTGTTCTGAATTTCAGAAGTTGCCGTCTGAGGAATCATGATTGCGCTTGCGTTGCTGTAAGGCACAACTACAGAACCTGAAGCACCGCTCTTGAGAAGATGCTCAGGGTTAGCGAAGCGTGCTATCATTGAAACAGAACCTGTAGCTGCGTCGATTACGCCGCTCACCTTTGTCACCTTACCATTGTGGGCATACACTGAGCCGTCGGCAAGCTGAAGCTTCACAGCAGGGAAAGCATTGATGGCAGAAGAAATACCACCGGCCTTCTTGGTGAGGCTAAGAATATCCTTTTCAGTCATTGAGAAGTAAACTTCCATTGTGCTGATGTCGGAAACTGTAGTGAGAGGTTCTGCGCTTGTTGCGCTTACCAATGCTCCCTCCTTGAAAGGAAGATTGCCTACCACGCCGTTGGCTGGGCTCTTCACATAGCAGAAGCTGAGGTTTTCCTTAGCCGAAGCAAGCAAAGCCTGAGCCTGAGCCACCGCTGCCTGAGCGTTGAGATAAGAATTGCGAGCCGACTGCAACTCAAACTGTCCGATTACATGGCTATCAAACAATTTCTTGTTGTTATCGTAAGTCAGCTTGGCTGTGTTCATCTGAGCGCGAGCTGAGTTAAGAGAAGCCTGAGCCTGGCGCACTGTTGCCTGATAAGTAGTATTATCAATTACGAATAGCAACTGTCCTGCCTTTACTGTCTGTCCTTCATGTACACAAAGCTTAGTGATAAATCCAGAAACTTTCGGTCTGATTTCGACATCCTGAATACCCTTTATCGTGGCAGGATAAGTGGTCTGCATATCAGCCTGAGATGTTCCCACGGTTTCTACCGGATACTCGATGTCAGCAGAGGATTTTCCTGACTGCTTGCATGAAGCCAACAACAACGCTGCTGTGGCTACAAACAAATAATTTTTTAGTTTCATACCTATGAAATATATTAATTCTTAATACTAATTTTCAGTTACCTTAAATAATTTATTATTTATGTGTGCAAAGATAATTCTAAATTCTTTACTACCAACAAACTGCAAAATTAGGCAAAAAAGCCACTCGCTGCAAAATACGCGCACGGCAAATTAACAATATCTTGTTTACTATTTAGTTTTTTAACACGTTTTGTATCCAAATTGAACATTTATACCCCTTTCTAACTGTTCAAAAAAAATCCACACAACGATGACAAGCACCGCCTACAACCATCATCATTTTAAAAGAAACCGCCCATGTTTGCTCATTTATGATATTTTTATTATCTTTGCCAATAGAATTGCCTGCCTATTTTTGCAATCTGCATAGCTCTTATATTTTTACACTGCGTTCTTTATATTTAAGCAGCCATGAAAACATACAAGCATTTAATCAGTTTGCTTTCAGTGGCTGCAATTCAAGCAAAAACAAATTCGGCATTGAGCTAATAGCCGTAATTCATACAAAGGCGAAAACATAGATTGACAAGGTCATTGCAATTCGTGCAACGCCAAAATCATTTTTGAGTAAACCATTGCAGATTATTCAAAAGTAAAATCACGATTGATTATATCGTTGTAATTCAAACATTTACGAAAAACACATTTAAAAACATCGTTGCAAGAAAAAAATCTCGCAATTATAGTCGTGGGAAAGCCTCCTCAGAAAAAGATATTACAAATATAGCGATAGGAAAGGTTTCCGCGACTAAATATCCCATAATTTTGCTCATAGGAAAGGTTTCCAGAAAAAAGATATTACAAATATGACAATAGGAAATGTTTCCGCGACTGAATATTCCATAATTTTGACCGTAGGAAAGGCGAAATGTTAAAAAGAAAGGCTAACTTTGCGTTTAGCTTACGGCAATGCGACGCATTTTTTCGCAACCACAGCCGTAGGAAAAGCAACTTTCAGATAAAAATCCACATATTTATATATAGCACAACAAAACAGATGAAGAAAGGAAAGAGAAAAGACAAGATTGACGCTACCGAGGTAAACTACTTCCCACTCTATCGCCTCGACAGGTTTATCCACAAGGAATTTATAGAAGAAATAGTGCTTGGAACGATAGAGCGAAATGAAGTTGTAAGTGCAAAGCTGAGTGATGTAACTGCCGAGCTTTCAGAGGCTTTCAACAAAGAATTTGCCATATCACAGTTTCCTGCGCAAGGGAAAAGTTACCTGACAGACATCAACGCTCTCGACAATGAGCAGACGGAAAGCTACATGGCACTGAAATTTGTGGTGAAGGGATATAAAAAGGTGAGAAACTCTGCGCTGAAAGCTGCTGCCAAGAATTTGCTGAAAACTATCGACAGTGCCAACATAAATTGCAGAGGAAAACGCTGGCAGCGCGCCTGCAACATTTCATCGGTTATAGAATTAATTGAAAATAAATTTACGAAAGAAATTTCGCTGTTGCATCTCGACGTGATAATGAGCGAATTGAAAGATATTAACAATAGGCTTATCGACGCGATAAACGACCTTGAGCAGAAATATCGGGATATGGGAGGCGACAAAAGGCTGCTGAAAGCTCGCGAGAAAACCGACGAAGCGTATGTCTGCCTTGTGCGCCGTCTGTCGAGCTACGCTGACATTGCCGAGAACAAAGAGCCTTTCATAAGCGTCATCAGCACGATTAACAGTTATCTGAAAGACGTTCGCACCACCCACAACCGCCACCTCGGGCAGCTGAATTATCAAAAAAGGAAGAAAAAGGAGAAAGAAGTTCTCACAGAGGCTTGAGGTCTCTCACAGATTTCACAGATAAAACGGTTTTTTTAGATTAAAATAAGCCATACAAAAAACGGATTTCATAAATAACTTTATTCGTTATCTGTGAAATCCGTTTTGTAATATTAAATATTAAATCCGTGTTATCTGTGAAATCTGTGAGAAATCCTTTCAGAAAAGGAAATCAGTGAGACGACCAAATTACTTCACTTTCAGTCCCATTGCATCAGCCTTTTTGAGGAGCAGAGCCATAAGACTCTCACGGTCGTTCTCCACCTTGCCATCAAGCACAGCATCCTTAATAGTCTGCTTCAATGTGCCCACCTCTCGGCAAGGCTTCAAACCAAATAGCTCCATAATCTCGTTGCCATCAATGCAAGGCTGGAAAAGACGCTTATAATCGCGCTTCTTCAAATCCTCTATCTTCTCCCTCACAATGCGGAAGTTATTGAGAAAACGCTGCTTGCGCTCCGCGTTCTTGCTTGTGATGTCGGCCTCACAGAGAATCATTAAGTCGTCGATATCATCGCCTGCGTCGTTGAGAAGTCGTCTCACTGCGCTGTCGGTAACCTCCTCATCGGCAATCACAATAGGACGCATGTGTAAATCTACAAGCTTCTGCACATACTTCATCTTCAAATCCAAAGGCAACTTCAAGCGGCGGAACATCTGCGGCACCATCTTCGCACCGAGATAATTATGATTATGGAATGTCCACCCTATGAGGTTGTCCCAACGCATGCTCTTTGGCTTGCCCACATCATGAAGCAACGCTGCCCAGCGCAGCCAAAGGTTGTCGCTATGGCGGCTCACGTTGTCGAGCACTTCAAGAGTGTGATAGAAATTATTTTTATGCGCTCTGCCGTTGCGAGTGTTTACCACATCGAGATTGGCAAGCTCAGGCAAGATAAGAGCAAGCAATCCGCAGCGATGAAGCTCCACGAAGCCCTTGCTCGGAGTCTTAGTGAGCATAATCTTGTTGAGCTCGTCGCTTATGCGCTCACCGCTGATAATCTTTATGCGCTCGGCATTTCTTGTAAGAGCGTCGAAAGTCTCGTCCTCGATAAAGAAATTCAGCTGAGTGGCAAATCTCACACAGCGAAGCATGCGCAAAGGGTCGTCGGAGAAAGTGATGTCAGGATCAAGAGGAGTGCAGATTATGCCATCCTCCAAATCGGCAATGCCGTTGAAAGGATCTACGAGGCAGCCAAATCTGTCTTTGTTCAGGCATATAGCCATAGCATTGATTGTGAAGTCGCGGCGATTCTGGTCGTCTTCCAGAGTTCCGTCCTCCACAATAGGCTTGCGAGAGTCGTGACTATAGCTCTCTCTTCTAGCTCCCACAAATTCTACCTCAGTATTGCCACACTTCACCTGTGCCGTGCCGAAATTAGCGTAAACGGAAAGATGCACTTTCTTTCTCTTATGCTTCAACTGCTTCTGCAACTGCTTTGCTATCTCAATGCCGCTGCCCACGACAACGACATCAATATCATTGGAGGGACGCTCAAGAAACAAATCCCTTACATAACCTCCCACTACATAACAGTCTACACCCAAGCAATCCGCTGCTTCCGAAATTTCGTGAAATATATCCTTATCAAGTAGTTCTGCCAATTCGGCGTCAGAAAGAATCCTCATTACAAATGCCTATAATTATTCTTAAAACGGCTGCAAAGTTACACAAAATTTCGTATTTTTGTGCTCATGAACAGAATTATATTGGTTTTCGCAACTGTTTTATTGTTATGCGGATGCGAGCAGACGGAGGATGAAAAAGCATCATCATTATTATCAGAAATCGAGACTCTTTACAGCAAGGGAAAGTATCAGCAGGCACTCGACTCGATAACATCTTTGAGAACACAATTTCCTAAAGCCATAGAGTCGCGAAAGCAGGCTCTGAAGATATGGCAGGACGCTTCGCTGAAGATAGCTCAGGAAAACGTGATGAAGACAGACTCAATGCTGCAGGCGGCAATAGCCGAGAAAGACAGCACCACATCGCGCCTGAGAAGAAACCTGCTCGGAGTGAAGATAGACTCGCTGAAAGCACGCATGGACGCTATGAGCGGCGTGGTGAGAATGGTAAGAAAAAAGCAAACTGACAATTAATCATATTCACCTTATTTATATAAAGGCAAAAGCTATTTTGCCAATTAAAGAATATTGAGTAATTTTGCATCGGTAAAATTACACAGTATATTTCATACCCATACTATTATGAACAAGAACAACACAGAGGAACAGTTTAAAGACGTGATGAACGAGTGCCGCGCGCTCTTTTACGACAAGCTCCACGACTATGGAGCGTCATGGCGCGTGTGGCGTCTGAGCACTGTTGCCGACCAGATATTCATCAAGGCAAAACGCATTCGCACCCTTGAGATTACTCACGAGGCGATGATCGACGAGGGAAGACGCCCTGAATACATCGGAATAATCAACTACTGCATCGTGGCGATGATACAGCTGGAATTAGGCTATGCCGAAACGCTCGACATGAGCGCCGACGAGGTGATGACCTATTACGACAAGCACGCTCAGGAGACATTGCAGCTGATGATAAAGAAAAATCATGACTACAACGAGGCATGGCGCAGCATGTATGTGAGCACCTACACTGATTTCATTCTCGGAAGAATAAACAGAGTGAAGGAAATATTGACCAACGAGGGCAAGACCAATGTGAGCGAGGGGCTCGACTCTCAGTTTATGGACATGATGAACTACTCCGTATTCGGAGCTATCAGATTAAGCGAGAAGAAATAAAGAGGAAAGCTCCCCACACGAAAAGGAATAAATGGAAAAGCTGAAAACTATAGTAGCCAACATTTGCAGGTTTATCCTCTCCTTCACATTCATCTTCTCAGGATTTGTGAAGGCGATAGACCCTCTTGGCACGCAATACAAGATAGAGGATTATCTTGAAGCGTTGTCATTGCAGGGACTTCTGCCAAGCTGGATTACGCTGCTATCGTCGATATTGCTGGCAGCATTAGAGTTTTCGCTTGGCATTTTCCTCCTCTTCGCCATTCGCCGACGCATCGTTGCCCGCGCGATGGCAATATTCCTCGGCATAATGACGTTGCTTACGATGTGGCTCGTAGTTGCCGACCCTATAAAAGACTGCGGATGCTTCGGCGACGCGATAACGCTCACCAACGCTGAGACATTAGCCAAAAACATTATTCTATTGGGATGCGCGATAGTTATCGCCACAGACCCGATGAGAATGATAAGGCTGATATCACGTTCCAACCAATGGATAGCGATAAACTACACTATATTGTTTATCATCACCGTGAGCGGCTACTGCTTGTATAATCTTCCGCTGTTCGACTTCCGCCCTTACCACATAGGCGCGAATATTCCCAAAGGAATGGCAACGCCCCCTAGCGCGCCAAAGCCGGAATTTGAGACTACTTTCATAATGGAAAAGAACGGTAGCCGAAAGGAGTTTACTCTCGACAACTACCCCGACTCCACATGGAAATACATCGACAGCAAGACGGTGATGACCAAGGAGGGATATATTCCTCCCATTCACGATTTCAGCATACAGACCGACGACGGCGATGACATTACCGACGACATACTGAGCTACAAAGGCTACACCTTTCTGCTCATCTCGCCAAATCTTGACTATGCCGACGACAGCAATTTCGGCTCTATAGACCAGATGTATGAGTATGCTCAGGACTATGGCTACAGATTTATATGCCTCACATCGAGCACGGAAAAGGAGATACAGCATTGGCGCGACATCACAGGAGCTGAATATCCGTTCTGCTTCACCGACGGCACCACGCTGAAGACGATGATACGCAGCAATCCCGGACTTATGCTGATAAAGAACGGAACGATAATCAACAAATGGAGCCACAACGACTTGCCTAAGACGACAAATCTGAACAGCCCTTTGGAAAAGCTCGAAATAGGAAAAATGCAGCCCGACAGCGTGCCGAAGAAGATAAGCAAGATATTCCTGTGGTTCTTCTTGCCTCTGTTCCTTTTGTCGCTTGCCGACAGGCTGTGGGCATGGAGCCAATGGGTGAAGAAAAAAGAAAAGGAAAAATCTAACAAAATATATCAACTTCTTAAAAAGAAAAAGACAATGAGAAAAAAAATTGTTGCAGGTAACTGGAAAATGAACATGAACCTGCAGGATGGAGTTGCTCTCGCTAAAGAGCTGAACGAAGTATTAACTGCTGACAAACCTAACTGTGGTGTAGTAATCTGCACACCATTCATCCACTTGGCAAGCGTTGCTCAGGTGCTCAACTCTGACGTTATCGGTCTTGGTGCCGAGAACTGCGCTGACAAGGAAAAGGGCGCATTCACAGGCGAAGTTTCTGCCGAGATGGTGAAGAGCACAGGTGCTCAATATGTAATCCTCGGCCACTCAGAGCGTCGTCAGTATTATGGTGAGACAGCCGAGATTTTGAAAGAAAAGGTACAGCTCGCCCTCGCTAACGGATTGAAGGTTATCTTCTGCATCGGTGAGACTCTCGAAGAGCGCGAGGCTAACAAGCAGAACGAAGTTGTAAAGGCTGAGCTTGAGGGTTCTGTCTACAACCTCAACGCTGAGGAATGGAAGAACATCATCCTCGCTTACGAGCCAATCTGGGCTATCGGCACAGGCAAGACCGCTACTGCTGACCAGGCAGAGGAAATGCTTGCTTACATCCGTAGCACAGTGGAAGAGAAATATGGCAAGCAGGCTGCAGAAGACACTACGATCCTTTACGGTGGCAGCTGCAAGGCTTCTAACGCTCCTGAACTCTTCTCTAAGCCAAACATCGACGGTGGACTTATCGGCGGAGCTTCATTGAAGGCAGCCGACTTCAAGGGCATCATCGACGCATGGAAGAAATAAGATAAACAGATTAAAATCTGTAATATGGAGAAAGCATCAGAGATTCTTTCTTTGCTGCTTTCTCCTTTTCCAGATAAACATATAACATTAAGATATATGAAGCAATTCGTCATACTACTGGTTTTCGCCGTCATGGCAGGCTCTTATGCCAATGCGCAGACCTATCTCGAACACTTGCAGAGAAAGCAGGCGACGGGAGGTACAGTTACCGTTAATCAAAGCAAAGAGATAGACGAATTGGTCAACAACGTAAAACTTGTTGGCACCGCGCATACTACCCACAGCAGCGCAAAGACACAAATCTCTAAGACCGGAGAACAACACACTACAGAACAACAGCACACTGCTGCGCATGAGAAGACATCATCACAGCAGCAGACTGCGGAAAAGCCTCATCAGCAGAAACAGGACACGGCTACAAAAAACGGCAGCGAAGGCGAGTTTGACATTCCTACCGTGGATATGCGCAAAAAGGTGATGCGCAAGAGTTATCGCGTAAGCGGCTACCGTGTGCAGGCTTATTCTGGCGACAACTCAAGAGCAGCGCGACAGAAAGCGGAGGGCATAGGCAACGCCATAAAGATGAAATATCCTGATCAGCCTATCTATGTTCACTTCTATTCTCCTCGCTGGATATGCCGTGTGGGCAACTACCGCTCATACGAGGAAGCAAACCAAATGCTCAAAAACATCAGAGCTATGGGCTATCGACAGGCATGCATAGTGAAAGGACAAATCACCGTGCAATATTAAAGCAGAAAACAATATTCAAGACACAATATATATTAAGGGAGAAGCGATTCTCTTATCACATAATACATATAAATAGGTATATATGAATCCAGAATCAGAAATTCGCCCCGGATTGGACGAATTAGCAGGACATTACAAAGAGGTATTAAGATTGTTGGGTGAAGACGCTGAGCGCGAGGGACTGCAAAAAACTCCTATGCGTGTGGCAAAGGCAATGCAAGTGCTCACGAGAGGATATGAGCAAGACCCTCACAAGGTGCTCACCGACGCTCTCTTTAAGGAGGAATACGACCAGATGGTAATCGTGAAGGACATAGATATGTTTTCTATGTGTGAGCACCACATGCTTCCATTCTATGGCAAGGCTCATGTGGCTTACATTCCTAACGGATATATCACAGGTCTGAGCAAAATCGCCCGTGTGGTAGACATATTCAGCCATCGCCTGCAGGTGCAGGAACGCCTGACTCAGCAAATCAAAGATTGCATTCAGGACACCCTCAACCCTCAGGGCGTGATGGTAGTGATAGAAGCCAAGCACATGTGTATGCAGATGCGCGGTGTGGAGAAGCAACATTCCATCACGACGACGTCGGCATTCAGCGGTGTGTTTGAAGACATCGCGGTACGTGAGGAATTCATGCACTTGCTGAGAGGAGAATCAAAACGAATCTAAGACATAAGTCCCATGGTGAACAAAAGCCATGGGATTTGTTTTTACAATTAAATCATGAAGAATTTACTGAGAATAACATTATTCACTGCGTTGGCATTCATTCTTACATCGTGCCAACTACAGACGAAGAGCGGCAAAGGGTTTAAGTTTGCCGACTATGAAAACGAGGCTACTGAGCAACAAGCCGAAATAGGAAGCGAAGCTGAACTGAAATCGAATTTAGCTTCCGACTCTCTGCTGATACAGGAAATAACAAATAAGCATACGCCCTCACAGATACTCGTAAGGAAAGGATATGTAGCGTCGTATAACAAAGACACGAAATGTCCTAACTGGGTGGCGTGGCATCTCACGGCAGAACATGCCGATGGCACAGTGAAACGCCCTCGAAATGCTTTTCATGCTGATGAAGATGTGCCAGAGCCGAGAGCGGAATGGTATGACTACAAACGCACGGGATGGGCACGTGGACATATCTGCCCGGCAGGCGACAACAAATGGGATGAAGAAGCGATGAGGGAGTCATTTCTCATGACAAATATCGTGCCGCAAAATCAAAATCTGAACGATGGCGACTGGGCGGAGATAGAAAAGAAATGCAGAAAATGGGCAAAGGAATTCGGCGACATCTACATTGTGGGCGGTCCGTTGCCATACGAAAAGCCTTGGGAGACGATAAGCGACAACAAGATCGTAGTGCCACGCGCGATGTTTAAGGTAGTGTTATGTCTGAATGGCGACAAGCCGAAGGCAATAGGATTTGTATATAAGAATATAGCGCAAAACAATCCCAAAAGTCATTATGCCAACACGCTGAAAGAGGTGGAGCGACTTTCGGGTATAAAGTTCTTCCCTACTCTGCCTAAGAAAGTAAGGAAAGAAATTGATAATTCTTATAATCTAAGCGACTGGGGAATAAAAGACTGATTATTATTTGTAATCTTTAGGCGAAAACTTGTCCTGATAAAGCACTTTATTCCTGTCTTTTGTAGAATAAATGATATAAGAGAAATTGAAGCCTGCCTCTTTGTAATTCTTCAATGAAGTGTTATTCCTAATGCTCTGCAAAAGCCCCTTATGAATATCTGCTTTCGCGCGAGAGATAAGAGCTGCGTCGTCAAGTTTATCGGTAAAAGAACAATAGCAGATGTAAGTGCGCGTAGACTTATCGAAAACAGTGCTGTCGGTGCGCTGATAATTAACCACCGGAGTAGGACAGAATTTCTCTGTGTATTCACGTGCTTCACGCTCCGCACGGTCTTCCAAGCTCTCATGACAGGCGGAAAGAAGGAGAAGAGCTATTATAGATAGTGATAAATTCTTCATTTTATAGTTCAGTTTTTCTAATTCTTAATGCAAAGTTAAGAAGAATATAGCGAAAAAATGACTACCTTTGCATTGAATTTATCAAAAGGAATACATTATAAATGGATAATATAAGAAATTTTTGCATCATAGCCCACATCGACCACGGAAAGTCAACCATTGCCGACAGAATGCTGGAATATACCAACACTATCAAGGTGACTGAGGGACAGATGCTCGACGATATGGACCTTGAACGCGAACGAGGTATCACCATTAAAAGCCATGCCATACAGATGGAAATGGAACATGAAGGACAGAAATATACTCTGAACCTCATTGATACTCCGGGACACGTAGACTTCTCTTACGAGGTGTCGCGAAGCATTGCCGCATGCGAAGGCGCGGTGCTGCTCGTAGACGCTACGCAAGGTGTGCAGGCGCAAACAATTTCTAATCTTTATATGGCTATTGAGCACGACTTGGAGATTATCCCTGTAATCAACAAGATAGATATGCCTTCAGCCATGCCAGATGAGGTGGAAGACGAAATCATCGACCTCATCGGCTGTAAACGTGAAGATATTATCCGCGCTTCGGGAAAGACAGGCGAAGGCGTAGACGAAGTGCTGAAAGCAGTAATCGAGCGTGTGCCTGCTCCTACTGGCGACGCCAACGCTCCACTGCAAGCATTGATTTTCGACTCTGTGTTTAACTCATTCCGCGGTATCATAGCTTATTTCAAAATAGAAAACGGCATGATACACAAAGGCGACAAGGTGAAATTCTTCAACACGGGAATGGAATATGTAGCCGACGAGGTGGGAGTTCTGAAAATGGACATGATACCTCGCAAAGAACTCGGCGTAGGCGAAGTGGGCTACATCATCAGCGGAATAAAAGACGCGACGGAAGTGAAGGTGGGTGATACCATTACTCACATCAGCCGTCCTTGCGAAAAGGCAATCGCTGGATTCCAGGAAGTGAAGCCGATGGTGTTTGCCGGCGTTTATCCTATAGACCCTTCGGAATATGAAAACCTGAGAGCTTCGATAGAGAAACTGCAGCTCAACGATGCTTCGCTCACATTCCAGCCGGAATCATCAGTAGCTTTGGGATTTGGTTTCCGCTGCGGATTCCTCGGACTGCTCCACATGGAGATTGTGCAGGAAAGACTTGACAGAGAGTTTAACATGGACGTAATCACCACCGTGCCTAACGTATCTTACATGGTATACGACAAGCACGGCAACGCAAAAGAGGTCCACAACCCAAGCGGATTGCCCGACCCTACTCTCATTGAACATATTGAGGAACCTTACATAAAGGCTTCTATCATTACAAATGCCAACTTTATAGGCCCTATCATGAAGCTGTGTCTCGACAAGCGCGGCGAACTGCTGGACCAGAAATATGTGAGTGGCAATCGCGTGGAACTCACTTTCATGCTGCCACTGGGCGAGATTGTTATCGACTTTTATGACAAGCTGAAGAGCATAAGCAAAGGTTATGCTTCTTTTGATTATCATATTGATTCTTTCCGCCCGTCGAAACTTGCTAAGCTCGACATTCTTCTCAACGGAGAATCTGTCGACGCACTCTCTACCCTCACCCATCAGGACAACGCGGTGACACTCGGACGAAGAATGTGTGAAAAGCTGAAAGACTTGATACCACGTCAGCAGTTCGACATCGCGATTCAGGCTGCGATAGGCGCGAAGATTGTCGCAAGAGAAACCATTAAGTGCGTGCGCAAAGATGTTACCGCGAAATGTTATGGCGGTGATGTAAGCCGTAAACGTAAGCTGCTCGAAAAGCAGAAGAAAGGTAAAAAGCGCATGAAGCAGATTGGCAACGTGGAAGTGCCGCAGAAAGCCTTCCTCGCCGTACTCAAACTCGACTAAATTTACAGAAAACTTAATAAAAACTTAAAATATAATTAACAACTAAAGGAGAAATGAAGGAATTAGCTACTACGACCCGCGACATCGCCAGAGAACTGGCACGCAAATACAGCACGATGACTCATGATGAGCTTGACGCGCTGGAAAGCATTCTTGTGCCAATGAAATTTGCCAAAGGTGATATGATACTCACTAAAGATGAGATATGTCGCTACATCTATTATATAGACCAGGGACTGATTCGCCAATTCTATTTCAAGAATGACAAAGACGGCAACGAAAAGGAAGTGACAGAGCATCTGGGCACAGACCACAGCGTGTTTATGTGCATTGAGAGTCTGTTTAAAGAGGAACCTTCAAAAATACAGGTGCAAGCTCTTGAGCCTACTTATATCTTCGCGTTGCCAAAGAAAGAATTGGAACGCGTGGCTTTGCATAACGTGAATATTCAGATGATGTTTCGTAAGATTCTTGAAGAAAGCCTCATCATCTCTCAGGTACATGCCGACTTGGTGCGCTTCGAGTCAGCTCAAAGTCGCTACAAGAAATTATGCAAGCTACAGCCACAGGTTGTGCTTCGCGCTCCGCTGATATATGTGGCAAGTTTCTTGCAGATGACACCAGAAACTCTTAGCCGTGTGCGAGCTACGACATTGATATAAATTGCGGATATAGTCTATGATTATTTCATAGCGCAATACCATAAAATAAATAGCCCTTCGGACTACGTTATAAAATACGCTGTTCCGAAGGGCTTTTTGAATTTATACTTTCTAATTTATTTATATATTATCTCACGATAATCTTCTTTCCATTATGGATATAGATACCTCTCTGCTGTGGTTTGCCATTGAGTTTAGCTCCCTGCAAAGTGTACCATGCGTTATCCTTCACTGTCTCTTTTTCAGCGACAGTTTCTGAAATGCCGCTCGTCAAAGTTGCGCGGGTTAATGCTGTATTAGTAATTTTAATGTGACCGATTACAGCCTCAAGCCATGCGCCGCTATTACCCTGAGCATCGGCTACAGGAGTCCAGCGGAAATGATAATAACCAGTTGTAGGAGCGTTAAACACAACTCTGCCTACACTTGAACCAGCTGTAGACGCAGAAAGATTGCGATCTACATTCTTATCACAACGGATAATCTGCGAACCGATTACCTTGTTGCTTGCATCGAGCACCTCACACTTCATGTAAGGAGTGCCCTGCCAAGCTACAGCATTATATGTGAGATAATAGCTTCCTGCAAGAAGTGTCATTCCACAACCACCCACATTACCATATTCAGCGTATCCACGCTTTGAAGCGTCGCTCTGTCTGATATAAAGACCGTAAGTGAAGTCGCCACCGCCATTAAATTTGAATATTCTCGGACCTATGCCTGCTTCGCCGGCAGCAACAGTCTGATTTGCATCAACGATAGTCCAGCCTTTAGGAACAGTGTTCTCTTTGCTGAATACCAATGGATTGCCCTGAGAATAGAATCCTACGTTGCCGACAACCACTTCCTGCCAGTCGCCCTTATTGCCTTGTTCATCGGCAACAGGAGTAAGACGCAGACGATAGTCGCCCTTTTCTATTGCGTAGAAACTGAAGCAAACGTTTGTAGTACCAGTGATTTTGCCACCCTTGCGGTTTAGATTTTTGCTGCACTTTACAATTCTATTGGCAAGCACCTTGCCACTCGGAGTAATAATCTCACATTTGAGGTAAGGATTACCTGTCCAGGCAGCAACATTGAAGTTTACAAGATAGTTGCCAAAACCAAGGAATAGGTTGTTGCCGCTTGCGCTGCCATACTCAGCATATCCGTCCTTGTTGGCAGAGATTGTGCGAATGTAAAGTCCGGTAGTGAAATCGCTACCATTGTCGAATGTCATCTGGCGAGGGCCATTTCCCTTTTCGCCGGCAGTGCACACACCACCATTGTCTACCACTTTCCAGTTAGCTGGCAAATAGTTAGCCTGAGCAGAGAATGCAGGAATCATAGAATTTCCTGACGGTCCGACAAAAGGAGCAGGATTATCCGATGGCTGTGAAGGCTGAGGTTGTGGCTGCACAGGAGTATTACCTGAAGCATGAGCATAATCTTTTTTAGAATACTCATAATACCAATAGAAACATGTCTTTGCGCAAGCCTCGGTGTTTTCGCCAAAAGCAGCTTTCACATTACCAGTATTAAGATAATGATCGATGTCGAGATAATCTTCGGTGCTTGAAAGAGTCATGCTTATGTTGCCGAAATAATCCATCACGGCTTTCCAGGCATTACCCCACTTGCTGGTGCATGCTGTTCCCCATGTGCCATAATTAGAAGCTACCCACTGACCAAACTCATTATATTTGCCACTGCCAGGACGCTCCGGACTCCAGTCTATCTCACTTACGAGGATTGGCTTACTTGTAACGATAGGCACCTGACGTTTGAAGTTCTGAATAAAAGCATTGTGATTATAGCTCTTATCACTTGCGCCATACCATCCTGGATACACGTGGACAGCATAGCCGAAATTATTGTCCTGAATAGGATTTGAGGCATAGCTCTCATATTGAGATTGATAACCTGTGCCCGGAATCCAAAGAATACCCTTGTAGCCATTTCTACGAATGATATCAACGATAGGCTGGAAATATTCCTTCAGAGCCGAAGCAGAGCCTTGTCCATAGCGATTGTATACGTGTACAGGCTCGTTGGCAAGCTCCAACGACACGATGCCTGAATTATTCTTTATGTTAGCATTGCTTGAAACGATATTCCAAACAGTTTTAAGGTATTCCTGATAAGCATCTCCCACACGCAAGTCCTTAGGACAAACTCCAGGAGGACGAATCACAACATACAATCCATGACCGATAGCTTTCTTAGCAATAGGCCAGTAAAGTGAGTTGAGATATTTCTGCAAACGAGAAGCACTAAAACGTGAAATGTTGGCTTCGCCCGTTTCACTGCCTGTAGAAGGCTTGCCTGGGTCGTTAGTCCAACATGGGTCGAGATGCAAACGGAAAATGTTGCAATAAGACCCCTTTGCAGGAGAAGCTATGCCTGTGAAGAGCTTATCAAAATAGTTGATACAAGCACTCACAGTGTTGTCGTTGCAGGCATATCCCCATCGATTACGATTGAAATAGGGATTAGGTGTGTCCATAACGCCATGGAGCACCACCTTGTTGCCATACCTGTCGTTGAGCTGATTGCCTTGCACATGCAGCGGCTCAACAACTCCAAATTGTGCAAACAGCGCCGACGGCATTGCCGCTAACGCCAGTGCGAATAAAAAATTCTTCATTTTTTGGTTGTTTTGTTTTTAAAAATGTTTTTAGTCGCACCAAATGTAAGCAAACAAGTATATTAAATGCAAATAAATAAGTATCAAAAACTTATCGCCATGTTACATACTTACACAAAATTAAATATATGTAACAAATTCAACGTTTACGAGGAAACATTTTTCGCACTCTGACAAGAGCTTTACTAATACCTGGAGCTGCAATAATAAATGTAACCGCAAGAATAATAAGCACAATACCGACAGCAAGACGCAATGTCAATGGCTCATCAAACAAGGTACACGCAATAGCGACTGCCGTTACAGGCTCCAATGCACCGAGGATGGCAACTGGCGTGCTTCCTATACGCTGAATTGCGGCACTTGTAGCGATAAGACTTAAAGCTGTCGGGAAAAAAGCGAGACAGATTACATCAACCCACAAAATCCAGTTGTTATTAAGAATATCAATAAAACGTAATTCAAACTTCGGAAGGAACATTAATATGCCAAACAATATGACATAGAAAGTAAGTTTCAATGTCGGTATCTCCTTCAATCTCTGACGACTGCACGCAACCAGATATACAGCATAAAGCAATGCTGATAAAAATACGATGGAAACACCCGTCAAGCTCAAGGTTTCACCATCTTTCCCTCGATACAACAAAGCTATACCCGACATTGCAAGAAGAATACAGAAAATCGTGAAGATGGAGATTTTTTCCTTATAGACAAACGCCATTATCACAGCAGTGAGAATAGGATAAACAAACAGCAATGTAGACGCGATAGAAGCACCGATATAACTATAAGCAACATAAAGAGTAAGCGAAGAGCCTGCCATGGCAAAACCCATTAACATCAATGGAATAAATTGATTTCTACGGATAGCGAAACTTCGTCCTCTTGCCATCATCATAATAGCAATCATGGGGATAGCGAAAAAATAACGAAAGGCAAGAACTCCATAAGTGCTGATACCTGCTTTCATAAGCGGTAAGACGAACAAAGGATTCATGCCATAGCTTGCTGCGGCAAATGCTCCGAATGCATAGCCCAAAATTGATGATTTGTTTGTTTGCACGATTTTAAAACGAAAAAAATAGTGAATAGTTTATATTAAGCAAACAAATATTATTTACTTGTATATAAAACTATTCACTACTTTTATTATAAGTGGTTTGTTTTAGTTGTTTACATTTCCGCCTGCAAGGTCAAGCAATTCATTTGTAATCGCTTGCTGACGGCTCTTGTTGAATTCCAAGTTAAGTGAACGCAATATCTCATCTGCATTATCTGTTGCAGTCTGCATGGCTACCATACGTGCCGCATGTTCGCTTGCCTGACTATCGAGAAGCGCTGTGTAGACCATAAGATGAAGTTGTTTCGGAATAAGACTGCCGAGAACTGTTCTTACATCCGGCTCAACAATAAAATTGTCGTGCAATGGAACTAATTTCTCTGATTTCTTTTCCTCTTCATCATGTTTCTTGCGAAGATATTCCTGCGCTTTGAGTGTCGCTATATTAGAAGATAAATCACGGTCGTTATCACTTCCTATTTCGGTAGAAAGATCTATCGGAAGGAATGTGCGACGAGTAAGTATCTGCGAGCCGGCACTCCTGAAATGATGATATATCAACTCAATCTTATCAAGTTCTCCACTCTTATACTTATTACCCAATTCAATGGCAATCTCACGACATTTAGCAGCATTAGGTTTATCTGCAACGTCATCAAATGTGCCGGCAATAGGCAATCCAAGCTTATTCACCTGCTCTGCTATTTTGCGTCCGATGGGATATATCAAGAAGTCGTTTATGCCTTGCTCTCTGTATTCAGCGACAACATTTTTCAACATCTTGGTAATATTCACATTAAACGCTCCACAAAGAGAGCTATTGGAAGAGAAGACGACAAGAGCAACTCTTTTAATTTCACTATGCGCTGCATCATAAGGACTCTGCACGTCAGGCTCAGAAGCAAGAAATGATTTCAGAATATGCTCCAGACTATTTTCATAAGGCAACATATTCTCAATCATTACCTGAGCATGATGCAGCTTTGAGGATGCCACCATCTTCATAGCACTCGTAATTTTACGCGTGCTATTGACACTGGCTATTCTCGTCTTTATTTCTTTTAATGATGGCATAGGCTTATTTTATTTGTATTGGCCGGCAATACCCGCCATAACTTCCTCAATTGTTTTTGTTGCTTCATCGGTAAGCTTGCCTTCCGCAAGAGTCGCGATAACATCAGCATGAGAATTACGCATCTGCTCAAGGAACTGATCCTGGCAATTTCTAACCTCGGTAACAGGAACATCGTGCATCAATCCATGCGTTCCACAATAAAGGATGGCAATCTGTTCTCCTACAGGCATAGGACTATACTGAGGCTGAATAAGAAGCTGATTGTTCTTACGACCACGGTCAATAGTCATAGCAGTAACAGGATCCATATCACTTGAGAACTTAGAGAATGCCTCAAGCTCACGATACTGAGCCATATCAATCTTCAACGTACCGGCAACTTTCTTCATACTCTTAATCTGAGCAGAGCCACCTACACGGCTAACCGAAATACCGACATTGATTGCAGGACGGAAACCTTGGTTGAACAAATTTGACTCCAAATATATCTGACCATCAGTAATAGAAATCACATTGGTAGGAATATAAGCAGACACGTCGCCAGCCTGTGTTTCAATGATAGGCAAAGCAGTAAGCGAACCGCCACCCTTTACATGTCCTTTCATACACTCTGGCAAATCGTTCATCTGTTCAGCCACTTCCTGTTGATCGTTTATACGCGCTGCGCGCTCAAGCAGACGAGAATGAAGATAGAACACATCACCTGGGTAAGCTTCACGACCGGAAGGACGACGAAGAATAAGCGAAACCTCACGATAAGCAACAGCCTGCTTACTCAAATCATCGTAAACTACCAAAGCAGAATATCCACGATCGCGGAAATACTCACCAATAGCAGCTCCAGCGAATGGTGCGTAATACTGCATTGCGGCAGGATCTGCAGCTGTAGCAGATACCACGATAGTATAAGGCATTGCTCCATGCTCTTTCAAATTCTGAACAAGAGCTGCCACGGTAGATGCTTTCTGACCGATTGCGACATAAATACAATATACAGGATTACCAGCCTCATAGAAGCTCTTCTGATTGATGATTGTATCAACGGCAATCGCTGTTTTTCCAGTCTGACGATCACCAATGATAAGCTCACGCTGACCACGACCGATTGGAATCATTGAGTCAACAGACTTCAAACCTGTCTGTAAAGGTTCCTTTACCGGCTGACGATAAATCACACCAGGAGCCTTACGGTCAAGAGGCATTTCAAAGGCATCAGACAAATCTATATCACCTTTACCATCGATAGCCTCACCAAGAGGATTGATTACACGTCCAAGCATATTGTCGTTTACACGAATAGACGCAATACGCTTTGTACGTTTTACAACCATTCCCTCCTTAATGCCAGCAGTAGAACCCAAAAGAATACAACCGACGTTGTCTTCCTCCAAATTCATGACGATAGCCATAGTACCGTTCTCAAACTCCAACAATTCGTTAGCCTCAGCATTACGCAGACCATAGATACGGGCAGCACCATCACTGACTGTAAGCACAGTGCCGACTTCCTCGAAATCCTCGTCAGACGTAACACCTTGCAATTGCTTGAGAAGTATTTCCGATACCTCGCTTGGTTTTATTTTTTCTGACATATTTTCTAACGTTGTTTACTTATTTAACTGTTTCAGTATATCATTGAGCTGACGTTTGACACTCATATCCAGACGATACGTGTCATACTCCAAGACAAACCCGCCCACCAAAGACGGATCTACCTCAGTCTGAAACTCAACGACCGCATTTGTTTTGCTTGCCACCATCTGCTTCATCTTTTCCTCAACTTGAGAATTTACAGTTGAAGCAGTGATGAGTTTACCATGAATGACGTTCTTCTGCTTTCTATAAAGAGAAATATAAGAGTTAGCCACAAACTGCAAGGCAAACTCCCTGCCTTCACGAACAACAAGGGAAATAAACCTTTTGGTCAGGTCGGAGACATTACTGCCACAGGCGCAGACCAAGATATTTTCCTTTTTATCCTTGGCAAGCATCGGATTTTCAATGACGCGACGCAACTGTGGCACTTCTATATAACTTTGCGCCAAAGAATGCATCTCGCCATAGACCTTATCCTCCGTTTTCGCCGCAATTGCCCCATTGAGTAGAGCGCGAGCATAGCGAACCGAAATTACGCCTAAATCCATAACTATTATATTTTACTTATTCTCTTTATTTTCGCCAGAACTGGCAGAAACTTCATCCAACAAGCGATCAATAAGTTCCATCTGCTTAGCATCTGTTGCAAGATTCTGACGCAATATTTTAGATGCTATTTCAACAGACAGCTTCGATACCTGTTTGCGAATTTCGCTCACGGCATTAGCCTTTTCTGACTCTATCTCAGCCTTAGCGTCCGCTATAATACGCGCGCCTTCTTCACGGGCTTTATCCTGAGCTTTCTCCACAATTTTTTCACGCGTCGCCTGAGCCTCTTTCAGAATCTGGCTCTGCTGTTCGCGTGCTTCTTTCAATAAAGCTTCACTTTCCTGTTTAATATTGGCAATTTTCTCATTTGCCTCTCGCGCTTTCTCCAGACTGTCGTCAATATAAGCCTTACGATCCTCCACCATTTTCGTGATAGCAGGAAAGCCAAACTTAGCAAGGACAAAGAAAATTATGAGAAATGCCAACAGCATCCAGAACAAGAGTCCCAGATCAGGTGTGAGTATAGCTGGCAAATTCTGAAAATCCATTTCTCGAATTTTACTTATTTAATAAGGAATGCACAAGCAGCTACTGCGAACAGCGCTACACCTTCAACGAATGCTGATGTAAGAATCATGTTTGTCTGAATCTTACCAGTTGCTTCAGGCTGACGAGCAATAGCATCCATAGCGCTACCACCAATCTTGCCGATACCAATACCTGCACCTATAGTTGCAATACCTGCTCCAAGTCCACAACCAAGTTGTGCGAGACCTTCTGCTGCTAATACTAATGAAATCATAATACGTTGATTTTTAATTTGTTATTTATATTTTTATTTAATTTCTTTTTTCGATATATAAAAAAGACCTTATTCTGCTTCTTCCTGATGTGCCAATCCAATGAATACAGCAGACAGGAGAGTAAACACGTATGCCTGTACGAATGCCACCAAGAGTTCGAGCAAATTCATAAAGAGAAGCATAAAAAGACTAAAGATATTCAAGCCTGCGCCAAGACCTGGTCCCAAAGTCCATCCTAAGAATATCACACATGTGAAGCTCAAAATAATGGCATGTCCTGCAAGCATATTAGCAAAAAGACGAACCATCAAGGCAAATGGCTTTGTGAATACACCGACCAACTCAATAACAGGAATAAGTGGCACTGGATAAAACTTCAAGAACAAAGGTACTTTAGGCCAAAATATATCTTTCCAATATTCCTTATTTCCAAACACATTTACAAGAAGCATTGTGCATAAAGCCAGGAAGAATGTAATATTGATATTACCCGTCACGTTAGCTCCACCTGGAAATATTGGAATCAATCCCATAAGGTTGGTGGTGAATATGAAGAAGAACACAGTGAGCAAATACGGAGCATATTTACGATACTCCTTACCTACACACGCCTTGATTACATCGTCATAAATAGACATAACCAACATCTCCATCATACCAACAAAACCACCTGGAGCCTCACTTGTACAATCACGCTTCTTATACCAATGAGCGCAAGAAAGGAATACAGCTATCAGAATGAAAGCCACGATCCAAATCTGGCAAACAGCTTTTGTAATACTGAGGTCAAGAGGACGAACGACAGAGCCATCTTTCAACTTTTCATAAATTTTGCCATGCATATTCTCGTTGAAGAAATAATTTGCAGGCAATGTTTCTGCTGTACAAAACGTCCAATGACCAGTTTCACTGCTGCGCAATATAATAGGCAAAGGAATACTCAGACTTTTGCCATTATAAGACGTGATATGCCATTCGTATGCATCCGACAAGTGTTCAAGTACTATCTCTGAGATGTTCAATTCACTGCCCGATTTCTTCGCTTCATCAGCAAAGATATTGAGCGGTAAAAACATCATCATAAAGAAAAGTAATATTGACTTGATACGATTCATTATCTAAAATATTATAGTTCTTTTTAAAAAGGATTACTGCTGTCTTGCAATGCGCGCGAAATAGATTGAATGAAAGCCGATCATAACCAAGTAATAAATCATAAAGACTATTACATAAGTAAACATTGCGTCACGACCTACAAACAAATAACATCCAAACATTGTGGAAAGTGCCAATAATAGTCTAAATCCGGAAGTTACGGAATATAACGTAGTCTGCATATCAGAATGCTTTGTTATGACCCAACGCCAAAGCAAAGCAAAAGTAACGACCAAAACCGCACTGAATATAGCACTGACTAAAATAGGTGCTGTTAGTTCCCATTCTGGATGTAATCGTCCGATAAGAGTAGTTACAGCACTCATTATAAAGATCAGAACCAATCCTAAAATGACATAACCACGGGCTGTATTATTTGCGTCAATCATACTTCTACACAAATGCAAACATCATTCTTTTTGACTTCAACAAAACCGCCTAAGACCTGAAGCACCTGACGTTCACCACCTTCTTTATTATACTCTACATTTCCTTTTTCAAGAGAAGAAATAATAGGAGCATGATTATTAAGAATTTCAAAACGACCAGAAGTGCCAGGCACTACAAGACTTTCAACGTTGCCATCAAAAATCACCTTTTCAGGAGAAACTATTCTTAATTTTAACATTTTCTTAATACCCAAGTGTTATAAAGAACGACATCTTTAACCGTTTGCCTGTTCCATCAGTTTCTTGCCCTTAGCTATTGCATCCTCAATTGTTCCGACATTCAGGAAAGCCTGTTCTGGTAAATCATCTACTTCACCATCAAGAATCATATTAAAGCCCTTGATTGTGTCTTCGATTGATACCATTACGCCTGGAACACCTGTAAACTGCTCTGCTACGGCAAAAGGCTGAGAAAGGAATCTCTGAACACGACGAGCGCGATTTACGGTGAGCTTATCTTCATCAGACAATTCATCCATACCAAGGATTGCGATAATATCCTGCAATTCCTTATAACGCTGCAATATCTGCTTTACTCTTTGCGCACAGTCATAATGAGCCTTACCCACAATCAGAGGATCAAGAATACGAGATGTTGAGCCTAAAGGATCAACAGCCGGATAGATACCAAGCTCCGTAATTTTACGACTAAGCTCCGTTGTTGCGTCAAGGTGCGTAAATGTAGTAGCAGGAGCAGGGTCGGTCAAGTCATCAGCAGGCACATAAACAGCCTGTACAGATGTGATAGAGCCTTTCTTCGTAGAAGTAATACGTTCCTGCATCGCGCCCATTTCACTTGCCAATGTAGGCTGATATCCCACAGCTGAAGGCATACGTCCAAGAAGCGCTGAAACCTCAGAACCAGCTTGAGTGAAACGGAAAATATTATCAATAAAGAACATGATATCAGCAGGTGCACCATCCTTACCACCATGATCACGGAATTCCTCAGCAACGGTCAAACCAGAAAGGGCGACTGAAGCACGTGCGCCAGGCGGTTCATTCATCTGACCATAAACAAGTGTTGCCTGAGATTTCTGCAATTCCTCTGGATCAACCAAAGATAAATCCCATTTACCTTCGTTCATAGCCTTTTTAAACTTTTCGCCATATCGTATTACGCCAGAATCAAGCATATCACGAATCAAATCATTACCCTCACGTGTACGCTCACCGACACCAGCAAAAACAGAATATCCATTATGACCTTTGGCAATATTGTTTATCAGCTCCATGATAAGCACGGTTTTACCCACACCGGCTCCACCAAACAAACCAATTTTACCACCTTTCATATAAGGCTCAAGCAAATCGATAACCTTGATACCTGTTGCGAGCATCTCTTTATGAGTAGACAATTCGTCAAATTTAGGTGCTTCACGATGAATAGGATAAGCACCTTCCATATTGAGTTGCTTCATGCCATCAATAGGTTTACCTATAACATTCATCATTCTACCCTTGATTTGGTCGCCTGAAGGCATAGTTATAGGACTACCAGTCGGAACTACTTCCAATCCTCTCTGTAGACCATCAGTATTATCCATTGCCACGCAACGAACAGTATCTTCACCAATATGTTGCTGAACCTCAATGATAAGTTCATTACCATCAGGTCGCTTCACCTTTAAAGCCTCATAAATTTTTGGCAACACTTTCTCAGCCTCTTGTCCTTTTGTATCGAAATATACATCGATAACAGGACCGATAATCTGAGAAATGCGTCCATTTATTTGTGACATATAGTTTTAAATATTTATAAGTTTTTATTAGATAAAGGTAGGTTTTTCTATACGCCTACGTCTATCGTTTTATACGAATTTGTAAGCAAATATATTATTTTCTCGTGAGTGCGACAAAAAAAGAATGTTTATTTTTGTAAATTATTAGCCACCAAACCTTAATTCGACTAACAATATGTATCATTGAACACTCACGAGAAATAATATATGTAAGATATATTTATATAGAAAAGATCACTTAGATGCTAAGTTCATCCAAGACCTTAATCAACTGTCGATCAAGAGGCTTATCTGAGCGTATTGCCTCAGACAATGGAACATATACAATATCATTATTGCGCACACCGACCATAATGTTACGCTGTCCCTGAATGATTGCCTCAACAGCGCCAACACCGGTACGACTTGCTAAAATTCGGTCATGAGCAGAAGGGCGTCCACCACGCTGCAAATGTCCTAAAATTGAAACGCGCACATCATATTCAGGGAACTCCTTATGCACACGATCCGCATAATAAAGAGCGCCACACTTAGGGCTTTCAGAAACTATAACGATACAAGAACGTTTCGATTTGCGTATACCTCGTTCCATAAACTGCGTGAGCTGATCCACATCAGTGCTGTCCTCTGGTATAATTGCAGCTTCCGCGCCACTTGCTATAGCACTATTCTGAGCCAAGAAGCCAGCATCACGTCCCATTACCTCAACAAAGAAAATACGCTCATGACTCTGCGCGGTATCACGAATGCGGTCAACACATTCTACAATTGTGTTCAATGTAGTATCATAACCAATTGTAGAGTCTGTACCATAAAGGTCATTATCAATAGTTCCAGGCAATCCGATGCAACATACATCATAATCACGTCCAAATTCCATCGCGCCAGTCAATGAACCGTTTCCACCAATAACGACAAGCGCGTCTATACCTTCTTTCTGCAAAGTGGCATAAGCCTTATCACGACCTTCCTGAGTCATAAACTCGCTTGAACGAGCAGACTTCAAGACTGTACCACCCTGCATTATAATTCCACTTACATTTTCTGTTGTAAACTCTTCAATTTCATCATTAATAAGTCCATCATATCCACGATAGATGCCCTTAATCTTAAATCCGTTGATAATGCCTGCACGCGTAACTGCACGAATTGCAGCATTCATACCAGGCGCATCACCACCAGATGTTAAAATGCCAATAGTCTCAATTGCTTTTTTCATATCACGAATTTTGTTTTAATAGTTTCTACTTATTTATAAATACCTTGTTACCCTTTTCTCTACATTATGCAGTAGTTATAATAGGATATTATATTGACCATATTTTATTCTCTATTTTTTTAAGCAACGAAATATAAAGTTATAAAGCCAAACAATCCACCGACCACGACTTTTAACCCGACATTTCTCAAATACCATCCTACATGGATTCGTTCCGCTCGCATCAAAGCTAAGCCTCCGGCAGAGCCTATACACAACACATTACCACCGACAATTGTACAATAAGCAATTATTTTCCAATACTCTCCATTCAAATCTACATTCCCATGCAAATAAAAGAAAGATATTGCTGTTGTAAAATTGTCTAATACGCAACTCATTGCGCCTGCCAGAACGCCGACAATCCATATATTATGAACATTTTCATCAAACGCTACAGACAACTGTTCTATTACACCTATTTCCTGTATTACTCCTATTGCCAACATCATGCCAAGAACAAACAATGCCATTTGAATTGTACCATATTGCAATACACGCGGAATTCTATTAGAAATAGTTGTTGTATCGTCAGCCCGTAACAATTTACGATTAATAATTTCATTTACGACCCACAACACCGCAAGAACGCACAATGCGCCTAAAAAAGGATCCAATTTTGTAATATCATGAAAAGTCGGAATAAACCATAAACCACCTATTCCGACAAAAAGCATAATAATCCTTTGCCACACATTCAACCTTGTATCATCACCACGATAAGGCATCGTAATACTTTCCGTTTCAATTCTATCTGGCATCTGCATTCCCAACCATAAAATTGGAACGAGCCACGCAATCAAAACAGGCAAAGCCATAGACAATGAATAATTTGACGCGGAAACATTACCATTTGTCCATAAATACAAGCCATTTACGTCACCGATTACGGTTAAAGCACCACCTAAGTTTGCAGACAACAAAATTGCCGCTCCATACATCATACGTAAACGCCTATTGGGAATAATCTTATGCATAATGGTAAGCATAAGAATAATCGTAGTCAAATTATCAAGATTCGCCGAAATCAAAAAAGTTAATATAGACACAATCCACAGCAATTTATTGCTTGAACGTGTTTTCATAAGTTGGGATATAAAATCAAAGCATCCATTATTATTCAAGATTTCAACAATCTCCATTGTTGCCAACAAGAAAAGAACAAGTGAAGATGCTTTACCAACATACTTTATAAAGATATTTTGCGCAATAAACTCTTTAACTGCGATACTTGTTTCTGTCACTCCATCCCAAAACGAGGAATACTCTGCAGCATGTCTTAACATGACAAAATCTGTGCCATAACAGATGTACAAGACCCAGCCTACAGTACCTGCAAAGATAGCTACAGCCGCCTTGTTAATATTAGTTATGTTCTCGGTCGCGATAAGAGCATAGCACAATAGCAGTATTGTAACGATTACGAGCGTCATTATACATTGCTTATATATTGACGCAAAGGTAATAAGAAATTCCGTCACATACAATGTGCAAAGAGATTTTTATATCGGTTTAACAATATTGTAAACCGCACATTACAATATATAATTACGAATACTATTTTTCAAAAAATAATATTTGATATCCGTCAAGTTTATATCACGATATATTTCTATTGAAAAGCCAAATCCGCTAATTTCTTTTTGAGCTTTTCTGCTTCACTTTTCCTAATCGAAAGTGTAATTGAACATGTATTATCAAAAGACTGGCTAATTATTCTTGGGCCAAGTTCTTTCACGATGTGCATAACCCCATTCATCTGTGGATATGAAAAGTTATAAGTTACTTGTTCTTCTACCTGCTTAACAACAATATTGCAATTACTTATTGCCTCTGCCGCAGCGTTACGATAAGCAACTATCAATCCACCTGTACCAAGATTAACCCCTCCATAATAACGAACTACACAAACTAATATATCTGTCAATTCGTTACTATTTATTTGCCCTAAAATAGGTTTCCCCGCAGTACTTGATGGCTCGCCGTCATCATTTGCTCGAAAATCAGCACGCTCAGCCCCTAACATATAAGCATAACAAACATGCCGGGCATCATAATATTTTTTACGATACTCTGTTATAATTTGCTTTGCTTCATCTATTGATGATATATGATGAGCAAAAGCGAGGAATTTACTCCGCTTATCGGTGTAATATCCCTCGCCTATTTTATTATCTATTGTCTTATACTCGTCTACCACTAAATTATGACAATTTATGAATAATAAGTCCAGAACGAAGTTTAGGCTCAAACCATGTTGCCTTAGGAGGCATTATTTTGCCAGAATCTGCAATATTCATGATTTGACTCATCGCAACAGGATAAAGAGCTAAAGCCATCTTCATTTCGCCACTATCAACACGACGCTTCAATTCTTCCAATCCTCGAAGACCTCCTACGAAATCAATTCTCTTGTCAGAACGCAAATCCTTAATTCCGAGCAATTCATCGAGAATAAGACGTGATGATATATCAACATCAAGCACACCTATTGGGTCGGCATCATTATATGTGCCCTGCTTTGCCTCCAGTTTATACCACTCATTATCAAGATACAAAGAGAACTCATGTAATTTCTTTGGCTTATACATATCCTTTCCGATCTTCTCTACTAAGAAATTCTTCTCCAAAGCCTTTAAGAATTCTTCAGACGTCATTCCGTTCAAGTCCTTTACTACGCGGTTATAGTCAAGCACTGTAAGCTGAGAAGCTTGGAAGCATACAGCCATGAAATAATTGTATTCCTCTGTTCCCGTATGATTAGGATTCTGCTTAGCCTTTTCCGCACCTACCAAAGCAGCGGCAGCAGAACGATGATGACCATCGGCAATATAGAGTGCCGGCATTTTAGCAAACTCCTCCGTGATAGTGTTAATGTCATTATCATCGTCAACTATCCAAAATTGATGACGAAATCCGTCTATCGGCGCAATGAAATCATTAACAGGAGTTGTCGCCGCATATCTCATGATTAAGTCATTCAACACTTTATTATCAGGATATGCAAAGAAGACAGGTTCGATATTGGCATTGCAAACACGCACATGCTTCATTCTATCCTCTTCCTTATCACGACGTGTAAGCTCGTGCTTCTTAATAACACCATTGAGATAATCTTCCACATAAGCACCTACAACAAGACCATATTGTGTCTTTCCATTCATTGTCTGCGCATATATGTAATATTGCTCCTTCTCATCCTGCACAAGCCAGCCATTCTCTTGAAACTTTTTAAAGTTCTCGGCTGCCTTATCATAAACACGAGGATCATATTCCGATGTGCCTGGTTCGAAATCTATTTCCGGTTTTATGATATGATATAAACTCTTCTCATTATCGCCTGCCTCAACACGAGCCTCTTCTGATGATAACACATCATAAGGGCGTGACTCAACAGCCTCAACAAGATTTTTTGGAGGGCGAATACCCTTAAAAGGTTTGATTGTAGCCATAAGTTATATTATAAATTGTTATTAATGAAGAATTAGGAATGCAGAGTCATATATAGCCCCAGCATCCCTAATCCTTAAGTCAAAAATTATATTCTATTTATTAACTCTGAATTTCTCGTCACCATCTTTGAAGTAAGCATTTATCTGATTGGCTGCTGCTATTCCGGCATTGATATTAGCCTCGGCTGTCTGCGCGCCCATCTTCTTTGGAGTAGCGAAATAGCGTCCCTCAAACTTCTTGAACTCAGCATCTGCATCAGGCATAATGTCGGCAATATATTTCAAGTCATCGCGTTCTGCCATCAACTTCAACAAACCATCTTCATCGATAACTTCCTTACGAGCCGCATTTACAAGGATGCCACCCTTAGGCATGAGATTTACGAGATTATAGTTGATACTCTTAATCGTTTCCGGAGTAGCAGGAATATGCAAAGAAAGAACATCACTTATCTTAAACAATTCTTCCTTGTTAGCAACTGCATGAACGCCGGCAGCTTCTATCTTCTCAGCAGAAACGAACTCATCAAAAGCATAGACATCCATATCAAAGCCTTTAGCTATACGAGCGACATTGCGACCGACATTACCAAAAGCCAAAATACCGATTTTCTTGCCTTTGAGTTCAGAACCACTCTTACCATTATAGAAATTACGCTGCATAAACACGAGCATACCAAATACCAACTCGGCAACGGCATTCGCATTCTGCCCTGGAGTATTCTCTACTACAATACCCTTTTCCTTAGCGTAAGCTGTGTCTATAGAATCATAACCGGCACCTGCACGAACTACTATCTTCAGTTGCTTAGCTGCATCGAGCACCTCCGGAGTAATTTTATCTGAGCGAACGATCATGGCGTCTGCATCAGCGACAGCCTCAATAAGCTGGCTTTTCTCTGTATATTTTTCAAGCAGAGCCAACTCATGACCTGCTCCTTCTACTATTTTCTTTATACCATCTACCGCTGCTTTTGCGAATGGTTTTTCAGTTGCGATTAAAACTTTCATCTTCTTTAAAAATCAATTTCATTTTTTCGACCACAAAACTAATAAAAATCTATGGTCAAAACAAATTATATCTGCAGATAAAATAAAAAAACATAGGAGCGAAATTTATCCGCCCCTATTGATATATTATTTTAGTGCTGTGCCTCAAAATCTTTCATTGCTTGAATCAAGGCATTCACACCTTCCATAGTCTGCGCATTATAACAGCTTGCACGGAAGCCGCCTACAGAACGATGTCCCTTGATTCCCACCATGCCACGCTCTGTTGCGAAGTCAAGGAATGGTTTCTCAAGCTCTTTATACTCATCGTTCATAACGAAACAAAGGTTCATTACAGAACGGTCTTCTTCCTTTACTGTACCACGGAACAACTTGTTGCGATCAATTTCAGTATAAAGAGCATCGGCACGTTCATGAGCACGCTTATCAGCAGCCTCAACGCCACCATTTTTCTTCAACCAACGCATATTCTCGAGCAAGCTGTAAATTGGCACAACAGGAGGAGTATTAAACATTGAACCCTTCTCTACATGTGTACGATAATCAAGCATTGTAGGAATATCACGACCTGTCTTGCCAAGCACATCATCCTTTACAATGATAACTGTCACACCAGCCATTGACATATTCTTCTGAGCGCCTGCATAAATACAGTCATACTTAGAAACATCAACAGGACGACTCATAATATCAGAACTCATATCTGCGATAAGACGAACAGGAACGTCTAAATCCTTACGAATCTCAGTACCATAAATAGTGTTATTAGTTGTAATGTGCAGATAATCTACATCAGTAGGACATGCCCAATCCTTAGGAATGAATGTATAGTTAGCATCAGCTGAGGAGGCAACTTCAACGACTTCACCAAAATGCTTAGCTTCTTTCATAGCCTTCTTTGCCCAAGTACCTGTGTTAAGATAAGCAGCTTTCTTTACCAAAAAGTTACATGGCACCTGACAGAATTGAAGGGAAGCACCACCACCGAGGAAAATTACGGAATATCCCTCAGGAATGTTAAGCAATTCTTTGATAAGAGCAACACTCTCATCAACAACTGGCTGAAAATCCTTGGCACGATGACTTATCTCCATAAGAGACAAACCGCTACCATTGAAATCCAAAATCTGCTTAGCCGTGTTCTCAATGACCTCGCGAGGAAGCATTGATGGACCAGCATTAAAGTTGTACTTCTTCATCTGATTAAATTTATAAATGTTCTATATAAAATTATTGTTTTCTCAATTGCGAGTGCGAAATTACAGTTTTTTCTCCATACCGACAAATAAATTATCAATAATTTAGCTATAAGCTATAATTTCTTTCATTTTGTCAAGTAGAGAAGACAATTTCTCTATTCAGCGTCAATCGCACCGAATAACAAATCAGTATAAAACTTTTATCTGATTTCCTCAAAAATAGTCTTCACTCCTTTTATTTTTTCTCCCTGCACCCGGCGTAGCAATTCATTTGCCTTAATTCTTGGAACAGCAACATAGGCATATCTTTCCTTCACATCAATTCTGCCTATCTCGTTAGCTTTCAATCCTCCTTTTTTACAGAAGAAGCCCACGATGTCGCCCTTACTGATTTTGTCTTTTTTACCTTTGCCTACATATATAGTAGTATTCTTAGGTTTACACAATTTAGGCAAATCAGATGGTATCTCAAAAATCACAGGATTATCTTCCACATATTCAGGGATATTCTCATCAGGTCCAAGCAAGAAAAAAGCTCTTCCCACAGAATCCCATCTTGCGGTACGTCCTACACGATGTATATAGTTGTCTTCCGTTTCTGGTAAATGATAATGCACCACATTTTCTACTTCAGGAATATCAAGTCCGCGCGAAGCCAAATCCGTACTTACAAGAATATTAGCCGAGCCATTGGCAAACTTATATAAAGCGTCTTCACGTTGTTTTTGATCAAGACCGCCATGATACGCACTTGTAGTAAAACCTAAAGAATGAAGATATTCATCCGTACGCACTACACTATCTCTATAATTAAGAAACACTATCGTGCTTGCATCTCCAAAACTGAGAAGCAATTTACCAAGAGTTTCCAATTTATCTTTCGACTCACTTCTTACGCTATAAATACACACACGGTCGGAAACCTGCTCTTCCTTATTTTGAAAATCTATGCGAGCAGCGTTCTTCATGTGTACGAAACCAGGAATTACATCTGAATCTGTAGCAGATAAAAGTATTCTACGTTTCAAAGCCGGGAGTTTGCCCATGATATCCATCATCTCATCCATGAATCCCATTTCCAAACATTTATCAAACTCATCAATTACGAGATATTTGATTGCATGCGGATTGATATTCTGTTTCGTAAGATGATCATTCAGTCTTCCAGGAGTAGCGAATACAATCTGAGGCTTCACATCTTTCATTTTGCGATGCTCTTCCATTGCCATTCTTCCACCATAGCAAGCCATTGAACGCAAACCAGCCCCCATGTTCTGTAACACTTTTGCTGATTGAGCAGCCAATTCTCTACCCGGCACTATTACTACAGCCTGCACATTGTCGTTTTCCACATCAATAAGTTCGACAAGAGGCAGCAAATAAGCCAAAGTTTTGCCCGAACCCGTAGGCGAAAGCACAACCACGTCTTTTTCATCACTGCTTATTGCCTTATAAGCAGCTTGCTGCATATCATTGAGCGTTATATCCAACTTATTAATTATAGCGTCAAACTTCATTCCTTTTATATTTTGTGATTATCTTATGATTTTATCTATTTCATCAAACTCCTTACCTAAATTAAGATTCAGATATATAGTGTATAGTGGGAACGCCCATTTTTCTTTCTGCTCAGGAGCCAACGCACGATATTTTTCCATATATTTTCGTGCCATAGTATAGTCCTTTATTACCTGATTTTTTTGTTTTTTTGTCAGACGCGTTATTTTATCTAATTTTACAGCACGATTAAAATAAGCAGACCCTATATTAAGATAGATATCAGCAATACTGTCATTATGAGCAAGCAAATTCTCACATATATTTATACAATCTTCAAACCTGCCCAAATTTAAGAGTGCTGTACTTTTCGCGAATAAGAACAATTCATTTGTAGAATCATTTTTCAATGCGTTGTTTACTATATCCAATGCCTTTTCATTCTGTCCTATCTCTCCATAATACTGCATCAGTCTCGGAAAGAAGAATGGGAAAGAAGGATATTTTTTAAATCCTTCGGTAAGAGTTTCGAGATACTTTGTAGTTTCTCCTTCTGCTTTATATGTTTCTGCAAGATACTGCAACATATATTTATAATGCATGGAATCCTTTAAAGCAAAGCTTGCATGATGCAAGGTTTTCTCTGTATCATGCATCTTATATCCACAATACACAGTCCAATAAGCAGCAGTCGGCATATTCGGATCTTTCTCCAAATAATTATATTTTGAGAATAACGGCTGGTTTCCACAATTCAAATAAGCATCCATGAATTTGTAGCCATCCGCATAATTCTGCTTACGTATATAAAACAAGCCTCCATAAAACAAGTTAGGGCGATAATGATTGAGAATCTCCGCATTATTCTCCCTATAAGAGATTTTCACTTTACCCTTTTTATTTGGCAAAGCATCTACAGAATCTAAAGATATTGCCAAATCAAACATCTCAAGATTTTTCTGAAAGAGTTTCACGGTATCATAATTCTCTTTCAAATACAGCTTCTCGTTACCCTGTTCATATTGCTTTCTCACAACATTAAACAGAGTAAACCATAGCTTCTTATTACTCATATTTGCAGAGTCAGTAAGAAACTTCTTCAATTCATTCTCGGATTTTTCCAAATCCTTACCGCTTTTTATTCTGTCTTCTGCCGTAATTATCTCTTTTTTCTGAGCATAAGAATTTACGGCAAAAAGCATAAGAGCAAAGAATAAACAAATATATTTTCTCATCTTCATATAAGCCAAATAATTTATTATTAAAATGGCACGCTGTCGGTATCCGATATAGTTCCCATCGGAGGTAACTCACCACCAAATGGATCACCACTTGAAATTTCACCGTTAGGCAATGCGCCATCTGCATTCATCTTCGACTCCATCACATATCCATCATCTGGATTATCGAATCGGGTAAACTCGCCACGGAACGTCAGCAATACATCCTTTGTAGCACCCTTACGATGCTTCGCGATAATAATCTGAGCCATTCCATGCAAATCATTACCCTTTTCATCCTGGAATATATGATAATACTCAGGACGATGCACGAAAAGCACCATATCGGCATCCTGCTCAATGGCTCCTGATTCACGCAAGTCGCTAAGCTGCGGACGTTTACCATCCAATCCATCACGATTTTCCACGGTACGATTCAACTGTGAAAGCGCCAATATTGGTATGTCAAGCTCCTTAGCCAAACCCTTCAATGAACGAGAAATTGTTGATACCTCCTCCTGACGATTACCGAATTTCATTCCATTGGCGTTCATAAGCTGAAGGTAATCGATCATAATCACTTTCACTCCCTTTTCACGAACAAGTCTTCGAGCCTTAGTACGAAGTTCAAAAATAGACAGGCCCGGGGTGTCGTCAATATACAAAGGAGCTTCTTCAAGCAAACGTATATTATTATCGAGTCTTGCCCATTCATCCTGTGCCAACTGACCATTTAGAATCTTGCTACCTGGAATTTCACAAACATTTGAGACGAGACGATTCACCAGCTGCACATTATTCATCTCAAGAGAGAAAAAGGCTATAGGATTATTATAATCCACAGCAATATTTTTAGCCAAAGAAAGGGCAAAAGAAGTCTTACCCATGGCAGGACGTCCTGCGATAATCACGAGGTCACTCTTCTGCCAGCCTGAAGTAACCTTGTCCAAATCCGTATAGCCGGTAGGAATACCAGTAAGACCACCTGCATTAGCCGATGCTTTCTGCAATATTTCTACTGCCTGTTTCAATACAGGACCAATCTGAGTATAGTCTTGACGCATATTCTTCTGAGACAAAGAGAATAAATTACCCTCTGCCTCCTGCATCAGTTCATTTACATCAACAGTAGCATCAAAAGCTTTTGTCTCGATATTACTTGAGAAAGAGATAAGCTGACGAGCAAGATATTTCTGCTGCAAAATTTTAGCATGAGCCTCGATATGCGCCGAAGAGGCCACACGATTGCTCAATTCCATAATATAAGGAAGTCCACCTACTTTTTCAAGTGTGCCCTCCTTAGCCAATTCCTGTGTTACGGTTTGAATATCAACAGGAATTTCCTCCATATTCATAGTCTGAATTGCAGCATATATTTTCTGATGACGTGGGTCATAGAAAGTTTCTGCATGCAATATCTCAGAAACTACGGAGAATGCATCACTATCTATCATTAAAGCACCGAGCACAACTTCCTCTACATCTACAGCCTGTGGCTGTAAATGTCCGTATGTATTATCAATCGGTGCTGCTTGTCTTTTTCTTTCTGCCGGCATATTTCTTATAAAAAGACTAAGAGTGAACAGCCGTAATTGTATTATAACAAATACAGCTATTCACTATTTATGAATTAATATATTTATTTTATCTGTTAGGCCACTTTCTCCAGACGCTTCATGATGGCGAACATAAACAAAGCGCTCACTAAGCACAATGCAATGAACACACACCATACCTGCCATAATGGCATACCGCCCCATAAGTAACCACCTACAGAAACAAGACCATTACCAATGGCAGTGGCAACAAACCATCCGCCCATCATCAATCCCTTATACTTAGGTGGAGCTACTTTACTAACAAAGCTGATACCCATCGGAGAAAGCAAAAGCTCACCAAATGTCAATATCAAATATGTCATTATAAGCCAATTCGGAGAAGTATATATAGCCTGTCCTGCTTCTTTAAGAACTTTCTGCTCATCAGGTGAAGGCAAATGAAGCGAGCCAACTACCATAACAAAATAAGCCACAGCAGCTACAAGCATACCGAGAGCAATTTTGCGAGGCGCTGAAGGTTCTTTTCCCTTAGATGCCAACCAACTGAAGATACCAACGCTTACAGGCGTAAGACCTACCACAAAACAAGGATTAAAGTGTTGGAATATAGGAGCTGCGATTTCAACATCACCCTCAAGATTACCATATTTCCAAGCCAACAGTGCAGCACTTACGACAATAACGCCAAACGCGATACCCTTGCCTTTATTTGTCTTGCTCTGGAAAATAGCGAACAAAGCATAAACGATGAAAATACAAAGCACAAGATTAGTAACATCAAAGGCCATGCTCTGCAATCCATTTGAAGTAGGATTAACAAACTCATCAGCAAAATAAGTCAGAGTCAAACCATTCTGATGGAATGCCATCCAGAAGAAAATTACTACGGCAAAGACAAGACACAATGCCACGATGCGTTCTTTGGTCTCAGCAAGAGTAAGACTCTCTTCCTCAACATTCTGGGCTTCCTCTTTCTTTTTACCACCTTCTGTATGACGGAAAGTAGAACGGAAAGCATAATATATTCCCATTGAAACGATGAGCGAAGCACATGCTACAGCAAAAGCATAATGATAAGACTCACTTTCTGTGCAGCCTAAATTAGCCTGCGCCCACTCCATCATTTTAACGGCAGCAGTAGGAGCGAACAAAGCTCCGATATTAATTGCCATATAAAATATTGAGAACGCTGAGTCACGACGTGACGCATACTTTGGATCATCATAAAGATTACCAACCATAACCTGCAAATTACCTTTAAACAAGCCAGTACCTACAGATATGAGCAACAATGCCGCAAGCATTCCTGCCAATGCGACAGTACCACTACCAAGAGGTACAGACAATGAAAGATAACCAAGAAACATAACGACACTACCCAATGCTACCATCTTGCCATATCCAAACTTATCAGCCAAAATACCACCGATAAGCGGGAAGAAATAGACCATCATCAAGAATGAGCTATAAATAGCGCCAGCCGCACCAGCCGACAATCCAAAATTAGCTCTCAAGAACAATGCGAATACAGCAAGCATTGTGTAATATCCAAAACGTTCGCCTGTATTGGCCAAAGCCAAAGCATACAGACCTTTAGGTTGATTTTCAAACATACTGATTTTATTTATTTTAGGGTTGTTCTTTATATTTTAAAATTTAGTATCTAAGTTCAAAGAAGAACATAGGCGACAATGCCGTCTTCATAGATACATTGTCGCCTACATCTTTATATAATAAAGCGTATATTCTATTTATTGTTAATGACTTATCAAATCATATATACATTATTTGATAATGCCCTGCTCTACGAATATCTGCTTCAATACTTCTACACCACGATCTACCTGTTCCTTAGTGTGAGTAGCCATAAGCGCTACGCGTACCAATGTATCCTGAGGAGCGCATGCCGGTGGAATAACAGGATTGATGAATACTCCGCGATCGAAAGCCAACTTTGTGACCAAGAATGTCTTCTCAGCATCACGCACATAAAGAGGAATGATAGGGCTTTCTGTATCACCGATTTCAAATCCTGCGTTACGGAACTCCTGCAAAGCATAGTTGGTAACATCCCAAAGAGCTTTCTGGCGCTCAGGCTCACTCTGCAAGATATGCAACGCCTCAATAGCGGCAGCTGTAGCAGCTGGAGTGTTAGATGCGCTGAATATATAAGAGCGGCAGTTATGACGCAAGAAATTGATAGTATCCATATCACCGGCAATAAAGCCACCAATTGAAGCCATACTCTTAGAGAATGTACCCATGATAAGGTCTACATCATCAGTTACGCCAAAATAATCGCACACACCTCTACCATGATCACCGAATACGCCCAAGCCATGAGCCTCGTCTACCATCAGAGAGCAATTGTATTTCTTTTTCAGTTCTACGATTTCAGGCAATTTAGCCAAATCACCCTCCATTGAGAATACGCCATCAACAACAATAAGTTTGACAGCCTCTTTTGGCAATTTCTGAAGCACACGCTCCAAATCAGCCATATCATTATGCTTATAGTGAAGCTGAGTGGCAAACGACAAACGACGTCCATCAACAATACTTGCATGATCTCTATCGTCACAAATTATGTATTCACCACGACCTACTACACAAGCCAATACGCCCTGATTAACAGAGAAACCTGTAGAAAGACTGATTGCGTCATCTTTATGCTCGAATGCAGCCAATTCTTTCTCCAACTGTCTGTGAATATCAAGAGTACCATTAAGGAAACGGCTACCTGCACAACCTGAGCCGTATTTATCGAGTGCAGCCTTTGCTGCGTCAATTATGCGCTGATCGCCGGTTAGACCTGTATAGGCATTAGAGCCAAACATAAGGACCTTATGTCCACCCATCTCGACTTCTGTGCCCTGCTTACTTGTTATTTCGCGAAAGTAAGGATAAACGCCAGCCTCCATGAATTTCTGAGGATCGCGATAGGTCTCAAACTTTTTCTGTAATTGTCCCATTTCTTTTCAGTATAGAAACTATATATGTATAATTTTTGAGTGCAAAGATACAAAAAGAAATCTAAAAATAGCCTATTTACATATAAATTATCACTTTTGTAGTTTTTATTCATTCACGATGTAAAATATTAAAGGAATATTCTTAATTTTGCATCACAAATAACATATTATAACGATAAGCTACTTAAAAACGATGAAAAAGAATATCCTTTTCATTATCAATCCAATATCAGGCACATCAAGCAAAGGCGAGATACCTCAGATTGTAGACAAAGAAATCAACAAAGATATCTTCAACTACAAGATTGAGTATACTAAATGTGCCGGTGATGCCTCGGCGATAGCCAGTCGTGCCAAAGACGAAGGCATTGATATTGTAGTAGCTGTCGGTGGCGACGGAACAGTCAATGAAGTGGCACGCGCCATTGTTCATTCCGACACTGCGCTCGGCATTGTGCCATGCGGTTCGGGCAACGGATTGGCACGCCATCTTATGATACCTATCAACATTAAGAAAAGTATCAACATCATCAACCAATGCGAGATTCATGATCTCGACTATGGACTGATAAATGAATATCCATTTTTCTGTACTTGTGGAATGGGTTTCGACGCTGTTATAAGCAAGAGATTTGCAGAATGCGGGAAACGCGGTTTGATAAGTTACGTTGAAAATGTGCTGCGTGAAGGTCTGAAATACAAACCGGAAACTTATGAAATCACTGATGGCACCACATCCGCCGAATACAAAGCATTTCTTATATCATGTGCCAACGCTTCACAATACGGCAATAATGCCTATATCGCGCCACAGGCTTCAATGAGCGACGGTCTGATGGACGTGATTATCATGGAGCCTTTCGACATGCTTGAAGCATCTCAGATAAGCATGGATATATTTAACAAGACACTCAACAAGAACTCTAAGATTAAGACATTCCGCACTCCAAAGCTCCATATCCATCGCCACGCGGCAGGTGTAATCCATTATGACGGTGATCCCGTAATGACCGATGCAGACGTAGATGTAGAATTGCGTGAAAAAGGAATTAAAATCGTGGTCAATCCGTTTGCCGATAAAAGTCTTCGCAAGCCCAATATGCTTCAAAGCGCCGCATCAGATTTATTCAATGAGATAAACATTGTGAAAGATGATTTGCGCGATGACATCAAAGAAGGCGGACGCCATATCATGGCACTCAACAAAATATTACAAAAGAAGCTCAATCGATAATAAGATTACAAACATAATCATTTACTTACATAGCGAATATTCGCACTAAAAGACAAAAAAATGACGTGAACAAACAAAAGATGTTCACGTCATTTTTTATATATGAGATTAGCTTCTGATTCTAATCTATAGGAATTAGAACTTGAAGTAATTCTTTGCGTTGTTGTAGCTGATATCCTCTACCATCTGAGCTACACGAGCCATTTCACTTGAAGGAATCAAGCCCTTCTCGACATCGTTACCCAAGATATTGCAAAGGTTACGACGGAAATACTCATGACGTGGATAAGAAAGGAATGAACGGCTATCGGTCAGCATACCAACGAAACGACTCAACAAGCCAAGCTGAGAAAGAGCCTCTATCTGGCGAGTCATACCATCGAGCTGATCGTTGAACCACCAACCAGAACCAAACTGAATCTTACCTGGGCAAGAGCCATCCTGGAAGTTACCAAGCATAGTAGCTACTACCTCATTGTCAGCTGGATTCAAGCAGTAGATGATAGTACGAGTGAGCTTACCTTCCTCGTTCAAACGGTTAAGGAACTTGCTCATGTTCTTAGCAGTGTTGAATACACCGATAGAATCGAAACCAACATCTGGACCAAGTTTCTTAAACATAGAAGCATTATTGTCGCGGATTGCGCCATAGTGGAACTGCTGAGTCCAATCGCTTGCGTGATCCATTTCAGCGAAACGAACGAGCATGCAAGTCTTGAATTTCTTAACTTCCTCTGCTGTCAATGGCTTCAATGTCATTGCCTTCTGGAAGATAGCCTCGATTTCAGCATCTGTATAGTCTTCAGCATAGAATTCCTCAATACCATGATCGCTCAAACGGCAACCATTCTCGTGGAAGAAATCATGACGCTTCTGAAGAGCATCAAATACATCCTCAAACTTATTGATAGCAACACCGCTAACCTCAGACAGCTTGTTGATATAGTCAACAAACACCTTGCCTGTTTCAGGCTTCATGGCAGCGTCTGGACGCCATGCTGGAATCATACGAATTTCGAAACCGCTCTCACGAGTCATCTTGTGCCAACGGAGATCATCAACTGGGTCGTCGGTAGTGCAAACGCACTCAACACCATAATGACGCATCAAACCACGGGCAGAGAACTCAGGCTGCTGCAATTTCTCGTTACACTCATCAAAGATTTCGCGTGCTGTTTCTGGCTTCAAAATTTTGTTGATACCGAAAGCAGTGCGGAGCTCAAGGTGAGTCCAGTGATATAGAGGGTTGCGGAATGTGTAAGGCACAGTCTCAGCCCACTTTTCAAACTTCTCCCAGTCGCTTGCGTCGCCTGTGCAGTATTTCTCAGCTACACCGTTAGAACGCATAGCGCGCCACTTATAGTGGTCGCCACCGAGCCAAAGTTCTGTAATGTTCTTGAATTTGTAGTCTTCTGCTACCATCTGTGGAACGAGGTGGCAGTGATAATCTATGATAGGCATCTTCGCTGCATGCTCATGAAACAACTGCTTAGCAGTATCGGTTTCAAGCAGGAAGTCCTTGTCCATGAAATCCTTCATAAGAAAATAATTATGATGTAATTGTTTAAGAAAAGAAAAGCTCCCCTCCCCTCGAATTAGGAGAGAAGGGGAGTTTTTATATAAAAGTTTAGTAATTCAAATTGAGAAATTACTTATTGAAGATACCCTTGATGATAGCGAAGGCATCCTCACACTTCTTAGTTACAGCAGCATAGTTGCCCTTAGCGATCTCATCCTTAGGGAAGAGCTTAGAACCCATACCTACGCAGTAAGCACCAGCCTTGAACCAAGCTGTAAGGTTCTCCTCTGTAGGAGCTACGCCACCAGTAACCATGATCTTAGACCAACGCATTGGAGCCATAAGATCCTTTACGAAGTTAGGACCATAAACATCGCCTGGGAATACCTTTGTAACCTCGCAGCCTACTTCCTGAGCGTCACCGATTTCGGTCATTGTGCCACAACCAGGAACATAAGGAATAGAACGACGGTTGCAAACCTTTGCTATGTCAGCGTTGAACAATGGACCAACAACGAAGTTGGCACCGAGCTGAATATAAAGAGAAGCAGTAGGAGCATCTACGACAGAACCTACGCCGAGAGCCATTTCAGGGCACTCTGTAGCAGCGAACTTAACAAGCTCACCGAATACCTCATGAGCGAAGTCACCACGGTTAGTGAACTCGAAAACGCGAACACCACCCTCATAGCAAGCCTTAACAATCTGCTTAGCTACTTCTACATCACTATTATAATAAACAGGCACCATACGGGTTTCACCCATCTTGATAACTACCTGTGTCTTATCAAATTTAGCCATTTCTTTATTCTAATTTTATGAATGCGGAATGCTGAACATTTTTCAGTTCAGCATTCCTAATTCTATATATTAGCGCTGTACACGACCAGAAGCGTCGCCACCAGCAAGTGTTTCAACCTCTTCTACGCTTACCAAGTTGATATCACCATTGATAGTGTGCTTCAAAGCAGAAGCAGCAACAGCAAACTCAAGAGCCTCGCCCTGAGACTTGCCATTAACAAGACCATGGATCAAACCACCTGCGAAAGAGTCACCACCACCTACGCGGTCGATGATTGGGTTGATATCGTAACGACGGCTCTCGTAGAATTCCTTGCCGTCATAGATCATAGCCTTCCAGCCATTGTGTGAAGCAGAGAATGACTCACGAAGAGTAGAAGCTACATACTTGAAGTCGAACTGCTCAGCCATCTCCTTGAAGATACCCTTGTAGCCTTCAGCGTCTGTCTTACCGGCGAGAACATCGCTCTGTGGCTTAAAGCCAAGGCAAAGCTGTGCGTCTTCCTCGTTGCCGATGCAAACGTCTACATACTTCATCAATGGGCGCATGATGCTCTGAGCCTTCTCTGAAGTCCAAAGCTTCTTACGGAAGTTAAGGTCGCAAGAAACTGTCAAGCCCTGACGCTTTGCAGCCTCACAAGCCTTAGCTACGATAGCAGCAGCCTTATCTGAGATAGCAGGAGTAATACCAGTCCAGTGGAACCAGTCACCACCCTTGAAGATTGCATCGAAATCGAAGTCTTCTACGTCAGCCTCAGCGATTGCAGAGTTAGCACGGTCGTAGATAACCTTGCTTGGACGCATAGAAGCACCTGTCTCCTGATAGTAGATACCTACGCGATCGCCACCACGAGCTACGTTTTCTGTATGAACGCCATAACGACGGAGGAAGTTGATAGCAGCCTGACCGATGTCGTTCTTAGGCAACTTTGTTATGAAATAAGCCTCATCGCCGTAGTTAGATGTGCTGACGCAAACATTTGCCTCACCACCACCATAAGTTACGCAGAATGAATCAGCCTGAAGAAAACGTCCATAATCTGGAGGAGTAAGTCTCAGCATGATTTCGCCGAGTGTAAATACTTTCTTTGCCATAAAAAAAGGTTTTTGAAATGAAATGAAAATTATTATTATTTTTTATTTTCTAAACCACGAACTCGATAGTTCTCAAAATCATCTGAAGGCAATAAGTCTTCATTAGGTTTCATTTTTATCTCGTGCAAAGATAGTAATTTTAATTATATGTGGTAGTAATATATCTGTTTTTTTTCCTAAAATGGCGGTTATTTTCTGATTATTTTAAATAATTTGTGTACGATAACAGCTTTCATTGTTCCTTCACCGGCTTGCAGCACCAACGGCTCACCTTCAAAGCCACAGCCACGCCCGGCACATCTTTCAGAAGATAATAAAGTTTGTTTTGGCGCACGAGTTTACCCGTAAATCCCTTCAAAGGTCCATTGGTCACCACCACCTCCGTGCCCTGCTTCAGTTTTGCCTGTTCCGACGACATATACAATCGCATAACGGCAGCAGGCTCACACATACGACGAAACTCATACATCTGCTTCGACGGAATTTCGAAATACACCCTGCTATTCTCTGCTTTTGAAATTATGCTCACCGGATATCTCAAATCAGATATCAAAGCGTGCATATCACTTTCAGAAATCGATTTCTTAATGAATATCAGATTTTTTACCACAGGACGCAGCCTATGCTTCAGCCTGTTATCTTTATCGCGAAAAGGAATATCCTCCATCGGAATAAAACAGACAAGCCCCCTACTCTCCAGCTTTTCCTTTATTTCCATCTGGCGAGCGCAAAATATACGCATAGCATACCAAGACAGCCCATCATCTTCGATGACAGGCTGTTTATCGGTTTGATTTATTTCTATGTTTCCTTGCATTTGCATGCGGTAAAAATCATCAAATGCGTATTAATAAGTATGTTTTTATTTCTTTATCTTGAACGCGACCTCTATGCTCTCAATCTCATCTGAGAAAGAGCGCTCGGTCTTTATGCGCTGCTCTATCTTCGTGCAACTATGTATCACTGTGCTGTGATCTCTTCCGCCCACGAGTTTGCCTATTCTGCTTGCCGGCATTTTGGTGTATTTCTGAGCGAGATACATACTCACCTGACGAGCAGTGACAAAATCCTTCTTACGGCTTCTGCTGTTGATAGCAGAGGTAGAGACATTGAAATGCTGACACACAGTATTGATGATGTCATCGATAGTGAGAGGCTCATCATCTATCTTCACCGCGCGCTTGATTACACGTTCAGCCAATGCCATATTGATGTCGCAGTTGTAGACCACGCTATACGCGAGCAGAGAATTGATAACGCCCTGCAAATCACGCACAGAGCCATTTGCTGTTTCAGCGATAAACCTGATTACATCAGCCGGAATCTTCAATCCGTCACGACGAATAAGATTATTCAATATATTAACACACAAATCCACGTTAGGCTGCGCGAGCTCGGCAATAAGACCGCAAGAGAAACGCGTGAGCAAACGCTCGTTCATTCCCTTCAAATCTACAGGAGGGCGGTCGCTCGCGAGAATTATTCGCTTACCATTACGGAAAAGGTGATTAAATATATGGAAGAATGTGTCCTGCGTTTTAACGGCAGTAGCCCATTCCTGAATATCATCTACTATGAGCACATCAATAGTCTGATAGAAAGCTATAAAGCTATTAAGCTGGTTTTTAAGCACCGCATTCGTGTACTGCACCTGGAAAAGACGGGCACTGATATAAAGCACACGCTTCTGAGGATACAGCTGCTTCACCTTTGCTCCTATGGCATTGATAAGATGGGTTTTGCCCGTACCTGAATGTCCATAGATAAACATAGGGTTAAACTGCGAGTTATTAGGATGCTCCGCAATAGAAAGACCTATTGCTCGCGGCAGCTTATTACTGTCGCCTTCTATATAATTATTGAATGTCAGGCGAGGGTCGAGATGCGGGTCAAGTGGCTGTGGCTGCGCAGCATCAAGCACCGAAGGGCTTTGATTTGCGCGCGACTGCGGCTGTGGTGCCAACGCTTTATCCGTAGGCTCAGCCTCCACCTCATTGGCGAGCTTATGCTCTTTGTCTACAAGCACGCGATATCTCAGCTTTACGCCAGCGCCGAAGACGCGGTGTAAAACCTTACTCAGCAAGTCTAAATAGTGCTCTTCCAGGTATTCATACACGAATGTAGACTCTACCTGAAGCACCAAGACCTTGGTAGCAGCAGTGTACTTACCAAAGACTATAGGCTTAAACCAAGTGTTATAATGCTGCTCATTGACATTTTGCTTTATGAGCGTAAGACACTTGTCCCAAAGTATTTTAGGACTCTCGTTTACCATATTCTATTTCTAATTGTATTCTATTTCAGTTAATATATCGTTTATCCGATATTCCTATGAATCTGTTACTGTTTTTCACCACATGTAGCGGCCACAGCCTTTTCATCACGATTGCAAATATAAGAAAGAAAATCGGATTATACAAATTATTTTTTTGCGCAGGAGAGCGTTTTAAGGTTGCCACTTGACAGATAACGATATTTTATAACTATCTGATAATGTGTGCTTTACAAGAAACTTACGAAATTTAATTACAAAGAGTGAAACATTAAGTGTATTTTTGCTAAAATGCGCTGACTAAACAATTTAGGAGTTTTTCAAAGGGTGTGAAACATTTGCGTTCTAATTTATATTAAAATAAAAATGAAAATGATTTATTTTTTTTAAGAAAACAGCTCCGAACGCCTATTTTAAGGCTTTCGGAGCTGTTTATATGACGTATCAATATCGTAAAAAAGGCACTTATTTCCGCAACATTTTTTACTTATCTTTCTTGCCGAATATAGAGAAATGCACATAGCGCTTAGGATGCTCACGCAAATTTACCACGAGAGAGTCGGCATGCTTCATCGTAGAATTCAGATTATTGTAAAGCGACGGATCGTTCATGAGCAATCCCAATGAGCCATTATTGCTGTTGAGCTTGGCGGTAAGCTCATTCACATTATTCAATGTAGCGTCTACTTCCGACATCGTTTTAGCCACATCCACAGCAGCGAGTTTTGCCGTCAGCACCTGAGTATTGTCGAGCACCTTGTTGGCTTTGCTCGTCATCTGTGGCAACTGGCTGTTGAGTTGCGCCATAAGAGTATTCAGCTCACGCGTAGAAACAGTAAGATTGCCCGTCACCGTCTGAACATTATGCAGAGAAGCGGCAATAGCAGGATCAGCCATAAGCTTATTCAGACTGCTGAGAATAGAATCAATCTTAGGCAACATCTTCTCCACCTGTGGAATCATTGCGCCCATCTTGCCCATTGCGCCCAATTCCTTTCCGCCATAAATAGTTCCGCCCGGATTTACCCTTTCGCGAGGATTATTGGCAAGCAGAAGGTTTATCCTTACATTTCCCATGAGGTCGGAAGAAATCTCAGCCGTAGAGCCTTTCGGTATACGTAGCTGTTTGTCCACCCCTATCTTCACGAGAGTGTTTCTTCTATGGTCATAGTCGTATTCTATGGCTTTCACTGTTCCCACTTTATATCCATCGGCAAAAATCGGACTCGACGTAGACATTCCGCTGATGTCGCTGAACGAAAGGTAATAATCATCCTCATTATTAAAGAAGGAAATCCCTTTCAAAAAGTTTAATCCGAAGAATAGCGCAATAATGCCTATTACGGCCACAATAGCTATCTTCACTTCATTAGTTATCTTCATCTCTTCTTATTATTTAAGAATTCCTTTATCGCTTTATTCACATCGGTGCGCTCGCCGTCCTTAAAGGCTATAATGAAAGCCTCAGGAAACTTATCAAGTATCGACTTGCGCAGGCGATATATCTCATTATAATTGGTAGACTGTCCATACGTATATTTATATACGTTGTCGCCCATATAGTATTCACAGTCTTTCAGTCCTTGCAAGCGATTGTCGTCGGGACGCATAATGCGACTGCTTGTCAGAATCTGCACCTTAAACACAGGAGCGCCCTTTATCTCTTCTTTCGCCATCACGCTCTTTTCCGGCGCGCGAGTAGCCTCCTTAGTTTCTACTTTCCCCTCACTGCGCTCAACAGTTTTTTCAACCTTGGCAAGCAACCTTTCATCTGTTTCGCCTTCCGTCTTGATATTATCACTGCCACCATCAGAAACGCGCTCAGCGACAACAGGCTTTTCCACTTTCGGCTCTGCCATAGGCTGCCTTTCCGTATCTCTGCCTTGCCTGGGCGTATCATCGTCGGACTCATAAGCTATGCGAAACGACTTGTCGTATTTGTTTTTATATTCCACGAAAGCATTATATATTCCTCTCGCGATACTGTTTACCGTAGATTCCTGATTCAGCAGTCGTTCCTCCTCAGGAGTAGTGATAAATCCAAGCTCTATCAGGCAGCTCGGCATAGAAGTTTCCCTAAGCACAAGAAAACCAGCCTGGTGCACACCCTTGTTAGGTCTGTTAGCCTGAGCGCACACCTTATTCTGTATCATTCTCGCCAAGTCTACGCTTTTCTCCATGTTCTGCCCCTGTATAAGCTCAAACATTATATAGCTTTCCGAAGACTTAGGGTCGAATCCCTTATACGTCTGCTTATAGTTTTTCTCCACAAGAATTACGGAGTTCTCACGCTTAGCCACATCAAGATTATCCTTTGCTCTGTGCATACCAAGCGTATAGGTTTCAAATCCGAATGCTTTTTTCTTCACCGGCAAGGCGTTGGTGTGAACGGAGATAAACAGATCGGCCTTATTTCTGTTGGCAATATTGGCACGCTCCATCAGCGGAATAAACACATCGGTCTTGCGAGTGTAGACCACCTTCACCTCCGGACATCTCCTTTCCACCTGTCTGCCGAAAGCGAGAGCCACGCTGAGGTTTATATCTTTCTCCTTACTTATCGCGCCTATCGCGCCAGCGTCCTTACCGCCATGCCCCGCGTCGATTACGAGAGTGAAACGCTTACCGGCAGCCATTGCGCCCGCGACACATATAAACACACAAGTAAATAATAACAGTATTCTCTTTAGCATTCTGATTTCAATCTTTTTACGCAAAATTAGGAAAATAAATTTAATAAACAAATCAAGCTAATCAGTTTTATTATTTATTAAATGAATTTCTACTCCGGCTCCGTCACAGTCGGCGCCCATAGGCGGGTTTTTCTTTGTGAGTGTCAAGTCTATTTCCTCCACCTGTGGAAACGTCTTCATTATCCTTTCACCTATCTTATATGCCACTCTCTCCACCAAAGCGCACGGTTCCGTCATCACCTGCCTCACCTCATCACACACGGCAGCATAATTCAATGCTTTATTAATGTCGTCGGTGGCGCACGCATCGCTGATGTCGTATTTCGCGCGTAGCGTAAGCTCATAATCATTGCCCACCGTGCGTTCCTGTTTCAGCACTCCGTGCAAGGCATGTATCCTGAGGCGATTTATATAGATGTATCCGCTTCTAATTCCAATCATCCTTTTTTTTATGTTATATAGTCTGTGTAGCTCCGCAATTACGGCACACAAGGCTTCCATCCTGATAAATCAAGCTCTCCCTGCCACATGAATGGCATTTCTGACCATTGGCAACCGTGCCGTTTATCACATATTTCTTCAAAGCCCTCTCCACGCCATTTTTCCATGTGTTGATACTTTCGTCGAGCTGCAATGAGGCGACGAGCTTTATCACTCTGTCTATCGGCATTTTATATCTCAACACGCCCGAAATAAGCTTCGCGTAGTTCCAGTATTCAGGATTGAATTTTTCGCTCAACCCCTCCACCGTAGTCTTATATCCTCGCTTATTCTCCCATTGAAAGTCATAGCGATGAGAGCCGTCGCTGTTGGTCTGCTTTATTATTCTTCCGTTGGTCACGGTCTTCGGCAGCGTAATACCCTCGTCATCATCCTGTAAACCTGTGAATATCTCGTAAGGTCTGCCATCGAGCAATCCCACGAAAGCCACCCATTTCTCCTTATTGTTTTGAAATCTCACCACATCACAGTCCAGCTCCCTCGGGCGAGTCTCCGTCACCCTTGAAGGCAAGAAGCGCGTGTTGTCGGGCAAATGGTTGTTGAGCACCTCATAAATCTGCATTGCCGTCAGCGGAGCATTATTCACCTGCTCCAGCAACACCAACTTCTGAGCTGCCATCCAGTTGTCGCTGTTCTCCACAGCCATCAGCTTCTCGTCGTTATTATTTGTAGCCTGATTATCCATATATAAATAATGTATAATTGCTTATTTTTACATTGCAAATGTAACTATTTTTTTGATTGCACGCAAAATATTCAAAAAATTAAAAGGTGTGAGCAGCACAATGATTGCTGCTCACACGCTTATTTAAGAGGGTTACATGGCTGGACTTAAACCGCCATCGCCGCTTCCACTACCTGGTTGCTGTGTACCATTATCGCTTGGCTGCTGAGAACTTCCACCATTACTTGGCTGCTGTGAACTTCCACCATTACTTGGTTGCTGTGAGCCACCATTCGGTTGTGAGCCGCTACCACTTGGCTGTTCATCTGCAGGGTGAAGCTCGGTAACGTCACCATTAGAAGAAGTTCCACTTGTTCCAGAAGCAGATGAGCCATTAGTTCCAGAAGAAGTACCATTTGCAGAAGATTTTCCAGAACCATTTGCAGATGAGCCATTCACGCCAGAAGCAGAAGCACCGCCATTAGAATTAGTTCCTGAAGCCGAGCCATTAGCATTTGAAGTACCACCATTAGCATTTGGTGAACCAGAATGCTTGCCATGCGCCTTATCCTTCTTAGCGTCTGGAGTTTCCGTGGCTGCGCCATTCTTTTTCATCTCTTCCTTAGCTTTCTGCACCTCTGCCATGGCCTTGCTCATGGTGCGGCTGTGCTCCACGCGCTCCACGGTGGCATTAATGTCGGACGCGAAATTTTCAAACTTCGATGTGCCATTCATGAAGTAATCGTAGTTGATATATTTCGTGAGTTTATAGAGTGCCGTCATGGCGTTATCCCTTGCCGTCTTGTAGTTAGGGTGTTCCTTGTCGCTGCCCTTAGCGTGGTCAATCTCGACAAGAATATCGCGCAAGTTCTCGGCAGAAGTTTTCAGCGTAGCGACATTGGTTTCCAAACCAAGCAACTTGATGTCGGCAGCGAGTTTATCATGCAGTCTGCTCGCAAAATAGTTTACATTAGCCGAGAAGTTGGCTCGCGTGTTGGAATAGCGCAAGCCCAGAGCCTTAGACTCAAGAGCGATTCTCTCGGCAGCCTCCTTATAGCCTGCCACACGCTTCTTACCACGGCTTCTCACGCTCATCATAAGCGCGGAATAGTCGCTCTTGCACTCGTCTTCGCAAAGGCGAGCCTCGGCTATCTGCTGCGACTTTCTCACGCTGGAATAAAACTCATTAAGCACGGCTATGCCAGCCTTAGCATCGCTCACGAGCTGCTGCCCCTTTTTGTCGAGAGAGTCGGCACGGAAAGCGCTGTCGGTTTCGATACCTTTCAAGAAGGCATCAACGATTGTTTTAATCTGTGGTTTTGAGTAACCGCTGTATTTAGAGAGGCGCAGTAATTCCTCATCATCTTTCTTTTTAATTAACATGTAATTAGTTTTAAAAATTTAATACTCGCGCCCTGCCCATACCATAAGCAAGAGCACATTTGAATTGAAGATTTGATGCTTTACTGTGTTTTAATAGAAATTTTTACATCATATACAACTTCTATAAAAAACATACTTTTTCCTGTGCACCAATAAAAACAGGAATGCCATAGTTGCTGTGTGTGTCGGGCTTGGGGCTATTCATTCGTTTCTCTATTCAGTCCCGCCCGGATTTGTTTTTTTGTGTTTCTATTGAAGAATTTTTTGTTATTGGTTATATATATGTTATGTTCGGGTGCAAAGATATATGTTATTTCAGACATCCCAAAAACGTAAATTAATTTTTAACAGTAATTAAACAAGCAAGTTTATACAACTTTGAAGAATACTGAGTGCAGCGCATTCACGAGGATTAACTTTGTAAAATAAGCAGAATTTAATCATTCGCCAAAAGAAACTGCGGAACGAAATCTTTGGATTAACGTTAAATTCTGCTTTTTAAACAAAAAATTCCGCGGACAATCGTTCGCCAAAAGAAACTGCGGAACGAAATCTTTGGATTGGCGTTAAATTCTGCTTTTTAAACAAAAAATTCCGCGGACGAACGTTTGCCAAAAGAAACTGCGGAAAGGAAATTTTGGATTGACATTAAATTCTGCTTTTTAAACAAAAAATTCTGCGGACAATCGTTTGCCAAAAGAAACTGCGGAAAGGAAATTTTGGATTGACATTAAATTCTGCTTTTTAAACAAAAAATTCTGCGGACGAACGTTTGCCAAAAGAAACTGCGGAAAGGAGCTTATGGATAAGCATTGTCTGCGATTTCGGGCACAACATTTTTATTTGAACAAGCCTTTGCCGAAAGAAAACGTGGAACGGAGCTGGCGAACTAACATTATAAATTGATTGCCACATTAAAACAGGAAAAGCAAAATGCCTTTTTCCGTTTCGGGTAATCAGTGGAGCGGTGATTTTGACTACTTTTGTTGCCAGCAAAACAAATGTGGCATTTTTTTTCATAAAAACTCTATATAATATTACCTTGAAACTGTTAATGAGAGAGAGAATGCTGATACTATTCATGGATGACACATATATATATTACATGCTAAGTTGATACCGCCCGCTGAATTCATTTTTTGGTTTCGCGGGCGGTTTTTATGTTCTTACACAAGCAAGGATAATGTTTTCTATTCCTATAAAGCGAGAGTTTTTCATAAAAGGGAAATGTATTCCTACATATATAATATAAGGCGAAGCTCCCCTATATATATAATAAGGTAAAGAAAAAGCCCCCGCCAAGCTGTTACGCTTATTGCGGAGGCCTACTCATATATATTGGGAATTAAATCCACTACGATTTTTTTAGAATTGTATTCTGTAAGCTATCTGCGGAAAATTGAGGTCGAGATTCCACGGCTTGTAAACATCTTCCTTGAAATTATAATAATGATCAAAGCCACTCCTTACCTGCCACGAAATTGATGATGTAGTTGCGGTCGTAGCGAGAGTGATACCAATTGCCGTCTGACGCTCTGAACCTCGACGAGAACAGCGAAGCCGTAACCATGCCAAACCATCCTCGGCTCATGTATTTCTCAAGCGTGATGTCCACGCCATAGTTGCGTCCCTTGCCATCGGGATTAAGACATTTATCCACGATGGAAAAAGTGTTGTTTATCATCGAGAAGCTCGTACCCGGCTCTACAGGGATGTTGTAAAGCGACTGATAATAAGGCTCTACCTTTATGTACATATCATCGCTCATTTTGTATTGCACAGACAATGTGAAATGGCGTGCCTTGGTGAAGCCAAGGTCGGTGTTCTCGCGCTTGCCGTCCTTCTCATAGAAGTAAACATCCGTCTGCTCCTTGCGGCTGTGAATGCCAAATCCGGCAGCGAGTTTTAGGCGGCTGTTCACATCATATTCCACCCCTATGCGAGGCTCCACCGACGACTCACCATTGAGCGACAAATGCTGATAAGCCAACCCGAGATTGAATGTAAATGCTCCGTAATGCAGCTGATTGTTGGTAAACAAAGACAGAAGCATGGTGCTGTTGCGAGTGTCTACAATGCGCTTCAGCGGTGTGGTGAGATAGTCGGAGAGGTCTATCTTCACGTCGGAAAACAATCCTGTGAGCGTGAAGCCGGTCTTGTTGATGAAATGCGAAGAAAAACGCTTGTTGAAAGCCGACGTAAGAATAAGATTAGAATTTGTGTTGTCGGCATAATAACATCTGTTTGATTGCATCGCGCCCACCTCCTTTGGCAAGTTCCATTCCATCACGGGGTTGCCATCCTTGTCGGTGCGGAAAAACATGTCGCTGCTTAGGTCGGCATAGCTCATGGTGTAGGCCAACGACGTTTTCAGCTGCGCGTCGCCACGGAAAGCGTATCTGTGGGTAATGCCCGTGGCAAACATCTTCTGCATGCCAATGGTGCAGCGCGCGTCGGCAGTGCTTTCCCAGTCGGCAAATTTCTTTTCAGGGTCTTTGTAATCATCGATAAGACCTGTGCCCCACAATGAGAATACGCCTGCGTTCCTTGTAGGCATATTTATCTTGAAATTCAAATCCTGATATTTCATTTTCTGTCCGTCGAGGTCGATCATTCCCATGTCGGTAGCCAACCCGAGGAAAGAATATCTGTAGTTCACCACGTAAGACGCCTTCTTGTTTCTTCCCAATGGGCCTTCGCTTGCGAGGTCGAAACCAAGCACGCCAGCCTGAAAAGTGTGCTCATGGCGCTGCTGATTGCCGCTGCGCATCTTCATGTCGAACACGCCCGAAACGGCATTGCTATATTCCGAAGGGAAAGCCGAAGTGAAAAAGTCGGAATTGCCCATCACCTTTGTGCTCAAAGAAGAGAATATGCCCGCACCCGACACAGAAATATCTGCATAGTGGTTAGGATTGGGCACTTCCACTCCCTCTATGCGCCATGCCAAGAGGTGGGGAGCGTTGCCATGCACGGAAATGCCATTGGTAGCGCCGCCTTGGCTCACTCCTGCAAACGAGCTTGCAAGCCTCGCAGGGTCTTCCACTCCACCCGGCGTGCGGTTTATCTCCTCCATGCTAAACATACGCGCGCCCACGCTTGCCGTCTGGCACAGTGGCTTCTGCTTGCTCACTTTCACCACCACTTCATTCATGCTCTTCACGTCTTCGTTCATCGTGATGCTCACCACCGTTTCCTTACCCGAAATCACCAGCTGCTCTTTCATCACCACCGGCTCATATCCTATGTAGTTCACCTTCAACGTGTAGCGTCCTACGCGCAGATTCTTTATCTCAAACTGTCCGTTTTCGTCAGCCGAAGCTCCCACGCCCGCGCTCTCCTCTATCATAATAGTAGCCCCTGTCAGAGGTTGCCCCGTCACAGCGTCTACCACCGTGCCGCGAATAGTCTGCACAGGCTGCTCCTTGTCATCCTTCATCCCAGGCGAAGGCATATTCTCTGCCCTCGTCTCTATTATCAATGCCATCGACAGCGCCAATATCAGCACCGCCTTATTGAAAATCTCTTTCATCTGTCTCCTTTTTTAATTTCCGTGGCAAAAGTAATCGGCTATAGCCTTACGAAAATTACCCGAGAGGGAAAAGATGATGTTTTTCACAGCATGATGGCGTTTTTCCGCTTTGAGTAATCCATGGTAGCCACAAAATCACTACTTTCGCAGCAACAAAAAAAACAAGACGAAAATGAAAGCAATACTTTATATTCACGGAATGGGCGGCTCGGCCATTGAGGCAGAGCTTTACCGAGAGTTTTTCTCGGGCGACGTAATAGGCTTGGAATACGACAACTACGAGCCATGGACAATGAAAGAAGTGGTGGCAAAGAAATACAAGGAGCTTACGTCGCGATACGACGAGATAAGCGTCATCGCCAACAGCATAGGAGCATATTTCGCCATGCTCGCCCTCGGCGGAAAAGCCGTGAGCCACGCCTATTTCATCTCGCCAATGGTAGACATGGAGAAATTCATCCTCACAAAGATGAAGCCCGAAGAGATAGACAGCGATTATCTTGCCTTTGTGTGCTCATTCCCAATATGCTGGGACGTGCCCACCGACATTCTCTATGGCAGCGACGACCACCTTATCGACCTCCCTACCATGCAAGATTTTGCCGATAAGCATGGCGCCACTCTCACCATCATGCCCCATGGCGAGCACTGGTTTCACACCTCCGACCAGATAGCATTCCTTAAAAAGTGGATAAAAGAAAAGGCTATTTAAGAGGGGAGCACAATATTTTAGCAATACAAGCTGCGAAGCATCTCCTATTTTTTTATTTACCATTGCTCCCTTCGCCTTTATAATATTGTTTTATGCCGGCTTATGGCTATACGACAACAGCAAAGAAGAGCAATAGAGCGATTTGCAATATTGGAGAAATTAAGGAAATAGCAAAATTTTCAATAGAAAAACGAGTAAAAGTCGTTTTTCTATTGAAATTTTTACTACTTTAACAAAAGATTTAAAGGAAAAGCACCGACGGCAAGGCAAGGCAAACGGCATTATTTTCCATACGAGCTAACCCTATTAAGATAAAAAAATGTAATTTTGCAGCAAATAAGCAAAACAATGACAATTTCAGAAGATCAATCAGGAGACAAATTCTTAGGCGAGAAGAAAGGATTACTCGGCTGGATAAGCGCGATGGCTGACAAAGTGTTGTTACCAATCAAGAAAAATGGAGCGTTTTTCTTTTTCATGTATCTTACAGGAATAACGTGCGCATGGCTCACACTGCACAGGAAAGAACCGCTCTACGACAATCTTTATTTGGAACTGTTCTTAGACCTCTATCTCGTGTGCCTTGTCCTCACCATAATTCCACAGAAAATAAGGAGATGGGCAAAGGCTCTGCTCTACATTATATTATATAGCGTGGCAGTAATAGATGTGTACTGCTTCGTGAAATTCGACTCCACCATCACCCCTACAATGCTTCTGCTCGTGGGCGAAACCGACGCAAGAGAGGCTGGAGAATTCTTGCAGACTTATCTGTCACCCGACATATTGTTTAGCAATGTGGGATGGATTCTTCTGATAATGATAATACATATTTTCAAGGCTCTGCGTCCGCGAATAAGCCATTTGCTGAACTATAGGCAGAAGATATTCCTCGATGCGCTTGGCAAAATAGCAGGCGGCATATACAGCAAAGCCATCTTGCCACTCGGCATAATGGTGGCGGGATTGCTCGTGTGGAGCATAACCACAAGCTTTGACAACAAGGCTGCCACATGGAAACTGTTCAGCGCGAGAAACATAGGCGAGGTGGAACACGTGCTCACAGAGCCTGACCACGGACGAATGTATATGCCCGTTTACCGCCTTGCGTTCAGCATATTCTCAAATGAGCTGGCTTCAAAAGAGCTTGACAAACTGATTGTGGCTTCTAACAGCGTGAAAGTGGACAGCTGCTCCTACACTTCACCGCACATCGTGCTCATAATAGGCGAAAGCTACAGCCGCCACCACGACTCTCAATATGGCTACTATATGCCTACCGCCCCACGACAGACGAAGAGGGAGAAAAACGGACTGCTGGTGAAATTCACCGATGTGGTTTCGCCATGGAATCTTACAAGCTATGTGTTTAAAAACATATTCTCAATGCACGTAGTAGGACAGAAAGGCACATGGGCGGATTATCCTCTCTTCCCTGAGCTATTCCGCAAGGCAGGCTATCACACCACATTCATCACCAACCAGTTTCTGCCGAAAGCTCGCGAGGCTGTGTATGACTTCAGCGGCGGCTTCTTCCTCAACAACCCTACATTGAGCAAGGCGATGTTTGACACAAGAAACGACAAGCTGCACGTGTTTGACGAGGATTTGCTCAAAGATTATGAGAATCTGAAAAGTCATGACACAGAGCACAACCTCACGATTTTCCACTTGATAGGTCAGCACGTGAACTACCGCACACGCTATCCGCAGAAGCAACGCCATTTTACAGGCGATGATTACAAGGAGCTGAAGCCTAACCTCAACGCGAGAGAGCGCAAGATATTGTCAGACTACGACAACGCCTGCCTATACAACGACTCTGTGGTAGACCAGGTAATAAAGCGATTTGAGAAAGAAGACGCGATAGTAATCTACATGTCAGACCACGGCGAGGAATGCTACGAGGGCGATATGCACTTCATTTGCCGTATGCACTCGGCAGCGATAGACTATAGACTGGCTCACGCTGAGTTTGATATTCCGTTCTGGATATGGTGCTCACGTTCTTACGCCAAGAAACGCCCCGAAATATTCAGACAGATTAGGGAGGCGAAGAACAAAAAGTTTATGACCGACGCTCTGCCTCATCTGCTGCTCTATCTCGGAGGAATACACAGCAAGGATTATCACGAGGAATACAACTTGATTTCCCCGAAATATAACGAAAATCGCCCCCGAATACTGAAAGGGACTACCGATTACGACAAACTGAAAAAGGAAACGAAATAAACAGTAATGGACAATAATAACAGCAACACCTCCCTACTGAGTCGCGCGGAATGCAACGCTCTGCGCGGACTTGCGATAATAGGCATTTTCCTCCACAACTATTGCCATTGGCTCGGCCCGATAGTGAAAGAGAATGAATACACCTTTTCACAGCACAATGTAGACTGGCTGCAGCAAGTGCTCTATTCTGCCGATGCGCTTCTGCCCGTGCATCTCATTTCTTTCTTCGGACATTATGGCGTGCCTGTCTTTCTGTTTCTCAGCGCCTACGGACTGGAACAGAAATATGGACGCGAGGAAAAGAAGGTAGCTCCGCTAAATTTCGTGAAATACCATTATCTGAAACTGTTCAAGATGATGGTAGCGGGATTTATTGCGTTCACGATGATAGACGCCATCACTCCTGGCAGATTCCACTACAATGTGTTGGAGATTGTGGCACAGATGTTTATGTTCAACAATCTGCTTCCTAATCCCGACGACGTAATATGGCCTGGCCCATATTGGTATTTCGGGCTTATGCTGCAAATATACATTGTATATAGGGCATTTATTTATAAGCGCCATTGGGGCTTCACATTGGCGTTGATTGTGATATGCTCAGCGGCTCAGGCTTTCTGCGCCCCTGAAAGCGCGGAGCTCAACTGGCTGAGATACAACTGCATAGGCGGAATATTGCCTTTCTGTATGGGAATATTCATTGCCCGATTCTGCCATGTGGCGCATAAAAAGAATGTTTATCTCGGCATGTTCATCGCGAGCACGCTCCTTATTTATCTATGCAGCATGGACTACGCATCGTGGTATGTTGTGCCTATTTTGATTTGCGTCGCTTCTATCAGCTTGGTAAAGATATTGCCACAGACAATAAACGGATGGCTGGAATGGATGGGAAGCATATCGGCTGCGCTGTTCGTATGCCACCCTATCACGAGAAAGATATTCATCCCTATAAGCCGCCACGGCGACATATATACAGGCCTGCTTCTCTACATAATAGCAAACGTAGGCGTGGCATGGCTTTTCAAACAGATAATAAGCAAAATCCCTAACCCAAAGAAGATAGCATGAGCATAAAGGATATAGAACTCGGCAACATCAGTAAATATCGTGCCGAACAGATGGGCATGGCAATGCTTTTCATCATATTGTTTCATGTTTCATTGCCTCGTTCAGATATGTTTTACGGTCTGCGTCGCATGGGAAACATCGGCGTGGATATGTTCCTATTTCTCAGCGGTGTGGGCTTGTGGTTCTCATGGATGAAGACACCGGAGGCACGCCACTTCTTCATTCGACGTTTCGTGCGCATTTACCCTGCGTGGCTCATCATAGCAGCGCTCTACTACATTCCGAAATATCTTCATGGAGAATTCGGAATAGTAAACCTGATAGGAGAAATGGCTTTCAACTGGAATTTCTGGCTTCACGACGAGCTGAAATTCTGGTATATCCCCGCCACAATGATGCTCTATCTTTTCGCCCCGGCATATATGGAGCTGATAAAGCGCCACCCAATATATAGATGGCTGCCAGTGGTGATGATTATGTGGTGCATACTCGTGCAGTGGGTAACGCCCATTCATCAGGCTGTTGGCCACATTGAGATATTCTGGAGTCGCGTGCCAATCTTCTTTATCGGTATCAACCTCGGCGAAGCGGTAAGGCAAAAGATGAAATGGGATGGCCAGAGCATTTGGATGATTCTGCTGATGTTTTTCATGGCATTGCTTTCAAGCATATTCCTTGAACAGGTGCGCCACGGGCAATTTCCGCTGTTTATAGAACGTATGCTCTATATCCCTTTGACAGTAACGACGGTGCTTATTCTCAACAGAATATTTCGCCGTCTGCCCTCGTGGCTCAATCGCTGCTTTGCTTTTGTGGGAAGCCTCAGCCTGGAATGCTATCTTATCCATATCGGCTTCACTCTTGCCTATGTGGAGAGTTTTCACATGGGCTATTGGCCTACTTTCTTCCTCTGCATAGCGATTACATTGCCGTTAGCATGGATTATGAACAAGGCACTTGCCCTGCTTACCGACAGGATTCTGCGCAAAAACAAATAATAGAAATCAACACCGAAAAAAGACACCCCTAAAGGGGTGAGCAAAGCAAAGGAGAAAAAAGTTTCAAAAAAGTTTCCGAAAAATTTGGAGCATTAAAAATAAAACTATACCTTTGCACTCGCATTCAGGAAATGAGTAATTCACTAACTGATTGCAACGGTGATTCAGATACCAACCGGGAAGGAAGTTTGGGTGAGTGGCTGAAACCAGCAGTTTGCTAAACTGCCGTGCGCGATTAGCGTACCGGGGGTTCGAATCCCCCAGCTTCCGCAAGGAAACTAAACATGACGATTTTTGAGCAAGAGAACGACTTAAGCTCTCCGCTCTATCTAACAAATGATGGTGGATTCATCTAATGGTTAGGATACAAGATTCTCAATCTTGGCATAGGGGTTCGATTCCCCTATCCACTACCAAAGCAAAACGCTAAGTTCTTCTCACGAAGTCTTAGCGTTTTTTCGTTTTAATAAGAATTTATTTCTACACAACAATAGAATATAGAATAAAGAAATGGGCAAAGGAAAATTAGAAAAGTTTGCTGACATGGAAAAGTTTGAGAATGTATTTCAATATCCATTCTCAGTTATCGACAATGTGCCGTTCACGATGAAAGGTCATTGGCGCGACGAATATTTCAAAAACGATAATCCTATCGTATTGGAATTGGGTTGCGGCAAAGGCGAATACACAGTGGGGCTGGCACGAATGTTTCCTAACATCAACTTCATCGGCGTAGACATAAAGGGCGCGCGAATGTGGACAGGAGCAAAGCAGACTCTTGAAGAAGGACTAAAAAACGTAGCTTTTCTGCGCACCAACATTGAGATTATCGACCGTTTCTTTGATAAAGACGAGGTGCAGGAGATATGGCTAACATTCAGTGATCCACAGATGAAGAACGCTCACAAACGCCTGTCGAGCACATTCTTCATGGAAAGATACCGCCACTTCCTTGTAGACAATGGCATAATACATCTGAAGACCGATTCCAACTTCCTCTTCACCTATACTAAATATATGGTAGACGTGAACAAGCTGCCGTTGCTTTTCCGCACGGAAGACCTCTACAACACGGAAGGCATAGACGAGGAAACAAAGAAGATACTCGGCATTCACACATACTACGAACAGATGTGGATAGACCGCGGACTTAACATAAGATACACGAAATTCCGCCTGCCTAACGAGGGAACGCTGCAAGAACCCGACGTAGAAATTCCTCTCGACGAATATCGCAGCTATCACCGCCCAAAGAGAAGCGGGCTTAGCGTAAGCAAATAAAAAGCATGCTTTTGTGAAAAAAGAAAAAGCAAGCAAACAGATTACGCTTGCTACAGAGATACAAAAAGTTCTTAAAGCGCGAGCTTTAAGAACTTTTTGCTTAATACCACGTCAATGGCGATAACGCCAATAACTGCTATTACTATTGTTGAGAGATTTATCGAATGAATCAATTGCGGTGCTGTAGGCATATCAGGAAGCAATATTTCCACATACTTTATTCCTTTCAGAATGATTGCGCAGAACATAGGAATGCAATCGCTCATTAATATATAAACCAAAGCAATAACCGACCACACTGCAGTCCACACCCTATTGGCAATGACAGGACTTGACTCAAGTCTGATACGTCCCATCACCCTTTCCGTGAAACCATTGTCGGCAACGTCAGTAACATTCGACGCGAAAAAATCCTTTAATATCTTGTCATTATCTGTCATATCCATTTTTCTTTAAGTAGTCAGTCAGTTTGTCTTTTCCTCTGCGCAGATGCGACTTTATCGTATTCTGCGGCATTTCCGTAATCTCGGAAATCTTATCAATGGGATACCCCTCTATAAGCTGCAAAGTGATGCAAGTGCGCTCCTTTTCATTAAGCGTCTGCAACGCCTTAATCAAGTCCATACTCAAACCCTCAGGCGCGCTTTCGCTGTTTTGCCTCATTGCCTCGGAAGAATCCAAATCCTCTGTGAGATGCTGAGAGCGATGATAATCGTAGAGCACATTATAGCCAATGCGGAAAAGCCAGGTAGAGAAGCGGGCCATAGACTTGAAGTTGCCTATGCTATGCCAAGCCTTTATAAACGTCTCTTGTGCCAAGTCTTCGCTCAACTGCACATTGCCGAGCGTCTGACTTAGGAAGAAGCGTCGCAGTGGCGACTGATATTTCTCAACAAGAAGTCCGAAAGCCCTCTCGTCATGAAATGCCGTCGCCCTGGCAACTATCGCTATTTCGTTGAATTTACCCATCCCTCTTCTCTCTCTCTGTTTCAAGAGAAATCAATCACCTGCTTATTATTATCTACGATTTATCTCTATAATTGGCTTAACGCCTGTTCTGCTCACGTTGCCTTGCAGAATAGCTCATATACATTTGTCCGCCACCGAAGCAAGCTATCATGAAGCCGATACCCGACAACTCATGCGCGCCGAAGCATAAGAACATTATCGCCAAGCCTAAGCCAATACCTACATTCTTTATACCCTTGTCCCAAAGAATATCATTATAACTCAGTCTGCCTCTCATTCCCATATTGCCATTTACTGGCTGAGAGCCGTCGCGCATTTCCTGCGCATTATCTATCTGCTCGCAAGGCTGCTCTGTGGCAGGCTGCGAAGCAAATTGCTGATTATAATAACCCGACTTTATGCGTTCCTCCTCTAATCTTACATTATCCTTGTGGCGCTTCATCAGGAAACGAAGCAGAAGAATAACGATTATTACAGGCAGAAGCAATATTCCAAACACGAATAAAAGCACCGATATTACGATAAACACACCTGCCGGACTATCAAAAGGGTGTCTACCAAATCTGTCACGAAAATCAAAATCGTCATCATCATTTGTCGCTGTATATACTGGCTCTTTCGCAACTGTGGATGTATCCACATTCGATGTGTCAGAAACAGCGACTACTCCTTGCTGTGATGAATTATCCTTAGTGCTGTCAGCTTTTGCTACAGCAGTCGTTGTTGGCTTGTGACTATAATGACTGCGATGACGAGCCTGACGCGCGGCGTCAATATTAGTCGGCGCTATTGCCAACAACATAACCAATGATATTATAACTTGTTTCATATCCATATTTACGTTTTAGCTTTTCTTTGTGTGTTAGACTCATCTTTCGCTTGATTAGTTGCAAAGATAAAAAAAAAAAATTATTTTTGCATCGCGATAGCAAGCACCCCCTATACATTATATATATGAAAAGATGACTCCTCTACCAATAGAATTTATAGAATACACAAGCAAGCTGATGGGCGACGACCTATGGGCAACGCTGCGCGATGGGCTGGAAGAAGACGCTCCCACAAGTATTCGTTTAAACCCTTTTAAATGCGATTTGAAAGCTACTGAAGTGAGCGAAGCCGACGGCATTGTGCCATGGTGTGAAGGAACAGGTTATTACATAAAGAACCGCCCCAACTTCACATTCGACCCCTTGCTCCACGCGGGAAGTTATTATGTGCAGGAAGCCTCGTCCATGTTTGTAAACGCAGCCATTAAGCAATACGTTTCAGAGCCAGTAATGATGCTCGACCTATGCGCCGCGCCTGGAGGAAAGAGCACGGCAGCGAGAGCGGCTTTGCTTGAGGGGAGTCTGCTTTTCAGCAATGAGCCTATGAGAACGCGCGCTCAGATTTTGGCTGAAAACATTCAGAAATTCGGTCATGAAGACGTGATAGTAACCAACAACTACCCACGCGACTATAAGAAATCAAAACTCTCATTCGACGTAATACTTACCGATGTGCCTTGCTCTGGCGAGGGAATGTTTCGCAAAGACGAAGGAGCACGCTCGGAATGGAGCACACAGAATGTAGACAACTGCTGGCATTTGCAGCGCGAGATTGTTTCCGACATCTGGAAATGCCTGAAGCCGGGCGGACTGCTTATCTATTCCACCTGCACATTCAACGCTCATGAAGACGAGGACAACGTAAACTGGATAATCAACGAACTTGGCGCTGAGCTTCTGCCTGTAAACACCAAGGACGAATGGCACATTACCAACGCTCTTACGGGCGATAACAAAGATATGTATCGCTTTATCCCCGGCAAAAGTCGTGGCGAAGGATTGTTCTTGGTCGTTTTACGCAAGACAGATGATGAAGCCTTCCCAGAACCAAAACTTGGAAAGAAGAAAGATAAGGAAAAGAACAAGGCGAAAATGCCTGTCAAGATAGACAAATCATGGATTATCAATGCCGACGACATGACTTTCTCACAAGCAGGCGACGACATCATTGCCGTTCCGTCACGATGGAGCGAGATATACAAGCTCGCTGCGAAGTCGCTCAACATTATTAGCAGCGGCATTACTCTCGGCACGATAAAGGGCAAGAACATAATACCAGCTCAAAACCTCGCCCTCAGCCGATGTCTTAACAGGAAGGCATTCAATGAAGTGGAGGTAAATTATGAGCAGGCGATAAGCTATCTGCGCACCGAGGCAATCACTCTGCCTGCCGACACTCCCACGGGATTTACTCTGCTGACATACAGAAATACTCCTATCGGATTTGTAAAAAACATCGGCACGAGAGCCAACAATCTCTACCCACAGGAATGGAAGATAAAAAGCTCGCACGTTCCTGAAGAAAATCGTGTATTACTTTTTTAAAAAACATACATAAAAAATATATAAGACAGCATGAAACAGTATTTGGACTTACTGAACCGCATCCTTACCGAAGGCACACAGAAAGGCGACCGCACCGGCACCGGCACCATCAGCGTGTTTGGCAATCAGATGAGATTCAACATGGAAGACGGCTTCCCCCTTCTCACTACGAAGAAACTACACCTGAAAAGCATCATATACGAATTGCTATGGTTTCTAAAGGGCGACACCAATGTGAAATACCTTCAGGAGCATGGCGTAAGAATTTGGAATGAGTGGGCCGATGAGAATGGCGAGCTTGGCCCTGTCTATGGTCATCAGTGGCGTTCATGGCCCGACTATAAAGGTGGCACAATAGACCAGATAAAAAACGTAATCGACCTAATAGAGCATAATCCCGACTCTCGCCGCATGCTTGTTTCGGCATGGAATCCAGCCGAGGTAGACCAGATGGCGTTGCCTCCATGCCACTGTCTGTTTCAGTTTTATGTAGCCGACGGCAAACTCTCCCTACAGCTCTATCAGCGCAGTGCCGACACATTCCTCGGAGTGCCTTTCAACATCGCTTCCTATGCGCTTCTGTTGCAGATGATAGCACAGGTGACGGGATTGAAGGCAGGTGAGTTTATCCACACCACTGGCGACACCCACCTCTATCTCAACCACTTGGAGCAGGCAAAGCTACAGCTCACCCGTGAGCCACGCCCACTGCCAAAGATGAAGATTAATCCTGACGTGAAAAGCCTTTTCGACTTCAAATTTGAGGACTTCGAGTTAGAGGATTACAATCCATGGCCACACATCAAAGCCGACGTATCCGTATAAAGGCAAACATCACTCATTTCCATAATATAAAGACACATGATTTCAATAATTGCCGCCGTGGCTAAAAACCGCGCCATTGGCTATAAAAACAAGCTTATCTATTGGTTGCCCAACGACTTGAAACGCTTCAAAGCTCTTACTACGGGCAACACCATCATCATGGGACGCCACACCTTTGAATCCCTTCCCAAAGGCGCGCTTCCCAATCGTCGCAACATAGTGCTTAGCCGCACGCAGAAGGATTTCCCCGGCTGCGATGTATATTCTTCGCTCGACGAGGCATTGCAACACTGCGATAAGGATGAAGACATATATATAATAGGTGGCTCATCTGTTTACGAGCAGGCAATGACAATGGCCGACCGCCTTTGCCTTACTGAAATAGACGACACTCCCGACAATGCCGACGCATTCTTCCCTCCTTACGACAGCTGGAAAGAAGCATCAAGAGAAGACCACGAAACCGATGAGCGACACGCATTCCGCTACTCTTTCGTAGACTATGTAAAAGAGTAATCCATACTTACTGACATATCATAAAAAAAGCTACGCCGAAGATTATCAGCGTAGCTTTTTAAATATCTTGTATATAGCGTGTGCTTACTTAAATGGCACTACTATTGAATCATTTCTCTGAGCAAGAGTGGCGGCTTCATCCTTTTTAAGACTCACAAAAATATTACGATATGGAATGCTGTACATTGCTCCTGTTAAAGGATCAACACCTAACCATCCTATAAGACCACCAAATACGAAATTACCTATATACCAACCATCAAGCTTGCTACGCACTACAGTTGTAGTATCTACATATCCTGGCATAGAAAAGTTAATAGCATAAGACGCTTTCTTAAAATAGCCAGAACTTGCATCCAACCTTACTGTTTGAGGAGTAGTTCCTTCATAGACAACGATATTGTCTTCATCAGTAATTTTAAAGTGTGCGTTACTTGGGTTAGAAGAAATAGTTACAGGATAAGAACTTCTTGAAACGATTGTCGCGCAGCTGCTCATAAGCACGAGCGACATAAGCATTAAAGGTATCTTTTTCATTTTACATATTTTAAAAATATGTGTGCAAAGGTAATAAAAAAGCATAATTTATAAAAATAATTGCAGTATCTTTGTAGCGTTAATAATTAATTTCATTTTAAAAGATGATTATAACATATATTCTCATAGCACTTATCATCGGCGGCGGAATAGGCTATCTCGCTGCCCAAAGCAAATTAGCCAAACTGAAACTTGAAGCACAAAACGAGCTTGCCACAGCCAACGCCAATGCTCAAACCACTCTCGCCAATGAGCAGGCACGAGCACAGCAGGAGCTTAACGACTGCCGACTTGAAGCTCAACGCCAGCTTGCCGCCGTGCAGACGGAGCTGGAAACCGTGCGCACACAGCTGAAGGCAGAACAGGAACGCAACTCTCAGGAAACACTGCTGAGAGAGGAGAAAAATCGCAAGGAAGCGGAAATAAGACAGGAGCAGTTTGCAGCGCAGCTAAAGACCGTGCAGGAGCAGTTCTCCAATCTTGCCACAAAGGTGCTCGACCAGACAAGCGACAAGCTAAAGACTCAGAATAACGAGAGCATGGAGCACATCACGAAACCTCTGCGCGACAACCTTGAGCAACTGCAAAAAGCCATTCAGAACACTAACACTGAAACCACCAAGAGCACAAGTTCGCTCACTCAGCAGCTGAAAGAAATGGCTGAGCGCACCGACAAGATAAACCTCACCGCTCAGGAGCTTACCAATGTGATAAAAGGAAGCAACAAAATTCAGGGCAACTGGGGAGAGCGCATTCTCACCGAGATACTCGCCTCACAGGGCTTGCAGGAAGGCATAGACTACGACGTGCAGCAGATAATAACCGACGAGAAAGGCAACATTATAGAGAATGAGGACAGCGGCAGAAGAATGATTCCCGATGTAATCCTCCACTACCCTAACGACGAGGACGTGGTAATAGACTCAAAGATGTCTATCGACGCTTACTACAACTATGTGAACACCGAGGACGAAATGCTGAAAAGGAAATATGCCGCCGACATGGTGAAGAGCATTCGCACTCAGGTGAACGGACTTGCGAAAAAGGAATATAGCAAATACATAAAAGCGCCACGCAAGGCCATCGACTTCGTAATAATGTTCGTGCCAAACGAGGGCGCGCTCCAGCTTGCCCTTGCCACAGAGCCACGCCTATGGGGAGAGGCTTTCGAGAAGCAGGTGTTTATCACGAGTCAGCAAAACCTCATGGCGATATTGAAGATGATACAGGTGGCATGGCGACAATATGCCCAGACCGAAAATCAGAACAAGGTGTATGGACTTGCCGAAGAACTTTTGAAGCGTGTGGGCGAATTTATAAAGCGATTCGACAAGGTGGGGTCCGATATTGAATCTCTGCACAAGCATTACGAGGAAGCCTACAAAAAGGCTTACACTGGCAAGCAGAGCATCATTCAGAAGGCTAACGAGCTGAAAGAGCTTGGCGTAAAGGAAAACGCCAACCACTCCATTCGTTCTACCGAGCCTGATTTGCTTGAAGAATAACAACATTTTTATAAAAGTGTGCATCGCTAAAATATCAAATTTACGATGCACACTATTGCACTATAAACGAAAAAAGATTATATTTGCCAATAACAATTAAAAAACATAATAATTAAAAACGTAAGTAATAATATGAAAAAGTATTTAGCAGAGATGATCGGTACGATGGTACTTGTGCTGATGGGTTGCGGTGCAGCCGTAAGTTTAGGATGCGATATTGAAGTGCCAAGCAGCGTAATAGGCACGGCGATGGCATTCGGATTATCTGTAGTGGCAATGGCGTATACCATAGGAGGCATTTCCGGTTGCCACATCAATCCCGCCATCACCCTCGGTGTTTATCTGAGCGGCAGAATGAGCGGAAAAGAAGCTGCCTACTACATCATATCACAGGTAATCGGCGGTATTCTCGGCGCTGCGATATTATTCCTCATCACATCAAGCGCGGGCCTAACGGGAACAGGCGCCAACGATTTGCAGTCGCTCAACGGCCTTGACCCAATCTCATGGGTAGGTGGACTCACCGCTGAGATATTCTTCACCTGCGTATTCGTGCTCGTAGTGCTTGGCGCGACAGCTAAGACCAATGGCGCTACCAACAATTTTGCCGGCCTTGCTATCGGTCTTTCACTTGTTCTTGTCCACCTTGTCTGCATTCGCTACACGGGCACATCAGTAAACCCAGCACGCTCTATCGGTCCGGCACTCTTCCAGTGTGGCACAGCCCTGACCAATCTATGGATATTCATCGTAGGGCCATTGGTAGGCGGTGTGCTTGCCGCCCTCATCTGGAAAGTAATAGACCCTATAAAGAATAAATAAAGCTTAGAATATTTTCTTTTATTCATTGTTTTGCAGCTGATTACTGCAAGTTTTTAAAGCATGGTGCGCAACTCTCACGAGCTGCGCATCGTTTGCTTTATTGAAAAGCGAAACGGCGTCTCGGCAAAGCGAAATAAAAACAAGCTTTTATTTTGCTTTGCACTCGATTTGTATTACTTTTGCAGACATAAAAACAAATTATGATGAACGCCAATAACACAATATTTGAAAACGAGATAGATGGCCAGATTGATTTCCTTAAAACATATCTGCCAAGCGTAAACCCAAACTGCAATCTCGACGACATTCCTAACTGCATTGCCGACAACACTATTAACGGCAATTTCATCATGCTGAAACTGGAAATACCGGATTTGGCAAATGTGCTCGTGCAGGCTATAAAGGCGCTGTCGGCAATGAGAATAAAGGGAAAGTCGATTCCGGCAAACATTATGCTCGTCGCGCTCAACGAAAAGAAGGCTTATCTCTACCATTCGTTCTCTTTCCTCGCTCAGATAGAAAGGGTGTATGGCAGCGGCTCGAATATAAGCAAAAGGGCGGTGAAGGACAAGAAGCCTGTAGCCATGTTCTATTACATTATAGAGGAGCAGGCACAGCAGATGGTAGAGGCCCTGAAGACTTGCAAATACACTAAAATACATCTCGACGAGAACTGTATCGTGGGATGGGCTACAAGATATTATCGCGAAAACAAGAAGGCACGCAAAGCCGACTTCATAGGCGACAACAGCAGCAACGTGAAAATAACGGGCGAGATAAGAAAGCCTACGCATTTCAAGGATTATATATATGCCTACAAGGACGAGAGCAACGAGCGATTCCGCTACCTCATGGATATGCTCAACGACTTTCTTGACAAGAAGGATCTGGGTGCTTTCTACACCAACAGGCTCTATGCCGACAAGTCGCTCGACCTCGTAAGGCAGGCCATAAAGCGTGTGCCTGAGGGCAACGACTATGTGATAATCGACCGCTGCGCGGGAACGGGCAATCTGGAGCTGGGAATGACTGATGAGGAGCTGTCGCACGTGATAGTTTCCACATTGGAATACTACGAATACAAGGTGCTGTTGGAAACGATTGGCGACAAGGTGCGCGACATAGTGCCACCCACAGAGAGCAAGGATACGTTCAACTATGGGATGGTGAAAGGCGCCGACGCTCTGAGCGAGGAGTTCATAAAGAGCGACATGATAATGAAATATGTGAACGACCCTAAGTGCACCATCATTCTCTTTGAAAATCCTCCTTACTCTGACGCCACATCAATAGAGCACCAGAAGCTTGCGCAGGGCAAGATGAGCTCGAATAAATGGAAGACGAGCTATGCCGTGGCCGAGATGAAGAAAGACCTCAAGGCGAATGGCATAAAGGGCACTGCCACCAACGACCTCGGCAATGTGTTTATATGGAGCGCGTTTAAATATTATCTGCGTCAGCCTACCGACAGCTACATAGTGTATTCGCCTGCCAAATACTGGAAGGCGCAGCACCTGATAAGCAAGAAGCTGCTCGGTGGATATGCCTTCAATCGCCGCCATTTCCACACCAACATCGCAGCCACTATTCTCGTGGCTCTGTGGAGCAATGAGGATGATAACACTACGGAATCATTCAGCCTGCATGCCTACGACATCGACACGGCTGAAAACAAGCTTGTGGGCTGTGGCAAGGTGACATTCAGCAGAATACACGAGATGTATAGCCAGCGCTACTTCGACAAGCGCATAATGCTCGGCGACACTCCCGACGGCATCCTCTGCGACAAGAGCGGCTACGAGATAAGCAAAGACCGCTCAAGCATCCGCATTCGCCCTACATTCAATGAAGACATCATTGGCTATATGGCTGTCTACAGCTCAGGATTTGACAATCCCGACAACATGTCGAGCCTGCTCATAGCGGGCAGATACGATGGCAACGGATTCTTCCTGCGTCAGGACAACTACATGGAGAAGCTGCCAATGTTTGCCGCGAGCCGCTACATCACCTACAACCGCCAATGGACTGAGCGCGGACGCGTGATGAAGTCGGCCGACGGTGCTTACACATTCATAAAAGATTCTAAGAAGGCATTCATGACGGCATTCCTGCGCAAATGCCTGCTGTTTACCATCTTTGAGCCTCAGAACCATATCATCTCACAGCATGGCAGCGACGGCAGATACTATCGCAACCAGCTATGCCTCGACACCACAAATGGCGCAACTCTGGCCTCGCTCGAAATAGGCAAGATGAAGACCACTGCCGAGGAGCGTGAGCTGATAGCGTTGTGGGAAAAGATATTGGAAGAGGCTAAGCTTACAAAGGAATACGACAAGGGGCTTACCTATGGCCTCTATCAGATACGCAAGGAGCTTAACCTCACTTACAAGGACGCTGAGGGCAAGACACAATACACTTATCCTCAGCTCAATGACGACATCAAGCTCATGGCGGAAAAGGTGAAGGATTATTATAATGCCAACATAGTGCCTACACTCTTTAAATATGAGTTCCTGAAATAAACTATATATAAAAAAAAGCTCTCACATGGCTAATACCACAATGCCACTGTGAGAGTTTTTTTTTGCTTACTTATTATTGTGCTTTTTAATTCGTCCCGCCTTGTCAAGCTTTCTGAATTCCGCCTTCACCCTTTTTAGCTGCTCGCAGAAAGTAGCATCGGCATGCAGACGAGCCACCCACGCAGCGCCGATAAATCTGCCAGCGTCTACATCGCTCTGCCAGTGGTAGCCCGCAATCACGCGGCTCTGCCCATATTCCCACGCACGCTTCAAGATAGAGTCCTGATTAGCCACGTTCACCTCAGCCATAATAAGTCCGAGGGCAGTGCCTATATTGGTGTGCCCCGATGGGTAAGAGCCATTCTTGCGAAGCTCAGCCTCATCCTCAGGCACGAGCGAGGGCTGATTGAAGTAGACGAAAGGACGCGTGCGGTGGTAGAAACGCTTAGCCTTAGAAGTGGCATGATTATTCCACATAGAGCGGAAAAGCTTCATCAGCTCAGGAGTATTCCTATCGTTGATTTCTATGCCATAAGCGCCCGAGAAATCCCTTGCCCATGCCTCGCCGTTGTAGGCAGCATCATCGTAAGCCTGCTTGCCGCGAGGAGTTTCGCGCTGCTGCTTTCCCCAGAAATACTGATACTGGTCGTAGAGGAAATGCGCGCTGCCCTCCTTAGGAGGAGCTGGAAGAATTTTAATGCTGTTGGCATAATCGCCTTCAGGGATAAACTTTAGAGTGTCTTTTTGAGCCAGCGCCGTAGCCGACATCATCGCCAAAGCCACTATTGCAAGATACTTTTTCATACGTAAAACATTTTTTTTGTGTTATTCTCTTTTCTTTGTGTGGGTGCAAAGGTAATATATAATTAATATATAATAATGTGTAGCGGTTATTTTTTGTAGGGAAAAGAGAAAAATATATGTTTTCATCAAAAAAAGTGGGAGAATATTTTGGAGGTTCCGAAAAAGTTGCTACCTTTGCACTCGCAATCAGGAAACAAGTTCTTTACCAAAAAGAAAAGTTACTGAAAAGCAAACTCCGTTCGGGGTGTAGCGCAGCCCGGTAGCGCTCCTGGTTTGGGACCAGGCGGCCGCAGGTTCGAATCCTGTCGCCCCGACAAAATCTACAAACGCTTGATTCTCTTGAGAGAGTCGAGCGTTTTTTCGTTTTACCCCACACATATACATTTTTTACATCCCTACAGAAACAACATGAAAAGAATTCTCACAGCATTCATTCTCCTTTCATTATGCTTTCATCTGACCGCCCATGCTCAATCTCTCGACAAAAGCGCGATGCGCGACAGCCTGAAGGCGGCGGCGCAGCTATCGGCCTATTACCCCGACTCCACCGACCTGCGCCTAAAGAAAGCAGCATGGAACATTCAGCTCGAAGAATGGCAATACGCCCTCGACGAATACAACACCATATTGGCCAAGGAGCCTTCGAATCTTGCCGCCCTCTATTATCGTGCCTTTGTGGGCGAGAAGCTCCACAGATATAAATTCGCGCGCCTCGACTATCAAAACCTCCTGCAGATAGTGCCGGGCAACTTTGAGGCACAGCTGGGGCTTGCGCTCCTCAACGAGAAGGATAAGCACCTCACGGAGGCTATGGACGGCATCAACAGCCTCGTAAGCCAACATCCCGCGAGAGCCGAGGGATATGCCGCGAGGGCAGGCATTGAGAAAGGGCGTGGAATGCTTGAGCTTGCCGAATACGACTTCACGGAAGCCATAAAGCGCGACCCCACTAACACCGATTACATTCTCTGCCGTGCCGACACGCGCATAAAGCTAAAGCGCTACAAAGAGGCGCGCGAAGACCTCGACAAGCTTGTCGCTCTGGGCATTTCTCGCGCGGGCCTCGCAGAGTTTTATAAGCAGGCAAAGTGAAAGAAAACCTTAAAAACTCTTTGCAAACAAACAATACTAATAATAATGATAAAAATGTCGCGCGAAAGGCGGCATTTTTTCGTTTATACCGATTATTTTCCTAATTTTGCAATACATAGCAAAAATCAACAAATACAGTCTGAAAAACAAGACGACTGAACGAAAGGAATATTACAATGAAAAAATTCGTCATCTCTGCAATATTACTACTCCTCACTCTGGCGCAGGGGGCTTTTGCCGACAGCTATTCTTCACTATGGGAAAAGCTCTACAAGGCCGAAGAAAAAGACCTGCCCCAAACGCAGATGGAAATTCTCAACGCTATCGCCCAAAAGGCGGAGCAGGAGAAGAGCTACGGCAATCTGCTCGCGGCGCATTTTTCTATAGCTCGCTTGCAGACAAGCATTTCTGCCGACTCTCTAAGCACGGAGCTTGCAAAGCTGAAAAGGGAGGAGGAGAAGGCTACCGCGAATAGCGAACGTCTGCTCGCTGCCGTTTACCAGGCTGCGCTTGGCAAGGCATATAAACTGCTTGCCGGCTACACTTACGACACTATGCAGAGGGATGAATATAAGAAAGAAAGCAATGAATATTTCAAGAGGGCGCTGAGCAATCCCGAAATGCTCGCTAAAGCTAAGGACGAGAGTTTTGTGCCTTTCGTGGAAAAGGGCAAGGACAGCAAAATATTCTTAAATGATATGCTCCACGTGATAGCCATGGAGACGAGCGACTACAACCTTTTGCACGACTATTACAAGAAGACGGGCAACCGCAATGCTGCGTGCATCTGCGCCCTGAAGATGATAAAGGGCAATGATTACAATGGGCTTACGCTTAAAGAAACGGCTAAATATAGGCAACAGATAGACTCGCTGATAAATGAATATGGCGACCTCACTGTGGCAGGCGAAATAGCCATAGAGCGATACAAATTAATAAGCCATGAGGAAGATGCCGACGCCAAACACTTGATAGCCTACATAGACTATGCCCTCAGCCGCTGGGGAGCATGGCCGAGGATGAACTGGCTGCGCAATGAAAGGAATGAGCTTACCCGCCCATATTTCAGAGCCATAATAGAAAAGGGAACAGCATTGCCCGATGTGCCCACTAAGGTGGACATTTCTTATGCCCGACACATAGGCGAGCTTACAATGACCGTAACCCGACTGAAAGGCATATATGGCGACACAAGGCTGAATGCCGACACCGAGAAAGACTATAAGCTGCTAAAGGCGGCTAAGGAGGCTACGGCGGCGTTCACCCAGACAAGACGCTACATGGGGCAGCCCGAATATCAGAAGATAAAAGACTCTATGGAGATAAAGGGTCTGCCGATAGGCATGTATCTCGTGGAGTTCACCACCGACAACAAGGATATCAAGACGGAGCGCGCGCTGCTGCGAGTGAGCAACGTGATGGCGATAACCACTTCATTGCCCCACGACTCCATGCGCATAGTAAGCGTGAATGCCACGACCGGCATGCCGATAGCAGGGGCGCATATCAGGCTGAGCGACTATTACAACAAGACGGCTACTACATTCACCACCGACAAGAATGGCGAGCTGCTGATAAAGAAAGACAAAAGATGGGCCAAGTATTTCGCATATACTGCCACCGACAGATATAATAAGGAAGCCAATTATAATGGCTATTACTATTATGATAAAATCGAAAGCGAATATCACTACGAGCGCATCTACACCGACAGAAGCATTTACCGCCCGGGGCAGACTGTGCATGTGGCTGTGATAGCATTCATCAACAACGATGGCAAAAAGGAGCACGCGGAAGCCCACAAGAAGATAAAGCTTACACTGGAAGATGCCAACAACAAGGAGATAGATGCCAAGGAGGTAACTACCGACAATTTTGGCACTGCATGGGCCGACTTCATATTGCCCGATGGCGGACTTACGGGCACCTACACTGTAAGCAGCGAAAACGGCAGTTTGGATTTCCAAGTGGAGGAATACAAGCGCCCTACATTCAAAGTGGAGTTTGAGAAATATAAAGGCAAATATGCCAACGGCGACTCCATAAGCATTAAAGGCACAGCGAAGAGCTTTGCCGGAGTGGCTGTGCAAAACGCTAAGGTGAGCTACACCATTACTCGCCATAAGCCTTATTATTTCTTCTGGCTGAGAGAGCAAGGCGGCAATGAGATAGTTATTGCTAAGGGCGAAACCATCACCGATGCCGATGGCAATTTCTATGTGCCCGTAAAAATGGAAATGCCTAACAAGAAGAATAAATACGACACCAGATATTTCTCTTTCGACATCAAGGCTACAATAACCAATCAGAGCGGAGAAAGCCACGAGGGAGAAACCTCTCTGCCGCTGAGCGACAAGCCTACCACCCTCAGCATTAAGGCGAAAGAATTGGCAAGAAACGATGCTTCGCTGCCCATTACATTCATCTACCAAAACAACACGGGCGAGGATATTAACGCCACTATAGCTTACACTATCGACGGGAAGCCATATTCAGCCACAGCCAACAAGGAAACGGAAATTAACATCGGCAGGCTGAAACTCCCTTCTGGCGAGCACACCATAAAGGCTATATGCGCCACCGACACAGCGGAGCATAAGTTTGTAGTGTTCTCCCTCACCGACACAAAGCCAGCCACGACCACCCCCGACTGGTATTACATTTCAGACGATAAATTTAAGCTCGACGGCACGCCTGTCTACTTGCAGATAGGCAGCTCAGACCAAGAGCAGCACACGATGTATGGCATATATTCTGGCAACGAGATTATAGAAAGCGGCAGCTTCGACCAGCATGGCGGCAGCGTGAGGACATTCCGCTTTGACTATAAAAAGGAATATGGCGACGGCATAACATTGTGCTACGCATGGGTACACGATGGCAAGGTGTACACCCACACTTCAAGCATTGTGTGCGAGCTGCCCGACAAGGAGCTGAAAATCACATGGAAGACCTTCCGCGACAAGCTCACCCCGGGACAGCGCGAGACATGGACTCTCAACATAATGCAGCCCGACGGAAAGCCAGCCAAGGCACAGCTTATGTCGGTGCTCTACGACAAGAGCCTCGACATGATAAAGCCACACTCATGGCAACTTAATAACGAGATAGACAGCTACCTCCCAAGCGCGATTTGGAGCAAGATAAGCAACCCATCAATCAATTTGTATGAGCAGGCTAATATTAAACGCTTGTTATACGATGAACTGAGCTTCTCAAGAATAATTGAGAAATACACCGACCTGTATTCATATCGCGGCATCCGAGTTAGAGGTGGGCACATGCTTACGGCAGCCGTGCCAAGCCTGATGGACGCAAGCGAAGCGAAGGCAAACAATGAGTTCGTAGTTTTAGAACAAAAATCTGAAAAGAAAGCATCTGTCTTAGGTTCTGTCGTTAAAAAAGAAGCTTCTGAAAATTCTAACAATTCTAAGAAGCCAACAGCCACAAGTCAGGTGCGCGAAAACCTCAACGAGACAGCCTTCTTCTACCCTGCCCTCGTAAGCGACGGCAAAGGCAACGTGGAGATAAAGTTCACATTGCCCGAAAGCGTCACCACATGGCATTTCATGGGTATTGCCCACGACAAAGACATGAACATAGGCTCTATCAATGCCGACGCCATAGCTCAGAAGACGGTGATGGTGCAGCCCAATATGCCACGCTTCATTCGCGAGGGCGACAAGGGACTGATTACCGCTCTCATTTCTAACACATCAAAGAAGAACGCAAGCGGCACAGCCAAGATAGAATTCATTGACGCTGAAACGGGCAAGGAGATTTCCGCCCAGTCGCTGCCTTTCTCAATAGAGGCAGGAAAAAGCCAGAGCGTTTCTTTCAATGTAAGTGGCAATAATCTCGCCACGCTCAATATCGTGCGCATCACGGCAAGCGGCAAGGGATTCAGCGACGGCGAACAGCACTATCTGCCTCTGCTGCCAAGCGAGGAAATGGTGACCAACACTCTGCCTATTTCCATAATAGGAAAGGGTCTTCACAACTTTGATTTCTCAAAGCTGTTCCCCTCAAAAGACGCTCGACATAAGAAACTTACGATAGAATACACCAATAACCCAGCGTGGATGATGGTTCAGGCATTGTCCTTCATCACCAATCCCGACGACAAGAATGCCATAAGCCTTGCTTCCGCCTATTATGCCAACGCCATTGGCAGGCATATCCTCACGCTCAATCCGAAGATAAAGGATGTGATAAAGCTATGGAAGAATGAGCAGGGCAAGGAAACGAGCATGATGAGCGCGCTCCAGAAGAACGAGGAGCTAAAAACTATCGTGCTCAACGAAACGCCATGGATAGCCGACGCTGACAACGAGGCAAAGCAGAAGCAGCAACTTATCAGCTTCTTTGATGACAACGCCATTTCTTATCGTCTTAATAATATACTCACCGAGCTAAAGAAGCTGCAAAATGCCGATGGCTCATTCTCGTGGTGGAAAGGCATGAATGGCAGCCCTTACATGACCAGTGAGGTGCTCAACATGCTTGTAAGGCTCAACGCCATGACAGCCCCTCAGAATGATACGAAGCAAATCATCGCCAAGGCCTACGCCTACATGGATAAAGAGATGGCCAAAGAGGTGGAGAGAATGAAGGAATACGCGAGAAAATATAAGAAGGAGCTACGCCCGAGCGAACTCGCCACCCACTATCTCTACACCTGCGCTCTCGACAAGAGAGATATGCCTGCCAAATATTCAGCCGAAGAAGCATATCTGCTGAAAATGCTGAAAAAGACAGCGCGCGAAACTACCATTTACGGCAAGGCACGCATAGCGGTAATCTTCGCCAGCAACTCAAAGAAAGACGCCGACTTCGCTACGCTCGCTAAGGAGAATTTGCAAAGCATAAGCGAGTATTCCGTATACAAGGAAGAAATTGGCAGATACTTCGAGTCGGCAAACGCCTACTACTCTTGGCGCGACTATCGCATTCCTACACAGGTGGCTGCTATTGAGGCTTGGCAAATGCTGAAATCAGCCGACAGGAAAACGATAAGCGAGATGCAACGCTGGCTGTTGCAGTCGAAGCGCGCTCAATGCTGGGACACTCCTATCAACAGCGTTAATGCCGTGTATGCCTTCCTTAAAGGCAGCAATCTTACCCTTGCCGACAGAAAGGAGAACGCCACTATAAAGGTAGACGGAAAAGCCCTCACCACAGCTAACGCTTCCGCAGCTCTCGGATATATTAAAGAAAAGATAGAGGACGAGGGCAACATTCTCACCATCGACAAGAAAAACGAGGATATTGCTTTCGGTGCTGCCTATGCCCAGTTCATGCAAAAGTCTACCGACATTAAGGCTTCCGGCAACGGCTTAAAAATTACTCGCATGATACTGAAGGACGATAAGCCAGCCACGAGTTTCAAGGTGGGCGACAAGGTGAAAGTGCGCATAGAGATATATGCCGACAGGGATTACGACTTTGTGCAGATAAGCGACAAACGCAGCGCCTGCATGGAACCGCTCAATCAGATAAGCGGCTACAGCCATGGCTGCTACTGCGCTCCTAAGGACAACGCGACCAACTATTTCTTCGACTCGTTTGCCAAAGGCAAGCACATCATTGAAACGGAATATTACATAGACCGTAAAGGCCTTTACGATACAGGCACATGCACAGCGCAATGCGCCTATGCTCCCGAATTCAGCGGAAGAACATCGGGCAGCCAAATCAGCGTAACAGAATAAAAAAAAGACAACCCATTTCCGCTACATTCTTAATAACTAACATTTAAAAAACATTTGAGACTATGAACAAGAGGATAATAGCATGCGCCATGACGGCAATTTCAATGTTGCCTGCCATGGCTCAAAAGATAGAGACATCGGGCGACGTAATCGACTGCGGACAGGTGCTTTTCCGCTCTCCCGTCACTGCCGAATTTGAGATAACGAATAAGGGCAGCCGCCCATTGGTAATAAAAGACGTAAAGACTGACTGCGGATGCACCATCGTGGAATTTCCACGCAACGAGATAAAGCGCGGCACGGTAGCCACGGTGAAAGCCACGTTCGATGCCAAGCAGATGGGACATTTCCAAAAGCGCATAGGCATCTACAGCAACGATAAGGACAAATCGCCCGTAATCCTCACGATGAAAGGCGTGGTGGTGAGAGAGGTGGTAGACTTCTCAGGCGAATATCCTTTCACCCTCGGAACTTTGCGCACCGACAAGAATGACATTGAGTTTGACGACGTGAACAAAGGCGAAAGACCTCAGCAGGAGATTCACATCATGAACCCCACGGAGGAAACGGTGCAGCCAGTGGTGATGCACTTGCCAGGTTATCTCACTGCCGACGTGTCGCCATCTAAGATTGCGCCGAAGCATTCAGGAGTAATCAAGCTCACTCTCAACTCTGCCAAGCTGCGCGACTTCGGACTTACGCAGACTTCTACTTATCTCGGAGCTAAACCGGGTGAGAAAATCGGCGAAGACAAGGAGCTGAGCATTTCAGCCGTATTGCTTCCCGATTTCAACAAGCTTACGGAAACACAGCTTCTCAACGCTCCGAAGATGAAGCTCTCTGCTTCTAATCTTGAGCTTGGCTCTTTCAACGGCAAGGCGAAGAAGAAAGGAGTGATAGAGATAATCAACGAGGGCAAATCCACACTGCGAATAAGAAGTATCCAGATGTTTACAAGAGGATTGCGCATATCGCTCAGCAACACCAACATTGAGCCTGGCAAGACAGCCAAACTGAAAGTAACAGCCATTGCCGAAGAGCTGAAAACGGTGCGCAGCCAGCCACGTATTCTGATGATAACAAACGACCCCGACCAGGCAAAGGTCATAATAAGAATAAACGCAGAGAAATAAATGATTTCAATAGAGATAGACAACGGCAGCGGTTTCTGCTTCGGCGTGACCACTGCCATTCATAAAGCAGAAGAAGAACTTGCCGCGGGCAAGACACTATATTGCCTTGGCGACATCGTACACAACGGCATGGAAGTGGAACGCCTTACGGGACAGGGGCTTGTCACCATCGACCACGAACAGCTGAAGCAACTCCACGATGTGAAAGTGTTGCTGCGTGCCCATGGCGAGCCGCCAGAGACTTACGAAATTGCCAAGCGCAACAATATTGAAATCATCGACGCCACCTGCCCAGTTGTGTTGCAGCTACAGAAGCGCATCCGCAAACAGTATGACGCCAACACAGCCGAAAACGACAAAGCCCAGATAGTGATTTTCGGCAAGAATGGTCATGCCGAAGTGCTTGGACTTGTAGGGCAGACCCACAGCAACGCCATTGTGATAGAGAAGTTTGACGACGTGAAGCAGCTCGACTTCAACCGCGACATCTATCTATATTCGCAGACCACCAAAAATCTTGATGAGTTTCACCGCATAATAGACTATATTCAGCACCACATATCAGCCGACGCCACATTCAAGAGTTTCGACACGATATGCCGCCAGGTGGCTAACCGCATTCCCAACATTGCCTCGTTTGCTCAGCGCCACGACCTTATTCTCTTCGTGAGCGGAAGAAAGAGCAGCAACGGCAAAGTGCTCTACAACGAATGTCTGAGCGTGAATCCCAACAGCTATCAGATAGAGAGCGCGAAAGAGATAAAGGCTGAATGGTTTAAAGGCGTAAACACCGTGGGAATATGCGGAGCTACGAGCACTCCTAAATGGCTCATGGAAGAGTGTCGCGACTATATAGGCAAAAACATTCAGCAATAACTTCGACCCTTAAAACAAACAACAGAATTACAACTATGCCAAATCTTAATTTCCTTCACAAAACAATTATCATGCTTGCTGCCCTTATGCCCGGCATGGCACAGGCACAGCAGATGAATATTTCGATAGTAAACCACAGCGACAATCAGCGTCAGGAAGTGGTAGAGATTTCCGCCGATAAGGTTTATAGCAAACTTGGCGTGAAGCCCACCACACCGCTTGTCGTGAAAAACGCTTTCGATTTGGAGGAAATTTATCAGATTACTCACGACGGCAAGCTGCTTATCGAGGCTACGGTGCGCCCTGGTGGCACTGCCCATTACACCATTTCTGTAGGGCAGCCACAGGCGATAAAAAGCTATGTGCAGGGCAAGCTATATAAGGAGCGCCTTGACGACATCTCATGGGAAAACGACCGCGCCGGCTATCGCTTCTATGGCCCGGCATTGCAGAAGCAGGGGCAGAAAGGATTTGGCATTGACTTATGGATGAAGAATACTCCTGAGCTTTCGCTCGACACGCTTTACAACATGGAGTTTCGCATGGAAAGGCTGTCGCGCGAACTTAGCAGACAAGGGCGAAAGGAAGAGGCTCGCCGACTGGAGCGCGAGCAGACTTATCACATCGACCATGGCATAGGAGTAGACTGTTACAATGTAGGCCCTACCCTCGGCTGTGGCACACCAGCCTTGCTCGATGGCGACAATCTTGTTTTTCCGTGGTGCTACACATCGTATAAGATTCTCGACAACGGCCCTTTGCGCTTCACCATTGAAACCACATACAGCGGCGAGGATTACCACAGCGACTCGCCACGCTCATTCGCCAATGTGGTGGAGCACCGCCTCACCTCTCTCGACAAAGGCGCGAGTTTCAATAAGATGACAGTGTGGTATGACAACATCGACAAGCCTATCAATGTGAGCGCTGGTTTCGTGATTCATGCTGCCGACACCACAGGAGTTGTTCTCGACAACGACTACATTGCCTATGCCGACCCCACCGACCAGCCTCAGCGTCACAACTATCAGATATATGTGGCAGCCCTTTTCCCTTACGCTCTGCATAAATCCGCTTCGCAACCTAAGTTCGCAAAATTCGGTGATGTGAAAACCCGTCGCCTGCTCTACCCTGCTTTTCAGGGTGGAAATGCCGGCAACGCCATCGGCGAGCTGAAAGACTATCGTTCAGGCTCTCGCTTCACCTATTTCTTCGGAGCGACGTGGAGCAAGACCGATGTGCGCAACATGAAGGAATGGCGTCAGCGCATCGCCACCACCCTCTCAGCGATTTATAATCCGTTGGAAATAAAGTATTAGAAGCCCCTTCTATCTCCCCCCAAAGTTGGGAGAGTATTAGATATTTCTATTATAATGGATAAAAGTGATGGTTTTACAAAGTTTATCCATTATAAAAGATAAAACCATTAAAATTACCAAATTTATCCATTATAAAAAATAAAATCATTATATTTGCTAAAAACTTCTATTATAATGGATATATTAGTAAGACAAAGATATGTCGAGAAGATAGAAAAATACCTCGGCAAAGACTGTATCATAGTATTAACAGGTCAAAGACGCGTTGGCAAAAGCTACACGCTGAAAATGGTTCGTGACCTAAAAGCAAAAGATAAAAGCAACAATGTAATATACATAGATAAGGAGAAAAGCGAGTTTGACACAATCAAGACTTATTCAAACCTGAATGATTACATCAAGCAGCACTACAAAAAGGGAAAGACAAATTACATCCTTGTGGACGAAGTGCAGGACATTGAAGAATTTGAGCGTTCGGTAAGAAGTTGGAGAACAGAGCCAGACACCGAGGTAATTATAACCGGCTCAAATGCCAAGATTCTTTCCGGCGAGCTGAGCACACTCATTGGCGGAAGATTTAAGGAAATACGCATTCAGTCGCTAAGCTACCGCGAGTTTCTTGAATTTCATCAACTTGACGACAGCGACGACGCACTCACGAAATATATCCAGTTTGGCGGTCTGCCAGGACTTGTAAAAATAGGGCTTGATGAAGACGATGCACGAGAGTATCAGAAAGACATTTATAACACCGTGCTCTTAAAGGATGTAATTCTACGCAATAAGATACGCAATATAGCGTTTCTTGAAAATCTGGTGCGCTTCCTTGCCGACAACATCGGCAAGATAATATCTGCAAACAGCATTTCAAAATACATGAAATCACAAGGACAGAATATCACTTCGACCACTATTATCGACTACACACGTCTGCTGACCGAAGCGTTCATAATCCATAAGGTTTGTCGCTACGACATACATGGCAAACGACTTTTTGAGACGAACGACAAGTTTTACTTTGAAGACCACGGTATTCGCAATGCGCTATGTGGTGGCACTCGCATGGGAGACATAGAAAAGGTAATCGAAAACATTATCTATCAACATTTGCTCCGTATGGGATATAGCGTGACAGTAGGACAGCTACAGGCAAGCGAAATAGATTTCGTATGCGAGAAGAAAAATGGCAGTCGCATTTATGTGCAGGCTTCCTATATCATCAGCGACCAACAGACCCGTGAACGTGAATTTGGTAATCTTCACACTATCAAAGACAACTATCCAAAGTACGTCATCAGCATGACACCTTTGGTGAGTCGCAACGATGAGGACGGAATTACTCATCTTAATTTAAGAAAGTTCCTGATGGCAGAGGAATTATAAAAACGATGCACAACTCTCACGAGCTGCGCACCGCTGGCTATAAACTTAGCTTTATGAAGCTATAAAAAGTTCAATATTTGATTGTATTAAAAAGCAAGAACAGATCTTACCCTATAACTTTGTTTCTTTGCACGTCCTTTACTTGCATGTATCCAGGCACATTTATCACCTGTAAAGAATATCCAAGTATATGCTTGTGTAGCATGTCGTTCTGACGACAACCAAAAATATTCTCCGGCATTATCATCTATGACACTATAATGCGATGGATTTTGAAAATCAAATATAAAGACATCAACATTGCAATATGTTTTTGCATCATTAAGATATTGATTTAGTTTATTTTGAGCATATATGCCAGACTTTTCATCACCAACCAAATTAAGCCAATGTATCTTATCGTCTTGGTCTGCTAAATAAGATATTGTCAATCCTGTTTCATATAATCCTCCCAACTTCACAAAAATATCATACGCTTGCCCATTACTTGGCAAATACCATTTACTTGAAGTGTTTGGAGCTGCTACTTTATTATTATATTCGATAGCATATTTAAAAGCAGGATAATTTGCTCTTTGATTAGATGGTACTGACATGGTTTCAGTATAGCCATCTTTATTATTTTTCCATGTTGTAAGAGGATCGGCATTGTCCCAATTATGCAAATATGGTGAATCGGAATCAATAGGTCCCCATATACAAGTGCCATTAGCACCATTTGCTGTAGTAGCACATTGCAGCGCCATAGCATAACCTAAGTTCCATCCATGACCTTTATCAGTCGTGCTTGTAGCGGTAGAAAAGACAACTGCAATTGGTTTTATGCCTTTACTATTTGCGGTTGATAAACTTGCTTGCTTCACCACAAAAGCCTGTCCATTTGCTGCGCTGCAATAATAGTCACCTACAGCTACAGATGAGCCACCAAGATAGAGTACTTTACTTGCTGTTATCGTTATTGTAGCGGTATAGATATTATTCTCAGCGTAAGCACGAGAAGCCACAGCTGTAGAAGTGTAAGTTGTTCCGCCTACATTTACTTTAAATGTAAGTTCCGCCGATTGAGGAATAATGCAAGCCTCATATTCTGTAGCACTCTTTTGGTGCATAGTGATGTCGCTTGCAGATGAACCGCTTACTGAAAGATTTCCATCGCTGCCAACTGTGCTTGTAAGCTTTGTGCCACATAATGTAACACCTAATACATTGCTGTTGTTAAGATAGCTCGGATTAACTACATTTACAGTCACACGAACTTTGGCTATCTTGTGAGCCATTGTTATGCTGTTAGATAAATTATTATGTGATACTGTTCCGCTGCCATACATGAAATCGCTGTTCTTGAAATTAGCAGCGGTAGACTGGTTGGCAAGCACCTCGTGAGTAGTCTTGTTAGCCGCGCCAGAAGAAGGATACCAAGCGTTGGCGGTAACGTTGCTTGTTGTAGTGAAATAATAAGGCGATGCACTTGTCATTGTTGAAGAACTACCGCTTCCGCCAATTGTGTATTGAAAATATCTGCCGTCTACTTTCACTGTAACGGCTTCGCTGCCACTCCATGTTGGGGTATCATCAAGCGGAGCGCGAGAAATTTCGCTTGTGCTCATTTCCACCTCCTTATAGTGCATCACTCCGGCAAAGACAGTATCACTACTTATGGAAATAGCACGAGTATCTATCTTCATTGGCAGTGCCTGTAAAATACTTGCGTCAAGAGATAAAGCCTTACCTTTTTCTGCTATTACCTCATCAGATGAAGAGCAGGCAATGAACGTCATAGCAACAAATGCCATGAGCATTCCAAAATAAAATTGTTTCGTTTTCATATTCATCCTCCTTGAGTTTTGATTTTATTGTTTCAAAATAAGTATATGGAGAAGAAAAGCATAGTATTATCACTTTCGGCTGAAACACAAAAAAATGCGTAGGCATTATTATCTGTATTTAGTTAAAGCAGGTTCCGGAAAGACCCTTACGATTATAGATACAGAAACAATGCCTACGCTATACGCAGACATTAACCTATTATCTATGTTCAATCGTAAAAACTGAATTTTCCGGATTCGCTTTAAACGAACATGATAATAGCTAATGCTATTTTCTAAACCATTAAGGCACATCACATCATTACATAAGACGCAATGCACATTCTAATTGCAAATATAAACCTTATTTTCTAATCCGCAAGCGAAAAAGTGGAAAATTTGATATTCCTATTATTTCACCTAAAGCACAAAGGCTTATAAAAAGAGCTATATATAGCGCACCTTCTTTTTACCTTCATCCCGATACTACAACCTAAGAATACGAAAATTAACCAAAATCTAATAATTTTACATTAACGATAGACAAAGATTGATAATGTTTTCGCCAATATTGCCAAGGAAAGGGAATTTGTGCATACTTTAGCGGAAAATTAATTTATAATCTCCCGAAACGCCGTGATTAAACAAACAATTATATTCACTCTGCTGAATACATTCTGCGCCATAATTGCCATGGCACAGGTGGGTGGTGTCATCGCCGACATGGAAACACACAAGCCTATACGAGGCGCAAAAATTTACACTAACCGAAATCAATCTTTCTCCACCAACTACACCGGGCATTATTCTCTTCCAGAAAACTTCACGAGCGCCACGGTAACTCATCCGAGCTATCTGCGCAGAATGGTTAAAAAGGCTGAGACTGGCGACACGATATTTCTTTTGCCATACACGCTGAAAGAGGTAGTAGTGTATGGCAAGAAGCGAGATACCAGCAGCGGACTTGACTTAAACTTTTCATCGGATATTCTTGAAGACCCTCTCACCAAACCTCGCAAGCCTTCAAATAAAGACCTACTCGGTTGGATGAAAGCTTTCGACGGCAGACATCATCCTTCAAAAAAGGAAAGGGAGAAAAATGAGAAGATTTGGAAGGAGTATTAAAATAGGAAACAGCTTGTAGCATATAAAAAAGGTGTGCCATAGGAAAATGACACACCTTGTAATTCTTTTTGGGGAGAAATCTATTCTTTTTACTTGTAATCCACCTTGATGACAATCACTCTGATGTTTTGGTCTTTTTTGTCTGTCGCCACCTTTGCTATATGCCAGTCGCAAGGGAAGAAGATGAAAAACTTATCAGGAGTGCTGTCTATGAATTTGGCACGATTCACATCATATTTATAATGTATCACGTCGGGGCGATACTTGGTGTTAGGAGTGCTCGTGTAATGGTCAATAAGTCCGAAGCGCTCTGTGCCTTTCACCACATACTGAAAATCAATGTGATGATAATGGCTCTCGCTGCGACGTTTATCCAAAGCGCCATTCTCGCTGTCTTCCACGCTCACCACAAGATCAGTGCCTTCAATAGGATGTTTGCCTTTGCCGATGGTGAGTACATCATTATTAGCGAGCCACGCAAAGAGAGCGTTCCACTGCTCAGGGTTGCGCTGATATTGCAGATACCACTCCGTGAGGTTCACCGTCTTATCTGGCTCGGCAGCCATAAATCCGTTACGCCACACGCCGCTCTTTGCCCATGCCTTAGCTTTCTTCACCAAAGCCTTGTCGGCAAAAGGTTTTGTGTAGTAAGCCTTCTGCGCATTGGCAACAAAAGAGAAGCAAGCCATAAGGCAGATAAACAATAGTTTCTTCATTTTCTGTTTTGTTATTAAGTTGTTTAGTTATCTTTCTTTTAGGAAGTCATCACTCCGCATATCGGAAGCCAAACCTTATTCCTCACCGTCTTCGGTAGGGAACTCCATGAGGTAAGCCTTGATAAATCCATCAATCTTTCCATTCATCACTCCATCTACATCCGAAGTCTGATAGTTGGTGCGATGGTCTTTCACACGCTTATCATCAAACACATAAGAGCGAATCTGGCTACCCCATTCTATCTTCTTCTTGCCGGCCTCTATCTTTGCCTGAGCCTCCATGCGCTTCTTCATCGCACGTTCGTAGAGCTGCGATTTCAAGAGGAGCATAGCCTTAGCCTTGTTCTTTGGCTGGTCGCGAGTCTCGGTGTTGGCGATAAGGATTTCTTCCTCCTCACCGGTGTCAGGGTCTTGATACATATAGCGCAGACGCACACCCGACTCCACCTTGTTCACATTCTGTCCGCCGGCACCGCCAGAACGGAAAGTATCCCACGACAAACGTGCCGGGTCTACATACACATCAATTGTGTCATCCACAAGCGGAGTGACAAACACGCTGGCAAAAGATGTCATACGCTTGCCCTGAGCATTGTAGGGAGAAACGCGCACCAATCTGTGTACACCGTTCTCGCTCTTGAGATAGCCATAAGCATATTCGCTGCCCTCTATCTCCATCGTAACGCTCTTTATGCCAGCCTCATCGCCTTCCTGCAAATCGCTTATTGTCACCTTATAGCCATGAGCCTCAGCCCAGCGCTGATACATACGCTGAAGCATCTGCGCCCAGTCCTGGCTCTCTGTGCCGCCCGCGCCAGAGTTAATCTTCATCACGCAGTCCATAGGGTCTTCCTTCTGGCGAAGCATATTCTTCAGTTCCAAATCCTCTATCGCAGTAAGCACCTTAGCGTAATCGGCATCCACTTCCTCTTCCGTCACCATATCTTCGTGATAGAAGTCGAAAGCCAGCTTGAGTTCATCGGCGAGCATACGCACCTCCTTGTAGCCTTTCACCCATCGCTCAATGCCTTTCACCTTTTTCATCTGCTCTTGCGCGCGCTGAGGGTCTTCCCAGAAGTCAGGAGCCTGAGTGCGAAGCGTCTCCTCCTCAAGTTCTATTTTCTTTTTATCTATATCAAGATATTTAAACAGAGCTTCGGTGCGCTCCTCAATATCTTTCAGTTGATCAGCTGTTATCATTGTTTTTGTTTCCTTATATAATATAAATTGGTGTGCAAAGGTACGAAAAAAAAGGTGGAGCTAAAAAAATATCTCTATTTACTTGTATATTACAAGAAATATGTTATTTTTGCAGCCGAAATAAGGCAGACCTAAAAATCTGCTATCTAATAACACATTTATAAAAACATAAAACTATGTATTGGACATTGGAATTAGCATCAAAACTTGAGGATGCACCATGGCCTGCAACCAAAGACGAGCTCATTGACTATGCGACTCGCTCAGGCGCTCCTCTGGAAGTGCTGGAGAATTTGCAGGAAATAGAGGATGAAGGTGATGTTTACGAAAGTATAGAAGACATTTGGCCAGACTATCCGACAAAAGAAGACTTCCTCTTCAACGAGGACGAGTATTAAGGCTTACATTAAAGTCTGAACAACTTAACACCAGCGAGACGAACAACAGTCGTTTGTTTGTCTCGCTGGTGTTTTTATTTCTGTCGTGAAATCAAGTACATTCCTCTATACGCTAATGGCAAGGAGCCCGTTATTGAGGAGCAGGACGTGTACCGCATAGAGATTCCTTATGTTCCAACTTTACAGTCCACTGAGGGCGGAAGTGGACCAGAAAGTGGACCGGAAAGTGGACCAGAAACTACCCAGAAAAGAATAATAAAACTTTTAGAGATAATCCGGATATAACATCAAGACAGATTGCTGAGAGGCTGAAAATGGCCAGAAGTGGAATCAGCAAGCACCTTCATTTACTACAAGAGTCTGGTAAAATAAAGCATATAGGCCCAAATAAGGGTGGTCATTGGGAGGTAATAGAT
>JAIKZG010000013.1 GCA_024682415.1 Prevotella sp.
CACCCTCACCGCCGACCTGACGCTCTATGCCCAATGGACGGCAAACACTTACACCGTGACGCTTAATTCCGTCTTTGGCACGATCAACAGTGGCGACATTACCGCCTACACCTACGGTATTGGCGCAACGCTGCCTACCAACATAACCCGCGAGGGCTACACCTTCGGCGGCTGGTATGACAATTCGGAACTCTCAGGTGATGCCGTGACATCTATCACCACTACCGACACGGGCAACAAAGAGTATTGGGCGAAGTGGACGGAGAACACCGTGACGATGGGCGACAACGACCTCGCCGTTCTGAGCGTAGAGGGCGTTTACGACATGACCTATACGCGCTCGTTCACTGCTGGCAACTGGGGCACCATCTGCCTGCCGTTCGCACTGACGGACAAGGACAAGATGGACGCTGCATTCGGCGAGAACAATTACAAGGTGACCGCGCTTACGGGCGTGACGAACGGAAGCCTCTCATTCACAAGCGTCACGGCGATGGAGGCTGGCAAGCCGTATCTCATCAAATTCACGGAGGCTCCTGAAGATGATAGGCTGACATTCAACGACGTGGAGATTTCAACGACGCTGAATCCGACGGAGGTTGTGAACGGCACGGAGGTCTGCACCATGACGGGCACCGCTGCCGTGACACCAATCGCCAAGAATGCGGGCAACTACATAATTCATAGCAACAAACTCTACCGCGTGACCACGAACAACGTAGAGATTGCGCCTTTCCACGCCTACCTGACCTACACGGTGGGCGGCGAAGCACGTGCCCGCGCCATGTCGTTCTTTGTAGACGGCACCGCCACAGGCATCGCAACCATCAAGGCAGACGGCTCCGTCAGCTTCTACGATGACGCTTGGTACACACTCGGCGGTAAGCGACTCTCGGCGAAACCTACCACGAGAGGCGTGTATATCCACAATGGTAAAAAGACAGTAATTAAATAAGGAAATACGAATATGAAAAAAGTAATCGATTTTAATCGCTTACATAAGCAAGAATACATGAAACCCACTATCAATGTGGCGGAGATTGACATTCGGTCGCAAATCCTCGATGGTTCAGGACTGAGGGGAGGCATTACCGATGACCTCAACGCCGGACTGGACTTCGGCGGCGACACCGAGGATTTGACCCCAAGCGGCGACGGCAACATCTGGGGCGACTAAGTCCTCTCTCGGCATCGCCCGAAAGCCTCGCGAGGCTTTCGGGCGAATTTGCTTGTGCACCCTTTCGTGGTCTAAAGAAATGATAAAGATTAATTAATAACCTGAACTCGGAATAAGAAAACATATACAAAATCAAAAAACAAATACAACAAGTTTAGCCTCAATCATCAGATTGGGGCTACCTTATATAATGAAAGTAGTGAAAACTTAGAACAAAGAAAGTTCTCCTTTAGATTCTTCTATACAGAAATCCATATTGATTGACGGCTTCTTATCAAAGAAGCAATAAGCGGCAAGTGCGGATAAAGCATTCATTGCAAAGTTAAGCACGCTTCTATGCCTTGAATGAACCAACATTGCAACATTCTTAAGCTCATCATTAATCGTTTCTATAACGGATTAAGAATTTCGCCTCTTTCGTTGCACACGAGATGAAGTTTGAAGCCAAAATACCAGCCCATCGTGCTTTTGCCCCTGGTGGCATAATCTTTGAAAACTTTGTTTCTATAGATACAAGGTACAAAATAAAACGAGATTACCAATTTTTTATTATACTTCCTTATCCCGAGTTCAGGTTAATACGCCGATTCTATTTTCTTGAAAGTCAGCACAAAATAGCGTGTTTAACTCGGAGGTCTTCTTGAACTGTTGAAAGCATGAGTGTAGGTGAATGCGAGGTCCTATTGGCATTGGTTGTATAGGAGCAATTCGAGATTTATTGTAAAGTGGCAGTAAATTTCGGATGGAAACATTTCATGTGTTTCGATTCCATGTTTTAGAGATTTTTTTGTTATCCAAAATGAGGTTTATTCCGCTAAAATAATGCAAATCGCAGTTGTTTTAGCGAAATAAACCTCAATTTGTCCAATATTTAACATTTTAATTGAAGACGTTGCGAAAATTTTGAGTATCTTAGCACCAGCATTTTAAAACCATGTGATATGTGCCAGATAATAGGTAGGAAAGAAGAAATAGCTGTGCTTAAGAATGCACAGGAGAGTGGTCGGGCTGAATTTGTAGCCGTATATGGACGTCGTCGTGTCGGAAAGACTTTCCTTATAAACGAAGTCCTTCGTGACGACATGACTTTCCGTCATACTGGACTTTCTCCCTATGACCGTAAGCGAAAGGTGACGCTCCGTGACCAACTACAGAACTTCCACTTCTCTCTCATTCGTCACGGAATGGAGGGAGGCGAGCCGCCACGTTCATGGATGGAAGCATTCTTCAGATTAGAGCAATTTTTGGAACGTCAGGATAATGGCTCCCGTCAGATTGTATTCATTGATGAACTTCCATGGATGGATACGGCTCGTTCTGGTTTTCTTACTGCGCTTGAAGGATTCTGGAATGGCTGGGCTTGCAGTCGCCACAACATGTGTCTTGTTGTCTGTGGGTCGGCAACCTCATGGATGCTCGACAATATCATCAACAACAAAGGCGGACTATATGGCAGGTTGACCCATGAAATTCAATTATCGCCTTTCAATTTGCATGAGTGCGAAGAGTTCTTCCTTAGCCGTGGTATCAAGATGTCACGTTACAATACGGCGCAGGCCTATATGGTATTGGGAGGAATTCCTTATTATCTGGACTTCTTTAACCCTTCAATGAGTCTGGCACAGAATATCGATGCCCTGTTTTTCTCTCGTAAGGCAAAGCTTGGCGACGAATTCGACAGGCTCTTCCATTCGGTATTCGATCATGCAGAAGCATGTATGAATATAGTACGTCTGTTGGGGAAACGTCATAGTGGTTTTACACGTGACGAAATTGCCAGACAGACGGGCATCAATCCTAATGGTGACTTCACAAAAATACTCAAAGCACTGATAGGTAGTGCTTTTATAAGCACCTATATTCCTTTTGGAACTGGCCAAAGAGATGTGTTGTATTATAAACTGGCAGACTGTTTCTGCTGGTTCTGGCTCCATTTCAAAGAGCAGAAGCAGATTACGGAAACAGACTATTGGATGCATCATCTTAAAGAATCGGAAATAGCCTCATGGAGAGGTATCGCTTTTGAAGAGGTTTGCTTGCAACACATTGACCAGATAAAACGTGCATTGCAAGTTGCTGGTGTGTCTTCCAATGAATCGTCTTTTATCCTTAATGGTGATGATGGGCAGGAGGGAATGCAGATAGACCTTCTTATCGATCGTGCCGATGATGTCGTAAACGTCTGCGAAATGAAATTCTGCAAGTCTGAGTATGTTGTAACAAAAGCGTATTCCGAAAAGATAGTACGTCGCACTCAGACATTGGAACAGTTGCTGCCATCTAAGACATTCCATCCCACACTCATCAGTGCAGCACCAGTACATCGAAACGAGTATTCCGACACGTTCCTTTCGCAGCTAACCATTGACGATTTGTTTATCGGATAAAATGCAATGACAGAGCAAGCACTCTCAGATTGGAAAGTTTCTCATGTAGATGTCTATTCCAAGTTCAAAAAGGACTTGGAAAGGCAGCTTGCACAACCTTATCACCAAACCATATTGGATTTGGGCGATGATAAGGCTGAGCCACTGAAGTCTGTGCTTTCCAATCTTGCCGTAGTGACCACAAAGGAAGGCACTGATACCGACATGCTCTATTCAAGGGCTGTTGATGGTAGCGACGAGTTGGCATACTGTCCTGCTACCTCGCCTTTGACAATGGTGCCGAGCGTCTATCAAATCGGATGAATGGCATGGTTCGACACGAAAGCTCAGATTTCCGTGGAGATCACTATGTGGAGTGCTACATTATAAAAGATGGTATCATGGTTGCTCGGGAAAGAATAAATGTACCAATAGAATAAATCAAATTTCATATGAAGAATGATCTTTTGAAACAAATAGCTGAAAAAGGCTATGCTATTAGCTACGTTGCCAATCTTAACTTTGCAACGTATGACTTTGTGAGAAATTTTACGGCTATAGTCTCATTTATCTCAATTGCCATAGGCATCCTTGGATTGGTGTCGAGTTTTTTTCTGCCCAGTGGATATCCGTTATACTGCTATTACTTGGTATAGCGAGTTGCTACATCAGTAATTTCTCTAAAGATATAGAGAGTTATGGGGAAAGGGGAAAGAAACACACCCAACAATTCAATCAAATGAAGAATCTCTATCTAAGAGTGAAAGCTAAGACTGGCGATGACATCGAAGAAGAAATGAAAGAGTATGAAAATATTGAAATGGCTTTTAATAATGATTCTCAGCCAAAGCAACTATTTCTGGTTGCCGACTGGATGGCTCATTATAAATTGTTCTTTACAAAGGATATTAGTTGGATGGATGAACAATTGCATTTTAATTGGTTTCGAGATAAAACGCCACAGTCGCTCAAAATGTGCACGATTTTCCTTGTAATATGCATTGTACTTTACTATTGCTATGCTGTTCCCCCAAATAAGGGCATTTATAAATTTTTTTATTGAATAAATAACGGCTGCCTGAAATATGCAGCCAACCTAAAGACCCCCGCTAAAGGACGGGCAACAAGATTATGGCAAAAGATAGCGATGGCCGTAAGTTCAATCGCATTCCGGAGTATGATCGAGTACAGAATGGTAAGACCGTTCATGGGTCAGCTCATATCAGAAGTAATCGGAGCGATTGTAAAGGTCAGAAGAAAAAATGATTGCAGTTTCTTTTAGGAGTTTGCCATGGCGATGTGAATCGTTATGGCATTTTTTGACAATTATCACGTATTGGGAAAAAGCCCCTTGATTTCTGTATAAATGCTTTATTAACCAAAAATGCTTTCTTGACCTCTCATGAAATTTTATCAAACATTGCAAAGTCTCTTCAATGTCACTTGTGTTCGCAAAAGGTCACTTGAAGGTCGCCATCAAAAGAAAAAGCACTCACGAAATCTTCGTAAGTGCTTGATTTTTAGTGTAGACCAGCTTGGGCTTGAATCTGTGACCTCCAGATTATGAGTCTGAGAGAATGATGTTTTGTGATTTTTTATATTGATAAATTTCGTTGATACACAACGTTTTGCTAATTTTGCGGCAGTTTATGATATGTCAAGAAATCCCATATCAAAATGTCTTTGTTTTCCCATTGTTTTCCCGAAAAGCATAGGAAGATAGGGCGTTCATAAGAGAAATGGTGGGTTTTGTTTTCCCATTGTTTTCCGAGATTTGAGATAATTGGCAAGTTGAGACCTACAGACTATTGGCAAAATGACAAAGAAACTGGACACTACTTACAAGAGCGCAAGGTACGGAAGTTGTACTTATGCCCTTATCCTTGACAAGCGTCACCCCAAGAAAGACCGGGAGACGTTTCCTGTCGCAATGCGCTAAACTATAGACCGAAAATCATGGTATAGTTTTGTTGCTGGCGAATTTACGGAAGAAGATTTTGCGAGAGTATGCACGCTAAGTGCAAAGGCAGTGCGTTCAGAACTCTATGAAAAGAAGATGGAGTTTGATGCTATCTTTGATGCCCAAACCGAGATGATTGAGCGTTTGGGCAATAGTCTGTCGCTCGAACGCATCAAGGCTGTTGTTACTGGGGTAGATACCACGAAAGAAACGTCTTTCATTGGCGTGTGGGAGAAGAAGATTAATTTCTATCTTACAGACAATAATGGTGAGCGTTGTACCACCGCAGAATCATACGAGTATGCCTTGAAGTCCTTTCAGAAGATAATGTGGAACAGACCTATTGTAGGCTTTAAGGTTGACAAAGAAGACATAGAGTATTGGAACAACGGCATGATGCATGGCGTAAAAGACGAAACAGGAAACCTTGTCGGCAAGATTAGCAATACAACTCGCGGAATATACCTCCGTTCTTGTCGGGCTGTATGGAACGAGTGCGTCTCCTTGGGCTACCTCACCAATCAAGAATACCCATTCTCCAATATCCAGAAGAAGAAATTGGTGTCTATTCCTGTAGGGGAGTCGAGGAAGCATTGTTACCTTACAGTGGAGCAAATGACAGAATTGTATCGGGTATTTGTTGAAAAACGCTATCCCGACACTTGGAAGAGCGGATATGCTGAGAGAGCACACTATTCCTTGGGGTTGTTCCTTGCCCAATATCTGTGTAATGGTTTCAACCTTGCCGATGCAGGAGAGTTGACCTATTCTCAATATTATTTCGATACTGGCAGAAAAGCCTTCAAGTTCAAAAGAGTGAAGACCACAAACCGCACTGAGGGCGGCTCTGAGGTGATTATCCCGATCATAGAACCTCTTCAAAGGATTCTTGACGAGATTGCTGCTGAACCTGTACTCAATGGCTTTGTATTTCCAGAGATTCTGCAAGGTGCGACATTGAAAGCAGACAAGCGCAAGCGAATCTCACAAGAGAACTCCAACGTACAGGACAGAATCATCAAAATCTGTCAAGAGGTGCTTCATTGGGAAATGCGCCCATCGGGAACGTGGTGCCGACATTCATACGGAACAAACCTTGCTCATGCACGTGTGGAACAGCGTTATATATCCGAAAGTATGGGACATTCCACCAATCATTCGATAACAGATAGGTATATCGCCCAATATCCTTTGGAGACTCAATTTGAATATAATAGCAAACTCCTTGACTTGGAGCCAAAGATAACGGAGGAGGACATCAACAATATGACGGAAGAACAGAAAACAGCAATGCTTCTGAAACTTTTGACGAAGAAATAATCACATTCAATATATAAAGTATAACATGGCAAACGAAATATCAACATACACTCACGAAGGGATGGAACTTCCTTTTGAGGATTGGAGCAAAACGCTCCACTCTTTCAATGACTTGGCATCCATCATTCAGTCCACCCATGATGCAGCCCAGTCTTCGGCTGTAAGGGCTATCAACCGTATGCAGACTATGCGCAATTGGCTCATTGGCTATTACATCGTGGAGTTTGAGCAGCACGGCAAGGATAGGGCTGAGTATGGAACACAACTGCTAAAAAAGTTGGAGGAACGAGTGAATAGAAAAGGACTCAATGTTACTCTGTTTCAGACTTCTCGAAACTTCTACGGCTTATACCCACAAATGGGAGGGTTGTTTGTTCCAAATGAAATTTATTCAACGTTGTCGAATAAATTGGGAACTGATAGTTCTTTTATAAGCGAACTTGCTGATAGTAAGACTAATGCAATTTGTGCGACAGCGTCGCATAAATTACAAACATCACCAGAAATGATTGTTTCACGCCTTTCTTTTTCTCATCTACGAGAGATTATGAGCGTGGATGACCCTCTTGCCCGTTACTTCTACGAGCAGGAGTGCATCAAGTGTACGTGGTCTGTTCGTGAGCTTCGCCGACAGATTAGTACCAACCTCTATTTCCGTGCAGGCATCAGTGCCAATCCAGAGAAAATGCTTTCATTGCCATCGGTGCAGGGGCATGACTCGGCAGCATTACAGATTCGTCAACCTTTCACTTTTGAGTTTCTCGGACTGAAAGCGCAGGAAACAGTGGATGAGCACAATTTGGAAGATGCGCTGATAAGTCATCTTCAAGAGTTTATCCTCGAATTAGGCAAAGGCTTCTGCTTTGAGGCTCGCCAAAAGAGAATCATTATTGATGACGAGTATTACTACCCCGACCTTGTATTCTATAATCGCATACTGCATTGCGGTGTTATCATTGAACTGAAGAACGAAGAGTTTTCGCATGAGAACCTCGGACAGCTCAATGCTTATGTGTCATATTACAAGGAGAATGAGATGCAGCCAGGGGATAACCCTCCTGTCGGCATATTGCTCTGCACACGAAAGGGAAAGAAGATGGTAGAATATGCTCTTGCTGGCATGGATAACCAACTTTTTGTTTCCACCTATATGCTCCAGTTGCCTGACAAAAAGACACTGGAAGATTTCTTGTTGAAGCAGTTGGACGAATGATCGTATTTCTCAAATTGCCACCTAATAACAGGAATATAGCAGATGGACATAAAAGAATTCAAAAAGAACGCCATGAGGGATGCGCTTGACAAAGTGCATTTTTGGAAGTGGGAACACCAAGAGGATTACTCACGCTTCTCATTGGATATGATGAAGATGATGCGCAACGATTTCAGCCAAATTGAACGCATATTCAAAATGGCTGCGAAATATGTGCCTACATCCGTGCTTATTGAGTGTCGGAAACTATTTGTGTCCAACACAGATACCGTTCTGTCAGATGATGAAAAGACAGCCGTGGCTATACGTGTTGTCGATGAAATGATGGCTTTCACTGGATATCTGCGATTGGGTTTCCATTCCGAAGTTATTGGTAGGGATAAGAATGAAACAAACGAAGACCTAATCTTGATAAGGGAATATGGTCTTGTTGACAAGGATATGAGTGAGGAAGATGACGAGCATCTTTATATCCCTTATGTCTCAGCCAAAGAGTTTTGGGATTCGTTGCCTTCCCTCATACAAATGGCTGTATTCAATTTTAGCAAAGGGCATACAGCGGAAGAACTTGCAACAATATCAAAGCGAATAATGCTGTCTGCCATTCATGCTCTCCCAGAAATGTATTTCCGTCTTCGTGAAGAAATCTTTGAGGGACGAAATACATTGCTGATGTGTACGCTCTATTATATCTGTTTTGACCATGGACTACCCAAGAGTGCAACGGCATTGAGCAAAGTAAGTCTTAACGACAAACAACTTTCCATCGTGCGTGAAAGTGTCAAAACAATTATAGTAAATCTTGTGGAAACCAGCGTTACGCAAGGTCTTGACAAGAAAGCAGAATGGACAAAACAAAGTAAGGATATAGAGGACATAGAATTTCGACAGACCATAAAGAATGCTCTTGCCAATACAAAAGGGAAGCATGGACGCAGAACCATTCTGCAAGAAGAACTGTGTATTGATGATATCCTAATAGCAGAAAATAAGACAGCATTAAAAGAAACCATCTTAGTTGCCCTAAACAACATGGAGCATGAATACGAGACTGCTTACATCAAGGCTGCACTTTTGCGCACCAACCACCTTGATTCAAAGACCTCTTTCGCCACTTTCCTGCGTGCTGTAAATCATTTCTCTGGTCGAGAATACAAGTATGACCCAGCCCAAAGGGTAGATTCGTTCATCACTATCAACCACAAAAAGTTTGCTGTGTCAAGTAGCTCTAAGTGGCAACGTGCGAGAAGGATTGTTTCGGGGTTCGTTGAGAGGTTTGAGAAAATAGAATAAGTGATATTTATTAAGTTTAATAATCTATCAAAATAATGCTATATATTCATTTTTTTTGCATAACAAGCATAAAGCAGGGCGTGATTTGATGCTTTCACAACCAATTTTCGTACCTTTGCAAAATAAAAATGTATTTTGATATGGCAAACAAAGATATAAACCGTATTAAGGTAGTCCTTGTAGATAAAAAGAGAACAAACAAGTGGCTTGCTGAACAATTGGGGAAAGACCAAACGACAATATCTAAGTGGTGTACGAACACCTCACAACCAGATTTGGAAAATCTGGTAAAAATTGCCAAACTGCTTGGCGTGGAACTTTCCGAACTCGTTCGGTTTGAACAAATTCAGGCAAATGAAATTGATAATAGCATAGCAGAATGAAAAATAGACATACATTTATAGACCTATTTTCTGGATGTGGAGGATTGTCGTTAGGGTTCGAAATGGCAGGTTTTACAGGTGTTCTTGCAATTGACAATTGGAAGGATGCACTGACTACCTATGCCTATAACAGAAAAGACGCAAGAACTCTTTGTGGAGACTTGGCAACGCTTGACCCATATAAAATAAAGGAAGACTACAACATTCCCAATGTTGATGTAATAATTGGCGGTCCTCCTTGCCAAGGTTTTTCTGTTGCGGGGAAAAGGATAATTGAAGATGAGCGAAACAAACTATACAAGGCCTTTGTTGGTTTTGTAGATTGTTTCCGTCCTCATGCGTTCGTTATGGAAAACGTCCCTAACATTCTCAGTATAGGTAATGGCATGGTGAAGAATTCCATCATTAATGATTTCGAAAGTCTTGGCTACAAGGTAAGGGTCCAAGTAGTCACTGCTTCGGATTACGGAGTACCCCAAAATAGGCGAAGGGCAGTCTTCGTTGGGTTGGCGGATGGAAGAGACTTCGTATTTCCAGAACCATACAAAATGGAAAAAGTAACATCCTTTGAAGCTCTGAGTGATTTGACAGAAGACTCTCTTGCAGATGGGACACCATATCCAACAGAACCTATCTGTGACTATCAGCGTTATGTTCGCAAAGACAGTTGTGGAGTTTATAATCATGAAATCACCATGCACAATGAGAAAACAAAAGAAATCATAGCAATGGTTCCAGACGGAGGAAATTACAAAGACCTACCCAAAGACTTGCAGCAAACAAGAAAAGTACATATTGCTTGGACACGATTGTGTAGCACAAAACCGAGCATAACCATAGATACAGGGCATCGTCATCACTTTCACTACAAATGGAACAGAATTCCAACAGTGAGAGAAAGTGCAAGAATACAGTCATTCCCTGATGATTTCATTTTCCAATGCAGTAAGACGAGCCAATATAAACAAGTGGGTAATGCAGTACCACCTCTTATGGCAAAGGCTATTGCTCAACAATTATCAAACACGTTATGGCAAATAAAGAAATAACATACTATCAAGTGCCAGATAAATATTGGCATAGAATACATTTTGTAAGACCACGTTTCAAAAGCAACATAGAGAATGTTTTGCTCTATATGGCTAATGAGTGTTGTCGGATACCGAAATGTTCTTGTGAGGAATACAGCGTCAAGTTTTTCAATGCCATAAAAATGTTCCCAGGAAATATAGATATGGCAGATAAGACCTTGAACAATTGGCGCACAGAAATTCCTGCATTGTTTGCTTTTTATAAAGAGGATAAAGATGCTGATGTTACAGAAACGTCAAGGATGTCCATCTTTCTTCATGAAAATCAAGACTTAACCCAATTCCTTAGGTTGTTTCTGTTCTCTTTTCAATTTCCTGGAGGACACATGAAACCTCAAGACTTGAAAGATATTATTTATCATGGTATAAGGTTTAAACCTGCACGGACTATCATTCAAGTGCTTATGTCTGGCAACCAGTTGTTGGGAGAAAATGGTAGTGAAAAAGAAATGTCAATGTCAGCAGAAGAAGCTACATATTGTATCTTCAATGATATTCGTGTTACAAGTGGCAAGGTCACATCAAATCAAGTCGCTCAGACTATTATTGGCAATAGAAAGAAGAGAGTAAAGTATTATAATCCAAACGACTCCAAGACATTGTCACTTACTGGTAAAGCGCGTTCTAAGGGCGACATGACACGTTATGCAGGGGATATTCTTGATTATATGGTGATTGCCAATTTGTTAGAGGAACACAATGGCTATTATTCAATGAAAGGCAACGAATTGGCCTCTCTTAATACTTTTGCCAATGACGTAACTTGGTTTAGTGGTTATGAGAAATTTTATGAGAAGAAAAGTATAGAAACAAAGGAGTTGTCAAAAGTCGAGCCATTATGGTTTGAGTATGTCAACAATTCCATGAAACCAGACTTGTTTAAGACCGACATTCGTTCTATTATTGGCCAAAGCGAGGAGATTGATGTAGTATTTGAAGACAGAATAAAAGATGTTGTGACCTCTGATGACAAAACAACCAAGGATATTGGTAATCTTGGTGAGGCTATTATTTGTGGTCATGAAAAGATGCGTCTTAAAATTAATGGTTATGATGAGTTTGTTAAGCTCGTTCAGATTGTTGATAGTCCGACTTATCATCCAGGGTTCGACATTGACAGCTTTGAAGCAGACGGTACGGAAAACCATAGGTATATTGAGGTAAAGACAACCATCAGCAAGAAGCGAATACAAATGTATGGCTTCCATATGTCGCCAAACGAATGGCGTGTCGCAAACACTATAAGAGAACATTATTGCGTATATAGACTTATGTTAAGTGAAAAAGAGAAAATACTTTTCATCCTTCGCAATCCTGTTGCATTATATAAAAGTGACAGAATTGAAGCAGATCCTCGCGATGGTATGGAAATATCATTCTCCACGGAACATTTTCAACCTACAAAAATATTGTCATGGAAAAGATAAAAGTAGCTTCGCTATTCTGTGGATGTGGTGGCATGGATTTAGGAGTCATAGGAGGCTTTTCTTATCTCGGAAAAGAGTATAAAGAAAATCCTTTTGAAATTGTCTATGCTGTTGACAACGATGAATACTGCACAAAAATATACAATGATAACTTTGTACATAAATGTGTGGTAAAGGATGTCCGTGACATTAAGATTGCAGAGATGCCACAATTTGATATGCTTATTGGTGGCTTCCCATGTCAGTCTTTCTCTATCTCTGCACAAAATCCTCCAAGACTTGGATATAAAGATGAGCGAGGAATGCTTTTCTTTGAAATGGTAAAAATACTGAAAGAGCGTCAGCCACGGTTCTTTATAGCAGAGAATGTAAAAGGTATTCTTTCTGCAAATAAAGGCAAGGCATTCCCTATGATATTGAAAGAGTTTAGGGATGCAGGCTACACTGTTATACACAAATTGCTGAATGCTTCAGAATATGGTGTGCCTCAGAAAAGAGAACGTGTCATTATTATAGGTTTCCGAAACATGGAAGATTTTCAGAAATTTCATTACCCGATGAAGGTTAGAAGTTCTGAACAAAAAGTTCTTGGCGATGTAATCATGGCAGAGGCAGACACTGATGAAACATTGTTCTTCAGCGAGAAAGCTGTTGCAGGAATGATGGCTGTTCGTGAAAAGATGAATAAAGGACGTGCTATGTCTTTGGCAGAACCATGCAATACTGTCAGCGCACATTTGGCAAAGGTAAGTCTCAATAGTACAGACCCAGTTTATATGGTCGGAGAAAGATACAGACGTTTTTCTTCAAGAGAGGCAGCTCGCATTCAATCTTTTCCAGATTCTTTTTGTTTCGACTCTGTATCGCAGGTTCGTCAATATAAGGCGATAGGTAACGCAGTACCGCCTGTATTGATGTGGCATGTTGTACACTCTTTGCAAAAAACTCTCGTTGTGCCACAAGTGGATTTCGCTGAGATAAAAGAGCAATATCCAACAAGCATAGTTGAAAATAAAATGGACAGCACTTGTCTTTTGGATATTGACAGGACAAAGAATGTTCTTGTAAGTTTGGTCAAGACGGATAATATTGACCAATATCTTGATAGGTCTGCAAAGGTGTATTATACAGGCAAAAGGTTTCCTTCCACTGTAGCTCTTAACAAATTATACTATTTCATGCCGTATATGAAAAGTAAGGGAATAAGAGACTTGTATTTTATCAAAATAGCTCGTGTCGGAACTCGCAAAGAGGGGCAGCCAGATGAAGACAAGAATGACTTAAGACTCGTATTTGAGATTGATTTTGTGGGACAGATGTTCGATGATTATAAGCCTATAAAGCTTGATATTTGGAGAACATTCACTGATACCATAATCGGGAAAATAATTTAAAATTTGATAACTATGAAAGAAAACATTGAATCTAAAAATATTGGAAATAGAAAATTTATAATAGAACTTCGCTATGAGCCTAAAGTTACTATGCTTGATTCTAAAGGAGCATTGGTGGAGAAAATACAAGAAACTAAAGTGTTTCCATGTAGCCATTGGGAAATAGGTCAAAGTGAGGTTGTCATTAGAGATGACAAAAAGAAAGAAGATGCCCACAATGTTATATTAGTATCATTGAATCGCATCAGTTTCATTAGTTATAAAGTCGATAGTGTAGAGTCTTTTTTTGCCAATTTTTCCAAAGTGTATGAGGCTGCAACAAAGGTTCTGTCTTCACTTACTATCACAAGAATTGGATGCCGTATTATTGGCACATACAAGACGAAATCTTCAGACTTTAAGGATGTTCTTAAGAATTTCCAAGAATCGTTTCCTGCAAAATTCCTGTTGGATAAATATCCAGCTAAAGACATGTTGTTTCACCTTACATATGAGAACGGAATGTATGAAATAGGTCCCGTGAACATAAACGATGATTTTTATAAGCGAGAGTTTGATATACCAGATTACACGAAACATGTAGGTGTTGCAATAGATACGGATAATTATCTTACAAATGAAGCACAGGATATCAACGAGAAGTCTCTGATTAAGGAAGTTTATATGCTGTCTTTGTCTGTAGAAAAAGAACTTTATTCTAATTTGATGAACTTTTAATATGGCGAAAGGACAGAATAAGAATAAACCATTCCAAAAACGGAGGATAAATGGTTCTACTTCTACAATTGATAATGAATATGACCTTGAAAAGAATATTAAGAGAATAAATTCATATTCAAGAACTCGGAGAAACAGCAAGGACAAATTTCATAGCAACATCACAGATAGTGGAGAAAGAGATGGAATAAGTTCTTATGGAAATGGTGTCATAGAAACTCCTCATACTTCATCGAGTCGCCAACGAACTGGAGATTATGTTGCATGGGATTCTTATACACGTTTGGATGACAAGATTACGGATTTTAACTATAAAAACGATCAGGCGCATACGGATTTAAGAAAAGAATTAGAGTCCAAATTAAAAGATTCCATAAAAGAATGTAATGACGCAATTTCAAAACGGCTTCATATACAGTGGTATGTATGGACAATCATTGGACTTGTTACAATAGTCGGAATTTGGTATATGTTTTCGTATGCAGACGTTCACCCATTACCTTCAAGAGTTGAAGATATGGACAAACGTCTTCATTCAATAGAAAATAGGATAGATATTTCAGTAAATGATACGACTATACGTTTAAAATCGAAATGAGTAGGAGTAGAATCGGTGACATATATCCACACAATGTTTGTCATGCATTTATCTTCTTATTCCGAGGTCTTGCATCAGAAAGTCACTTGCAATCCATTCCAATTCCCTATCCACCTTGGATAGTTCCTCTTTAGACAACACATATATGCAGTCAATCGCCAGTCGGTTGGCTGCTATTTTTCTGTGTGCGAGGATGGTCTCTTCGCCACCGATGGAGGAGCGGTTTGCACCGCTCACCTCCAGATAGTCGTTTACAGCTTCACGCATGGCGAACTGTCTAATGCCAGTTTTTGCCCAGTTTATAAGGGCATCGGCAGTTGCTTTTCTTGTCTTGATATATTCGCTGTCTGTCATAATGTTTATGTTTTGAAGTTTGCTAAAAAAGTTTGATACATATCCAGATGGTGATTTCCACAAGGATAATTGCCCAACTTATAAAAGCCAATCCGAACATCCAAGCATAGGTGCGACCATTGAAGTAAGCACCTTCTTCAATGTTTCGGATGCGCTTTAGTTCTTTCTGTTGGTGAGTGAATAGGACATTTATTCGCTTTTCATGTTCATCAAGGGCTTGCTTAAAGGCTGCAATGGCGGTGTTGTTCCGCTCGTTCAACTGGGTAAGTCCTTCATCATTGATGCCAACTTTGAGATCGCTTTGCTCTGCCTTGACAATGGCATTACAAATACTGCCAACGATATTTTCTGTACTCTTTTGGGCTGCTAAGAGTGCGCTCATTGTTGACACCAATGCTCGGTTGGCTTCTGCAAGTTCTCTCTTAACAGAAGAGAGGGCTTCCTTTGCAGACTCTATCTCATTGAGAGTGGCATGAATTTCTTTCTTGCCGCTCTCAATGGTTTCATCTTCCTGCATCTGATTATACAGGTTCAGCACGTCCTGTGCTGCATCTTTCTTGTTTCTTTCCATATTGATAAGTGTTTAATGTTATCTTCTACGGCTTCTCTTTATCGGTTTGCAGAGCCAATTGGCTCGTATGGCACAACGCCTTGCCCAGTCACGGTCATCCTCGTCTTTGTTGCGTCCCCAACCACAGTCTGGACTACCACCGCCGCCACATGATTCCGACATACTGGTGGCAGCATCAAGGTAGTTCATAAAGAGCAGCATCGCCACATTCATTATGTCGGTATGGCTTGCAGAGCCATTATCGGGAACTTCGATATAATTGTTCATTGTGTCATAAGCATCCGTTGGCATCTGTATATTGAAACGCTTGCCGTCAACTTGCAGTACCTTTCTGAATTTGAGAGAGTCTTCTGATTGTGTCGCATTGACAAAATGAGAAGCCTCACTTGCCTTAGCAATATTTCTATTTTTCATTGATGCAAAACTTGTCGCAACAGGTGTTTGTGGATGTAACTTGCGGAAGGTGTTCCCGATTTTCGATGCCGTGAGGTTTCTTCCCACACCCAGTTCAGATGCCTTGATGGTCGTTCTACCAAACTTGAAGCGATACCCATGCACCTTTGCTTGGTCTGTCTTGTCGCGGATTAACTCAATGTTGTACCCCTTTGCCCTTATTCTATCGGTATAGACATTCCAGTCAAAGGCAGACATGGAACGCAACACATCCATGCAAGCGTTAGTTATCTCTGCAATACGCTCTTTGCGAATATCCATAGCATCTTTCCACCCATGACGCTGATTGACGGCTTTTGCAGCCATCACTGCACGCTCACCGATGAACTTCACATCATTGAGGTTACCATCCATGTCAAGGCGGTTTACCACCAGATGCAGATGGGGAATACCACTTTTGGAGTCATGGTGCAGAGCAGCGAAATACTGGGAATTGGCAATATTGGTAGGCTTGACAGATGTGGCAGCCTTGCCTTTTCTCTTGCCAATGTGGTTCACCTTGGATATATGGTCTATCTCATGAATGAACTCATCAAGGCATCTTTGCCAGTCTTCCATCGTCCAGTTTCGTGCTTCTTCCTCAGATGGAGAAATCTCAAAGCGTATGGATGTAAGTTCAATAGGCTTCTTGGAATACTTCTGCTTGAACATAGACTGGTGCAGAACCATTTCGTCCCACATACCCATAGGAGGCAGATTCTCGCTAAGATGGTTGGTCTTAACGATGTCTGCGCGGTTATTCTTTGTAGCGTAATTGGTCATTGCCTGACCATGCTGAATGGCTGCTGCTTTTGCTATCATATCATGTCTATAAAACGGTCTCTGATGTTGCTCCATTCCCTGATGATGTCGTTGACACCTTGAAGCCAACGCTCCATGAAATCCGCTCTTTTGAAGAGTTTCTTTCGTTCTGCTTGTGGCAAGGCATGAAGCGCATTGCGTATGTAAACAAGTTCCGCTCTTGCGCCAGTCAATCCTTTCAAGGCTTCCTGCTGCTCTGTGGTCATCGGTAGGGAAGGCTTGTGGCCAAGGGCAATGTCATGGAGATATATGCTCTTGCTTCTTCCCGACAATCGGGCATTCTTCAAAACATGGTTGAACTCGTTGTCTGTAAAACGGACATCAATATGCTTGTCCTTTGGAGGTCTCTTTCGTGAAGTTTTCTCCGTGCTAATGATTTTGTCTTCTGTCATTGTAAATGCGTTTTTGAAAGTTGAATATCTGATATAAAGAATAGCCAATGTGAGCCAGCGAACATTCAAGGATGCCAGTAGGAAGCGGTGGGAGAAGCCAAACCGTCAGACACTGGTACTTCTTGTTTAGACCTCCCGAAAAACTACGGCTAACGGAGGTACAGACTATGGTGATAGCACATCAGCCAAGATTGACTGCTGACGAAAAGAAAGGGATAGGAAAAATCTTTTTTTTCATCACTCGATGGTGATTTGGCTGCTGTAAAGTGCGATGCCAAGCGAACGTATGTCCCAAGTTGTCCCTCGGTTAAAGGCACAAATCCTTTGTTTATCCTATACGCTATTATTTTTAGGCTTTATAGGAAAATATTAGGGACAAAGGGACATGAAGCAAAAGAAAGGAGATGGTCAGAATGGTAGTTCTGACTGCCAATCTTCTTCTTTTCCCTTTTGTTCTTTTTGTTGAGCACTTATTCTCATCCATGGATGTTTCGTCCGTCCCGTCTTGTCACAGTATGAGGGGTGCAACCCTTTGACCTTCTCCTGCTCACTGCGTTCCCATCCGTCCACCAACGACATGAGGCGATTGATGTACTGGGCGGTGTACTTGGCAGGATTCCTTCGTACAAGGTCGTTGGGCAACTCCTCTATAATCTGTCTTGCGCAGACCATGTTTAGCAGTACCTCAGGCTTGCTATTAGGCGTTGCTTCGGTATATGCACCTTTTTGGTAGGCAGCACGCATGGGAATGCTCCATGTGTCGTATGCCTTTGGCACAAGACGTTCCAAATAGAGCCTGATGTCATCAAGGATAGGGTCGTTGAGAATGCTTGAATGACACATTTGCACTTCATTGGCTTCTGCCTCCAATTCTGGACTTAGATAGAGGTTCGTACCTTTTATATAATAGGAGTAAGCCTCTGCCCATAGTTGATGCACCACAGAATGAAGGGAATGGAGCCAATCAGAAACATGACCATTGCCTTGAACAGGCACTATCCACCAACGGCGATTTCCATTGTCGCCTTGCAGAAAGTTGGTCTCGTTAGTGGTGGCTGCAAATACATTGTGGCGCAGATACTCTATTGGCTTGCGACCATAGGCAGGGCGCATACAATCACTGCGACGACTTAGAAAAGCCTTTGCCGCTTCTGCATCGTTGGCTCGCTTCATGCCGTTCAGTTCGCTGATTTCGATTATCCAGCCATTCGTGATGGTTTCCACCTTTTCCTTGTCGCCACTTGCAAACGAGAAAGAGTCGTTGAACCATCTGTCACCTATGACTTTGAAGAAGGTGCTCTTGCCAATACCTTGTGGTCCTGGCAGGGTGAGTACATTATCAAACTTGCAACCAGGCTCAAAGGCACGAGCGACTGCCGCCACAAACCAAAGTTTGGTCTGTTCTCTAGTGAGCAGAGTGTCTTCTGCACCGAGATAGTCGATAATGGCCGTCTCGATGCGAGGCGTTCCGTCCCATTCTTCTTTTCGGATGTAGTCTTGAACAGGATTGAAGCTGCGCTCGGAAGCTGTGGTCTTCAATATCTCGAACACCTTGTTCTGAGTAAGGCGCAAGTCATAGTTTTGTTCCAAGTAGTCTTGAATCTTTCCTACGGATTCTTCATCCACCTTGTTTCCATTGACATTGCAGAACAATGGAGAAAAGGAAATGTCGTCTTGGCAGAAGGTGTCAAAGCGAATCTGACGGAGATTCTCATCATGCGTGAAAATCATCCTAAGATTGCTAATGGTCTTCAATGCGTTCCCCTTAGCATCAATGGATAGGTTGTCTTTCCAGTCTTCTTCCATACTACTCTACTTTCTGATAGATGCAAAGCCACCTGCTTTCTTGGCAAGTTCCAAAGCCAGTTCTACATCAACCACAATCTTGCGAGCGACCTGAGTGATGGCAGGGTCTATAACACCGCTTTTCTTGATTCTGTTGGCAGTAGGAATACTACAACCAAATATTTTGGCTATTCCAGCGATACCATGCTCATAATGTTTCTCTGGCACCACCTCGGCAGGTACCTTTGCCGTTCCTTTCTCTGCATTTTGGAGGAGCAAGACAAATTCTTCTCCCGACATCATGCAGACAGGCTTCTCTAACAATTGTTCTATTGTAACGAGTCTTGTCATACTATTCTTGCTTTGTGGTCCGACAGTTGTACTTCCTGACATCCCGATTACACATCTGTTGTTGGCTCATGAACCATCTTTGAAATTCCGTGATTGGAAATCCGTGGGCAAAGGTAGTTCGTTTGGTGTAAAGGAACATTACAGGTGCTATTCGCCAAAAACTGAGAGAGTTTTTTATGTATGGTTTTTTAGCAGTCGTTAACGGAAAAGCATGTTTTTATGAAGAAAAAAAGAATGTGTTCAAGGTGTGTAATGACATAAAAACAAAGAAGCCATAAAACCCGAAAATGAAGTCTTATGGCTTATGTAATTTTGTGGAATCGTTGTTTTCCTACGTTGTTCTGATATTCAGAGAAACCTTGTTTACATGCTTTACTTGGAATTATATGATGCCAAGTATATTGAAAAATCAAGGAGTTTTCAAAATCAATGTGTTTTCCCATTGTTTTCCGATAAAAAGAAAAAGCAGCTACGATTTTGTCGTAACTGCTTGATTTCTAATGTGGACCAGCCTGGGCTTGAACCAGGGACCTCCAGATTATGAGTCTGTTGTAATAACCAACTGAGCTAAAATCCCTTTGTCGGAATTGGTATTCGAGTTTAGAAACGATGTTGAATCAGCAGTGGAATAAACAAAAAGGCGCACGACATTATTGTCATGCGCCTTTTTAATGATATGTATACGTACTTCTATTTGCGACCGAAATCGGCAGGGATTTCTCCCCACGCCTTCGTTTCCTACTTCACAAGATGAAACTTGCTGGTGTCGTTCATTCTTAACCCTTTATTCCACCATTACAAGATGCTTCATGCCATGGCCACCCCATGACGTGTAGTTGGCAAACTTGAAGCCCAGCGAAGCATAAAGACGCTCCGCCTTGGGGTTGCCCTCGTCTACAAGCAGACCTAAAGGTTTGTGCTGCCTGATAAGCGCTTTTAAGAGCATTGTGGCAATACCCCTGTGGCGATAGTCGGCACTCACGGCAAGAGAATCGATATACCATTCACCGGCCTGGGTTTCATCGTCCATGCCCGAAAAGTCACGCTCCAGATATTCTTTTGCTGCCTTAATAAAAGCTTTGCGCAGCTCATGCAATCTGCCACCATCGTAACTCGTGCAGATACCCACTACCTCGCCGTTTTCATCAGCCACGATTGTGTTGAGATATGAATATTGGCTATGCTCCTGTGCCACAAGATGAGTCATCATGTCTTCAAAATCCTGTAGGCTGTGATGTTCGCCAGCAAAGTTTTTGCAGCAGTCGTAGTTCATGGCAATCATGATAAGTCGGGCTATTGCCCTTGCTTCCTCCTTTCGTGCCTGTCTGATAATCATGAGTTTATAAATAAGCTTTATTTCAATTTCTTGTTGTTCTTAATCACGGAAAGGTGAGAGCCGTTGAGAAACCACACGCAGTCGTAGCCCTCGCTAAAAGCCTTGTCTACCAACGTAGGAATGGAAATGCACTCTGTGTTGGTAAGCAGTGTGTCGCCTATCTCCACGGGCCATTTGTCCTTTGCCTGATATCTTGCCGCACGCCCTTGCGCGAAAGCATTGGATGGAGATGCGCAGAAAGAGGAATATCCACTATGCTTCGTCGGAACGGTTATCACATACACTTTGTCTACAGGCTTGCCAGTCTTATAGAGAGCCTTTCTGCCATAATATTCGCTCATCATTCCAGACTTATAAGCATTGTATATGTGATGGAAATCCACTGTTATCGCCGAGAGCAGAAACAGCAGAAACATCACTTTAAGCATTGTGTTGTGGCGCTCTCTGCTTACTAAATAGCCCACGATGAGAGCCGCGAAGCTGAGTGCGGAATAGGCATGCGCCAAAGTAAAGAACGTGGCAAGATGTGGCAACGCCGTTAGGAAGAAACAGAATACGAGAGTCCACAGTCTGTAATCCTTTATCCCCTTTATGCCACGCGTGAATATTATGCAGATGAATGGCAATGAGAACAGTAGTGTAGCTGTGGCAAAGACATAATCACGCAGCGGAACGAAGAATATGCTTATGTTGTCGGCGGTAATCCATGATATGTAAAGGAACTTAGCTAAGTTCATCATTCTTTGCTCCATTCCTCCGCCTATGTATTTATTGTCAAAGTCTGCGCCCAAAGGCAGAGAAAGCCTTATTATGCCATACAGAGCTATCCACAACGCAGCCCAGGCAATGTCCTTAAAGAATGTTTTTCTGTCTGTTTTGTGGAACGCTAAGCCTACAAGTGGCGCAACGAAAATCCATACTATGCCGTTCTCCTTAGTGAGGGTGGCAGCAATGCTGAATATCATCCACAAGCCTATCTGCATTCCTCTCTTCTTTTGCGCAAATATCAGATAGAACAGCAAGCCGACAAGCCCCCACAATTGTGAGTACACCTGGCTTATCGTGAACAGTGACACTATAGCCCGAAGCATTGCAGGGGAGATAAAGAAAAAGAGAGTGGCGATGTTGCGCGCAAGAGAGTTCATGCTTAGCTGCTTTGCCACAATCCAAACAAGAGCCGTACACATCAGATGACCGCATAATATCAAGATGTGGTTCAGCACGGGGTATAAGCGTGGGTGCTGTCCGAGCATCCAGCCATATAGTCCGTCAAACGGTCGCCAAAAACTGTTTACCGGCAACAGATATTCGCTCAGCCTGCCGTGGAAAGGATACTCCATACTGGTGAAATCATCAAGCGTAGGCTGTATTTCTATTATGCTCCAAAACATAAACAGAAAGAGCAATAGAATCAGAGTTGTAATAAATGTGTTATTCCTTAACATGTGTGATATGTGTGTAATTAAAAGATACGATAAATAATATGTGACTATATGTTTTATTCTATCGTGATTTTTTCCCAAGCGACAGCAATGTGTCGTAATTGGATGGGAAGCGAATGTCGTCTTTCTCCACTTCTACCTTGCACTTCAATTTGTGGTAGCGTCGATAAGCATCGCAAAAACATTCTTCGCTATTTGTTTCTAAGTCCTTGGCAAACAGTGTTCTTGATGTTATGCCAAGAGCAGGGAATTTGAGCGTGATATTTTTATTCTTATTGCTTTGCGCCATCTTGTCGCGCTGAATTCTTATTTCGTCGTAATGGCGCGCCTTTCCGCTTATTATATCAGTGTAGGCTGTCGCTATATTTGAATTAATAGAGAAAGGACATAAGAACAGGAATGAAAATAAAGCCGTGGGCAATATTATGCTGCTATATTCTTTACTGAATATGCTGTTTATTCGCTCTGAATAACGATTAAGGATAATATTCAGTCCGAAGAAATAGAAAAGCGCGTAATACAATAGCAAGCTATTGGCAGTACGTGCTATCACTACTGAAGAAAGTCCTAATGTCGGTGGTATATGAGCAAGAAAAACAATTACTGCCGCAAATAAAGCAAACCTCTTTATGCTCACGTTAAAACATTCACTTTTTGCAATCTTCATGCCGTAAAGCGGTATATAAATCAGCGAAACGAGCAAGAGTGCAGGCAGCCATATAAACAGCCATGAAATGCTTTGCATGGTGCTCACTCCTATTGTCCATAGATAAGGGGTTGAGGATAATTGTCCTGTCATTCTTACGGAGTTGCCGGGACTTGCGATCATTATTGTCAGACCTATGCAGGCAAGCATTGTGGAAATGAAGAACCTCTTTTCTCTATATGTGAATGATAAATAAATTAAGCTGCCCACGAACAGCACAGCAGTTATTTCGTTTCCCCCTGGTATTATCAACGCTAATACATATAATAAAGCATTGCTTATCGTCCCGTTTCTCGTGGCAATGGCAAAGAACAGTAAAGAGGGAATGCTTACCATTGTATAAGAAACGTAAGCCGAAAACCAATAAAAGCCTTCAGATATGCTTGGGCATAAAAAGAACAATACGATTAAGAACAGCGATGACAGCGCATAGGTATCCTTTCTGCAAAGCCTGTCCTTAAAAAATAATCTGAAAGACAAAAATGTGGCACAGCACGCGAATAAAATAAGAATGAAAGAATACGCCTTAAACAACCACTCCTTATCTTCCGTTATTGATAATGGATTGAGAGAAGAAATAAATGTAGCGAAATATCTGCCCGACCATGTCGTGTAAGACTTTACTACGGAATCGATGCAGTTTGCCTGTAAGTGCTCTATGGCATAATAATAATCATCGTTTACAGGGTGTACAAACTGGCACACATAGATAAACGGAAGCAACACTATTATGCCGCTTATTATCAATATATAATTATATGTATTATGCCTAATCTCCATTCTATTTTATATAGTATATCCGTAAACAATAAAAGAACCTACCGTGAGTTTCGCTTAATTAATAATAGCGATTTTGCTCACCACTCCTTTGCTGCCATCTTTCTTTGCCGTAAGCACCATGTAGACACCGCTTGCCACCTTGCGTCCTTTCAGGTCGTGTCCGTCCCATGTGTAAGTGCCTCCGTTGCTTCGTCCTTGGTTTACGAGCGTGCCGTTTGATGTTACTATTTTTACATCAGCATCAAACGAAAGTCCTACTATGGTGATAAGTCCTGTATAGTCTGGCTTCACAGGGTTAGGATAGGCATACACATCGTCCTTGCTCATATCCACAGCAGGCGTTGTTGCATCGCCCTCATATGAGCACAGTCCATTGTCTGTGCCGAAATATACAGTACCTGTCTTGTCGTTAATAGCGATACTCTCCACCCTGTTAGATAGCAGAGGACTGTTTTCTTTTGTGAAATGTTCTATCTGGGTAATGTTGTCTGCTCCAATAAGGTAGACACCGCTGCTGTTTGTGCCGAACCATTTCCTGTCAGCTCCGTCTATGGCTATGCAGGTAATGTCTACTCCCGACAGCAGGTAGTCGGCATAGTCGGTTCCGTCGTTGCGTGGCACTTTCACCTGTGTGAATGTTTCCCCTCCATGGCTTATCTCCGAGGCAGTAAGCTCCAGAGGGCCAACATCAGTACCTACCCATATATTCTTGTGCCTGTCTTCCGCGACGCATCTTACGAAAGTGAAATTTACTTTCGTCGCGTCTTCATTCACAAATTCAGAATACATTTTCGCTACGTTTGTTTCGGGTTGATAACAATAGAGAGCGGAATTAGACCATGAGTTGTTTACAAACCATAGCAATTTTCTGCTGTCGAATATGGGCGATTGCAATGCCGCAGCTCCACGGTTGTCGGAATCGAGGAAAGTGGGATTTGAAATCTTTTCCCAGCTTCTGTTGTTAGTAAACTTAGCTAAAGGAGAGTTGAGCGCTCGTGAGTTGAGCGTCCATAAGTTGCCTTCATCATCAAACGTAATGCCTTCTACAAGCACATAGTCGTTGTTCGTGTCCAATGCTGATTGCAGAGGACTATTGTGCAAATTGTAATGCTCCGTGAATTTTCCGTTTCTAAATTCATAAAGCCCAGTTCGTCCAGAAGCAAACACCTGGCTTGTATCCTTAGGATTGACATCTACAGAAAGTAAATCGATAAAAGCATGATTTGTAATATTCCCTATATCGTCTTGGTAAATATTCCATTTATCCTTTTCCAACACTTGCACACAGGCTGCTCTTCCTAAATCTCCTGACGTGTTATATCCTCCGCCACAGGTGTAAAGTCTGTCGTTAGCGAATTTCATGAAGCCGAAATAGTTGTACTTAGGGCCACCTTGATTGGCTTCCTTTGCCGTGGCGAGCAGAGCAGGGTCAAGAGAATGGTTATAAGGAGTGAAGTCGGCTGTGCGCTGCCAGTTGCTTTTGTCAAGTAAGTTGGATTTCAAAGACGCAGAATAACAGCCGTCGGAAGCCTCAGCATAGATGCGTGAACCGTCGGCATGAGTCCATACCACGTTGATACCAAGATTGTAAGTCTCGCTTATCTCCGCGTCTTCCACATTCAGTTTCAATACTCCAAATTTAGTGCTCAGATATGTGTATTTTCCATTATTCGTAAGACTGTTGATAGTCTTATCGGCAGTGAGGGCAGCGTTGTAATAATCAGCCACATTTACCACATTGCCGTTCTCATCTATTAAGTCGATGTTGTAATCACGATACGTCACCACCAGTTTTCGCGCTGCCTTGTTCCATGAAATGTGGGTGATGTCGCAGTCACTCAGCTGACTGACTTTGTCGAAAGTCTGTATGCTCTTGTCATTGGTGTTATAGCTGAACAATCCCCCAGAAGCCAACACATAAAGGGTGTTGCCTGCCTTTTCTATCTCTGTTATGTCGCTGTAGGCAGGATATGCTTTCCACGAGCCAATACGCTGTGCGTAAGTCATGACGCACAACAATGATAAAAGGAATATAAACAGTCGGCGCATAATTTATTAATTATTTTAAGGGAATGAACAGTTAGCGTAAGTAAAAGGAGAAAGGGTGTCTCCCTGCAATATGTATAATCGCTTGCTATTTGCCTTCTTTCAGATAGTCGGCAAGCTTCTTTACGGCTCTCGCTCTGTGAGAGATACCGTTCTTGATGTCAAGTCCAAGCTGCGCGAAGCTCTCATCGTATCCGTCGGGCACGAATATAGGGTCATAGCCGAAACCTTCCGTGCCGTGCTTCTCGGTGGCGATATGTCCTTCCACCTTGCCCTCAAACTCCTTGATGGTGTTGCCCTCGTCCATGATGAGAGCGATGACGGTGCGGAACTGTGCCTTGCGGTTCTCATTGTCGCCAAGCTTCTTCAGCAGCTTCTGCATGTTGGCTTCGCTGTCGTGGTCGGTGCCTTCAGCGTAGCGCGCGGAATGAACGCCTGGCTCACCTCCGAGAGCGTCTACCTCAAGCCCAGTATCATCAGCAAACACATTAAGATGATAATGTTCCCAGATGTATCGAGCCTTCTGCATGGCGTTTTCCTCCAATGTCGCCCCTGTTTCAGGAATATCGACATCGCAGCCAATTTCTTTCAGAGATACTATCTCAAACTGGTCGCCCAATATGCTTCGTATCTCGCTCAGCTTATTTTTATTGTTTGTAGCGAAAACTATCTTCATTATAACTCTTTGTTAATGTCGTGTTTGTTTCTTCGCAGCAGTCGGTCGAGCAAAGGCTTCTTTTCCTCCGTGCTCACCTTCATCTCGTCGAATCCCTCACCATATACACCTATTACGGAACTCTGGCTTACGAATGCGTTAGGATCAATCATTTTTATGAGGCGGAACATAGTCTGGCTCTCATATTTCTTAGCCAATATACACAACACTTTCACTTCGTTGCCGGTATACCAGCCATGACCGTCGAGGATTGTCACTCCATGTTCCATCTGCGTGCCTATAGCGTCGGCTATCTCCTGATATTTGCGTGAGAATATCATAAACTGCACAGACTCGCGTCGGGCGTTCATGATGTAGTCGAGCATGAAATTCTCTACCACCATCGTACACAGACCGAACACTATCTTGCGCCAATCGCCAAACACAGGATAAGAGCTGCCTATGATAAGCAAGTCTACCACAATCAATACTCGCCCGAGGGAGATGTTGCGATACTTGTTTACTATTGCCGCGATGATATCCGTTCCGCCCGTAGAGCCGTTGTGCAGGAAGACTATCGCAAGCGATGTGCCCGTCATTGAGCAGCCTATCACCAGCGACATGAAGTCCTGCCCCGGTCCGAGCACTTGATGCATCGTTCCGTCGGGATTAATCATTATCTCTTGTGCCGCCCAAAGGAATACAGACAGCGCGAGAATGGCATAGACCGTCTTTATCATGAATTTCAGTCCGAGTATTCTCAGCGCCGCGAGAAGCAGCATTCCGTTGATGATGAAATAAGAATAAGAGATTGGTATTTTCGATGCGTAATAAATGATGGCGGCAATACCTGTCACACCACCTGTTACAATCTGATATGGAAGCAGGAATACTGTCCAACCGAATGTGTAAAGCAAAAGTCCGAGAGTGATGAAGAAATAATCCTTCACCTCTCTCCAGACTGTTTCAGTTTGATTAGTTTGGGGCATATAATATGACCTAAATTTATTTAATCACGATATTAACGATCTTCTTTGGCACAACAATCACCTTCACTATCTGCTTGCCATCAAGATATTTAGCGCTACGCTCATCCTCGATAGCAAGTTTCTGTATCGTAGCAGAGTCAGCGTCGGCAGCGAATGTCTTCTGATAACGAGCCTTACCATTGAATGAAATGGTAAGTGTAGCCTCATTCTCCACCAAGTATTTCTCGTCCCACTTTGGCCAAGCAGCGTCGCATACTGTGCCTGCATTGCCAAGCGCGTGCCACAGTTCTTCGGCGATGTGTGGAGCGAAAGGAGCGATAAGCACTACTACGTTCTGCAACATCTCCTTGTTGTGGCATTTAGTCTTTGCCAACTCACCTACGCATATCATGAATGCAGAGATTGCAGTGTTGTAAGAGAAGTGCTCTACATCCTGAGTTACTTTCTTTATCAACTTATGCACGCTCTTCAGTTGTTCCTTTGTAGCTTCCTCATCGTTAGGGAGAAATTCATCGGTGCGATTATCATAGAACAATGCCCAAAGCTTCTTCAGGAAGCGGAAGCAACCATCAATACCATTGGTATCCCATGGCTTACTCTGCTCTACAGGGCCGAGGAACATTTCATAAAGACGCAACGTGTCGGCACCATATTTCTCTACAATATAGTCAGGGTTTACCACATTGTACATCGACTTAGACATCTTCTCGATAGCCCATCCGCACACATATTTGCCATCTTCAAGCTGGAACTCAGCGTTCTTGTATTCAGGACTCCATGCCTTGAATTTCTCAGTGTCAAGAATATCGTTGCTTACGATGTTCACATCCACGTGGATAGGTGTCACTTCGTCGTCGTTCTTCAAGTTGTAGCTTACGAATACAGGCTTATCCTTAGGACTGTTCTTCAGACGATAAACGAAGTTAGAGCGGCCCTGAATCATTCCCTGGTTAATCAACTTCTGGAATGGCTCTTCCTCGCAAGAATATCCGTAGTCGAACAGGAACTTATTCCAGAAACGGCTATAGATAAGGTGACCTGTGGCATGCTCCGTACCGCCTACATACAAGTCTACGTGTCGCCAATATTCATCTACGTCTTTAGCTACGAGAGCCTCATCGTTGTGAGCGTCCATATAGCGAAGATAGTAAGCAGAGCTTCCAGCGAAGCCTGGCATTGTGTTAAGCTCCAATGGGAAGATAGTCTTATTGTCGATAAGGCTCTTGTCTACTACCTTGTTATTCTCTGTATCCCAAGCCCAAACCTTGGCTCTGCCCAATGGTGGCTCGCCAGTTTCCGTAGGCTTGTATTCTGAGATTTCAGGGAGCTGCAATGGAAGCGCGCTCTCCGGAATCATGTAAGGCATATCGCCCTTGTAGTATACAGGGAATGGCTCACCCCAATATCTCTGACGAGAGAAAATAGCGTCGCGCAGACGATAGTTTACCACTACCTTTCCGATACCTTTCTCTGCTACATATTCTTTAGTCTTAGCAATAGCTTCCTTCACCTGCAAACCATTCAGCGAGAAGTTAGCGTCCGTAGAATGACCTTCGCGTGGAGAGTTCATTACGATACCTTCCTTTGCATCGTAGCTCTCTTCGCTCACGTCGGCACCCTCAATCAATGGAATGATTGGCAAATCGTGCTTCTTTGCGAAAGCATAGTCGCGGCTGTCGTGAGCTGGCACACCCATAACGGCACCTGTTCCGTAGCCGGCAATAACATACTCTGCAACATAGATTGGCACTTCATCGCCTGTGAAAGGATTGATGCCATAGCTACCTGTGAATACACCTGTGAAGCTGTGAGTAGACTTGCGCTCCAGCTCGGTGCGCTTCTGTGTAGCTGCCACATATTCCTTCACCTCTGCCTCATGTTCCTTTGTGGTGAGCATGTCTACATAGTCGCTTTCTGGAGCGAGCACCATGAACGACACGCCAAACATTGTGTCGGCACGAGTGGTGAACACAGTCACCGTGTTGTCAGAATCCTTTATCTTGAACTGCACTTCTGCACCCTCAGAGCGTCCTATCCAGTTTCTCTGTGTTTCCTTTATAGAGTCTGTCCAGTCTACAGTATCAAGTCCGTCGAGCAAACGCTGTGAATATGCGCTCACACGCAGACACCACTGACGCATCTTGCGCTGCACTACAGGATATCCGCCTCTCACGCTCAATCCGTCTACCACCTCGTCGTTGGCAAGCACAGTGCCCAGTCCGGCACACCAGTTTACCATTGTCTCGCCAAGGTAAGCAATGCGGTAGTTCATCAGCACTTTCTGCTGCTCTTCCTCGCTCATTGCCTTCCATTGTTCGGCAGTGAAGCTAAGCTCCTCGCTCTGAGCGATGTTCATTGCCTTGCCCTTATCATTAAGTCCTGTTCCGAACTTCTCGAAACGCTCAATAAGATGGCTTATAGGCTTTGCCTTCTGGCAGCCATAGCAATAAAACGAGTTGAACATTTTTTGGAAAGCCCATTGTGTCCATTTATAATAATGTGGGTCGCACGTCTTCACCTCTCTGTCCCAGTCGAAGCAGAAACCTATCTTGTCGAGCTGCTCGCGATAATGAGCGATATTGTCGTTGGTAGTCTTCTCCGGGTGCTGACCAGTCTTGATAGCATATTGTTCAGCCGGCAATCCATAAGCATCGTAGCCCATAGGATTGAGCACATTATATCCCTGCAAACGTTTGTATCTCGCGAAGATATCGCTTGCGATATAGCCCAGTGGATGACCAACGTGCAATCCTGCTCCCGATGGATAAGGGAACATATTTAGCACATAATATTTCTTCTTGTTTTTGTCTTCGGCAACCTTATAAGTACTCTCTTCTACCCATTTCTGTTGCCATTTCTTCTCAATCTCTTGAAAATTGTATTCCATTTGGATAAAATAAACTATAGTTTAGGTGCAAAGTTACTGCAAGTTGAGCAAAGCACAAAATGAATTTATTCATTTTTGCTTTCGAGACGCAGCGTAACTTCTTAAAAGTTACAGCAAACCGAGCGAAATACACGATTTGCTTGATAAGCAAATCTTCAGAGCTTGCTTATTTTTATTTCCGAGGTGCAGCCTAACTTCTTAAAAGTCACAGCAAGATGATCATTTTTCTTTTTAAAAACGTCATTTTTCCCAAAATATCACTATCTTTGCATCGTAAACATCAAGAGCACTTCAATGTGCACCAACCGAGCTCCCTCGTTATGCTACGGTGGTAAGAGGATGTGAGTTTTTAATTTAAAACTAAAAATATAACGTTAAAATCATGATTAAAAATTTTATTGATGAAAGCTATCTTGCTGAGCAACCGGCAGGACAGGTTAAGTTGTTGAGCGGAAAGATACTTTCTGCCAATGAGTGTGTAAACGCGAAACGCCGTATCGACTTGTTTTCGCATGGCGTGTTATACGACGACTTCTTCGTCCGTAATGCTCATTTCTTCTATGAACATAGAGATGAGATACTTAGCGACAGCCGTATGTTTCTTTCGCCGGTCAAAGTCTACAACAACCTTATGGGCATGGGGCATGAACCGTTTCGCAATGTCGTGCTCGGTGCTTATATAGAATGGTGGCTTAATTGTCCGTCGGCTACAGTTTCCGATGCCGATGGCAACCGCTCGCTGCTGTTCTTTGTGGCAGGCTCATCTTTCAGTGGCAACAACGAGTGTCTTGCCGTAGATATTCGAGGCGCGGTTCATGCTGTTTCGGTTCGTCCTTTTATGCCTGTCTGGCGACCTCTTGCAAGCCTTAATGCCAGATACCAGCAATGCAGCAGTTATGAAGCATTCACCTTGCATGAAGTAGCAGAAAAACTCAGCAAACAGTAAGCTGTTTTCTTTCATTTTTCCGTTTGGGGTAATAAAGCGATGCGTATTCTGCCTTACCTTTGCAACCATAGGAGGACGAAACGCATCCCCCAAACTGGAATAAAACAATGTCATACAAGTCAAACTAAAAAATGAAAGAATTAATAGCATATTGCGGACTCGACTGCGAGAAGTGCGAAGCCCGCATAGCCACGCTTAACAATGACGACGCCTTGCGCGAGAAGACAGCGAAAGCATGGAGCGAGATGAACAATGCCGACATCACGGCAGAGATGATAAACTGCATGGGGTGCCGTGCCAATGGCGTGAAGTTTGCCTATTGCCAGAGCATGTGCCCCATTCGCCAATGCGTTATGGAAAAAGGTTATGAAACGTGTGGCAACTGCCCAGATATAGAAATATGCCTGAAAGTAAACATGGTAATCGGCAACAACGAGGAAGTGCGCAATAATCTACTTTCTCATTCTCACGAGTTCGATTGACTCCTTGCCGGTGACGTGCTCAATAGTAATGTCAATTACATTGATATGCAGAATACTCTTATCAATCTCGTGAGCCACTGATTCTTCCGTCTCTTTGGGAGAATATTTTGCAGCGAGTATTCTCAGAATGTCTATCTTCTCGTTCATGTCCTCCACGAGCCTTGCCTTGCCGAAGGCTATTACGCTGCGGAAATATGTAGTAAACTCCTCGCTTACAATCTCATCCTTCTCCACCACGCAGAAAGAAACTTTCTCGTTGCGGTTAATAGCGTCTATTTTATGGCCCTTTACCGCCGAGTGCATATAGATGTGCCCATCGTGGTAAACATAGCTTATAGGCACGGCATAAGGGTAATCGTCATCGCCCGAGAGGGCTAAAACGCCATTTGTAGCGTTACGAAGAATTCTGTAGCTTTCCTCATCTGAAAGCAATTGCTTTTTACGGCGCATATCTCTGAACATAATCTCTTGATTTTATTTGTTATAATCTAATGCAAAGATAATGATTTTCTTCTTTTTTGCTTGCGGATTATCTTGGACTTTCAGTCGGCTTGAATGTTTATTCCTGATTTTTTTGCTTACTAACCTTACAAAATACGTGATATTAAATATGGCGCACCAAGTGTTGGCAAATCATGGATATTGTGTAGTCTTTGTGCATAAATCTGTGCAAATACTGCACAATGTTTGTGCAATTTTAGTATTTTTGCAAAAAATGATATGACATTCGATCAATTAGATTTCGCAACATTCTGTATTGGAAGTGTGGCAGACCGTTTAAACATGGATCAGGCAGAAGTCTATGACAAGCTGAATGATTCAGGCATCCTTACGGGATATATCATTCCTGCTTATGATGTGCTTCATACTTTTAGCAGCCAGTATATCACAGATGATATTATTGATTATATGAAAAAGAAAGGAGTGGCATGAGGGTTTATCACACATCTAATGTAATAGTTTCAAAGCCAGATACGCAGCATTCACGTAAGGCTTTGGATTTTGGTGTAGGCTTTTATCTTACTCCTATAAAAGAGCAAGCTATAAAGTATGGACAGCGTTTTGTTATGCGAGGGGAGCAAGCCATTCTAAATACTTATGAGCTGAGTGATGAATGGAAGAAATATCGCGTGAAGACTTTTGATAGTTACGATGAAGAGTGGCTCGATTTCGTAATGGCTAATCGTGAAGGCAAAGGTGTTGAAACTTATGATGCCATTGAAGGTGGTATAGCCGATGACAAGGTTTTTAGGACTATTGATTTGTTCTTTTCGGGTGATATAGATAAGAAAGAGGCATTAAGACGTTTGTCTTTTGAATATCCAAATTTTCAGATTTGTTTGTTAAAGCAAGAAATAATAGATAAGTGTCTCACATATATAAGTTCTGAGGAGATATAATTATGGATGGTAAGCAGATAGTATTGCAGATGAAATATGCCAGAATAATATCTGGCATATCAAAGCGACAACATATATCCTTAGAGGAAGCGATGAGCCGTTTTTATCATTCCATTACGTTTAAGATGATAAATACCGGCGTTGCCGACCTCCATTGTCGTAGCGACCTCTATCTTATTGATGAGTTTTGCATTGAATGGGACAAAGAACATAAAAACATGGTGGGCTGAAATGAATTCGGCTCACCTTTATTTTTCGTTAAATAGCAGTAGAATATCACAACGGGCACGGAAAGGCATAGTGTCTTTCCATAAGAATAATACCCACGCAAGTATTAACATCAAACTAAAGAAAGGCAATCTCGCAATATAGTCAATCATTACTGCCCACGACAGTGGCATGAGCATATAATAAACAACTATATTCACCTTCATTATATGTAGAGCCTGTTAATTTGGCGATAATATGCTCATTTCAAATTTTAACAATGATTTAACGGCATAATATAAGCAAAAAGCATTGCAGGTAATAAAACTATTACCTATATTTGCAGAAAACAATTATAATAAAATGAAGTAGGAGATTTTATTTATGAACGAAATAAAGGTTAAAAAGGTGTGGCTGACGGAAGACGCTGTTTGGATAGAAACGGCGGAAGGGAAGAAGGCATGTGAAAAGTTTGCTGACTATAGCCGTCTGAAATGGGCTACACAAGAAGAACTGGCTGATTATGAAACGGATGACTTTGGCATACATTGGAATCAGCTTGATGAAGATTTGAGCTATGAGGGATTCTTCAGCGAGCATGATAGCAACAGACTCTATGATATTTTTGTGAATCATCCTGAACTCAATGCTTCAGCAATCGCACGCAGACTGCACATATCGCAGAGCCTTTTCGCTCAATATATTAGCGGAACAAAGAAACCCTCGGCAGCACGACTTAATGAAATAGTAGAAGAAATAAAATGTATTGGTAAAGAACTTGCTGCTGTTTGACGGCAATAACGATAAAATATGGCGCACCGAGCATTTGCCCTGGTGCGCCATAATTGTTTTTATGATGGCATGAGCTGCCAAAGGGTTACTGAGCTGGCTTCATAGGCTCTGTGTCGCCCGAAGAAGGAGCGGTGTTATCACCAGATGGAGTGGTAGTGGCAGATGGGTTGTCGCCACTCTTTGGCGTGGTGTCATCGCTTGGGGCAGGCGTAAGCTCCGTCTTGGTATCGTCGCCGGAAGTGCCGCTTGCCTTTGGGGTGTCATTGCCTGCCTTTGGAGCGTCATTAGCAGTATCGGCTGGAGTGAGAGCTGTGTCGCCACCTTTCTTTTTATGCGTAGCGGAAGGCTGCTTGTCTGAGCCATTTGCTGTGCTGCCGTTCTGCTTCTCCTTGCGACGCTTATTGATGGTCTTCTTGCGAGAAGCGTCGGTCTTATAGCGTGCAATCTTCTGATTGATGGTGCTGATGAAGCTGTCAAACTCGCCAGTCTCGTTGAGGTCTACATAGCTGTTGATGTGGCTCTTTAGCTTCTGATAGGCAGCGTCTGTGGCAAGGCGAGCTGCGTGCAGAGAGTTGTCTTTCAGCTTGGCGTTCTCCTCGTCGCGCTCGTTCACGAGCTGGCGAATGAGCTTGGTCTTGTCGATGATGGCAGTGGCAAAAGGAGTGAGCTGCAATAGCTCAAGATCTTGCTTGTAGGTAGTGGCGAGGTCTTGCGAGAAGTTGGTGAAGCTTGCCGTCTTCTCGTTCATGTAGTCATACACGTTGATAGAGTAAGCGTCTATGTGCTTCTTCAGGCGTGTGGCAGCGGCTGCCATGTCGGGAGCAGTGATGTTTACGAACGCATCAACGGCACGCTTGTAGCTCAGATAGCTCACCTTGCGCTCATCGTTGAGTGTGGTGATACGTGCAGTGAGGTCTTCAGTTTTCTTCTGAAGAGTCATCAGCGCATCTTCCGCGTCGAATGTCTTGCGGAGAGTGCCAAGCTCAGTGCTAAACTTATTTACAATGTTCTCATCGCTCTCTGCATCCTCCAATACATCGAGGATGTAAGAGTACTGTGCGTTGTAGGAGTAATCTCCTATTACAAATCCTTTAATTTTTTGTAGCATAAAAAACTTAAATTTATAAATGTTAAAATAAAATATTTAATTATGCACTACTACATATTATATAGGTAGCTCTTGCAAAACTACCTTTTATATGTCATCGTGACCTTTTATCTATTTACTTTGCTCATTGGAAGCATTACCTTTGATAAAGGTTTTGTTCCCAAGTGGGTTTTGGGCATTACCTTTGATAAAGGTTTTGCTCCCAAGTGAGTTTTGGGCATTACCTTTAATGAAGGTTTTGCTCCCAAGTGGGTTTTGACCATTACCTTTGATAAAGGTTTTGCTCCCAAGTGGTTTTTGGGCATTACCTTTGATAAAGGTTTTGCTCCCAAGTGGGTTTTTGAGCATTACCTTTGATAAAGGTTTTGCTCCCAAGTGAGTTTTTGACCATTACCTTTGATGAAGGTAGCCCCACATAACCACCGAATGAAGCTTGCTTTTGCCATCATCAGCCGCCCAATACGGTACATCGGGATATAATGAGGGCATTGTTTTGCCTGCATTCAGTCTGGATAGCCACTGCTATGCCTTATGTTTTGGTTCATGCGATATAGTCCTTGCATTATCACAATGCTTGTTCAGACCAACCGGCATTTCTTCTTAGTTCATTATCTATAGTTAATTGTTGTGTTTGCCATGCTGCGTCACGCGTTAAGGAAGAGAACGCAGCAGGTTTTCATTCGTTTGAAACCTAAGTATATGGATTTCTTCGTATTTTTATTGCTTAGGAAATTACAAAATATACGTGGTGTTATCCATTCCTAATGTGGTAGGCGCGGCCCGGTGGGGCAGTGCCCTATATGTGTTTCATGGGCAAAGATAGTGATTATATTTCAATCGTGCAAATGTTACTCCAATGTTAACCTTCAGAAAATGAAAAAAGGTTGGTAATCTTTCGATTATCAACCTTTTTTTCTGTACCCAGACCCGGGATCGAACCGGGATGGGTTGCCCCACTGGTGTTTGAGACCAGCGCGTCTACCAATTCCGCCATCTGGGCGTGGCTCTTTGCATATACCCTTGCGAGTAATGCGGTGCAAAGGTACACAATAATTTGAAAAATCAAAAAAAAGAAGCGAGAAATTTTCATTCTTCACTTCTTTTTTATCGTTTTTACCGCCAAAATTTAATATTTCGGGCGATATTTCTATAATGTCAGCTCGCTGAAAATGCTATTCTCTCACGATAGGTTCTTCCTCCTGGAATTTCTTCTTCTGGAGCACGAAACTGTTGCTCAGGTATTTCTCGCGCACAATCTTATTGGCTGCCAGTTCCTCAGGCTTTCCCTGGAAAAGAATTCTACCCTCAAAGAGAAGATAGGCTCTGTCGGTGATGGTAAGAGTCTCCTGCACGTTGTGGTCGGTGATAAGGATTCCGATATTGCGATACTTCAGTTTCCACACTATGCGCTGAATGTCTTCCACGGCGATAGGGTCTACACCGGCAAACGGCTCATCAAGCATGATAAACTTAGGGTCGATGGCCAGGCAGCGCGCTATCTCCGTACGACGACGCTCACCACCCGAAAGCTGGTCGCCGAGGTTTTTGCGCACCTTGTTGAGGCGAAACTCGCTTATCAGACTTTCCAGCTTGGCATGGCGCTGCTCTCTGTTGAGGTCGGTCATCTCCAACACCGACATGATGTTGTCTTCTACGCTCATCTTGCGAAACACGCTCGCCTCCTGAGGCAAATAGCCTATGCCGGCCTTGGCGCGCTTGTAGACAGGATAAGAGGTGATGTCCATATCGTCGAGAAAGACATGACCGTCGTTGGGCACGATAAGACCTGTAGTCATATAGAAAGATGTGGTCTTTCCCGCGCCGTTAGGGCCAAGCAGACCCACGATTTCACCCTGACGCACGTTGATGGAAACTCCATTTGCCACCGTGCGCTTGCCATATCTCTTTACAAGTCCCTCGGTGTGGAGCATCATTCCGCCTTTATTATTTGGAGTGTCAGTATTTTCTGTTGCCATAAATATTTCTGATTTATTCCGCAAAAGTACTCATTTCTAACTATATAACGGGCGGCATTAACTTATTTTTTGTGGTCAGTTACGCCAAATATTATATAAATGTGACAAAGTAATTTGCTCGTTTCTTCACTTTTGTTTAAGTTTGCAACATGTTTATATTAAGATTTCTATTAAATTGCCTTGACACGTTTGGGCGTTATCTCATTCTCATGGGGCGTTCATTCCGAATGCCTGAGCGCATGAGAATGTTTCTCAAAAGATATATTAAGGAGATGTCGCAGCTCGGTGTAGACTCCATAGGCATTGTGCTGCTTATATCCTTCTTCATCGGCGCAGTGATTTGCATTCAGATGAAGCTCAACATTCAGAGCCCGTGGATGCCTCGCTGGACTACGGGATATGTCACGAGGGAGATTATGCTTTTGGAATTTTCAAGCAGTATAATGTGCCTTATTCTCGCAGGCAAGGTGGGGTCTAACATAGCCTCTGAGCTTGGCACCATGCGCGTGACCCAGCAGATAGACGCTCTCGACATCATGGGCGTAAATTCGGCAAGCTATCTTATTCTCCCGATGATTCTCGGTCTTGTCACAATAATGCCGTTTCTTGTGATATTCTCCTCGGTTACAGGTATGCTCGGAGCTTACGCCACGGCATACATAGGGCATATCATGACGCCCGACGACCTCACGGCAGGTCTGCAACACTCATTCAACTCGTGGTTTATATGGATGAGTATCATCAAGAGCACATTCTTCGCCTTTATCATATCGAGCGTTTCAGCGTTCTACGGCTACACCGTGGAGGGAGGCTCTGTGGAAGTGGGCAAGGCAAGCACCGATGCCGTTGTGTCGAGCAGTGTGCTGATATTGTTTTCAGATGTATTCCTCACACAGCTGTTGAGTTAATCCATCTCGTAAGCTACACAAGAAAGAAGAAAAGGAAATGATTGAAGTAAAACATTTATATAAGAGTTTCGACGACAAAGATGTGCTTCGCGACATCAATGCCGTGTTTGAAACTGGGAAAACCAATCTTATCATCGGGCAGAGCGGTTCGGGCAAGACAGTGCTGATGAAAAATCTCGTGGGGCTTCTCGATCCGTCAAAGGGCGAGGTGCTCTACGATGGTCGCAACTTCGTGGCATTATCCAAGGAAGAGAAAGTGAAGATGCGCCGAGAGATGGGAATGATTTTTCAGGGTTCCGCGCTATTCGATTCACTCACAGTGTTGGAGAACGTAATGTTTCCTCTCGACATGTTTTCGTCTATGACCTATCGTGAGCGTGTGAGGCGTGCTCAGGAATGCCTGTCAAGAGTGAATCTTATCGACGCTCAGGGCAAATATCCGGGCGAGCTGTCGGGCGGTATGCAGAAACGCGTTGCCATAGCGAGAGCTATCGTGATGAATCCGAAATACCTGTTCTGCGATGAGCCTAACTCCGGTCTTGACCCTAAGACCTCGCTTGTAATCGACGAGCTGCTGAGCGGTATCACCAAGGAATATGGTATCACCACCATCATCAACACCCACGACATGAACTCCGTGATGGGCATTGGCGAGAGCATTATCTTTATATATAAAGGTACGCTGGAATGGAGCGGCACGAAAGACGATGTAATGAGTTCCACCAACGAGAAGCTCAACGCCCTCGTCTTCGCTTCCGACTTGTTCCGCAAAGTGAAGGAAGTAGAAAATCAGGAATAAGCAAAAAGGCGCACGACATTGTTGTCATGCGCCTTATATATTATATGTATATATAAGTCTATTTGCGACCGAAATCGGCTGGGATTTCTCCCCACGCTTTCGTTTCCCACTTCACAAGATGAAACTTGCTGGTGTCGTTCATTCTTAACCAGTTTTCCGCACGGGCAATGATGTGGTGCAGCTGTTCTGTCTTCGCATTATGCTCCAACTTTGTTTTGCACTGCTTCTTTGTTACCCATATTATGGCATTGCGACTGTCTGAATAGATAGTCTTGTCTGTAATGCCCTTCTGGCGCATCAATGCCATGGCATGAACAATGGCGAGAAACTCGCCGATATTGTTAGTGCCCACCACAGGACCGAAATGAAACATCTGCGCCCCCGTAGCCAAATCTATGCAGCGATATTCCATAGGGCCGGGATTGCCCGAACATGCCGCGTCTACTGCCCACGCATTGGCCTCCACTTCTTCGGGCAAAGGCAACACCGTGTCGTGACGATAGTCTGGCGGATTTTGCAATTCCATTCTCATAAGCGGAAGAGATATTTAATTACATACGCTCAGGCACTTCAATGCCAAGCAACTGCATACCATTCTTTATCACCTTAGCCACATTTGCGGCAATCACGATGCGAGTAACCTTTTCTGCCTCTGTCTCGGCATTGAGGATGCTGTAGTCGTGATAGAACTGGTTGAAGTCTTTGGTAAGCTCGTAGCAATAATTTGCTATTCCGCTTGGGCTGTAGTCCTTGCCTGCCTGCTCAATAGCTGCGCAGAACTCATTCATCTTCTGTACGAGCTGTATCTCCTTCTCGTTCAATGGAGCGTCGCCCGGCAATGTTGATGGCATCTCAATACCTGCTGCCTTAGCCTTGCGGAGAATGCTGCGAATGCGGGCATAAGTATATTGAATGAATGGGCCTGTGTTTCCGTTGAAGTCGATACTCTCGGCAGGGTTGAACAACATGTTCTTGCGTGCGTCTACCTTGAGGATAAAGTATTTCAAAGCGCCCATACCTACGATGCGAGCCACTTCCTGCTTCTCCTCCTCGCTCATATCTGAGAACTTGCCAAGCTCATCGCTTGTCTTGCGAGCGTCGCTGATCATTTCAGAAATCAAGTCGTCGGCATCGACAACAGTTCCCTCACGGCTCTTCATTTTTCCGTTAGGAAGCTCTACCATACCATAAGAGAAATGCACCAAATCCTTACCCCACTTAAAACCTAAGCGGTCGAGAAGGATAGAAAGCACCTGGAAATGATAGTTCTGCTCATTGCCCACTACATATATCATCTTGTCGATGGCATAGTCGCTGAAGCGCATAGTGGCAGTACCGATGTCCTGAGTCATGTAGACACTTGTGCCGTCGCTGCGGAGAAGCAGCTTCTGGTCAAGTCCCTCATTTGTAAGGTCGGCCCATACGCTGCCGTCATCTTTGCGGAAGAAAAGATCCTTGCTAAGTCCTTCTTCCACCTTTTCCTTACCTACGAGATATGTCTTGCTCTCATAATATATCTTGTCGAAGCCTACGCCGAGAGCCTTATATGTCTGGTCGAAACCGGCATATACCCATGAGTTCATCTTCTCCCAAAGCGCGCGCACCTCAGGGTCGTTGTGCTCCCATTTCACGAGCATTTCATGAGCTTCCTTTATCAGTGGAGCCTCATTCTTAGCCTTTTCCTCTGCCTGCTCATCGGTCATTCCCTCAGCTTTGAACTTCTCGGCAAGAGCCTTGCACTCTTCCTTGTAATGCTTATCAAAAGCTACATAGAAATCACCTATCAGGTGGTCGCCCTTCTTACCAGCCGTTTCAGGAGTAGCGCCGTTGCCCCACTTCTGCCATGCGAGCATACTTTTGCAGATGTGAATACCGCGGTCGTTCACGATGTTGGTCTTTACCACCTTGTTGCCGTTAGCTTCCATAATCTGTGCCAACGACCATCCGAGCAGATTGTTGCGCACATGACCAAGGTGAAGAGGCTTGTTGGTGTTAGGTGAAGAATATTCCACCATCACCAGTGGAGAGTTTTCCGTTACAGGCTTGAAGCCGAACTTCTCGTCAGCGTTAATCTTGTTGAGAAGATCCACCCATGCCGTCTCGCCTATGCTGAGGTTGAGGAAGCCTTTCACTACATTGTAGTTGCTCACAGCCGAGCAGTTCTCCTTCAGATAGTTACCAATTTCCTCTGCCGTTTCTTCCGGCTTCTTGTGACTCATTTTAAGCAAAGGGAACACCACGAGAGTGAGATTACCCTCAAATTCGCTTCTCGTCTTCTGCAGCTGCACCATCTTCTCAGGCACATCCACACCATAGAGAGCCTTCACCGCTGCCATAGCAGCTTCGCTTATCTGCTGTTCTATATTCATCGTTTTTATTTTGTTTACCTATTTAATATATATGGCTGCAAAATTACTAAAATTCCCTTGTTATTGCAAACCTTGTGTTTTAATATTCCGAAATACGTGTATATAGCGTATATTCATGCTAATATTCCATATCTGATATGTTAAAATCTATATAGATATGCTTAACTATATGAAATAATGTCTATATTTGCCATATATAATTAAACTTAATAACAGCAATCTGCTAAAAACGAGAAAACTTATAATAATTAATAACAAAACATGCTTTTATGGATTTAAGAAATCTAATTAGACGTTCGGCAATGACTATCATAGCATTGCTGATTAGTGTAGTAGCTTTCGCTCAATCCGGTTCTGTAAAGGGTACTGTAAAAGATACCCATGGCGAACCTATTATTGGCGCGAGCGTGTTTGTGAAGGGCACTACTACTGGTGCCGTAACCGATCTCGATGGTCGCTTCACGCTCAACAACATCAAACAAGGCTCTACGCTTGAAATCTCTTACATTGGTTTTGCCACGACTACCGTAAAGGTGACAGGCTCTAATGTAAATATAACTATGAACGAGACAGACAAGTCGCTTGACGAAGTCGTAGTAATCGGTTATGGCACTGTGAAACGTCGCGACCTGACAGGTGCGGTAGCTTCTGTTACCGGCGAAAAGCTCGCCAAGAACCCTGTAGCCGACATCACACAGGCATTGCAAGGACAGCTTCCTGGCGTGAGTGTAACTTCTCAGGACGGTCGCCCAGGCGCAAGCATGAAGGTGCGCGTGCGTGGCGGTGGTTCTATCACTCAGAGCAACGACCCTCTCTATGTAGTAGACGGAGTGCAGGTGAGCAGTATCAACGATATCCCTGCCGACAACATTGAGAGTATCGACGTATTGAAGGACGCTGCCTCTACAGCTATCTATGGTGCTCGTGGTGCCAACGGTGTAATCCTCGTTACCACAAAGAGCGCTAAGGAAGGCAAAGTGCAAGTGAACTACAACGCTTACTATCGCCTCAACTATCTTCCTAAGGAGATAGACGTGATGGACGCTTACGACTATGTGCTCTACAACTGGAGCTATGCCACAGCCTACGGAGATTCTTACGGAAAGAACGTAGCCAAATATTTCGGTCTTGGCTCTGACAACGGCAACCATCTTGCCGACTATAAGAATGTGAGTGCTCACAACTATATGAAAGATGTGAACCGCACAGGCAACACATGGAATCACGACATTTCTCTTTCTTTCGGCAACGAGAAGACTAAGGTGCTTGCTTCAATCAACTACCTCAACGATGAAGGCATTCTCATTGAGTCTGGTTTCAAGCGTTGGAACGCTAACGTGAAACTCTCTCAGAAGATAACAAAGGACTTGGACTTTGACGCCGACTTGCGTTACAATGAAATGGAATTCACTGGTGGCGGTTATCAATACGCTTCAAGTGCTTACACATATCGCCCAATAGACAATCCTCTTGGCGACGGCATTGCAGCCAACCTCGGTCAGGGCGACGTCAATGTGGAGCTTCCTAACGTAATCGACCGCATTAAGGGCTATGTAAACAACCGCACTACAAACCGTATGCGTGCGCGTGCCGGTCTTACATGGAGAGCATTCAAAGGATTCTCTGCAAAGAGTGAGCTTTTCCTCGGTCGTCATTGGAACGAGACAAAGTATTGGGACAATGGCAACGACCCTGCCGGCAGAGGCTATAAATACGCAAAATGGACAAAGGGCGACGGTTATAATGTGCGCTGGACTACTACTGCCAACTATGCCGTTCAAGGTTTGGGTGAAAACCACGATCTCTCATTCCTCGCAGGTAATGAGGTATTGTCTTCAAAGTCGAACAGCACAGTAATAACAGGCGCTGGCTATCCTGACACATTCGGAATGAAAGAGGCATACGGCATGATTTCTCTTACCAATCCGGATCTTGCGCAAGATTCTTATACAGGAACTGTAGGTACACCTACCCACACTCTTTCATGGTTTGGCCGTGCCAACTATTCTTATCTTGGTCGCTACTTGTTTACAGCTACATTCCGTGCCGACGGTTCTTCTAAGTTCTCGCCAAGCAATCACTGGGGCTATTTCCCTGCATTCGCCGCTGGTTGGCGCATCAGCGATGAACCATTTATGAAAGGCTCACAGAAATGGCTCGACAACTTGAAGCTCCGCCTCTCATACGGTACATCAGGTTCTGACAACATCGACGCTTCTCTATGGAAAGAAACATGGAAGACTAAGGAAATAGAAGTAGACGGCGTGAAGAAGACTATTTATGTGCCGGGCGACATGAAGGGTAATCCTGACCTGAAGTGGGAAAAGACTATATCTCGCAACCTTGGTTTCGACTTCGGCTTCTTGCATCGCATCAATGGTAGCTTGGAATTCTATTGGAACACTACTAAGAACATTCTTATGCCTGTGCCAATTGACCCATCATTAGGCTACACTTATCAATATCAGAATGTGGGCGAAACCTCTAACAAGGGTATCGAGCTTTCTGTAAACGCTGAGCTTGTACGCACCAAGGATTTCAACCTTAGCGTAAACGCCACATACAACTTCAACCGCAACAAGATTGAAGACCTCAAAGAAGGCGTAAACACTGATACTCCTACAGGATGGGGTTCTACAACTCGCCAGCCATACTACGACTATCGCATTAAGAAGGGCGACGCTGTAGGTACTGTTTATGGTTATAAGTCGGCAGGTTTCTACACTCCTGACGATTTCAACTACGACGCAGCCACACAGGTATGGACATTGAAAGAAGGCGTAGCCGACAACACAGTGGGCAACTATGCCGGCGCAAGCAAGTTTAAGCGTCCTGACGGTCAGACTGCATTCCCTGGTATGGCAAAATATGTAGATACCGATGGTAGCGGCACTGTAGACAGCAAAGATATCACTAAGATTGGCGACATGGTGGCAAAGCACACAGGTGGTTTCAATATCAACGCTTCTTATAAGGGTATCGACTTCAGCGCAGGATTCACATATCAGATTGGCGGTAAGGTTTACAATGCCAACGCTATGCGCAGCATGATGGGTAACAAGGATACAGGATTGGGCTACAACCGCACATCAGAAGTAGCAAGCACATATCGCATCTTTGACGTAGACGCGAATGGCGACATCTTCCCTGTAACCACTCCCGACGCTCTTAACGCTCTTAACGTAAACGCTGCCTATCCTCTTGCGTTCAGCGAGGTGGGTATCGTAACATCTAACTTCCTTGAGAGCGCTTCTTACCTCCGCTTGCAGAACATCACTCTCGGCTACACATTGCCAAAGATGTGGACTGGCAAGGTAGGAATTAAGCGCGCACGTGTTTACGTTACGGGCAGCAACCTTTTCTGCATCACAGGCTACTCTGGCCTTGACCCTGACGTGAGCACAGCCGAGTTTACAGGTGGATTCCCAACTCCTAACTATGATTATCAGTCATATCCTAAAGCTCGCTCATTCACCTTTGGTTTGAATCTAACATTCTAATTTTGAATATTACAACTCATGAAAAAATCAATTATATATTCAATAATGCTTGCAGGCGGCGCTCTCGCAATGACTTCCTGCAACGATTATTTGGAGACCAACTCACCTTCTGTGGTCGATGGCGACTTCGTATTCTCTAACGAAAGAACCGCTCGCGCGGCACTGGACGGAGCTTATGAGTCGTGGCGTTCAGCCAACACCACTCAGATCAATGGTGATGGTTTGTTTTATGCTGCCGACATAGCAGGTTCCGACATCATGCGTCATCCTGAGAACTTTGCCAATCAGCCAGGTCGTCACTATCCTGAGTCATTTTATCAGAATGGTACATTCGCCAGCAATTATGGTCTGCTCACTTATCTGAAAGAGGGCAACGACGGCGCTTACAATAAGATTTACGACTGTATTACCAAATGTAACGCTATTATCAATGCCATCGGCGTTGCGCCTACATATACTGAGGCGATAGCAAAGGGCGAGACTACAAGTATCACCCAGCTTCATGGCGAAGCTGTCGCGCTGCGTGCTGCCTGCTACGACGCTTTGATAAAATACTTTGGCGATGTGCCTTACCGCACGGTAAACGGTGTGGAGTCAAAGGGTTTGGCTTCTCGCGATTCTATCTACGACTGCTGTATTGCAGAGCTTATAGACTGCGAGAAATATATGAACACATTGAGCGAGAAGAGCATTATCAGCAAGACATTTGTTGACGCTCTTATCGGACGTATGTGCTTGAACGCTGCCGGCTATCAGACTCGTCGTGCCGACCTCGGTGCCGATTTCTACAAAAATGGCAAGGGCGAAGTTGTCTCTTACGAAACAATGGGCACTCCTAACAACGACAACTGCTACTATGGTCGCCGCTCTGACTGGAAGGAGTTATATGCTACGGCTAAGACCTACTTTAAGATGGCAATCGACAACCATGGCACTGCCACATTCCACGAAACCGATCCTCGCTCAAATGGCAAAGAGGGACAAATCTTTAATAACCCTTATCAGTATTTCTTCCAGCAGATGAACGATTTGAGCTATGCTGATGAGTCACTCTTCGAGTGCGCTTTGACACAGGGCGCTGGAAACTCACCACGTCCTTACTCTCTCGGTCGTCCGTCAAATGGTGGTGGTTCCAACGCGTTCCCTTGCAAGGACTATGGTCAGGGACGTATCAACCCTGCATTCTATTATGGCGAGTTCGATCCTAAGGATATGCGCCGCGACGTAAGCATAACGTGTACTGGCTCTACAGGTAAAGGTGTGGAAACGCTTATTCCGTTTGCTCCTAACTCAAAGGCTTCAGGTGGTGGCCTTTCTTGCAACAAGTGGGATGAAAACCGCATGAAGAAGCCATGGGTAAAGAAGAATCGCCAGTCGGGTATCAATGTTCCTATCATGCGTATGTCGGAAGTGTATCTCGGCTATGCTGAGGCTTGTGCCATCACAGGCGACAACGATCAAGCAAGAGCCTACTTAGACAAGATTCGCAATCGTGCCTTCGGCTCAGCAGCCAATGCCAACACCGATGCTTTCATAAGCAAATGTGGCGGATTGTTTAAGGCTATCATTCAGGAGCGCGGATTTGAGTTCGCTGCCGAGGGCGACCGTCGCTGGACATTGATTCGCACAGGCTTGCTTCCAGAGGCTATCAAGCACATCAAGGAGGAAACTCGCAAGATGATTGACGGACTGAAGACCAACGGCTACTATGAGTTTGAGAATGGCAACGTCATTTCCAACTATGTATGGACAAAGCTCATCGACGCTAAAGACTCTATCGGTTACCGTCTTACCACGCAATGCCCTGCAGGCAAGGAAGACAACGGATTGCTTTATCCGGGATGGCGTGGTCAGAACGACGACTGGGAGAAGGCTTCTGAAATAATAGAAGACAAAGCGAAGCACTTCACATATAAGGACACAAAGACCAATCTTGCCATCAAGGGCTTGTTCTCTTACATCGATCCTAACGGCGCTGAAGCTGCCGAATTGCAGGCTCAAGGCTTTAAGAAGCAGAATTGGGGTATCGACATCGTAAACAATGAGGATGAATACTATAAGTATCTCTTCTATGATTACGACTACACAAAAGCTCCTATCTATTTGTGGCCATTCACTCCTAACATCATCTCTACAGGTGGATTTACCAATGGATATGGCTTCGCACAGAAATAAGATTTAAAGTTCTTACTGATTAAATAAAAAATCCCTGCATGAATAATTATTTTTTCATGCAGGGATTTTTATTTTTCTTAGCTGAATTATTTCCAGAGGTTGATTACCTTTTCCACAATCGGCGCCATGTCGTAATACTTATATTCAGCAAGTCGTCCGCCGAAGATTACATTCTCTTCCTTGTCGGCAAGCTCCTTGTATTGAGCATACAGATTGCCGTTGCGCTCGTCGTTCACAGGATAATAAGGCTCCATGCCTGGCTTCCACTCCGTGCTGTATTCCTTTGAGATAACGGTCTGCGGAATCTTTTCCACGTCAGCACCAAACATCTCGAAATGCTTATGCTCTATCACGCGAGTGTAAGGCACTTCACGCTCCGTATAGTTCACTACGGCATTGCCTTGATAGTTGGCGCAGTCGTGAATTTCCTGCTCAAAGCGCACCGTGCGATATTCCAGTTTTCCGAAACGATAATCAAAATACTCATCTATCTTGCCCGTGAAGACAATCTTCTCTGCCATAGATTCCCATTTCTCACGGTCGGCAAAGAAGTCTACGCCCGTCTGCGTGTCCACGCCGTCGAGCAAGCCCTCAATGAGCTTGTTGTATCCACCCATAGGAATACCCTGATATTTATCATTGAAGTAATTATTGTCGAACACTAAGCGCACTGGCAGACGACGGATGATAAACGCAGGCAACTCTGTGCACTTTCTGCCCCATTGCTTTTCCGTATAACCTTTGATAAGCTTTTCAAATATGTCGTGACCGATGAGCACCTGTGCCTGTTCCTCAAGATTGCGAGGCTCCGTAGCTCCGTCTGCCTTCATCTTTGCCACAGCCTCAGCCTTCTGTTCCTCTATCTTAGCCATAGCCTCGGCAGGAGTCGTCACGCCCCACATCTGATAGAAAGTATTCATATTGAAAGGCAGATTATACAGCTTGCCCTTATAGTTAGCCACAGGCGAGTTAGTGTAGCGGTTGAACTCCACGATAGAGTTCACGAAATCCCACACCTCCTTGTTTGAAGTATGGAATATATGCGCTCCATATTTATGAACATTTATTCCTTTGATGTTCTCACAATATATGTTTCCGCCGAGGTGCTCACGCTTGTCTATCACGAGGCAACGTTTGCCTTGTTTATGAGCGAAATAAGCGAATGTAGCTCCGTAGAGTCCCGAGCCGACAATAAGATAATCGTATTCCTTCATTTCTTTTCTGTTATAATTTGCCTACAAAATTATCTATATTTTTCCTACTTACGAAAATATATTGTGAGAAAAGTCTACATCCTCGTCTTTATCCATTCGGCAAAGAAAGGGTCGTCGATAATATATGTATCTGTCTTTATGGCAAGTCCGGAACGCACAAGACGCTTCAAGGAACTGTAAATAGTGCTTGTCGCCATTCCAAGCGACGCAGGAGCCAATGAAGACATACGCGGATTCATAGCCATATAGCGCATCACTCGTTTATCAGTTTTATTCAAACTTATCCAAAGACGCTCATAATCATTGTCGTGGATATAGTTCGATATTTCTATCGCTTTGTTTACCACGTCTTGCCTGAATCCCTCTCTGTCTATAATATCCCACACATGAAAAGCCAGTTTCTGCGTATAGTAAGGATGGCAGTCGGTAAAGGCGAGAATGTCTGTGACGACATCCTTTTTATATTCGCCTACCGCCTCTGGCAACCGCTCCTCAATAAACTCGCTGAAGTCATCGTAAGGTATTTTATTCAATGTCATAAGAGTGCCGAAATGATAGAATGGCGATCGCTTCTGCTCAAATATTTCGCGCATCATAGATTCCTGACTGCCAAGAAGCACATAATTAATGTTTTTCTGCATCTGCATAATAGCTCGCAGCTGTTTATCCAGTCGTGGTGCTATCTCGTTTATGCTTTGGAATTCATCAAATATCACAATTATCTTGCCATTTTCAGCCACACGTTCGAGCAGCGCGAAAGAATCTTCCAATACAGCGTCTTCATTTATCTGTGGAACGAATGAAATATCCATGCTGTCGCCTATCGCACTCATGGAGAGAGTCGGCACAAAACGGAAATTCCTCATCATGTGTTTCACTTTTTCAAAAGGAAACAACTTAAATATATGCTTTAGTATTGCTACTGCGAAATCCCTCTTATCTGTCATCGATTCCAGATTGAGAAACAGCACAGGTCTGTCTGTTTCCTTTGCTGCCTTTATCACAAGACTTGTCTTGCCAAAACGTCGTGGACTTATCAGCACGATATGGTTTTCGCTATTGAGCACACTCTTCACATATATCAGCTCTTTTGTTCTGTCAGTGAAGAAGTTGCCATCAACTACTGTTCCGAATTTAAAAGGATTCTCCATATTGCGAATATTTTCGTTACGAAATTTTTCGCAAATATAATTCTAACTATTTAAAAATCCAAATTTATACCTTGATTTTAACAGTCAAGACATTATAAAACAGCGAAGCACTTATGAGTGTAAACGAAATCCTACTATCATAGATACGATTACGCCCCCGCATATATGCAAGCCTTAGATTTTAGTATTTATCCCTTTAGCAGGAAATCAAATAAACTGATAACTTTAATACCATTCTCCATTTGATATGATGTAATATCATCACCAGTGATTATTATTTTTGTGAAGGCATCATCTGTTAAAGTAAGCGAACGTTGTTCCTGTTCCAGTTTCTCGCGGTCTGGCAGTGAGTAGGCAGACTGAATATATACGCGTTCGCTTATTTTGTTGCATACTTTTAATTTCCATACTTACGTATTTTTTTGTGTGTACACACATTTTTATAACGTAAAATACGAAGGGAATTTCATTCTCCCCTATTTATTCCCCCGCAAAATATTACGACTTATCGTGCCGACATAAAATAAAAATAGTATTTTTGCAACTAAGACAATAAATAATCTATAAACATATATCTATTTCGGCTTTGCGAAAGAAAGTTTTAATACTACTGATAATATCACTCGCTTGCTCCATACACTCTATGGCTCTCGGAAAGAGAGAAAAGGCAGTGCTCAACCGCGTATTCGACTATGCGGCTACCCTCGACAGCATTAATCTGAAAGGACAGAAGAAATACACTTACATGAAAAGTGTGCTCAACGTGAGGCATAAGAATGTGCTGCTCGCCATGGTGCCGTCGATGTATGCCATAGCGAGAAGCAAGGACAGGCAGTTTATCATGGAGCGATACACACAGCTGATGTTTAACAAGAAAGACGACTACGGCGAGAAGCTGCTGCTGGAAGCTAACACCATTCCGCATAAGGATATTCCGATGGAGACTACGCTGAGATATTTCACTCCCAACATCTACAGCCCGACGATATTTCAGGGTGAGCTGATTTCGCCTTTCCATAGAACAAACAAGAGGTATTACAGATACACTGTGATGGTGTGGCCGGGAGATAGAGCCTTAGTGAGATTCCGCCCGAAGATAAAAAACACTCAGCTCGTGGAGGGCACGGCAATGGTGGACATCACCACGGGAAGGATAATAGAGACTAACGTGAACGGCAATTTCGACATGATAAACTTCGACCTCAACATGAAGATGAATGAGCACGGAGCGTTTGCCGTGCTGCCAAAGGAATGCAGCCTTAACGCTAAATTCTCTCTGCTCGGCAATAAACTATATGGCAAATCGTATATATTATACGATGCTGAAAAAGACATCACCGACAGCATAAAGGAGGGCAGCGACACCACATGGCTGAAGCAGGTGCGCCCCAAACGGCTCACGAGCGAGGAGCAAAGCATTTACGACAGCTATTACGCGAGGAAAGACTCTGCCGACAACACGCAGACTGACAAGAAGAAAAGCTCGTTTGCCAAAAAGATATTGTGGGGAATGATAGGCGAAAACCTGCTCACGCGCATACGTTCCAACTATGGCACAGGCGGCAAGGGATATTTCCGCATGGAGCCTATTCTGAATCCGTTCTTCCTTGGCTACAGTCATCGTCGCGGACTTACCTACAAGATGGATTTGCGCACTTCTTACAACTTCTGTGACAATCAGCTGCTCAACGCCCGCGCTAAGATAGGATACTCTTTCAAGCAAAGGAGGTTGTACTACAAGATTCCGATAACCTATTATTTCGACAAATGTCACAACGGCAACATAGAAGCCGAGCTGGGTAATGGCAACCTAATATCAAGCGAGGCGATAATGAACCATATAAGGAATACCTACGGCGACAGCATACGCTTGGGGAATGAGGCGTATGCCACGAAAGAAGACCGCCTGTTTGACTTCAAAGACTACAATTTCAAGGTATCTGCCAACTACGATTTCTCAAGCAGATATTCAGTAAAGAGTGGATTCGTGTGCCACAGAAGGACAGCGAAATACAGACGTCTGCTCAGCAGCCTTGATGAGATGACTTCCTATCGCTCGGTAGCTCCGATGATAGAGCTGAAATATCGCCCTACAGGATATGACGGCCCTGTGATAACTGCCGACTATGAGCGAAGCATAAAGGGATTATGCAAGTCGAACACTGAATATGAGCGATGGGAGTTTGACGCTCAATATAAGAAGGCGATGGAGAGAATGCAGACTCTCTCGCTGAGAGCAGGCTACGGATTTTACACCAACAGAGGAAGCAGCTCACGATTCCTTGACTACTCCAACTTCAGGGAAAACAACATCGTGAGCGGATGGAACGACGACTGGACAGGCGAGTTTGAGCTTCTCGACGCCAACAAATACAACAACTCCGACTATTACATGAGAGCCAATGCCACTTACGAGTCGCCTCTGCTCACTCTGTCGTGGTTGCCACTGATAGGCAAGTTCGTGGAAATGGAGCGCATCTATGCCGGAGTGCTTAACGCTAAGAACTTGCATCCATATATAGAGGTGGGCTACGGATTCAGTTGCCGCGCGTTCTCCATGGGAATGTTCGCATCGCTCAACAACGGAAAGTTTGACAGGTTTGGTTGCAGATTAGGCTTCGAGCTGTTCAGACAATGGTAAGGAAAGAAATAGAAACGAAAAAACTACAAGATAAATTATAAATGAGCTATACACAAGAGCGCGACGCGCTGACAGTATATAAAGCAAGCGCGGGATCGGGAAAGACATTCACGCTTGCCACGGAATACATAAAACTACTTATTGAAAATCCTCTCAACTATCGCAGCATCCTTGCCGTGACCTTCACCAACAAGGCTACGGAGGAGATGAAGATGCGTATCGTTTCGCAGCTATACGGCATTGCCCATCAGCTGCCAAGCTCGGAATCATATCTGAGGAAGATAGAAACAGAGCTCGATGGCTACTCACGCGAGCTGATAGCCAAGCGCGCGGAGCAGGCTCTTTCGCTGCTTATCCACAACTATAGTTTCTTTAATGTGGAAACCATCGACGCTTTCTTTCAGACGGTGTTGAGAAACCTTGCGCGCGAACTTGACCTCACGCCTAATCTTCGTCTTGAGCTGAACGGAAAACAAGCTGAAGATAAAGCCGTGGACGACATGATAGACAACCTCACTACCAAAGACAAGGTGTTTGGCTGGATAATGGAATACATCGATGGCAAGCTGGAAGACGACAAAAACTGGAATGTGATAAAGCAGATAAAGGATTTCGGCGCAAAGATTTTTGATGATGAATATAAGGAGAGCAGCAGGGAGATAAACGAAAGGCTTGCTGATGAAGAAGGCTTTAAGGACTTCGTGGGCAAGATGCATGCCATAAAGACAAATGGCGAAAAAGCTATCAAGGATGTGTGCGATGAAGTGTTTGACGCATTGGAGCAGAACGGACTTACAGAGGCTGACTTCGCAAGAAATATATTCAACTATTTCAAGAAACTGAAAGACGGACAGTATGACGACAAAATCGTGAACAGCACGATAGAAAAGGCATTAGCCGACCCGATAAACTGGGTGAGAAAGGCCGACCAAGAGAAAGGCAGCCCTGCTCTCACTTTGGCTCGCGATGTGTTGTGGAACAAGATGAGAGCCATGGAGAATATGCGTCCGCAGATAGCGCGCGACATTCTATCAGCAAAGCTCACTCTCAACAATCTCTCACAGCTGCGACTGCTCAACAGCATTGAGAAGCAGATAAGAGATAACAACAACGAGAGCAACAAATTCCTGCTGAGCGACACGCAGACCATTCTGCACAACATGATTGACGGCTCCGACTCGCCTTTCATATTCGAGAAGATAGGTGGCAGACTCAACAACATAATGATAGACGAGTTTCAGGACACGAGCTCGGTGCAATGGCAGAACTTCAAGGTGCTGCTCGATGATTGCATGAGCCGCGAGAATGCCTACAACCTTATTGTGGGCGACGTGAAGCAGAGCATTTATCGCTGGCGTGGTGGCGACTGGGAGCTGCTCAACAATATAGACAGGCAGTTTCATGGGCAGAATTTGAATATAAAGACCCTCGGAGTGAACTATCGCTCTGAGCGCAACATCATAGAATTTAATAATGCCTTCTTCAGAAAAGCCATCGACATAGAATGTGCCGATATGGCGGAGATAGACGAGAAGAGCGAAGAGCAAATGAGGCAGGCTTATGCCGATGTGGCTCAGATGGTGCCCGAAACAAAAGGCTCTAACGGCTCCGTTCACATAGAGTTTATGACAGCGGAAGAAGACTACGATGCGGAGTTCCTCGCCATGCTGAAAGACCTGATAACCGATTTGCTTTCTAAAGGCGTGAAAGAACAGGACATAGCCATACTCGCGAGAAACAATGACAAGATACAGCTCATTGCCGACTATGCAGCTCAGGAAATGCCCGATGTGAAATTCGTTTCTGATGAAGCTTTCCGCCTCGACGCGTCATTGGCAGTGAATGTGCTTACGAATGCTCTCCATGTGCTCATCCATCCCGATGATTTGCTTGCCACGGCAGCGTTGGTAAAGGCATGGCAGAAAGAGATAATGGGCAATGAGCAGGGCGAGGGCAGTATTTTCCTAAACGCTGAAAACATTGCCGACCTCTTGCCACAGGAATATAATGAGGAGAGAAACGCATTGATGGAAATGCCGCTCTACGACCTCACTGAACGCTTGTTTCTTATATTCAATCTCGACAAACTTGGCGACCAGAGTGCCTACGTGTGCGCATTCTATGATTTACTTAGCGACTATATCACCAACTATGGCTCGAATATAGACGGATTTCTCACCGCATGGGAGGAGAATCTGCACAACAAATCTATCCAGAGCGACGCGGTAAACGGAATACGCCTGCTCACTATCCATAAGAGTAAGGGATTGGAGTTTGACAATGTGATTATTCCTTTCTGCGACTGGGAAATGGAAAAGCCCAACACCATCTGGTGCAAGCCTACAGTAGCGCCTTACAACTATCTGCCGCTCGTGCCCGTTATGTTTAGCCAGAATATGCTCAACTCCGTTTATCGCGATGATTATATTCATGAACATCTGCAAAACATGGTAGACAACATGAATATGCTCTATGTGGCTCTCACCCGCGCGAGCAAGAATCTATTTATATATGGCAACATCGACAGCCGTCATCGCAGTAATCATCGCGGCAAGACCATAGTGGAAGCTCTATCGCAGATGGAATCTGAATTCCCAGGCTGTCAGCTCAGTGTGGAAACATCCACGAATAAAAATGGAGGAGAGAACATCAGTATGCTCACATTCGACTATGGCAAGCTATATGTGCCAGAAAAGAAAGCGGAGAAGAAGGATAAGAGCAGCAATGTGTTTGAGCAGGAAACTACCCCTATAAGCCTCAACATAGAAACATTCTCGCCAAGTGTGGTGTTCCGTCAGAGCAATCAGAGCCGAGAGTTTGTGGAAAGCGATGAAGACGACAACGGACATTCTCTATATATAAAGAAAGGAAGCATTCTGCACAATCTTTTCTCCACCATTCGCACTTACGATGATATGCCAAAGGCTCTCGACGCGTTGGAATCAGATGGTGTGCTATATGACGACGACATCAGCAAAACGAAGCTCGTCGAGTTTCTAAAAAGCCGACTTGAGAGCGAGCAGGTGAAAGACTGGTTCTCAAACCGTTGGCAGGTGCTCAACGAGCGAAGCATACTGAGCACTGATAAGGAAACAGGCAAGGTAAGGCAACATCGCCCCGACAGAGTGATGACAGACGGCAAAGAGATGGTGGTGGTAGACTTCAAGTTTGCCAGCCCAAAGGACGAGCACAAGCAGCAGGTGAGTGGCTACATCGACTTGCTCCATGATATGGGCAACGACAATGTGAAAGGCTATCTGTGGTATGTGTACAGCAATAAGATTGTGGAAGTAAAATAGGAAAAGGATTCAACAATGACGACATTTTTAGAATACGTAGCTCAAGACATAATATCAAAACACGGCACCGACCTTTCGCGCGTGGCGGTGGTGTTTCCAAATAAGCGCGCCTCGCTCTTCATGGATGAATACTTGGAGCGCGCAGTGGGCAGACCTATATGGAGCCCTGCCTACATGACTATCAGCGACCTATTCCGTCAGCACTCCGACCTAAAGGTGGGCGACGACATCAAGCTGATATGCGATCTGCACAAGACATTCGTTTCTACAACGGGCATTAATGAAACCCTCGACCATTTCTATGGCTGGGGGCAGCTGCTTCTTGCCGACTTTGACGACATCGACAAGAATCTTGCCGACGCAAAGAAAGTGTATGCCAATCTGAGGGATATCCATGAGTTTGACGACATATCTTACCTAAGCGAAGAACAGAAAGAAACATTGAAGCAGTTTTTTAGCAGTTTTGACGATAATCAGAATTCAAAACTACGCGAGAAATTCTTAAAACTCTGGCAGAACTTTTATAAAATCTATACGGATTATAATGAGCGATTGGAAAGCCAGGGCATAACCTACGAGGGCGCGCTATATAGAAAGGTGGCAGCAGAAAAGGATATAGAGTTTGAATACGACAAATATATCTTCGTGGGATTCAACCTGCTGCAAAAGGTGGAGCAGCAACTGTTTACCACCTTGCAACATCAGGGCAAGGGCTTTTTCTATTGGGATGCCGATGCATATTATCTTGGCAACAGGCACAACGAGGCTGGCAAATTCATTAGCCAATATCTACAGGCATTCCCCAATGAGCTTGACATCAACGATGAAGTCATATATGACAACTTCAATAAACCGAAGGACATAACTTACATCTCTGCTCCTACGGAAAACGCTCAGGCAAGATATGTGAGCAACTGGCTGAGAGAGGGCGACAGAATAAAGGCGGGCAGAAAGACAGTAATAGTGCTGTGCAATGAGGGATTGTTGCAGACCGTGATACATCAGCTTCCGCCCGAAGTAGACAAGGCCAACATCACTACGGGTTATCCATTGGCAGGCACTCCGGCGGCAAGCTTCGTGACGGTGCTTTTCGAACTTCAGATGTTTGGCAAGGCTCATGGCACAGACAAATATCGTCTGCACTATGTAAACCCCGTCTTGCGTCATCCTATGGCTAAATATGTTTCCGATAAGTCGCGCGAGCTGGCTGCCCATCTGAATGAGAAGAAGCGTTATTATCCGGCAAAGACGGAGCTGGCTCTCGACGACAACCTCGCGTTGCTATTCAGGCAGATTAGCGTTACCTCGCCTACTGCCACTCTCGACATGGTGAACTGGATGAAGCAGCTACTGAAGATTATAGGCGTGAATGCCGGCACGGAGAGCTACCCACTGTTTCAGGAGTCGCTGTTTAGAACATATACTTTGCTCAATCGCCTTTCTGGACTTATGGAGAGCGGCGACTTGACAATAGATGTTACTACATTGCAACGATTGGTGGGGCAGCTTGTGCAGACCACTTCCATTCCTTTCCATGGCGAGCCTGCCGAGGGCATACAGATAATGGGTGTGCTTGAAACTCGTAACCTTGACTTCGAGCATGTATTAATGCTTTCTACCAACGACGGCAACATGCCAAAGGCTGTGAACGATTCTTCATTCATTCCTTATTCTATCCGCAAGGCCTACGGACTCACCACCATCGACAACAAGGTGGCAGTGTTTGCCTACTATTTCCACCGACTTCTGCAAAGAGCCGGCAATGTCACTCTGTCGTATAACAGCTCTACTGCCGACGGCATGCCACAGGAAATGTCGCGCTTCATGCTTCAAATGCTTGTGGAGAGCAACCACGACATCAAGCGCCACTCGCTGCTCACGGGGCAGACCATCAATCAGATAAGTCGCAAGGAGGTGATAAAGACCGACGAGATAATGGCGAAGCTTGACACCTTTGATAAGATATATCCTACGCAGCTTAACCTCTATCTGCGCTGTCCGCTCAGATTCTATTATAACTATATCCTCGGCATAGAAGAACCTGACGAGGAGGATGAAGATGAACTCGATGCAAGAATCTTCGGCGACATATTCCATGAGAGCGCCGAGATGATATACAAGCCTTTTGTGGGCAAGACTGTTACCAAGGCAGATATTGAGGCGTTCCTCAAAGACCCTCACAAGCTTGACGACATCGTAGACGACGCATTCGGAGTTCACCTCTTTAAGATGGAAAAGAATGAAATCCGCCCTGAATACAACGGCTTGCAGATAATCAACCGCTCTGTCATTCTGCGCTATCTGAAGAAGCTGCTGCGCATCGACATGAACATCGCCCCATTCAGAATGAAAGGCGTGGAAATAGAGGTGGGGCGCACATTGAGTTTCCCTACATCCCGTGGTGAGATAACAAAGAAGTTTGGTGGCAAGATAGATCGCCTTGACGAGATAGAAGACAACACCGACGGATTACGCATAAGAGTTGTAGACTATAAGACAGGCTCAAAGAAGAATGCAAACGCGAAGGGCATTGACGACATATTCTCACAGGATAGGTTTATCGATATTCATGGCGATTATTATTTGCAGACCTTGCTATATTCTATGATTATCCGCCACGACGCACATTATAATCCTGAGCAGTTAGCGGTAAGCCCCGCGCTCCTGTTTATTCAGAACGCGAAGACCGAGGACGATGATCCAACCCTTATCTTCAGCGAGTCGAGGAAGAAGCGAAAGATCATTGATGTGGAGGACTATTATGTAGAATACCGACAGAAGCTCATCGAGCTGCTCTCTGAAATCTACGAGCCACAGACTCCTTTCACCCCTACGGCAGACAAGCAGCGCTGCGCCTATTGTCCGTGGGCTAAGATATGCAGGGCGTAAGGTAGTAACATTTGATTAAAGATGAAGCCCGGTGGGAGAAGACTCTCATCGGGCTTTGCTTTTTAATTGGGTTTTAAGGTCAAGACCGCATGCAGGATTTGCCTTAAACTTACTTTTTACCCCAAGACCGAGTGCTGTTTTGCCATTAAATCTACTTTTTACCCCAAAACCGAATGCTGTTTTGCTATTAAATCTACTTTTTGCCCCAAGACTGCATGCTGTTTTGCCATTAAATCTACAATTAGCCCCAAGACTGCATGCTGTTTTGCTATTAAATCTACAATTAGCCCCAAGACTGCATGCTGTTTTGCTATTAATTCTAAAATTAAGCCCAAAACCGAGTGCTGTTTTGCTATTAATTCTGCAATTAAGCCCAATCTGAGGGATCGTCTTGCTATTAATTCCGCAATTAAGCCCAATCTGAGGGGTCGTTTTGCTATTAATTCTGCAATTAAGCCCAATCGGAGGGGTCGTTTTGCTATTAATTCTGCAATTAAGCCCAATCGGAGGGGTCGTCTTGCTATTAATTCTGCAATTAAGCCCAATCGGAGGGGGCAGATTGGTATTAAAACTATCTTGATACCCCTTTACTCGAAGTCGAGATAGGGCGCAAGGCGGTCGATATCCTCTTTTGCGAAGTATTTTATGCCCGAAAGCTGAGCAGTGCTATGTATTCTATCATTCATATTAATGTGTTAGATATTAGTTATCAATAATCATCATTAAGGAAATCAACTACAAAATTTAAATATTATCATGAATAGCAAGCAAAAAAGCAGAAAAAATGCCGCATACTTTTTGCAAAAAGCATGCGGCAAAAATTATTTATTCCTACGAGGGAAAATCTATATGAATGCTGTTATCAGTTTCTGCTGTTGCCGAAGATGCGAAGCAGATAGAGGAACAGGTTGATGAAATCAAGATAAAGGCTGAGCGCGCCGAGAAGAGCATATTTCTGCACTGTCACCTCGCTCTCGCCTGCCATAATGGCATTGGTAGTAAGCTGGCGAATCTTCTGGCTGTCGTAAGCGGTAAGGCCTACGAAGATGGCTACGCCGACATAGCTCAAGATATACTCAAAGCCTGTGCTGCGAAGGAACATATTCACAAGCGAAGCGATGATAAGTCCGATGAGGCCCATGGTAAGTATCTTTCCCATTCCGCTGAGATCTTTCTTGGTGGTGTAGCCAATGAATGCCATGGCAGCGAATGTGCCGGCTGTGATGAAGAACACTTTGGAAACCACCGAGATAGAATAGGCAATGAAGATGAACGAAAGTGTAATGCCATTGAGCACTGAATAAAGTATGAAGAGCAGCGTGGCTGTGGTGAGCGAAAGCTTATGAATGCTTGCCGATACGCCCCACACGAGAGCCACTTCAGCGATGATTATTCCGAAGAAAAGCACTTTGCTTGACACAATAGCATTGAAAAGCGCAGGACTTGTGGCAACGCCAAAAGAAGTGATAGCGGTGATAATGAGCGCAAGAGTCATCCACAAATATACCTTACGCATGACGGCAGGGAAAGAAGCCTGAACTACAGCCTCCTTTTCGTTTACCATCCTTTCAAAGTCATTAAATTCCATAATATAAATATTGTTGTTTTTAAGTTTTAAATGCTATATATAAAATTTTAGGCTACAAATATACCACTGAAGTACATTTATAGCCTAAAAAATTCAGTTATGTTAATCTTATTTAGCTCCTATTTCCCTAAGTAGGCGGTCGGCATGTCCCCATTTATCCATCATGTAGAGCACATAGCGGATGTCTACGCCGATGCAGCGTGCCAGACGCTTGTCGAAATTGATGTCGCTTGAAAGGCTGTCCCAGTTGCCATCGAAAGCCAAACCGATGAGTCTGCCCTTGCCATCGAACATAGGCGAACCGCTGTTGCCGCCAGTGATGTCGTTGTTGGTGAGGAAGCAGAGCTGCATCTTGCCGCTTGTCTTGTCGGCATACTTTCCGAAGTCGGATGCAGAGAGAAGCTGCTTCATGATAGGCTCTGCCTGATAATCTATCACGCCTTTCTCGCCCTTTTCCATCTTGGTAACGATGCTCTTAGCGTCGGTGAAATAACCCGAAGGTTTGCCTCCGAGGTCGAAGCCGCCCACCTGTCCGTAGCTCAATCGCATTGTGAAGTTGGCATCGCTGTAATGAGGCATATCCTCTTCCATGCGAAGCTTGGCAGCGCAGAGATATTTCTCCTGATTGGCAAGAGCGTCTTCGCTCTCATCTATCTTCTCACGTATGGCAGCAGCAGTCTCAAGCAAGTCGAGTCCCATCTGCACGCCAGGGTCTTTGTCATACTTACGGCTGTGGATAAACAACTTCTCACCGCTGCGCATTATCATTGAAGTGCGATACAGATAGTCTACATACGCCTTATAGTCGCCGCCGAACTTCTCATCTATCTGCTTATAGAATTTCGGCAATGCGTCGGCAGAAACATGCTCACGATAGTTCTTCATCAATGTGGCGAGCACCTCCTTGTCGAGAGCAGCGTCCCATGTAGAAGAGTTGTCTTCAAACATCACATATTGCTTCTTCTTGTTGCTTCCACCGAGCACCTCTTTATGGTTCAATGCCATGGCACGGGTGGTAAGCTCATTGGTGCGACGGAAAGTCTCGCTGAAATATGTCATGGTCTTTCTCGCCTCAAAGCGGTCGGCATAGAGCTTCGCCATTACGTTGAAGTCGAGCTTGCCTTTCAGGAAGCCGGTAGAATCCTGCCATGCAGCGATGCGCTGCTCATACTCACGCTTCTGATTGATGATACCGATAGAGTCGATACATTTATTCATGCCCAAGGCGTTCTTCCAATAGTTGGAGCTTTGCGCGAATTTGCTGTCATACTTGATGCGCACAGCCTCATCGGCACGCATGTGCTTTATCATAACGTCTTGCTTCACGCCACGCACCTGAGCGCGAGGAGCGTTCTCAGCGTCGCGCATCTGCTTTATGCCATAAGAAGAAAGATAACGCTCTGTGCTGCCAGGATAGCCCACAGTCATTGCGAAGTCGCCTTCCTTATATCCTTGCAAAGAAACTGGTGCCCAGTCCTTAGGATGATAAGGCACATTGTCCTTGCTGTAAGAAGCAGGGCCGTTGGTCTTAGTGTTGGCATATATGCGGAATACAGAGAAGTCGCAAGTCTGTCGCGGCCACATCCAGTTGTCGGTCTCGCCACCATATTTACCCATCGACTTAGGCAAGGCGAAGACAAGACGCAGGTCGGTGAAGTCCTGATAAGTGGTAGCATAATATTTGTTGCCCTCATAGAAAGCGTCTACCTCCACATGATATGTAGAATCCACGGCTTTAGCCTCGCCAGAAAGCACATTCTGAATAGAGTCGAGCAGATTGTTCTTCTGCATCTCGTTCATATTCTCATATCCCAAAGCCTTTATTCTGTCGGTGATGTCTTGCTGAGAAACCATAAACGAAACAAACATATCCTTATTGGGCAGTTCTTCCTCCAATGTTTTTGCGCAGAAGCCGTTGAGCATATAGTCGTGCTCCACGGTAGAATGAGAGCGTATGGCCTCAAATCCGCAATGATGGTTGGTGAATACCAATCCGTCGGGCGAAACGACTACGCCTGAGCAAAATCCTGAAAAGTTTACCACCGCGTTTTTCAATGCTCCCTCATCCTTATAAAGTCCGTCATAAGGAAGCGAAAAACCATATTGCTGCATTTGATTATACACAGCCTGCGGCAAATTGTAAAGTGTCCACATACCTTCATCGGCATGAGCCACGCCACCCATAAATAAGAGGGCAGCGGCGAGTAAAGTAGATTTCTTCATCAAAAAAGTATATGATTATATTAATTATTTCCTGAATTATAAGTTTAGTCGCCAAAATTACAAATTTATATCGTTATAGCTGCCTTTTTAGTTCATTTATTGAATATTATTCGTATTTTTGCCCACGCTAAAACAAACAGATATGCGGAATATATCCGCCTACATATATATAAATAGGTAAAAGGATAATGAACAAGATAAACTATCAGCTTCTTCTCGACAGAATAATTGAGGAAAACGAGCGCGAGGGCAGAGTGCCGCGCCTGCTTCTTCATAGTTGCTGCGCTCCATGCAGCAGCTACACGCTGGAATATCTATCGCAATATTTCGACATCACTGTTTATTATTACAATCCCAACATTTCTCCCGAAAAGGAATACCGCCATCGTGTGGAGGAGATGGAAAGGCTGATAGGCGAAATGCCGTTTAAGCACGAGGTGAAGTTCGTTGAGGGCGAATACAAGCCAAAGGATTTCTACGACATGGCGCGCGGAATGGAGCACGAGCCTGAGGGAGGCATACGCTGCATGGCATGCTACAGAATGAGATTGGAGCATGCGGCAGCAATAGCCAAGGAGGGCGGATACGATTATTTCACCACCACGCTGACGATAAGTCCGCTGAAACGCTCCGACAAAATCAACGAGATAGGCAACGAGGTGGCAGAACAATATGGCGTGGCATTCCTTCCGAGCGATTTCAAGAAGCGTGGCGGCTATCTGCGTTCTATAGAACTCTCACGCCAGTATAATCTCTATCGCCAGAACTTTTGCGGTTGCGTGTTCTCAAAAAGGGAAGAATCTGCCGCTGACGAATAAAAAATGGCAGACACATCACTGCGTCCGCCATTCACATTATCAACTATATCAATTAAACCCATCCGAGCCCGTGGAATATCTGGGCAAGGATAGACGCTACAATAGTAGCGGTTATGACATTTATCAGACCTGGAATCATAAAACTATGATTAAATAGATACTTACCTATAACAGTAGTGCCCGACCTGTCGAAATTCACAGTGGCAATGTCGGAAGGATAGTTAGGAATGAAGAAATATCCGTAGACGCTTGGGAACACGCCCAAAAGCACTACTCCGTCGATACCCATGCTATATGCGAGCGGAAGCATGGAAACCACAACCGCTCCTTGTGAATTGATAAGCACCGACACGAAGAAGAACACAAAGGCTATGCTCCACGGATAGCTCTCCACGAGTCCGCTCATTATCACCTTTATATTCTCTGTGTAAGCCTCGAAATAGGTATCTGCCATCCACGCAATACCGAATATTGCTACTACTGCCACCATTCCGCTCTGCCATACAGCTCCGCTGACGGCAAGCTTAGGATTTGCCTTGGCACATATCACCATCAACGCAGCAGCGCTTAGCATCACTATCTGAATCACGAGATTCATCTTAAGCCTTGTGGACAGGCCCTCGCTGTTGGTATACAAAGGCAGCAACGACGGGAACACGGCAAAGATTACGATAAGACCGAGAGCAATGAGGAAGATATACACGGAAATCTTCGCCTCCTTTGAAATCTTCTTGTCGAGAGTGGTGGCAGAAGAACCATATATATAATTGTATTGCGCTGGGTCTTTTAGCTTAGCCTGAAACTGCGGATCTTTGTCGAGGTCGAGTCCACGGTGATAGCTCCAAATGGAAGCCATAGTGATACCGAAAAGGCTGGCAGGTATCGAGACGAGCAATATCTGAGGAATAGTTATCTCGTAGCCATTGGCATTGGATATTGTCATGAATGCTACGACTGCCGCCGCGATGGGCGAACAGGTGATACCTATCTGCGAAGATATGCTCGCTATGCCGCACGGACGCTCCGGGCGAATGCCTTTTTTCAGCGCGATGTCGCAGATGATAGGCATGATGGTGTATACCACATGACCTGTGCCGCAAAGCACAGTGAGGAAGAAAGTAACAAGCGGAGCAAGGAATGTGATGCGGTCGGGATGACGGCGAAGCATTTTCTCTGCTATCTGTATCATCCAGTCCATACCTCCCGAAGCCTGCAACATTCCGGCACACGTCACTGCCGCCACGATGATATAGATTACATCTGTGGGAGGAGTGCCGGGCTTTAGTCCGAATCCAAATACCAATATAGCCAGACCGATGCCTGAGATAGCACCGAGAGCCAAGCTGCCGTAGCGTGCGCCTATAAAGAGGGCAAGAAGCACTACGAGAAATCCTATTATCATTTCTATCGGCATAATCATTATGTTTTAAGTGTTATCTACTAATTGTTTCTTGTGGTAAAAATACACAATATTTTAATACGCACAACTTTTTCACCCCTTAAAAATCTCTTTATTTACAAATTTGTAGCATATTCTTTACTCCCTGTTACACACTTCGCCCTATTAAGATTGTTTAACAGCGACATCATCGCCATCCCTCTGTCCATTTACTACCTTAGCGAGGTAAAACATCAAAATTATATGAAAAGAATACTAACTTTTATTGCTTTCCTATTAACTTCAACAGGATTGTGGGCACAGACCTTGCCCGGCAAAGTTTCCGAAACAGCCATCCCTGGCGCGGAATATCCAAGAGTGGACGACAACCGAATAGCCTATTTCCAGGTAAACGCCCCCAAGGCGGCAAAGGTGGAGGTAGACGTGTGCGGCAAGAAGTATGAGATGAAGCGCGACGACAAAGGCGTGTGGACTTGCAGCACTCAGCCACTCGTTGTAGGTTTCCATTATTACTCAATCATTGTAGACGGCGTGAGCGTAAACGATCCACAGTCGCAGACTTACTTTGGATGTTGCCGACAGGTGAGCGGCATTGAGATTCCTGAAGGAAAGGAAGCCGACTACTATCGCCCACAGCAGAATGTGGCAAAAGGTCAGGTGAGAGAGCTGCCTTATTACTCTAAATCTCAAAACAAGTGGCGCAGATGTTTCGTCTATACTCCTGCCGAATACGAGACAAGCGGCAAGAAGAAATATCCTGTGCTCTATCTTCAGCACGGCATGGGCGAGGACGAGACAGGATGGAGCAAGCAGGGATATATGCAGCACATCATGGACAACGCTATAGCTGGCGGCGAAGCCAAGCCTATGATTGTGGTGATGGACAATGGCGACTGCTCTATGCCTTTCACATTGGCTAAGGGCGAAACTATGGCAGAAGGTCATGCCCGATACGGCAAGTCGTTCTACAAGGTGATTATCGATGAGCTGATTCCTACCATCGACAAGACATTCCGCACACTCACCGACCGCGACCACAGAGCTATGGCAGGTCTTTCATGGGGCGGACATGAAACTTTCGACGTTACGCTCACCAATCTCGACAAGTTCTCTTATATAGGAGGATTCAGTGGAGCTATCTTCGGACTCGACGCAAAGAAGGCTTACGACGGAGTGTTTGCCAAGAGCGAGGAGTTCAACAAGAAAGTGCATTATCTCTTCCTCAGCATCGGCTCGGAAGAAAACTTCGGCACACAGAAGCTTGTAGAGTCGATACGCGCCACAGGTTGCAAATGCGATTTCTATGAGTCGCCAGGCACTCATCATGAATGGCTCACATGGAGAAGAAGCCTCAACCAGTTTGTGAAACATCTGTTTAAAACAGATTTCGAGAAGAAGATTATCAATGTGAAGCCCGTTCCGCAGAGCCTTAGCAAGAGCGCTGCGAAGCAGGGAAAGGTGGAGCTCTTCAAATATATGGTTAAGAGAGGCGACAAGAAGATAGAGAAGCACGCGCGAGTTTACCTGCCCTACGGCTACAACAAGCGCAACCGCTATAATGTTGTCTATCTTATGCACGGTGGCGGCGACAACTCCACCTCATTCTTCTCGCCTGAGCGCGCGCCTATCCCATTGACGCAGGTGCTCGACCATCTGATTGAAAGCAAGAAGATGAACCCAGTGATTGTTGTCACCCCTACTTTCTATGACGATGATGAGAACATAGGCAAGAACGGAATGGAAAACGCCATTCAGGAATGCCGTGATTTCCACAAGGAGTTGCAAGACGACCTTATCCCTGCCGTTGAGAAGCATTACAGCACATATCTTAAAGGCAAGGACAGCACAGCCGTGGCAAAATCACGCGACCATCGTGCCTTTGGCGGTTTCTCCATGGGCGCTCTCTACACATGGTATCAGCTGGCTTACGGCAACAGCGCCGTGAAGCATTTCATTCCGTTGAGTGGCGACCTTTGGGTGTATGACGCTGCCAAGAAGAAGCAAGCTCCTGCGGTTGCTGCCACATGGATGAACGATATGCTTGAGAAAAGCGTCTATGGAAAAGACATCAAGGTGTATGCCTACACAGGAACAAAGGATTTGGCTGGCGAGCCACAGAAGAATTTCATGGAAGCGCTTTCAAAATCAGCTCCATTGTTCAGATTTGACGGTGAGAATAAGAACATCTCCCTTTCAATGAAGCCGGGCGGCGACCATTGGTATGGCGACATCAATCAGTATCTGTATTATGCTCTTCCTCTGATTTGGGGAAATAAATAAAATGAAAACAAATAAAATCAGGAATAGGCACTCAAGCCTATTCCTGATTTGTAACGCATGAATTACAATATTCCTTATCCTCCTTTCGTGTATGAAACAAATGAAGAATCTTTTATTATACTCCTTCTCGTAAAAGTAAATGGTGGAAGGTGTATCTTCATAATGGAGGGAAATGCGTGGGCTATATACATGAAAGCAAGATACGTAGTTATAGAAACTGTCCAATAGACATCAAGCGGATAATGGAAAAGCAAATGACATGCTAATTCTGATAATTTATGAGAGAAATTTGTGAGGAATAAAGAATTTTGTTGCTGAATTTGTATCTTTGCAAGCGTTTTGAAAACTAAACTTATAATTACTTAAACTCAATGATGAACAACAAACTATTATTACTTATGGGCTTTGCTTTGCTCAACGTGGCAGGCAAGGCGCAAAACGTTATCGACTTATCAGGCACATGGCAGTTTGGCAAAACAGATAGATACGGAGAAACAATACAGCTGCCTGGCTCAATGCTCACAAACGGAAAGGGCAACGACGTGACGCTGAAAACACGATGGGTGGGCAGCATATATGATTCTTCTTTTTATTTTAATCCATATATGGAGAAATACCGTGTGGAGGGAAATATAAAGTTTCCTTTCTTTCTCACTCCGAAGAAACATTATGTGGGAGAGGCATGGTATGGCAAAGAGGTGTTTGTGCCGAAAAGCTGGAAGAAAAGAAGCGTTGTGCTATTCCTTGAACGACCCCACATCACGACTACGGTGCGCATAAACGGAGTGGTGGCAGGCAGGGATTCTTCGCTGAGCGTGCCACATGAGTTTGATATTACTCGTTATGTGAAGTTTGGTAAACAGAACAAGATAGACATCCTCATCGACAACAGGGTGGAAAATGTGTGCGTGGGTCAGGATTCACACAGCGTGACCGACCAGACACAGGGCGACTGGAACGGAATAATCGGCAGAATGGAGCTGCAGTCGCGACCAAGAAAATATATTCGCAACGTGATGATTTTTCCCGACGTGAAAAACCATTGCGCGCATATAAAGTTATGTCTTGACAAGGACACATTGGAGCGCACGATGAAAATAGAGGGGAAGATGAGGCTATGGGATGAGTTCGATCCTTATCTATATGAATATGTGGCTACTTATGGTGGCGATACGGTGAGAACGAAGTTCGGCATGAGGGAAATCACCATAAAGGGCAGACAATTCTATATGAACGATAAGCCTATATGGATACGTGGCACTGTGGGCAACTGCTGCTTCCCACAGACTGGTTATCCTCCTACTGACGAAAAGGCGTGGGAAGACATATTCCGCAAATGTAAGGCAAACGGAATCAACATGATGCGTTTCCATTCTTATTGCCCTCCCGAAGCGGCTTTCAATGCTGCCGACAAGCTGGGCTTTTATCTGCAGCCAGAAGGCCCGTCGTGGCCTAACCATGGCGTGAAGCTGCGCCGAGGAATGACTATCGACCGCTATCTTATGGAGGAAACTCAGCGAATGGTGGATAAATATGGCAATCATCCGTCGTTCTGCATGCTTGCGGCAGGCAATGAGCCGGCTGGCGACTGGGTGAGCTGGGTAGGCGATTTTGTGGACTATTGGAAAGGAAAAGACTCTCGCAGAGTGTATTGCGGTGCTTCCGTCGGCGGAGGATGGGCTTTCGACCCTAAGAGCCAATATCATGTGAAAGGCGGTGCGCGCGGACTCGACTGGGACAGCCATGCTCCACAGTCGCAGGATGATTATTATGGCAAGATTACAAAGTTTTTGCAGAAGGGTAGCAAGCCGATAACATTCGAAATTAATGAGCCATACCTCAGCCATGAGCAGGGACAATGGTGCGCTTTTCCTGATTTCAAAGAGATAAGTCAGTATACAGGAGTTTATAAGGCAGGCAACTTTGAGATATTCCGTGATATGTTTGTGGATAATGTTTCGCCGACAGGCAAATGGGACGAAAAGTCAAAGGCATTGGCAGAGAGATTCCTCCACGCAAGCGGAAAGTTGCAGACTTTGGCATATAAATATGAGATAGAACGCAATCTGAGAACAAAGGATTACGCTGGCTTCCAGCTCCTCGGACTCAACGACTACACAGGACAGGGTACGGCTTTGGTGGGTGTGCTCAATGCTTTCTGGAAAGACAAAGGCTATGCCGACGACTGGAGCAAATTTTGCGCGCCAATGGTGCCTTTGGCAAAGTTCCCAAAGTTTGTCTACAGCAATGATGAGGCGTTTGAAGTGCCTGTGGAGCTGTATAATGCGTGGCGCGCGATGCACGATGTGAATGGTCGTTACACTATTATTGATGGCGATGGTAACAAATACGCGGAAGGCGCGACGTGCGACTATATTAATGCGGATTTAGGCAAGAACATAGATTTCGGAAAAGTGAAGTTTGCCCTCAATAACATTACAGAGCCGAAGAAGCTCACGCTGAAAGTGGGCGTGGCTTGCAAGCAGGGCGAAAGTCTTGATATAGAAAACGAGTGGGACTTTTGGGTGTATCCGTCGAAGGTGGAAATGACATCAGAGAAGGGTATATATATTGCTGACAGTCTTGACGCGCGAGCAATAAAGGTGCTTCAAAATGGGGGTAAAGTGCTCATCACAGCAGCAGGCAAAGTGAAATTGGGCGACGACGTGAAGCAGACTTATCTGCCTGTGTTCTGGAACACGAGCTGGTTTAAAATGCGACCACCGCATACTACAGGCGCGACAATCGACACGAAGCATCCGCTGTTTCGTAACTTCCCTACCGACGACTGGGCTAACCTTAACTGGTGGGAGCTGATAAACAAAGCACAGGTGATGAATCTCATGGAACTGCCAAGAGAATATGAGTCGCCCGTTCAGCCTATCGACACATGGCACGTGAGCCGTAAGCTGGGAATGATTGTTGAGGCTAATGTGCTGAAAGGCAAGCTGCTTATCACTACTATGGACATAAGCAGCGATTTGAGCCGTAGACTTGTGGCACGACAGATGAGAAATGCCATAATCAGTTATATGCAGAGTAAGGATTTCTGCCCGCCGATAACGCTTGATACACAGGTGGTAGCGGATATGTTTACTAAAAAAGCACCTGTTGTAAATATGTATACAAACGACTCGCCCGACGAGCTGAAACCCAAATTAAAGTGATATTTTTTGATTTTAATCATTTTATTGTTACCTTTGCAACAAAACAAGAATAAACGAAAATGACATTCACAGAGACTTGTAACGGAATATTTAATTCCGTGATACGCGACTACCACATGACTGATAATGTAGACGCGGAAATTAAGAATCCATACGACGGTGGTTCTATCGAGAACCGTTTATACTTGAAATGTTGGATTGATACCGTACAATGGCACCTTGAAGATATCATTCGTGATCCTCATATTGATCCAATGAAGGCTCTTGAGATAAAGCGAAGAATTGACCGCAGTAATCAGGACAGAACAGATCTCGTAGAACAGATAGACTCTTACTTCCGTCAGAAATACAGCGACGTGAAGATACAGGATGGCGCAAAAATCAATACCGAAAGCCCTGCATGGGCTATCGACCGCCTGAGCATTCTCGCTCTTAAGATTTATCACATGAAGGAGCAGACTGAGCGCACCGATGCAAAGCCTGAGCATATTCAGAAGTGCTCTGAAAAGCTCGCTGTGCTCTTGGAGCAGCAGAAAGACTTGTCGCAGGCTATCGAGGAATTGCTTGAGGACATTGAGGCTGGACGTAAATACATGAAGGTGTATCGCCAGATGAAGATGTATAACGACCCAAGCACCAACCCTGTATTGTATAAGAAATAATAATCTTTTCATAGGCGGACTGCCAAAGAGAGACAGTCCGCCGACAATGCCAAGACTTGGCATACTAACCTTTTATAGAAATACATATATTGTATAACCTTCTCCGTCAATAAGCGAAAAATATGAAGACAGAGCATATTCTAATAATGCGCTTCTCGGCTCTTGGCGATGTGGCAATGACTGTTCCTGTGGTTTATTCGCTTGCGAAACAGTATCCTGATGTGCGCATCTCCGTGCTAAGCCGTCCTTTTGCTGAACCTTTTTTTGAAAATCTTGCTCCCAACGTAAGTTTTATGGGAGCCGATGTGAAAGATGAATATCATGGTATAAAGGGACTCAATTCCCTCTTCCGCCGACTTGCGGCAAAGAACTTTACCGCTGTGGCTGACTTTCACGATGTACTGCGCTCGAAATACTTGCGCCTGAGATTTAATCTCGGTGGATATAAAGTGCAGCATATCAACAAGCATCGTGAGGGGAAAAACGCTCTTGTGGCGGAAGGTGAAAACAAGAACTTAATTCAGCAGCCTACTTCTTTTGAAAACTACGCTGAGGTGTTGGAAAAGTTGGGCTACCCTATAAAATACGACTTCACTTCTATCTTCCCTCCAGAGGGTGGCGACCTCTCAAAGCTGCCACAGCAGATTCCTGCCAAGGGCACTCGCCGATGGATTGGCATAGCGCCTTTCGCTGCTCATAAGGGAAAGGTTTACCCTATAGAGAAGATGGAACAGGTGATTTCTAAAATCACTTACGACCATCCTTCGTGCCGCATCTTCCTCTTTGGCGGAAAGGGTAGGGAATGCGAGGCTATTGATAATATCGTGGCAAAACATAGTGAATGTATCAATGCTTCGGCTATGCTCAGAGGCTTGCGCAATGAGCTTATATTGATGAGCCATCTCGACGTGATGGTGAGCATGGACAGCGCCAACATGCATTTGGCTTCGCTCGTAAATACTCCTGTGGTGAGCATCTGGGGATGCACGCATCCTTATGCCGGTTTCTTAGGATGGGGGCAGAAGGAGGAAAACATTGTGCAGATGGATATGCCTTGCCGTCCTTGTTCTATCTTCGGCACTCCTAAATGCCTACGCGGTGATTTCGCCTGCATGAACGACATCCGCCCCGAAGCAATCGTTTCACGCATAGAAGCTGTACTGAATAATTAAAAACATACTTTTGAATATTAAAAAAATCACACATAACTTATAACACATAAACATTTTAAAAATTCATGAGAAAAATTGTAATGCTATCGCTGACCTTGTTGTTCTCGCTCGCTATGAGCGCTGCCGATGTTGAGCCACAGCATGTGCTTGAACAGACCAAAAAGGTAAACGCATGGTTTGTAAATCGTCATCAAGACCCTACATTGCCTACACGCGTGAAAAGAGTTCGCCCTTCTAACCTGTGGACTTATGGCGTATATTTTGAGGGACTCACCGCTCTCAATGATGTAGAGCCTAAGAATGAATATATAGAATATATTGACAAGTGGGGCAACTTCCATAAGTGGACCACTCGCAATGGCGTGAAGACAACTCATGCCGACGACCAATGCTGCGCGCAGACTTATCTTTACCGCTATCTGCAAACTAAGGATGAGAGCATGATAAAGGAAGTGCGCGCTAATCTCGACAACCAGATGGCTACAGGAAGAGTGGACTATTGGACATGGATCGACGCTATTCAGATGGCAATGCCTGTGTATGCTCAGATGTATAAGATAACAGGTGAGCGTAAATACATGGACTACGCAATGAAGGCTTATGGCTGGTCGTATAAGTTCTTTAACAAGAAAGACGGACTTTGGTGGCGTGATGCCGATTTCATGCCTCCTTATAAGGAGAAAGACGGCAATGACTGCTATTGGAGTCGTGGCGATGGATGGGTATACGCAGCTTTGGTGCGCGTGATGAACGAGCTTGAGCCAAGCGATCCTTATTATAAGCAGCTCATGAAGGATTATAAGCTCATGAGCAAGGCTATCATTAAATGCCAGCGTGAGGACGGATTCTGGAATGTGAGCTTGCATTCTCCTGTCACTTATGGCGGTAAGGAGTCTACAGGCACAAGTTTGTTCCTTTACGGTTTGAGCTGGGGCTTGCGCAATGGTCACATTTCAGGCAAGAAATATGTGAAGTCTGCCGACATGGCATGGAAAGCTCTCGACAGCGCGATTCACCCTTCTGATGGTTTCCTCGGATATGTGCAGGGCACAGGTAAGGAGCCAAGTGCCGGACAGCCTGTCACCTACGATAGCTTCCCTGATTTTGAGGATTTCGGCACAGGCTGTTTCCTCCTCGGAGCAACAGAATATTACAAGCTTATAAAGAAGTAAATTCTGCTTCATTTTCATATTATATATTGTGGGCGTGCATTGATGTACGCCCACAATCATTAACGCATACTAAGAAAAGCATTTCTTCAATAAAAAAAGCATAATAATTTTGTGGCTTCAAAAGATAACAGCTACCTTTATCGCCGTTAATTTAATTACTAACAATGTTAATCAACAACAATAGATTATTACTATGGCTTTAGAAGATTACGTATATTGTGTGATACTCGCTGGCGGAAAAGGACGCCGTCTGTGGCCCTGCAGTCGCAGCAATATGCCGAAGCAATTCATGGATTTCTTCGGTGTGGGGCGCACTCAGGTGCAGCAGACTTACGACAGATGCACGCATTTCGTAAGGCGCGACCATATTCTCATTTCTACCAACGAGGCTTATGCAGGTTTATTAAAAACACAACTTCCCAATGTGCCGGAGCACAACCTTCTTATAGAGCCTATCTATCGCAATACTGGGCCAAGTCTTGTGTGGGCGGCTCATCGCATAATGATGATGAATCCCATGGCTAAGATTATCGTCATTCCTTCCGATCAGGCTATTATTGACGAGGTGGCTTTTGAGCGCAACATCAATGAGGCTCTCGACTTTATCCGCAAAAACGACTCTATTCTCACGCTCGGAGTGAAGCCTACTCGCCCTGAACCTGGATATGGATATATTCAGATGGGAGATGAGGTTTCGGCAGATGTCTATCGGGTGAAGTCGTTCAGCGAGAAGCCAGAGCGTTATTTCGCTCAGATGTTTATGGACAGCGGTGAGTTTTATTGGAACACTGGTATGTTCTTCGGTTCGGCTCATTGCTTCTTTGAAAATGAAACTCTCTTTAATGTTTCAATTCTCCATGATTACGACAGGGAGATGGCAGCTAAGGGCATTGCGCCCACCATTGAGCAGGAGGAGCGGTTTATGCAGGAGAATTTCTCTCGTTTCCCTAATGTAAGTCTCGACAGCGCGGTGCTCGAAAAGGGTGGCGACAGCCATGTGCTGAAATGCGAGTTTGGATGGGCTGACCTCGGCACTTGGCACAGCATATATGAGGCCATGAGTAGGGGCGATGGCGACAATGTGGTGGTAGACAGCGACGTAATTCTCGACGAGAGTGAGGACAACGTGATAAAACTCCCCAACGACCATCTTGCCGTAATAAGAGGACTTAAAGGATATATCGTTGCCGAGCAGGGCAATGTGCTCTTTATCTGCCCGAAGGAAGATTCATCGGCTTTGGTGCGCAAATATGTGAATGAGGTGCAGATGCAGAAAGGCGAAGACTATGTCTGAACAAAACATGCCGTCGGAAGATATATAAAATGTATGTTTCCGTACACGGCTTCCGCTTTTGCACTTTTTAGAATAAAAAGATGATATTTCTTTTTGAAATTCATTGCTTTATCAATATATTTGCAGGCAGTATAATCGATTCTATTAACTAATCAAATTTTAAACATTAACATTATGAGAAAGTACGTTTGCAATGTTTGCGGTTATGAATATGACCCTGCGAAAGGTGATCCTGACAACGGTATAGCAGAAGGCACATCATTTGAGGATTTGCCTGATGACTGGACATGTCCTATATGCGGAATAAGCAAGGAGGATTTCTCTCCTGCTGAGAAATAAAATGAAAAATTATTAAACATGTGATAGCCTCATGCGGTAGTTGCTTTTTGCGCCGTGTGAGGCTTTTTTCGTATAAATCGCTTGCAGATTTAAAAATTAGGTTTATATTTGCAAATGAAAGAATGTGCGTAGCACCTTATGTTTTGGTGTAACGTGCCTTATTGGTGAAAATAGCATTGCTATTATTCTTGTTCCGGTCTGGAATCGTGGAAAATTCAAAGTCAAGGAACATGGATAAGAGTTAATGTCTACGTATATGCGTAGATGTGACTGTATCTATTCTTGACTTGGGTTTTCCACGAACCTCAGACCGAATAATACAAACGCATCTACGCTTTCGTTTTGTGCCCAAAGCAAGTTTATAGCGAAATTCTATTAAATGCCGATAAGAAAATATGTTTGGCAAGCGAGCCAAGCTAAAAGAATGAACAAACAAAGGCTATAAACATAAAAAGATGAAGTTATGAAACAGATTAGATTAATTCCGATAGGAATGGTATGTACTGTGGTAGCGTGCCTCTTTGCGTCGTGCGCTTCTGATGACGCTTTGCAATTATCTACAAAAGGCGAAGCTCTGACATTTTCAGTAGGCTTGAATGCCGTCAGCCCAATGGAGATTGATACTCGCAGCGTAAGATTTGATACCGACACTATTTTTGCAGGCGTGATGCACAAGGAGGAAGTAGAAATGAGTGTGGGCGAACTTTCACGCGCTCCGCTTGATGACACGCCTACATGGGTTGGTGGCGAAGCCGTTACAGTTCAGGTGGACGGCAGATTCTTTCAATACACTATTGGCGGAAGTGGCTCATCATCAACAATGACGAGCGCAGCTCCTTATTATTTCACCAATCTTAATTCCCTTACCGCCAACGCATGGTATCCTTCTACCGAAGGAGCTGTTGTCAGCACAACACATTCAGTCAGTGCATCGCAGAACAATGACGCAAATTTCAAGAACAGCGATTTCTTGTATGGCAGTGCGTCTGTTGTTCATTCCAATACGGCAAACAGCATAAGCCTTAGCCATAAGATTGCAAAAGTGCGTGTAACGGTGAATGTAGCTAATCCTTCTTATTTGGCAAACGCGACTATCAATAGCGTTGTTTTGAGCGGAACGAAACGTGACGGCACTGTCGGCAGCAAAGGCGTATTGACTGCTAAAAATTCCGCAAGCGATATTACTATGCACAAACGCGGTGACAATGTTTTTGAAGCTTGCATTATTCCTCAAAATGCTTCTCTCACTTTCAAGGTAAATGTTGGCGGAACGATTTATACAGCCAATGCTATTACTTCTCGTGATTACGCTGCTAACAATGTCTACACCGCAACGATAAATATCTCGGCAAGCAAATTCCTATATCAGGGCAACACGTCTGTAGATATTGGCGATTTCTATGGCATTTATGCTAATGGTCAAGGCGTTGTGATAGATGGTAATTCCTCTGCTGTGACAGCAGCGAAGAATAAAGGGATTACCCCAGTCGCCCTCATTTATTCAACATCCACAAGTAACACAGATAAAAGCCATGGTTGGACAAATGGGTATGCAATCTCTCTTCATAAAGTGGGTGGTGGAAATTATGCGTGGAGTACGGAATCTGGTTCAACTGTTATGAATCAGCAATTTCCTTGGAAGCCAACAATTGAAGAGATGACACCATGTTGGGAGTTTTATGACGGATATACAGATACTCATACTATAACAGATAACAGAAATAATAACGCAACAAATTATCCTGCATTTTTTGCTGCAATCAACTATCAAAACAATTATTCTCTTAGTAGTGCAACGAGTAAATGGTATCTTCCAAGTCATGGGCAAATGTATAGATTTTTACGTGAAATTGGTGGGATGAGTAGTAACGTAGCGCCATACGATGTCGTAATATGGTATGTAAATCCTAACAATGGTACGATGGTGGATATTATTGACAGAAATATAAATGGATACTTTAGCGTAGCTGGTGAGGGGTCATATACTCCGTTTCCGATAAATCCAGACGAAGCTTATTATGTAACAAGTACGGAGGTAAATGCTAGTTCTTATATTTTGGTGAGATTTCCTTATTACGGTCATTTGGATTTTTATTCTACTAATAATTTAAAAAACGACAGTCATGAAGTCCGCCCATTTATGGCTTTCTAAATTGCAAATTCTATTATAGTCGCCTATAATAGCAGATTATTCATGAGAGCATGAATAATATTTGGCGACACTTCGCAAATATATTATAATAGAAGGAGCGGCATTCTCGTGATGAGAGTGTCGCTCCATTGCTTTCAATATCTACTAAAACTACACTTTTCAATGGAATTTGGTACTATAAAACTACACTTTTCAATGAAATTTGGTACTACAAAACTACACTTTTCAATGGAATTTAGTGCCGCGAAACTACACGTCTTAATGACGCTTAGTACCATAAAACTTTAATTTTCAATGAATTAAGGTGAGTTTTTTAAGTTTCTATAAAGATTTGTCTGCAGAGTTGTGTGGCTAAATCTTCATTTTTAGGATTTCTCTGTAGAGTTGTGCAGCGAAATCTTCGTTTTAGGATTTTCTTGCAGAGTTGTGCAGCGAAATCTCACTTTTAGGATTTTCCTGTAGAGTTGTGCAGCGAAATCTTCGTTTTAGGATTTCCTTGTAGAGTTGTGCAGCGAAATCTCATTTTTAGGATTTCTCTGCAGAGTTGTGCAGCGAAATCTTCGTTTTAGGATTTTCTTGTAGAGTTGTGCAGCGAAATCTCATTTTTAGGATTAGTCAGCAGAGTTGTGCAGCGAAATCTTCGTTTTAGGATTTCTCAGTAGAGTTGTGCAGCGAAATCTTCGTTTTAGGATTTCTCTGCAGAGTTGTGTGGCGAAATCTGTATACTCGTTGAGCGCAAAAGGAGCTGATTTGTAATTAAATACTTACCTTTGTAATCGTTCTAATATTAACAACTAATTATAAATACACAAATGAAAATTAGAAGTATTTTGGGAGCGGCGTTTTTGATGATGTGCGCAGCCGTGCATGCTCAAACTCCTGCTCAGATTACTATCCCTACTGATACGGCAGTGAGGATAGGAAAACTGGCGAATGGACTGACTTATTACATTCGCCATAACAATTACCCGGAACATGTGGCGAGCTTCTACATCGCTCAGCGTGTAGGCTCTATTCAGGAGCTGCCGAGTCAGCGCGGACTCGCTCATTTCTTGGAACACATGGCTTTCAATGGTTCTGAACATTTCAAGGACGACGGCATAATAAAGTATACGAGAGGGCTGGGCGTCTCTTTCGGTCGTGATCTGAATGCTTACACAAGCGTAAACGAAACGGTATATAATATATGTGCTGTTCCTACAACGCGACAGACGGCTCTCGACTCTTGTCTGCTCATACTCAAAGATTGGAGCAATGGTCTTTCTCTCAAAGCTAAGGAGATCGACAAGGAGCGTGGAGTGGTGCATGGAGAGTGGACTATGGGCAACGGCGCAAGTCAGCGACTTATGGAGCAGGTGCTCATTAAGGCTTTCCCTAATTCAAAGTATGCCACTTGCTCGCCGATAGGACTGATGTCGGTGGTAGATAGCTTCCCTTACAAGGCTCTTCGCGCATATTATAAAAAATGGTATCGCCCGGATAATCAGGCTCTCGTCATTGTGGGTGATGTAGATGTTGATCATATCGAAGCGCAGATACATAAGCTGTTTAAAAAGGTGAAAGTGCCTGCAAATGCCGCTAAGGTGGTGGATGCGGAAACTCCTGATAACAATGAGGCTATCTATGCTGTATTGAAGGATAAGGAGCAGAAAACTAATGAGCTTAGCATCGACATGAAGTTTGACGCTACTCCTGATTCTATAAAGAATACCGTTCCTTATTATTTCCAGATGTGCGTTCAAAATCTTATCTCGCAGATGTTCAACGCGCGTTTGAGCGAATTGGAGCAGGATGCAAACTGTCCGTTTACAAGTTCTTCGTTCGGTATTGGTTCGTATTGCGGAATAGCAAAGACGAAAGACGCTGTAAGCTTTAATGCCCGTGCCAAGGAGGGTAAGGATGTTGAGGCTTTGCAGGCGATGATGAGAGAGCTTCTGCGTGTGCGCAAGTTCGGATTTACTGCTTCTGAATATCTTCGCGCAAGAGAAGAGCTGCTCAGCCAGATAGAAACTCAATATACTAATCGCAATAAGCGCAAGAATGATGAATATTGCCGTGAGTATATCCGTAATTTTGAGGATGGCGAGCCTATTCCTTCTGTAGAAACAGAGTATCAGTTGGCTAATATGCTGTTGCCGAATGTGCCTGTTGATGCAGCCAATGAGCTTGTGAAGGAGATGATTTCTGATAATGATACTAATCTCGTGATAATAGAAACGGCACAGGATAAGGAAGGTGTCGTTCTTCCTACTGAGGCGCAGCTCGCTGAAGCAGTAAAGGCTGCTCGTACTGAACAGCTCACGGCGTGGGTAGATAATGCTAAGGACGAACCTCTGATTGCCAATATGCCGAAGAAAGGCTCTATAAAGGCAGAAACAGAAAACAAGGCACTCGGTTATAAGGCTCTTACTCTTTCTAATGGTGCAACTGTAATTCTGAAGAAGACAGATTTCAAGGACAATGAGATAATGTTCCGTGGTTCAGCAAAGGGTGGTGAAGATCAGTTTACTGATTCCGACGCGGAGAATTTGAAGTTGTATGATTCCGTAATCAGTTCAAGCGGTCTTGGCAATTTCTCAAGTCTTGATTTGCAAAAGGCTTTGGCAGGTAAGCAGGTGAGCGTTTCTAAGTCTTTGAACGTAACTCGCCATAACATCAGCGGCGTTTCTACTCCTAAGGATATAGAAACAATGATGCAGCTTGTATATCTCAATTTCACAAATGTATCAAAGGATCAGAAGTCTTATGACGATTTGATGCAGAGATATCGTCTTGGCCTGAAGAATGCGGAGGCAAAGCCTGACTATATCTTCTCTGATACGCTTGTAAATCGCATTTATTGTGGAAATAAGAAGAACGCTGTGCTTCATCTGAAAGATTTGGATAAGGTAAGTTATGACAGAGTGCTTCAGATGGATAAGCAGCTTTATGCTAATGCAGGCAATTTCACATTCTATTTCATCGGCAATTATGATGAGGCTACTCTTCGTCCGTTGATAGAGCAGTATATCGCTTCTATTCCTGGCGTGTGCAGTGAGGTGAAGCAGGAAGAAACTCGTACTTATTTCAAGGGCGTTAAGAATGTTACGTTCCGTCAGAAGATGGAATCTCCTAAGCCTATTGAATCAGAGATATTCTATGGCGTGAACACTCCTTATACTGCTGAAAACAAGGTAATTTGCAGTGCTGTAGGGCAAGTGCTTTCTATGGATCTCTTCCAGAAGGTAAGAGAGGAAGCCAGTGCCACTTATTCTATCTATGCTTCATGCTATTTCAATTTGGCAGGTAAAACTCCATATACATTGATGCAGATTCAGTCTCCTATCACCGAAGACGCAAAGGTTGATACGGCTCTCGTCCTTATCGATAAAGTGTTGGAAAAGGAAGCTCAGCTGATGACTCCAGAGAGCGTGGAGAAAGTGAAGAGCGTAATGCTGAAGCAGGCTGATGTAGACGCGAAGACCAATGGCTATTGGCTTGGCATAATATCAGATTATCTTGATTACGGCGTAGATAACCATACAGATTATAAGAAGACTGTTAAGGCAATTACCCCTAAGCAGCTGTCTGATTTCTTTGTTAAGGCATTCTATACTACCGGTAATCATTTGCGTGTCGTAATGCGACCTGAAACGAAATAAACTCATATAAAAAAGCCTTTCTACCATCGCTGGCGGAAAGGCTCAAAGGAGTATGTATTTATGAAACAATTAGAATCTTAGTTTCTATTGCATCCACGGCGGTCATCACGACGCTCGCCGCGTTCACCACGCTCACGGCGTGGACGACGTTCGCGCTCTACATAGCCTTCTGGCTTTGGAACGAGCACGCGGTGTGACAACTTATATTTTCCTGTCTTAGGATCGATTTCAAGGAGCTTAACCTGAATCTTGTCGCCTTCCTTGATACCAGCCTCTTCAACAGTTTCAAGACGTTTCCAGTCTATTTCTGAGATGTGGAGCAATCCATCCTTGCCTGGCATAATCTCAACGAAGCAGCCATAAGGCATGATAGAACGAACTGTTCCTTCGTAAACCTCACCAACTTCTGGTACGGCAACGATAGCCTTAATCTTGGCAACGGCAGCATCGGTAGCTTCCTTGTTAGGAGCGCTAACCTGAACTTTACCTACGCCATCGCTCTCGTCGATAGTGATTGTAGCGCCGGTTTCTTCCTGCATCTGCTGGATAATCTTACCTCCAGGGCCGATAACAGCACCGATGAATTCCTTAGGAATGTCGAATGCTATGATACGTGGAACCTGTGGCTTCATTTCAGCACGTGGCTCAGCGATAGTTTCTGTCAGCTTGCCGAGGATAAACTCACGAGCGTCTTTAGCCTGCATAAGAGCCTTCTCGAGAATCTCGAAGCTCAAGCCGTCGCACTTGATATCCATCTGTGTAGCAGTCAAACCATCCTTTGTACCTGTGGTCTTGAAGTCCATATCACCAAGGTGGTCTTCATCGCCGAGAATATCGGTAAGGATAGCATACTTATCGCTTGTGTCGTCTTTGATAAGACCCATAGAGATACCACTTACAGGCTTCTTGATAGGCACACCTGCATCCATAAGAGCCAATGTTCCAGCACATACGGTTGCCATTGATGATGAGCCGTTGCTCTCAAGAATCTGGCTTACCAAACGTACTGTGTAAGGGAAGTCAGCAGGAATCTGTCCCTTCAAAGCGCGCCATGCCAAATGACCGTGACCGATCTCACGACGGCCTACACCACGCTGAGCTTTTGCTTCGCCTGTGCAGAATGGAGGGAAGTTATAGTGAAGAAGGAAACGCATGTAGCTCTTGTCGAGCACATCGTCTACCATCTTTTCGTCAAGCTTAGTACCGAGAGTACAGGTAGAAAGACTCATTGTCTCACCACGCTGGAAGATAGAGCTTCCGTGAGGCATTGGGAGAGGTGAAACCTCGCACCAGATAGGACGGATGTCGGTAGTCTTACGACCATCAAGACGCTTGCCTTCATCGAGAACGCAACGACGCATAGAGTCGCGCATTACGTCGGCATAATAGCGGTCTGCTTCAGCATGCTTCTCTGCAAGTTCATCTTCAGAAAGGTCTGTGTGAGCAGCATCGTATGCCTCAAGGAATTCTTCCTTAATCTGGCCGAATGCTTCTTCACGGCTCTTCTTGTCGTGGTCGCCTGCCTGAGCGATAGCGTAGCACTTATCGTAAACGGCTTTGCGAATTTCCTCGCGAAGCTCTTCATCGTTTACTTCGTCATCATATTCACGCTTAACGTCAGTTCCGTTCTCCTTAGCGAGTTCTTCCTGAATCAAGCACATTGGCTTAATGGCTTCTGAAGCTGCTTTCAAAGCGCCGATGAAATCTTGCTCTGAAACTTCGTCCATTTCGCCTTCTACCATCATAATGTTGTCCTTTGTCGCACCTACCATGATATCCATGTCGGCATTTTCCATCTGCTGGAATGTAGGGTCAACGATGTATTCACCATTAACGCGGGCTACACGAACCTCACTGATTGGGCATTCAAAAGGAATATCTGAACAAGCCATAGCGGCTGAAGCTGCAAATCCTGCAAGTGCGTCAGGCTGATCTACGCCATCGGCTGATAGAAGCATGATCTGAACATAAACTTCGCAGTGATAGTCTGCTGGGAATAGAGGGCGAAGTACACGGTCTACGAGGCGAGAAGTAAGAATTTCGTTATCACTGGCCTTACCCTCACGTTTGGTAAAACCGCCTGGGAATCGGCCTGCTGCCGAATACTGCTCTCTGTAATCTACCTGCAGAGGCATGAAGTCTGTTCCGGGAACTGCTTCCTTTGCAGCACAAACAGTAGCGAGGAGCACAGTATTGCCCATGCGGACAACTGCTGAACCATCGGCCTGCTTTGCTACTTTCCCGGTTTCAATGCTGATGGTTCTGCCATCAGGCAACTGAACTGTTTTTGTAATTACGTTCATCTAAAAAATTAAAAATCTTTATTGTTTTGACTAACATCTGGAATATAAAATCATGCAAAGATAACAATTTTAATCAATAAAGCCTACTTTGCATGGATATTTTTCCTCGCCATTATGATTATTTACATAATGTGTTTTAGAAACTTTCAAGCCATGCCTTTAATTCCAAAAGCATTTCTGAATGATATCTGAATGAAGGGCGGATTCCGAATCCGTGTCCTCCGCTTGGATATACATGTAATGAAGCGTGTATGTCGTGACGATACAGCTCAAAGTAGTAGTTCACTCCGTTGGTCGGCAATACAGCGTGGTCGTCATCGGCAAGGGCGATAAACGCCTTAGGGGTGACGCGTGTCACTTGCAAGTCGTTGCTGTATTCCTTTTCCAGCTTCTTGCTCGCATTCTTGCCGAGGAAGTTGTCGTGGCTGCCTTTATGCGTAAATCCGGTGTTCATCGTTATTACCGGATAGAAAAGTATCTGGAAGTTAGGCTTCGCGTCGCCTTTTGAGTGAGTAGCTATGGTAGAGGCGAGATGTCCTCCTGCCGAAAAGCCCATTATGCCCACATCGTTAGGGTTGATGTTCCATGACTTAGCCATGGTGCGCACCATCTTTATAGCCATTTCAGCGTCGCTTATAGGCACTTCGTGGTTGCCGTGCGGCATTCTGTATTTCAATACTATCGTGGCAATGCCCATATTATTAAAGTATGATGCCCAGTCCTTGCCTTCATTGTCCATAGATAGATGTCCGTATCCGCCGCCCGGACACATCACGATAGCTCTTCCTGTAGCCTTTTGCGCTTTAGGAAGATATACATATACTTTAGCTATGTCTTTAGCGTCGCCGTTGTTGTTAGGGGCGTGACCGTTCCATAAATCCATTTCAAATTTTTGCTGGGCCGAAACAGTCATCGTTATTGCTGTAAGGGCAAGTATGATTAGTCCTTTTATAGATTTCATGATTGATGTGTGTAAAATATGTGATTTCATTTGCAAAGATAGTGTTTTTCTGCTAATTAGTGACAGAAAAGTAGTGCGGATAAGCGGTTTTAGATATTAAAAGATATAAAAATGAAGAGACCGCAACAGCTAAAAGTTGTTACGGTCTCTTCATTGAAAGCTACGACTGACTTATATAATATTAAGCCAATTTAGCGATATGATGACTCAAACTTGACTTCAAGTTTGCAGCTTTGTTCTTGTGGATGATGTTTGTCTTAGCAAGCTTATCCAACATCTTCTGAACTTCAGGATAGAGCTTTACAGCCTCTTCCTTATTTGTTGTAGCGCGGAGCTTACGAACAGCATTGCGCATAGTCTTTGCATAATATTTGTTGTGCAAAGCCTTCACTTTATCCTGACGGATTCTCTTAAGTGATGATTTGTGATTTGCCATCTTTATATTTCTTTTTTTATTTTTCTAAAAACTAAATAAGAATGGCTTTTTTACTTCATAAGAGAAGGTGAGTAGCCAATCTATGCGAAATTGTTTTTGGGATTCCTTTTGGTTGGTAGTCCATAGCAGAGTCGAACTGCTCTTTAGAGAATGAAAATCTCTCGTCCTAACCGATAGACGAATGGACCATACCATATTTTTGTGGGTGCAAAGGTATAGTTTTTTATCTTACCATCCAAATTTTTCGAGGAAAAACTTTAAGATTTATACGTTTTTTAGTATTTTTGTGTCGTTAAAGGCTTATAAAATGACGAAAACTCGCGCTATTGTTCTGCATTCTTTAAAATATGGTGAGAAGAAACTCATTGTTGATGTCTTCACGAAAGATGAGGGCCGTCTTACGTTTCTTACATCAATACCTCAGAGCAATAAGTCGAAGATAAAGAAGCAGTTTTTTATTCCGCTCACGATTCTTGATATAGAGTTCACTCTGCATAAAAATCGCCAGTTTCAGCATTTCGACGAAATAGCTATCGTCAGCTCGCCGTCAATTTTGCAGGCCAATCAGAGCAAACTTGCCATAAGCTTCTTCATCGCCGAATTTCTGTATCATGCTACGAAAGGAGAGCAGGCTCCTAACTCCACCTTATTTATATATATAGAGGAAAGCTTGCGTTGGCTTGAGGCTGCTTCCGACAACTTTGCCAATTTCCATCTCGTCTTTATGATGCGTTTCACTCGCTTTATCGGCTTCTTCCCTAATGTGGAACAGTATCACGACGGCGACTTCTTCGATTTGCGTGATGGTGTATTCGTTTCGCTGCCACCTCTCCATCGTGATGTGCTTCTGCCGAATGAAGCTTCGCTTATCTTATCATTCATGCGAATGAATTATGCCAATATGGGGCGTTATCAGCTTAGCCATGTAGAGCGCAATCGCATTATCGATATCGTCCTTTCATATTATCGTCTGCATGTGCCGGGCTTTCCCGAACTCAAATCTTTGGATATTCTTCGCTCCTTGTTTTAGGGAGCGTTTTAATATGCAAGCAGGCATGACTAGTGTGAGCCATGCCTGCTTTGTTATGTGTATCTTATTATGAAATCATGTCTATTGCTTTCTGAAATATTTGCCTACTACAGGAAGCTGAGCGAGAGGGAAATCCTTTTTCGCGATATAGGCGAAGAATACAAGGATAAGTAATGTGTTTACAGCTACGCCCGCAACTACGCTCAGATATTTGTTGGCTGCTTCCATACCTACGAAGAGCACGAGGGCAAGCGCCACATAAAGCATGATGTCTTTAATAGGGTAGTTGATGGGGTAGTGCTTCTGACCTACGAAGTAAGACAAAAGCATAGCCGTGCCATAGCCGGCGAAGCCAGCCCATGCGCACGCCATATATCCGTATTGAGGCACAAAGATAATGTTGATGGCTATCAGCATCGCGCAGCCCACGCCTGAGAAATAAGCTCCCCAGATGGTCTTGTCGATAAGTTTATACCAGAATGAGAGGTTGAAGTAAACGCCCATCATTATTTCCGCTGCCATCACGATAGGCACTACTCGCAGACCTTCCCAATAGCTCTTTCCGATTACATAACGCAGAATGTCGATATATCCCACCACGCACAGGAAAGCGAGCAATGTGAAGATGATGAAATATTTCATTGCCTTGGCGTATGTCTCCTTGTTGTCCTTATCCTTCGACTTGCCAAACACGAATGGCTCGTAAGCATAGCGGAAAGCCTGAGTAATCATAGCCATAATCATGGCGATTTTGCTTGCCGCGCCATATATACCTAATTGGCTGTGAGCGTCGGCGTTCTTATATATGTAAGGGAATAATATCTTGTCGGCAGTCTGATTCAGAATGCCTGCAATGCCGAGCACGAGGATAGGCCAACTGTAAGAAAGCATACGCTTCATCAAAGCTTTGTCGAAACCATATTTGAAGCCTACCAGTTCTTTTATAAGGAAGAGGTTGAGCGCAGCCGTGCAGAACAAATTGATATAGAACACATAGCCCACGTCGAGCGTGAAGTTCTCATCATACATGCCGAACAAGTTGATGTGCAAAGCCGGCAATATAATAAGGTATAGCAAGTTGAGGGCTATGTTCATGAATATGTTGAGCAGTTTAAGAGCGGCAAACTTTATCGGTCGCTTCTGATACCTCAGATACGCAAACGGAATGCACTGGAAAGCGTCCATTGCCACGCAGATGAACATCACCGCCACATAGCTTTTATGGCTACTATATCCCATAAATGCCGAAACAGGGTCGAGGAATGTCAGTATCATCGCTATGAAGAGCAATGCCGTGAAGCCTATCATCGTGAGCGTAGTGCCATACACCTTGCGCGGGTCTTCATCCTGCTTGTTGGCGAAGCGGAAGAATGTAGTTTCCATGCCATAGGTGAGGATTACCAATAGCAGGGCAGTGTAAGCATATATATTGGTTACGATGCCATATTCACCGCCCGAAGCAGCGAATTTAGCCGTCTGAATAGGTACGAGAAGATAGTTGATAAATCGTCCGATGATACTGCTTAGACCATATATCACCGTGTCTTTTGCCAAACTCTTAAGATTTGCCATTTCTTTTTTATGTGTCTAATTAAAGAATAAGTATGCTATCGCTATCGCGGAAATGATACCTGCCAAGTCGGCAAGCAGTCCGCATGCTACAGCATGACGAGTGTATTTAATGTTCACGCTGCCGAAATAGACAGCCAAAATATAGAATGTGGTGTCTGTGCTTCCTTGGAATATGCAGCTCAGTCTGCCGATGAAACTGTCGGCTCCGTAGTTGGTCATGGCGTCTACCATCATGCCTCGCGCTCCACTTCCCGACAGAGGTTTCATCAGTGCTGTAGGCAGTGCACCTACGAAATCAGTGTTGCCGCCACACATCGCAACGACATCGCCCACGCCGTTTACCACAGCATCCATAGCTCCCGACGCGCGGAACACGCCAATGCCCACGAGTATCGCCACAAGATAAGGAATAATTCTCACGGCAGTGGTGAAGCCCTCTTTAGCTCCCTCTATAAACGCTTCATACACGTTCACCTTCTTTCTCATGCCGGCAAGGATAAACGCTATGATGATAGACATCAGCATTATGTTTGCCACGCTTGTGCTTACGGCATTGAGAGTGTCCTTGTCCATCTGTCCGCAGCCCCAAATCATCGCGCCCACTACGGCAAGCATTCCGCCGAGGGTGAGCATCATCGTCTTATTGAATAGGTTGATGTGCTGATATATAGACGTGATAACAATGCCTGCTATGGTAGAGAAAAATGTGGCAAGCAATATAGGAATGAAAATATCGGTAGGCTGAGCCGCCCCCATCTGTGAGCGGTACACCATTATGGAAATAGGTATCAGTGTAAGTCCGCTGGTGTTGAGCACCAGAAACATTATCATCGGATTGGTGGCAGTGTCCTTCTTATTGTTCAGTTCCTGCATCTGCTCCATCGCTTTTAGTCCAAGCGGTGTGGCGGCGTTGTCAAGACCGAGCATATTGGCTGCTATATTCATGAAGATGCTGCCTGTTACAGGGTGTCCCTTCGGAATGTCGGGAAACAGCTTCACGAATACCGGGCTGAGCAGTCGCGACAAAGCATTCACCACGCCGCCTTTCTCGCCTATCTTCATTATGCCGAGCCAAAGAGAGAGCACGCCTGTAAGTCCGAGGCTGATTTCAAATGCCGTCTTTGACGATTCGAATGTGGAGTTCATCATTGCGGGAAACACTTCCATGTCGCCCATGAAAATAAGTCTTATGAGCGCGATGACAAACGCAATGACGAAGAACGCTATCCAAATGTAATTCAGTACCATTTCTTTCTAATTGTTTTTAGTTCTTCATGGAGATAAAAATGCTCTCACAGATTTCACGGATAACACGGATTTTTTCCATGAATGTTTTTTCGGAAATAGGTGAAAATTTTCTGTGAAATCAGTGAGAGCTTTCTCTAAATATTGAGAGTTTTAAATTATTTCATTGCGAAATAAGTGCCGTTGCCGGTAGCCATGCGCACCTGGTATACTCCTGCTGCGTCTGGCTGTACGTCGATACCGCCGCCGTTAGGAAGGAATGCGTGTACTGTGCCGTCTTCGTTGAAGCGGAGAATGTCGGTAGTCTTACCGTCTTCCATCTTTGACCATGTGTCGGTCTTAGCGTCGTGGATAAACTTCACGGTCTTTCCTTCCGGAGTCTTTATCTCATATCCGTTCTTAAGAGTGGTAACAGCATAATATCTGCCGTCCTCACCGAGCACGTTCTTAGTCTTTCCCACGTTGTCGGCCAATGGGTTTGTGCCGCTCCAAAACTCTATTGAGTTGAGCACTATCCAGTCGGCAGCTGCGCAGAAACCATAAATAGGAGAAAGCAGCAAGCCGATGATTTCGTTGAGGAATTTGCTGTTGGTAGCTCTTCTGTTCCACTTAGCGAAGTGATTAAACAGAGAGAACGAACCGATGCAAGAAGATGTGAGCAAGAGTGTAGCCATAGAAATAGCAGCTACTTGCAGATGCTTAATTTTCATAATCTTTGAGTTTATTTGTTTTGTTAATAAAAGTTTAGTCTATGCCTTTATTTCGCAGTGCGTATCTGCCTTCCTTAGAGCGCAGCCTTCAAGTCTTCTGCCATCTTGGCATATTCAGCGTCGGTGAGATAAACGCTCTTAGGGTTCATCTGGAATGTGCCGCCGAAGTCAGGGCCGCCCTTATATTTAGGAATGAGGTGGAAGTGGAGGTGCTCCAATGTGTCAGAGTAAGCGCCATAGTTTATCTTGTCTGGGTTGAACACCTTCTGCATAGCGCGTGTCACCTTTGCCACGTCTGCCATGAAAGCGTTGCGCTTCTCGTCGCTCAGCAGGTTGAGGTCGTCTACATGCTCATCGTAAGCCACGAGGCAGCGACCGTGATAAGTCTGCTCCTTGAAGATGAATACGCGTGAAACGCTCAGCTTGGCAACCTCAATCATAAGGTCGTGCTGTGTCTGGTTGTTAGTGCAGTATAAGCACTCTTTTGGATCACTTTTCATAAGTTTTCTTTTGTATAATGTTTTTATGTTTCCTGATTTCTTATAAGTATAATATCGTTTCGTTACCCTCATTGAATAGCAGGTCGAGAATGCTGAGATTAGGCATGAAGCCGTGCTTCTCTTTATACACCTGGTAATATTCCCTCGGCTCAAAATCCTTATCCTCCTGTGGGTGCTTCGGGTCTATCACGTTTCTGAAGTCGGCTACGTCCTCAGGGTATTCCTTGCGGAAATTCGTGGTGAGCGAAACATTCGGCTCAAAGTCTATCAGCTCAGCCATCTTGTGCATTATCTCCATGTTGAAGTCGATGAGATATTCCCATTTCTTCTCGAAGAAAGAACGCAGGTCGTCGGCATAAAACTCAAAGAAAGGGCTTTCGCCGTAAGCTGAAACCAACGCCTTCCAATGCAGATGTCGCCAGTTGCCGTGATCGCTTATCTTGATGTCCTTCATGAGCTTCGCTCCGTGCTCCACAGGTATGGAGAGCATCTGCGTGCCTGCCGTAGTGGCAATCATGCAGCGGTTGCGAAAAGTTTGCTTCACGAATGAGTCGCATTGCTCTACTAAGCAATGGTCGTAGCGGTTGAGCTTCTGATACCACTGCACAGGGCCGAAATATGTAGTTCCGAGGATTGCCTCCATCTATATTATTTTACTTTATGTTGTCTACGAATGTGAACAGTCTGCTCCATCTTATTCCGTTGAAGCCGCTGTGGTCGGGGTCGTGACTCCACCAGATGAAGATAGGCTTGCCCACGATGTGGTCTTCAGGCACAAATCCCCAGTATCTTGAGTCGGCGCTGTTGTGGCGGTTGTCGCCCATCATCCAGTAATAGTCCATCTTGAAAGTATATTTCGTGGCTATCTTGCCGTTGATATATATCTTTCCGTTCTTAATCTTCAGGTCGTTGCCCTCATACACGCGGATAGGACGCTCATAAACGGCGATGTTGTCCATAGAGAGCTTTATGCTCTCGCCCTTCTTCGGAATCCAAACAGGGCCGTAGTTGTCGCGAGTCCATCCCGTAACGGCGTTGAGAGGGTAGAGGTCGCCAGTGGTCTGATCCTGATTGAGGGCAATGCTCTCCACCAAGTCTTTGCGCGCTTTCAGCACTTTGTAGGCACGCTTTGTGAGAGGCATATATCCGTTTTGGTTGAGGCTCGTAAGGTCTTCCATTGATATGCCAAGCTCGCGCAGAAGCTCTTCGGGCAGGTCAGCCTTCAGCTTTATATAATATGTGTATTGCACGTTTTCAGGCTCTTTGTTAGCCTTTCCGTTAAGATACACTATGCGGTTCTTTATCTGCAAAGTCTGTCCTGGCAAGCCTACGCAGCGCTTCACGTAGTTCTCACGGCGGTCGGCAGGGCGGTGGTCTATGTCGCCAAACTCGTTAGGATTGGCCTCGATGTAGCTTCGTCCTAAGGCGTAGGCTTTCTCAAAATAGGCACGCTGCTGCGCCTTGTTGAGCGTCTTTATGTCGATAGGCGCAGAGTTTTGAGCCATTATCTGCTCGCCGAATGAGTAGACCATCTGATAGTAATCATTGGCCTGATAGCTTGGCTCGCTCACAATAGTGTCGCCGGCAGGATAGTTGAACACTACGATGTCGTTGAGCTTCACGTTGCCGAAACCTTTGGCGCGGCGATATTCCCACTGCGGCCACTCTATATACGACTTAGTGCCTATCAGCGGCATAGTGTGCTGAGTGAGCGGCATGGTGAGCGGAGTCTGCGGAATGCGCGGGCCGTAGCTCATCTTGCTTACAAAGAGGTAGTCGCCCGTGAGCAGGCTCTTCTCCAATGATGAAGAAGGGATTACATAGTTCTGAAAGAAGAACAGGTTGATGAAATACACCGCCACGAGGGCAAACACCAGAGCGTCTACCCAGCTCATGATAAATCTCACGGGGCGCTCGGCATATTCCCACCATTTCCAGTTTATCTTCTTTGTGATATACGCATCGAAAATGAAAGGCAGCACTATCAGTCCCAGCCAGCTTTTCAGCCACACGAGGAAGATAAGATAAAGTATCGTCACAATGGCAAACTTTGCCCATTGCGCTTTCATGTTTATCGCTTTTTTCTTTTTATCAATCATGTTTAATGTTCGGTTATAGTGTTTAAGTAAAAAATGGGTGAGCGCTACTTAAAATTTGAATAAGTCGCTTGTCGTCAATAGTCCTTTGTGCTCGGCAGTGTATTCAGCCGCGAGCACTGCTCCGAGGGCAAATCCCTTGCGAGAGTGAGCGTCGTGGGTGATAGTTATCATGTCGGCTTCCGAGTCGTAGCTTATGCTGTGAATGCCAGGCACCTCGTCGCGGCGAATGCTTGCTATAGGCAGCTCGTCGGCAGCGCAGTCGTTGGTGCCTTCCTCCGTGCCGTCGGCATTATGCTGAAAGCCCTTCACCCATTTGTCCTTGCGGTCAATATTGTCGATTATCTCCTCAGCCAGCGTGATAGCCGTGCCCGATGGAGCGTCGAGCTTATGAATGTGGTGAGTCTCCTCCATCTTCACCTCATAGCCCGGGAATTTATTCATAATCTTAGCCAAATAGCGGTTTACGGCAGAGAAAATAGCCACGCCCACCGAGAAATTGCTTGCCCAGAAAAGAGTCTGTCCGCCCTCCGTGCAGAGCTTCTCCACATCTGCCTTGTGCTCGTTCATCCATCCTGTAGATCCGCTCACCACCTTCACGTTGTGCTCAAACGCCTTCAGATAGTTGCCGTAAGCGGCAGTAGGGTTGGTAAACTCGATAGCCACGTCGGCACTTGCGAAGGCAGGGCTGTCGAAGTCTTGCTGATTGTCCATGTCGATGATGCTTACTATCTCGTGTCCACGGCTTATGGCAATCTGCTCTATCATTTTGCCCATCTTGCCATAACCTATTAATGCTATTTTCATGATTATATGTATGATTTGTATTTATGTTCAATTCGCAAAGGTACACAAAAGATATCACTTATGCCGTGTTTTTTAATTCTTTATCTTTTTGTATAAAATGTGTTTCCACGCCAAGGGAGAGTGTGCCTTTTGTCGGCACACTCTCTTGGTGGCATTCAAATGCTATGGGAAATCTCCGCTCAGCTGGTATGTCACAGAGCGGGTTTCAAGTCGCCGGGCTGTTCTTCGCCTTGCTGTTTCTGCTGCGGAGATTCGCCCCCTTGCGGCTGATTGTTGCTTCCCTGTGGCTGACTGCCCGCATTGCTGCCTTGCGGCTGCTCCGTATTCGGGGCTTGGTTGTCGCCGCTGCCCGATGGCTGCTTGTCGCTCGGAGCGTCAGAGTGAGGAGCTTCGTCGGCAGCAGGAGTGAGGTCGGTCTTGCCCTCTTTGCCTGTGTCCTTCTGCTTGTTGTTCTTGCTGTTCTTTCCACTCTTGTCCTTCTTATTCTCCTTGCCAGTGGCAGCGTTCTCGGCAGGGTTTTCTGCCTTTTTCTTGTTGGCTTCCTTCAGAGCATCGCTTATCTCTTCACCGTTCTTTATGCGCTGCATCTTGCTGTTGGCGTCGTCGGCAAACTTGCCAAACTGCTCCGTCTTGCCCATATATAAAGCGGTGTTCACATACCATGCAAGGTCGTTGAGAGCTTCCTTCACCTTGTTTTTCGCCTGCAAAGGCTTAATCATCTTCTTGCGTCCAGAGGCTTCGCGGTCGCGCTTGCCGATAAGCGTAAAAAGCTGCGAACTTGACTCCTGCAAGTCTGCCACCTCATCGCCGATGCCAAGTGTAGCTACATCTGCGCTGCGTGTTGTGGTAAGGACTGTTACCACCACTTTGGCGCGAGCGGCGAAGTCCTCCTTAGTGTCGTTGCTGCTTATCTCTGAACCCTTGATTACGCTGAGCACTCTGTCGGCAGCTTCCTTCTTTCCAGCAGTCTTGCTCTTGCCACGGCTGCGGGTTAGAGCTACAAGCGCTGCGAGGTTGCTCTTTCCCTCCGATTCGAGATCGTTGATTGCGGGCGTGTCCTCAAACTTTTTAGGCTGAATGTAAACATTATTATAGCTGTCTACAGCGTTAAGGAAGTTGGCTTTCACCTCCTTTCCCTTTGCGTCGAGTTTTTCATCATCAAAAGCGGTAGATGTGTTGATAAGTTCTACCATCTGGTTACCCAATTTGTTAATGTCTGCCTTGCTTCCTTTCTCAATAGAGATAGGGCTAATCATGCCCTCTAATAATTTCATATTATTCATCTTATTGTAAAAATTTTAAGTGCTCCATGTCGGAGCGGTTAGAGTAAAACTATCCCTGTCCTGCCTTCGTGAGAAGTGGACATAATGGGAAATTGAAGAAAATTAATGCTAAATTATGGTTGTAGTTTTTCAAAATATACTATCATACTAAATATGATATGAATATATAAAAAATACAAGCTTCTGTAAAGTCCTTAGCATTATGGACTTTTCTTGACCTACAGGGGCAGGGACTTTTCCGTGTTTTCTATTCAGTCCCGCGCATTTACTTTATTATCCTTCCAGCCTGCTACTGGTCAAATCTTGTTGGTTATATATATGTTATGTGGTGCAAAAATATAAAATACTTTCCGTCTGTGCAACTAATCTTTTCACCGTTTAACTATTTTAACTCTCCACCTTATTTCTCCTTATCGTAATAGTAATATAACCTACGCCTGCAACATCACTCGTAGGAGTAGTTGCAGGCGCAGGTTTATGATGGGGAAATAGCTGATTTCCTTCAAAATTTACGGTTTTAACCTGCGTTCAAATTCCGCCTGCATATGCACTGAGACGTTTGTTTTTATATTGCCATTATTGCATGGTATACTTTGTCACGAAAAGTTGTCCAGTCGTTTACAATAAGAGAATTTCCATGCTTTCCTAAGTCGTTTGAAGAAAGCGTTATCTTCGTATCGCTTGTCTTGTAATAATCCATGTATTCGGATTTTTTCTTTCCTAACAATGATTCATTGTCTGGTAAATGAACAACATATAGCAATGTCTTATCAGGGGTGTGTAGACTTATTTTTGTATCGTCATTTGACAATATTATATATTTATGAGAATTGTTAGCATTGAATAATTCCCAATGTTTCAACACGCCGCTGTTGTCATAGTAAGGTAATTTATCGAAAACAATAAATACTTGAAAATAGGGCACATTAGAACAGCGAATGTTTGCCGTTTCGCCAAGCATATTCTCAAAATAGTTATTTGAATTCTGCTTATAATTCTGCATGACAAACTTTACAGCAATTCCTGCTACAGGCTTATTATCTTTACTTATGGTAATGTCTACCATTTTATCTATATACCTACCTTCAATCTTAGCCTCTTTGTCATCGCCATATCCTTGTGAACTTACCTTGTATTCATTACCAAGTTTATCTGCAAGGTCTTTTGCTATCGCTCCATGCAAGTCTTTTAATTTTGCCGTGCTGCGTGAAGTTCCTACATTTAGGAATGTATTAAAAGATTTCGAGATAACGTTCAGGAAATCTTCGTTTTCCATTGGATAATTTATTGTCTTTGCTATCATCGCTATAAAGTTTATAATTTATATATTGTTGTATATCCTTTGTGCTATAAGTATAATATCCTCCACTCTTATATTTCTTTAGACACGATATATAGTGAATGAATTCATCTGTTAAGATTATTGATTTTATCTTTTCATAAGGAATTTTAGACAAAATGTAAATTCCGCTGTATACTCCCGAACCGCTTGGCACATCATTGATTTTTACAGTGCTTATATCTTTTATTACTGTATTTATGGAAATTTTATTGGTATACACGTCTTTCAATGCCTGTGTGCGACCGAACAAAAACCAATTAGGTTTTTGCTTCTCTGTTTTTCCTTTCAACAGTTCTTTTTTATGAATATTCAGATAATTGGCTATTTCTGTATTTGCAAAAATTGTTTCCTTATCAAAAGGCTTGCCTTTCTTGTCATAAGGATAAAAGCAATATCGCCATTTTCCGGTTGATCCTTTAATAACAGGTATAGTCATTTCTTTAAAAGGAAAGTCGCCGACAAAGACTTTATCTGCCAATGTCGCAAATCCATTTTTGGCTACAGTATATTCTGGATAGTGGCACGACTTTATGTTTCTCAATAATTCTAAGTCCTCCTTATCAGAAAGATAAAAATCACCATTTATATCGATTTCGTCAAAGGTTAATGTACAGATAAAATCTTTATCTTGTTCTGATTCATTATACTTATAGTAATTCAGGAAATTATCATGCTTTGAATTGTCGAATAGGGAAATTATAGTATATGTCATTGCATTTTCAAAAGCTTGAAAATGTTCAAGATCAATAAGTCCACAAAGTTTTTTAGTCATAGTGATATACCTACGGAAGGTGTTGGCTGCAACACTGTTAAGCCATGAACTTGGAGTAATATAGCATAGTTTTCCTGTATCATTAAGCATTTTAAAACCAATCTCGAAAAATACAAGATATAAATCAGTCATTCCATCGGAAGCAAAGATGTATGACTTAACAGCCTCATAGCTATCTCCTAAGTTATGAACTCTCACATATGGTGGATTACCTATGACATAGTCCATACGATTGTTAAAATCATATACTTTTAAAGTATTGGTATTTCTTATGTCCCACTTTATCCTTCTTAGTCCATAAGCTTCTGTGATATGATTCAGATTATCGATACAATTATTATAGGTAACATTATCCAATTCTATTCCGTGGATAAATGTTTCCAATTCATTAGCTAAAATGTCCTTTTTACAATTAGCATTTAAAGATACATTGCAATACCTTGCAACAATTGAGCATAGAAAGGCACCATCTCCACAACTATTGTCAATAACATGTTTTTTGAGAATACAATTGCCTACGTATCCACAAAAATCCAACATTTTATCAACAATAAATTGTGGAGTGAAAATTTGCCCGCTATGCTTTATTCGGGAATTGTCCTCCATGCAGCATACGCTTTTGAAGCGATCTGCATTGTTCCTTCAAAAAACCTACGAACACAAAACACGGGCGTGTACATGCCCGAACTGTGGTCGTAGGAAACCAGAAGGAACGACAAGACGCGCCCGTGAAATAACACGGACGTCTGCACTTGTACATTATTCCTTCTTAGTCTAAAATTTCCTACGTTTCAGTTCGAATGGAACAATAGCAAACGCTATAATTATTACCAGTAAAATAAGTAGTGGAGCTTAATACTCCGACTTGCATTGCAAAGGTAATAATAAACAGTTAATTGGTAATACTTTATTCTGCTAATTAACATGGAATTAACGAAATCTTATGAATTTTGCTCGTCTGTCATTGAGTGTCTGTAGAGTAATTTTTGTGAATAGCTGCGCAAAGAAAGTTTTTTTGCTCGGTCAGTGTGTTTGCGCATCGTCACAGCTATCTCCCTTGCTCGGTTAGTGTGTTTGCGCATCGTCAAAGCTATCTCCCTTGCTCGGTTAGTATGTATGCGCATCGTCATAGTTATCTCCCTTGCTCGGTCAGTGTGTTTGCGCATCGTCACAGTAATCTCCCTTGCTCGGTTAGTATGTATGCGCATCGTCAAAGCTATCTCCCTTGCTCGGTCAGTGTGTTTGCGCATCGTCACAGCTATCTTCCTTGCTCGGTTAGTATGTTTGCGCGTCGTCACAGTTGCCTTCCTTGCTCGGTTAGTATGTTTGAAGTGTATTCTGCGTTGTTCTTTAGAATATCAGTTTACGTATTATGAAATAGTACACTACATAACTTATCATAATTGTCATTCGGATGAACTTATATTTATAGTAGCCGAACTCATAAAGGAATTTATCGAGAAGATAAGCACCTGCGAGGATTGTTATTATAATGTCGTTATATAACTCATTTCCGACTTTTAGGGATTCTCCTATCAGTGAGGGGCATGTAAAATCAATAATTTCAACGATGAAAACCACAATCATGATTATGTCCATAACGCTGAAAATGAGATTGCTCCTTTTCTGAACTCTCTTAATTTTTATCATAATATTTGTATTTATTGTTTAGACGTTTGATGGTAAAGGTAAGCTAATTTACTTCTGGTCAAGAAATTCTCTTGCCATTCGCGTAAGTTCATCGGTGTCTATTGTTTCCAAAATCACTTCTTCTGGCTCTAAATTGAGCAGGAATTGCATATAGGTGGGGAGAGTCAATAGGTCTCCATCTCGCCCGACGTTGTAATCTCCGAACTTGATGAAATGTTTTATCCCATATTTCTCAGGGTGTTTTCTGACGGTAGAAAAACTTTTTGCCTGGGCGCTTTTTGCTTTCACCTCAACTGGAATGCACTCGCCTTTATAACGGATAAGGAAATCCAACTCCAAGCCAGAATCTTTTTGGAAATAGTATAGGCTCTGTCCTTTTTTGATGAGTGTGTCGGCCATCAGGTTTTCAAAGATAGCTCCTTTGAATCCTCCCAAATTGCCTTGAAGAATATCTGCTCTTGTCGTACCTCCAAGCATGGCTACCAACATGCCGATGTCGGCAGTGTAGACCTTGAACACGTTGTCTATGGCATTGCCTTCCAAAGGAAGCCCTGTTATGTTGGAGTTATAGCATCGGCGTATGATGTCGGCATCTTCCAACCATTGGAGGGAGTCTTTGTAAAACACACCGCGTCCACCACTTTCCACTTTAGACCACTGGTATTTTTTGTTTTCTTTTGCCAGCTGTTTTGGAATGGCATTAAAACAGGCCCGAATGTGAGGTTTGTCCTTATCATCGGCATATTTCAGCATGTCTGAACGGTATTCTTTAAGAAGGGAATTCCAAACATCATTCACCTTGCCCATGTTGCCAGTTTCTATTAGTGCATTTACTGCAGCAGGCATTCCTCCCACTGCAACATATCGATACAGGAGAGTTTTCATAGCAACGTGGATGCCACTTGGTACAGGAGTCTCATCCTTCAAACATCGCTTCAATACATTGATGACATCTTCATTCATATCGTTCGCCCACAGAAACTCTTCAAAATCGAGTGGATACATCTCTACTATTTGCTCGTAGCCAACAGGGATGGAATTACTTCCCTTTTCTTGTTTGGTTGGTTTCCTCGTACGCTGCCTTTTTTCATCTTGACCATAGCCTTGTACACCGAGTAGCGAGCCTGTAGCAATGATGTCATAACGACCGTCTTCCTTGAAGAACTTCAAGCTGGTACGAGCTTCCGGGCAATCTTGGATTTCATCCAGAATAATGCATGTTTCTCCAGGAACGAATTTTGTAGCTCTCATCTGGGCAGAAAGGTTAAGGATTATGCTATCGACATCCTTTGAGTCATAGAAAGCTTCTTTCCTTCTTTCTTGCTTGATGAAATTGATATATACCACATACTTGTAGTTCTCTTCAGCAAATATTTTGGATATATAGGTTTTTCCGCATTGGCGGATGCCCATGATAACAAGTGGGGAATGGTTTGATTGCTCCTTCCACTTTTTTAACGTCTCATATATTTTTCTTTTAAGCATAATATGTTATTTTTGCGCGTAAAGATACGTTTTTTTTATGACTTTTGTAATAATCGTTGTCGTTTTTCTAACGACTTTTGCTTGTCTTTATGCTTTTTTTAAAACGAAGTTTCAAAATCCGTTGCTTTTTTTAACCGATCTGCATTATTGCATTGCAAAGGCAAGAATAAACCGTTGATAGGTAATCATAAAGGAATTATTTATTGTTCAATTGTTTCGTGACAAATGTAAGCTAACGAAATTTAGTTGTGCACCGCTTTTACTTCCTACTTCTTACAAGTCGCTGATACACTGACGGCGTCATGCCGTTCTCCTTTTTGAACGCGCTGATGAAGCTGGCAGCGGAGCTGTAGCCCAAATCCTGATAGATGGCCTGAATGGTCATGTTGCCGTAGTTGTCGGTGTCGGAAAGGCGCTTGCACGCTTCCATGATGCGAGCCTCGTTGAGCATAGACTTGAAATTCTTGCCAAGCACATCGTTGATAATCCACGACACATATTTGGTGTTGCTCTCCACAGCCTGAGAGAGCATGCCAAGGCTGAAATCGGGACGGGAGATATAGTCTACATCGTCCATAACGCGGATGATGCGCCTTTTCAGCTCGTCGATCTGCTCTTCGCTAAGCCCGATGCCGAGACGCTCTTGCTGTTTAGCGTCGTCGGCAGCGGAAATGCTGAGCTGCATCTTGTCGCACAAGGCCTTGCTGCGCACGATAAGCTCCTCGTTTTTCTTCACGAGCATCTGCTGAGCCTGCAACAGCTTGCGACTTTTGCGACGCAGCATATAATATAAGGTAGAGAGTAGAATCACGCAGCATGATATTACGGCTATCATGAGCATGAGGTGGTGGTTGAATATCTGTAGGCGGCTTATCGCCTTGTCCTGACTCTTGCGCTCGCATTTCAGCAGCTTGTTGTTCACCATGTAGTATTTGTGGTAGCTGAACACGGAGTCGGAAATGGAAAGGGCCATAAGCTTCTGCTTGCGGGCGTTGATGGAGTCGCCGGCACGGCAGTAGGCAATGCTCTTGTGGCGATGGATGTCGGCAAGCACGTTCATGTCGTTGTAGCGCACAGCAAAGGCGGAAGCCTTGTCGTAAAAAGCATGTGCCTTGGGGAATAGATTCTGCATGCAGTAGAGCTTGCCAAGCTGAATATATACTTCCTCGCTGTATTGTGGCGCATATTCCTTCTCCTCGGCATAGCGCAGAGCCTTGTTGAAATAGTATTCCGCTATCTGGTATCGCTTTTCGAGCGTGGCGATGAGGCCGTTGTAGAAAAGGTTGTCGCTGCGCTTCTCAGTAACGTTGTCCCACGGCAGCAGCTGCATGGCGTTGAGATAACGGCGCGCGCCTGCCACGTCTTCTAAATGGCAATAGGCCTGCACCAAATTGCACGCCAAGGGATATTGCAGCTTCTCGTCGCCCAGTTTCACTGCTCCTCGGTAAGCCTTTAGCTGATAGTTGAGGCAACGCTGATAATCGCCCACAATGCCGTAGATGTTGCCAAGGCGACCGAGGAATATCGCCTTGTCGCGCTCGTTGCCGCTCTCCTCGGCGAGGTCAAGACCATAGATATAGCAGTCCATCGCCTCCGTGAGCTGTTCGGATGCGTAATAATTGTCGCCTTTTTGTCGTATGTAATTTAGGTTCGCCGTCTTTGCTGAGAGGTGAACGCATGGGGTAATGAGTAATAGAGCGCAAAGCATCGCTTTGTATGCGCATGAGAATAGTTTCATTGATGTCCTATATATATAAATATGTGTATGTAGGCTGCAAAGGTAGCTATTTTTTTTATATTCTTGAAATTAAAAATCAATAATGGCTGATTGTTAGGCTGGCAGCGATGGGGGCGTTACCTTTGCGCCATGTTTTTCTGACGGAAAGGAAATCGGTGAATTCGTATATAGAACATTACCAAGTTAAACACACACATATAAAAGATTAGAGAAAAGGCTGCGCCTCTCTGCGTACATTGATTTGTTGATACGCAGGAGGCGCAGTTGCTATATGCTGCTTTGAAGTAGAATCTACGTCTGCTGAAAATGAGAATGGCAGTCGTTATATTCTGCCCTGCTCACGATAAGAATAGTAGTTGCCGTCGGTGATTATCACGTGGTCGAGGAATGTAAGGCGCATGAGCGAGCACGCCTTTGAGATGTTGGTGGTAAGAGTGTCGTCGCTGCGGCTGGGGTGGAGGTTGTTGCTCGGGTGGTTGTGGCAGAGCACTATCACAGTAGCGTTATTGAGCAGAGCTTCCTTCATGATGATGCGCACATCAACAGAGGTGTCGGTAATGCCGCCATGAGAAAGGCGCACGCTCTTGATAAGCCTGTAGTTGTTGTTCATAAGTATCACCCATGCTTCCTCCACATCAAGATCTTGCATCTTGGGGTGCATATATTCATATATGTATGACGCTGCTCCGAGGTCTTTGCGCTCTTCTGCCTTCTCTCTCGCGCGACGTTTGCCAAGCTCGCAGGCAGCAAGCACCGTTATCGCCTTTGCTGGGCCCATGCCGTGATACTGCTCCAGCTCTCTTATGCTCATCTTGCCCAAAGTGTTGAGGTTGTTGTTGCAGTCGTTGAGCACTCGCTTCATCAGCGCCACCGCACTTTCCTTGGTAGAGCCAGAGCCGATAAGAATGGCAAGCAGCTCGGCGTTGCTCAGGGCTTCCGCTCCGAGCGTCATCATCTTCTCTCTCGGGCGGTCTTCCTTCGCCCATTCGTTAATGTTGAGTTTCAATTTCTTAAATTCTGTGTTATCTGTGAAATCCGTGAGAGCCTATTCTTTCTCAGCGTGAGCTATTTATAAAAGTTCTTTTTGAAAGCCTGAGTGTTCTCATCGCCACGTTTCAGCACTATGCGCACCCACCATGCCCAGAGGAAGCCGAAGCCGTAGCCCATAAGCTGAATGAATGCCGCTATTACGCTTAATGCGCCTATCACGACGCTCTTGTTCTTAATGCTGCTGTCGGCAAATATCAGCAGAATGTATAGGGCGATAGGGGCAAGGAGAGGAAGACATTGAAGGATATGCCCGATTACTAAAAGGGCAAACACTCCGAGAGTGAATACCATAGGCAGCAGATGGACAATCTTCAGCGACTCAGGATATCGCTTATAAAGGTTGATGCGCGCCATTCCGCTGTTGAACACCTGGCGGAAGAACTTCACGAAGTCGGTGCGGCGCTTGTGCCATACCCATGCCTCGGGAAACAGACGGCAACGCAGCCCGGCCTTGAAAATGCGGATGGAGAAATCAATGTCTTCGCCGAAACGCATATCAGAGAAACCTTTCAGCTCCAGATACTTGTCGCGACGAATGCCCATATTGAACGAGCGTGGATAGAACTTGTCGAGCTTCTTCTTGCCACCACGTATGCCGCCCGTGGTGAAGAAGCTTGTCATGGAGTAGGAGATGGCTTTCTGCACAGTGGTGAAGTTGGCATTGGCGCAGTCGGGCCCTCCGAAGGCGTCGGCAGGCTCTCGGCGTAGCTCCTCGCTTACAGCATTAAGATACCCATTGGGCACTACCACGTCGCTGTCGAGGATGATGAGATATTCGCCCTGAGCAAGCTCCGCGCCATAGTTGCGACTCTTGGCAGGGCCGCTGTTCAGTTTCTGATAATAAGATATGTTGAGGCTGTCGGCATATTTGTGGCATACGTCCTCGCATGGTATGCTTGAGCCGTCTTCCACGATGATGACTTCAAAATCCTTTTCCTCCTGATGGGTAAGGCTTTCAAGAAGCTCATCAACCTCGTCGGGACGGTTGTAGACAGGAATGATAAAACTGTATTTCATGTGTGTATATACGTGTAAAAACTGAATAGATGATAGGTAAATGTCGGTAAAAAAATAAGGAACTTAACAGCTCGGCAAGCGATGTTCCCGAAAGTTGTTAAGTTCCTTAATATAATTCGTTAACAGAACATCCCGTGAGAGATTATTCTGTTACTCTCTGCAAGTAGCTTCCGTCGCGTGTATCAACCTGCACCTTGTCACCCTCGTTGATGAACAAAGGAACGCGAATCTCAACACCTGTCTCAAGAGTAGCTGGCTTTGTAGCGTTGGTAGCAGTGTTGCCCTTGATACCTGGCTCGCTGTGAGCTACGAGGAGCACAGTCTTAACTGGCATTTCAGCGAAAAGGATTGTGCCGTCTGTTGTATCGGTAACAACCTCTACGATGTCGTTCTCCTTCATGTAGTCAACACCTGTGATGGCTTCCTTAGCGATAGGAGCCTGCTCGAATGTCTCCTGATTCATGAAGATGTAGTCCTCACCGTCCTTGTAGAGATACTGATAAGGACGACGCTCGATGCGAACATCCTCAAGCTTAAATCCAATCTGCCATGTACGCTCCAATACGCGACCAGTTGTCACGTTCTTCAGCTTACAAATCATAACGGTGTTTCCCTTACCCGGCTTTCTGTGCTGGAAGTCGATACATGTCCAGATCTGACCGTCCATGCGGATGCATGTTCCAATCTTGATTTTCTCTGAGTTGATCATTGTTGTATTGTTTTTTATGTTATAATAATCGTAATATAATGATATTGTTGCGGTTGCAAAGTTACAAAGAAATTATAAAAATGGGTTGTTTTTAGGCTAAAAATAGATTATTTTTTGGTTGTTACAAAAGAAATGAGTACTTTTGCACCCCAAACGAGTATCTTGTTTGCTCGTTTCTCGCTGATAGATAGCGATTAAGCAGATTAATAAAACAATAAAATTATATAAAAATGAAAAGAACATTTCAGCCTCACAACCGTCGCCGCGTAAATAAGCACGGCTTCCGCGAGCGTATGGCAACAAAGAACGGTCGCCGCGTATTGGCAGCTCGCCGCGCACATGGCCGCAAGAAACTCACTGTTTCTGATGAGCACCACGGAAAATAATCTTTTCCGCGTTGTAATGTAAGGAATTAGTTTAAACTAAAAAAGGCAGTAGGGAATTTTATCTCTGCTGCCTTTTTGGTTCTTAAAGCTATTATTCGTATATTTGCACACAAAATTTCAATCTATTATATATTCATATAAAAAGTATGGCATATTTATTTTCATCAGAATCAGTTTCTGAAGGACATCCTGATAAGGTGTCAGACCAGATTTCAGACGCTCTTCTCGATCAGTTCCTTGCCTATGACGACAAGGCACACTGTGCAATCGAAACGTTCTGCACGACAGGACAGGTTGTAATTATGGGCGAAGTACGCTCAGAAGAATATGTTGACTTGCAAACCGTTGCCCGCAACACCATCAACAGAATCGGTTACACCAAGGCCGATTATCAGTTTGACGGTAACAGCTGCGGTATTCTTACTGCCATTCACGAACAGAGCGACGATATCAATCGTGGCGTAAGCCGTGAGGAGGAAGAAAATCAGGGAGCAGGCGACCAGGGCATGATGTTTGGTTACGCTATCAATGAAACTGAGAGTTATATGCCAGTTTCACTTGATTTGGCTCATCTCATCATGCGTACTCTTGCCGACATTCGCAAGGAAGGCAAGGAGATGACATATCTCCGTCCCGACTCTAAGAGTCAGGTGACGGTGGAATACAGCGACGACAATATTCCACAGCGTATTGATACTATTGTGGTGTCTACTCAGCACGACGAGTTTGACAGCGACGACGAGAAGATGCTTGCCAAAATCCGTGAGGATGTGCTTAACATCCTTATGCCTCGCGTGAAGGCGCAGTGCGGTGAGAAGATTCTCGCCCTGTTTAACGACGACATCAAGTATTTCGTAAATCCTACGGGCAAATTCGTTATCGGTGGCCCTCATGGCGACACAGGTCTGACAGGACGTAAGATTATCGTGGATACTTATGGCGGCAAGGGCGCTCACGGTGGTGGCGCGTTCTCAGGTAAAGATCCAAGTAAGGTAGACCGTTCGGCTGCTTACATGGCACGCTACATTGCCAAGAATATGGTTGCTGCTGGTATCAGCGACGAAGCGCTCGTGCAGCTTGCTTATGCTATCGGTGTGGCAGAGCCGGTGAGCGTTTATGTGAACACTTATGGTCGCAGTCATGTGAATATGACCGACGGTGAGATTGCCGACAAGATAAAGGGTATGTTCGACTTGCGTCCTAAGGCAATAGAGCGTATTTTGAAGCTCCGTCAGCCGATGTATCTCGAAACCGCTGCTTATGGACACATGGGCAGAAAGAATGAGGTGGTAGAGAAGACATTCACAAGCCGTTACCATGAGAAGAAGACAATGCAGATTGAATTGTTCACATGGGAGAAGCTCGACCAGGTGGATCGCCTGAAAGAGGCTTTCGGTCTGTAATCGGGAAAACGTATATCAAGAAAACATAATCATAACTCCACATTGTTCTTTCATTATGAAAAGGGCAATGTGGTTTTTACTTAATCGAAATTGAGAATGTATTCGCAGGAAACGCAAGATTCAATATCTGCCGCTGAGCAGGTGGAGGCGGGAGCGCAGAATTACAAGAAGCATAGCGAGCCTACGCCTGCCGAGATATTGAGCTGGCTGCCTAAATCGGCAACGCCGGAACAGCAAGACTCGGCAATACAGGCGCACATAAAGCAGCAACCTATACATTGGAGCAGCGAGCCAGATACTCTCCATATGCCCGGCTTTCCTAAGGGCAAAAGCATGAAGGAGGTGAGCTTGCCGCAGTATTATCGTGAGTCTTACTTCTCTAAAAGCCCGATGTTTCATCCTGAGCTTCAGGGCGGAAGAGTGGGAGTGGCAGGCGACCCTATTCCTTATACCATTGCCGGCGACAATGTGATGACGGCGGTGCTTATAGCCTGCTTTGTGCTTACGCTGCTTACATTGGCGAGATTTAGCTATCTCGTGGGCAGGCAGTTTAAGAGCTTCTTCTACTCTGCGGAGCGTGATGCCGACACTACAGAAACTACGGGTGAGTATGAATTTCAGCTCTTGTTGGGATTGCAGTCGTGCTTGCTCATGTCGATGGTATTCTTCTTCTATACCAATTCGCCTATTTCGGGCACGTTTATAGTTCAGCAGTATTCCATCATAGGGATATTCACGGCTATCATCGCGGCTTATTTCCTGATAAAATCCATGGTCTACGGCATTGTGAACATAACGTTCTTCGGTGGTAGAAAAAACTTACAATGGATGCGCTCTTTCCTGTTTATAGCGGCAATGGAAGGTATATTTTTATTCCCTGCCGTTATGCTGTTGGCGTATTTTGATATGTCGGTGAAAACGGTGTTCATTTATTCTGTGGCAGTGGTGGGATTGTTTAAATTCCTTGCTTTTTGCAAGTCGTATTCAATCTTTTTTGCCCATAGGCGTGGCGGACTGCAAAATATTTTGTACTTTTGTGCCCTTGAAGTTGTGCCTCTCGCAGCCTTGTGGGGATTTTTGCAGGTGGCAAGTGAATATTTAAAAGTAAACATTTAGAACAATGATAAAGAAGATACTGGTATCTCAACCGAAACCGTCAAGTGAGAAATCACCATACTACGATATCCAAAACAAGTATGGTGTGGAGTGTGTCTTTCGTCCATTCTTTAAGGTAGAGGGACTGTCATCAAAGGAATTCCGTCAGCAGAAAGTGAGCATTGCTGATTATACTGCTGTCGTATTCACATCGCGCCATGCCATAGATAACTTCTTTAAGCTGACTAAGGAGTTGCGTATTACAATTCCTGAGACAATGAAGTATTTCTGCACAATCGAGACAATAGCACTTTATATTCAGAAGTACGTTCAGTATCGTAAGCGTAAGGTATTCTTCGGTACAAACGGAAAGATTGACGGCCTTTTGCCTCAGATGATGAGACACAAGGACGAACGCTATCTCGTGCCTATGAGCAGCGTGCATACCGATGAAATCACTAATCTGCTCGATTCTAAGGGATTGAAGCACAAGGAATGCGTGATGTATCGCACGGTAAGCAACGACTTTACAGAGGAGGAAAAGAAAGACGCTGATTATGATATGCTTCTTTTCTTCAGTCCTACAGGCGTAAAGGCGTTGAAGAGCAACTTCCCTGATTTCGTACAGGGTGAAAAGGTTATCGGCGCGTTTGGACCTGCTACCGCTAAGACTGTCGTTGATCTTGGTCTGCGACTCGACTTCGGTGCTCCAAGCAAGGAATGTCCTTCAATGACAAGCGCGTTGGATGCCTATCTGAAAGAGCATAAATGATTTTGGCAGACAACAATAGAAACACATTGGCAAAGAGAGAGCGCATAAATAGCTTGAAACAGCTTGAGGTGCTCTTCGACAGAAGCGGCAGCTTGTCACTGTCGTCTTTCCCTTTGCGTGTGGTCTATCGTGTTGTGGCTCGTGGTGAGAATGAACCATTGGTTCAGATGCTGATAAGCGTTCCTAAAAAGCATCTGCACAGAGCGGTGAAGCGTAATAAGGTGAAGCGACAGGTGCGCGCAGCCTACCGCGTGAACAAGCATGGGCTTATAAGCTATTTCGAGACTGTTAATAACAGGTTGGCTGCCACTGGAAAAGATGGCAATGCTGATAGCGAGATGAAACGTGAGGGGGTGGACTTGGCTTTTATATGGCTAAGCGACGACCTCTATGAATCATCAGTAGTTGAGCGTCGTGTGGTTAATTTGCTTGACCGCTTGCAGGAACGTCTTGCTAAATCTACGAATTAATCTTCCCGATAAAGTTTTTAACGTGAATTATGGCGGCTGCATTTCATAACATATTGCGTTGTTTTGCTCATAATGCAGTTAAAATCTTAGTGCTGCCTATAATATTCTACCAAAAGTTTATTAGCCCTTACACCCCTCCTTCATGCAGATTTGTTCCGACATGCTCGGAATACGCTAAGCAGGCGTTGAAGAAACATGGCCCTATAAAAGGGTTGGGGCTGGCTATATGGCGCATATTGAGGTGTAATCCGTGGGGAGGAAGCGGTTATGATCCTGTTCCATAGGAGATCATGCCTTGGGATATTCTCACGCGTGTACATATAATATATATAAATTGCGTATAAAATAATAAATAGATACAGAGATGAAAAATTTCGTTGAAGAATTGAAGTGGCGCGGCATGCTGTCACAGATAATGCCGGGCACAGAGGAGTTTCTTAATAAAGAGATGACTTCGGCTTATCTTGGTACAGACCCTACTGCCGATTCTCTGCATATAGGACACCTCACAGGTATTATGATGCTGCGTCATCTGCAGCGTTGCGGTCATAAGCCATATTTGCTCGTCGGCGGTGCTACCGGTATGATTGGCGACCCTTCAGGAAAGAGTCAGGAGCGCAACTTGCTTGATGCTGAAACATTGTATCACAATCAAGAGTGCATCAAGGCACAGGTTTCAAGATTCCTTGATTTCGACTCAAAGGACGCTAACGCAGCAGTCTTGGTAAATAACTACGACTGGATGAAAGATTTCTCTTTTCTCGATTTCGTGCGTGAGATAGGTAAGCACATCACCGTGAACTACATGATGGCAAAGGAGAGCGTGCAGAAGCGTCTTAACGGTGAGGCTCGCGATGGTTTGTCGTTCACAGAGTTTACTTATCAGCTTCTTCAGGGATATGACTTCTTGTATCTGTATCAGCATCATGGCGTAAAACTCCAGCTTGGCGGTAACGACCAGTGGGGCAACATGACGACCGGTGCTGAGCTTATACGTCGTACTCTCGGTGTAGAGAACAATGCTTATGCTTTGACCTGCCCACTTATCACAAAGGCAGACGGCACTAAGTTTGGCAAGAGTGAGGGCGGCAATGTATGGCTTGATCGTAATCGTACTACTCCATATAAGTTCTATCAGTTCTGGCTCAACGTAAGCGATGTAGACGCAGAGCGTTACATTAAGATTTTCACTTCTTTGCAGAAGGACGAAATCGACGCTTTGATAGAGGAACATCGTCAGGATCCGGGTCGCCGTGTGCTTCAGAAGCGTCTTGCTGACGAGGTAACCGTGATGGTTCACTCACAGGAGGATCTCGATATGGCTAAGGAGGCAAGTAACATCCTCTTCGGCAAGGCTACAAAGGACAGCTTGCAGAAACTCGACGAGGCTACATTGCTGAGTGTGTTTGACGGCGTGCCTCATTACGAGATTGGTAAAGACCAGCTCGGACAGACTGCCATCGACTTGTTTAATCAGGATGGAATGGAGATATTCCCAAGCAAGAGCGAAATGCGTAAGCTCGTTAAGGGTGGTGGCGTTTCATTGAACAAGGAAAAGCTCCAGGCTTTCGATCGCCCAGTTACTTCGGAAGACTTAATTGACGGTAAATATTTGCTTGTTCAGCGTGGCAAGAAAAACTATTATCTCGTCACTGTCAAATAATAAAAAGTAGAGCAAAAATTTGGTGGCTGCATAAAAAAGCACTACCTTTGCACTACTTTACCGAATGATTGTCCTATGGTGTAATGGTAGCACTACAGTTTTTGGTTCTGTCAGTGGTGGTTCGAGTCCGCCTGGGACAACAGAAAGAGTTCATCTTGCAAAAGATGAGCTCTTTTTGCATTTTATTATGTCTGGGAAATGGGCGTTTCCCACGAAAATGTGGGCAATAAAAAAGCCCGAAGCCGTGTGGCTCCGAGCTTTAAAGCTGTTAGTATCTTATAGTTGATTACTGAATAGCGTCAGCGAGTTCAGCACCTGCCTTGAACTTAGCAACTTTCTTAGCAGCAATCTTAATCTTCTGCTTTGTTGCTGGGTTGATACCCTCGCGAGCTGGACGCTCATTAACAGAGAATGTACCGAAGCCAATCAACTGAACCTTGTCACCTGCAACCAAAGCTTCCTTCAAAGCTTCTGTAGTTGCGTCCAATGCCTTCTTTGCATCAACCTTGCTGAGACCTGCTTTTGCAGCAATCTTCTCTACCAATTCTGTCTTATTCATAATTTGTTAGTTTATTGATTAATAATTGTATGTCTATCAATGTATATATCAATTGAATGTCAAATGATTGTTTTTAGATAGTTTCCAATAGCAAATATACACGAAACATTTTATAAAACAAGCAAAAAAACAAAAAAAATAAAGTTTTATGGCAAAAAAAGCCCCGCATCCCCTTATTTCATGCCTTTTAACAGATATTTTTATTAAATTTGCGTGCAATTCGTAGATGGTCGTCCGTTTGCGATTTTAACGGATATAATAATACATATATGTTTAGAATACCGACAATTACACGTAATCTTCTTATAATTAATGTTATCGCTTATCTGGCAATGACTGTACTTGGAAGCAGGGTGGATTTGAATGATGTTCTCGGACTTCATTTCTTTCGCGCTTCCGATTTTCAGCTTTACCAGCTTTTCACCTATATGTTTATGCATGCCAGTCTGCAACATCTGTTTTTTAATATGTTTGCGTTGTGGATGTTCGGATGTGTGGTGGAAAACGTATGGGGACCGAAGAAATTCCTGCTTTATTATATGGTCTGTGGCGTGGGCGCAGGCCTGTTGCAGGAGGCGACGCAATATTGCAGTTTTATTGCCGAGGGACTGACTAATTATGATGCAGTGAGCCTGGATGGCTACAGAATGGCTATGGGTGATTATCTCAATCGCTGGACCACGGTGGGTGCTTCGGGCGCTATATATGGCGTGCTGCTTGCTTTCGGCATGCTTTTCCCTGAGGACCGCATCTTTATTTTCCCATTGCCTATACCTATTAAGGCGAAATGGTTCGTTTGCATATATGTGGGCGTAGAGTTGTTCTCGGCGCTTGGCTCTACAGACACCAATGTGGCTCATTTCGCTCATCTCGGTGGTATGCTGTTCGGCTATATCCTTATACGCTATTGGCAGAAGCATTCATATTATGGTGAGGATTACGGACTGGGTAGAGGGCGACAGTTCTTTGACAACTTGCGCAACAACTGGGAAAGACGCAGCCATAAGAAGGCTGAAATGACGGCGCATCGTGGTGGTGCTTATAACGGTCATGAAAGCGATTGGGAATATAATGCAAGAAAGAAAGCCAATCAGGAGGAGATAGATCGCATACTTGATAAAATACGCCGCAGCGGATACGACAGTCTGACCCGCGACGAGAAGCAGAGCTTATTCGATGCGAGCAAAAACTAAAGGATTAAAGGAAGTCACCGTGCAGATGGTGTCGGGCGCGAATATCGCTACCTTGGTGATGATGCTTCTTGTGGGATATGCCGGCAGACTTAGCCCCGTAGCTCACCCTACGCTGTCTACTCTCACGCTGGGATTTCCGCTGTTTATGCTGATAAATGTGCTGTTCGCTGTGTTTTGGCTCGTATTCAAGCCACGACGGGTGATTATACCGGTAATAGGTTTTATCGTTAGTTATGTGCCTGTAAGGGCTTATATGCCGTTGAATGTAGGTGGCGACGCGCCTGAGAAATCTATAAAGGTGCTTTCGTATAATGTAATGGCATTCCATGACGACGGCAGTGGCGATGACGAGCTGCACCCGATAATAGATTATATTCTCAACAGCAATGCCGATATAGTGTGTCTGCAGGAGTCGAATGTTGGGGCAGGCAAGCGCGAACTGTATGATTCTCTTCTCGCCAAGACTTATCTTTATTATGACCACACTCTTGGCAATGCAGCTTACGACGAATTATCAGTTTACAGTAAATATCCTGTCGTGAGTATTCGCCGGGTGCCGATAGAGTCGGAGCACAATATGGTGATGGCTTATGATGTGGTGATAGACGGTGATACTGTGCTCGTGGTGAACAGCCATCTGGAAACCAACGGAATGTCGGAGCATGATAAGCGCATGTTTTGCGAAATGGTGACAGGCGACGTGAAGCGCGACAGCGTAAGGGAGGAATCGGGAAAAATCTTCGCCAAGCTCACTCGCTCTAACAGTATCCGAGGGGTGCAGGCCGATGTCGTGGCTGATTATATTGAAAGCAGTGGTAGAGAGCATGTTATAGTGTGTGGCGATTTTAATTCCGACCCATTGTCGTATGCTCACAACAAAATAGGTGAGAATCTCACCGACTGCTATATAGCCACTGCCAACGGAGTGGGGTGGTCTTATCATCGCTCGCTCATGTATTTTCGTATTGACAATATATTTTGTTCGAAATCATTTACGCCTTATGCTTGCCGTGTAGACAGCAAAATCAAGGCGAGCGATCATTATCCGATATATTGCTGGCTGAAAAAGAATAAGGCAAAGACACCTGTTATGGGATGAATGAAATCAGTATTGAAATTCGCATATATAGGAAGGCGCTAACATTACATGTAATGTAATTTTTTGTAATGTTTAATTCGATGCCTGGATAAAAAAGCATAATAAACAATGTGATAAATTTCATGAAATAACAAAAAAACGTTATCTTTGCACGTCATATATAGATAATGAGAAAACTCGTGAACCTCAAATTCATGAACTCGTAACCTGAAATAATATCAAATAACTAAAATAAAAATGCAAAACAAAGGACTTGTAATTGTAACAGCCGTCTTACTGACGCTTGCAAGTATCTTCTATTTGTCTTTCTCGGTCGCTACTAGCTATTATGATAGTGAGGCCGCGAAGTTAAAAGATCCGATCGCGCAGCAGGATTATAAAGATTCTGTTAAGTATCTCGGCATCTACTCATATCAGAAGTGCTTGGAAACTCAGATTGGTCTCGGACTTGACCTCAAGGGCGGTATGAACGTTATCCTTGAGATTTCTGTGCCGGATGTAGTGGAAACACTCGCTGACCACAAGACCGACCTCGCTTTTACACGTGCAATGAATCAGGCACGCAAGGAAGAGGAAACTTCACAGGACGACTTCATTTCTCTTTTTATCAAAGCTTATCATCAGACTGCTCCTGGTCATCGTCTCGCAGAGATATTCGCCACTCAGCAGTTGCAAGGCAAAGTTTCTCCACAAAGCTCAGACTCTGAAGTGGAAAAGGCTCTGCGCACTGAGGTACAGAATGCTATCGACAACTCATTCAATGTCGTTCGCACTCGTATTGACCAGTTTGGCGTAGTGCAGCCTAACATTCAGAAGCTTGAGGGACAGCAGGGACGTATCATGGTAGAAATGCCTGGTATACGTGAGCCTGAGCGTATGCGTAAACTCCTTCAGGGTAGCGCTAACCTTGAGTTCTGGGAAACTTATAATGCCGAAGAGGCTATCCCTTATTTGCAGCAGCTCGATCAGCGCATGGCAAATGGCGGTGAAGAGGTTGCTGACACAGCAGTAGCTGATTCTGCAAAGAATGTAGTGGCTAAGGCCGCAAAGCCTAAGTTCCAGCTTAAGGGCGCAAAGAAGAACAACAGCGCTGAAGCTGCCGCTAACGCTGCTACAGCTCAGGCTAAAAAGCTTCATCCGTTGCTCTCTATGCTTCAGACTACTGGCGCTCAGTCTTTGTCTGTTGTAGGCTACGCAAGCGTTCGCGATACAGCGGCAATCAATAAGGTGATTTATTCTCAGACAGCTTCACAGGTGCTTCCTTCTGATATGAAGCTCCTTTGGAGCGCTAAGCCAGCAGATGGTATTCAGGCTAAGAATATTTTCGAGCTTCATGCTTTGAAGGTCACCACTACTTCTGGTCGTGCTCCTCTTGAGGGTGACGTCGTAACCGACGCTTCCGACCAGTTTAACAACCTTACTGGTACTCCTGAGGTAAGCATGAGTATGAATTCAGAGGGCGCTCGTCGTTGGGCTTCTTTGACTAAGGCTAACGTAGGTAAGGCTATCGCTATCGTTCTCGATGGAGTGGTTTACTCAGCTCCTCGTGTAAACGGCGAGATTGATGGTGGACAATCTTCTATCTCTGGTAACTTCACTATCGAAGATACAAAAGACTTGGCAAACACTTTGAAGTCAGGTCGTATGCCTGCTCCTGCACGTATTGTTCAGGAAGAGGTTGTAGGTCCTACTCTTGGTGCTCAGTCTATCCAGCAGGGTATCATGTCGTTTGCAATTGCATTCGTAATCCTGATGTTGTACATGGTAGCTATGTATAATGTAATTCCGGGTATGATGGCAAACCTCGCCTTGGTGGTTAATATCTTCTTCACCTTAGGTATATTGACATCGTTCCAGGCTGCCCTTACGATGAGTGGTATCGCTGGTATGGTGCTCTCTCTCGGTACGGCGGTAGACGCCAATGTGCTTATCTATGAGCGTACGAAGGAAGAACTTCGTGCCGGCAAGAACACTCGCGACGCTATGGCTGCCGGTTATAGCAACGCGTTCTCAGCTATCTTTGACTCTAACTTTACATCTATCATCACAGGTGTAATCCTCTATGTATTCGGTACAGGTCCTATCCGTGGTTTCGCTACCACATGGATAATCGGTATTGTATGCTCTTTCTTTACAGCGGTTTATCTGACTCGTCTTGTGTTCGACTATAAGATGCGTCACGACAAGTGGCTCACTCAGACATTCACCACATCGTTGTCTAAGAACTTGATGCATGGCTCTCACTTCGGTTTCATGAAGATGCGCCGATTCTCATTCTCTGTAATGGGAATAGCAGCAGTTGTATTCATTGCAAGCTTTGCCCTTCGCGGACTCTCTCAGAGCATCGACTTCACAGGTGGACGTAACTATGTAGTGGTATTCGAGAAGGCTGTAGAGCCTGAGCAGGTGCGCACTTTGCTCGGCGAGGCATTCCCTAACTGCACTTCTGGAGCTTTGGCTCTCGGTACAGATCATAAGACTATACGTATCTCTACCAACTATAAGATAGATAGCAACAACCCTGCCGTAGACGACGAGGCAGAGACTATCCTTTACAATGCTTTGCATAAGGCAGGTCTTGTTTCTCAGCCGAATGTGGCATCATTCAAGAATCCTGATGTGCGCCAGGGTGGTTCTATCATTAGCAGTTCTAAGGTAGGTCCTTCAGTTGCTAAGGATGTTACTCATGCAGCTATCATCAGCGTAATCTTGGCTCTTGTCGCAATATTCCTTTATATATTGGTACGCTTCCGTAATGTGGCGTTCTCAGTAGGCTCTGTTGTGGCTTTGGCATGCGATACTCTTGTAGTGCTCGGTGTATATTCATTGTGCTGGGGATGGATGCCATTCTCGCTCGAGGTGGATCAGACCTTTATCGGTGCTATCCTTACTGTGATAGGTTATTCTATCAATGATAAGGTGGTGGTGTTTGACCGTATACGTGAGAACCTCCGTTTGCACAAGCATTTGGATTTCGAGAGCTTGTTCAACAATAGTATTAACGAGACATTGACTCGTACCATCAACACCTCTATGTCTACATTGATTGTGTTGCTATGTATCTTCTTCCTCGGTGGAGAAAGCATCCGCAGCTTCTCATTCGCAATGATTCTGGGTGTAATCTTCGGTACATTGAGCTCAATCTTCATTGCCGCTCCTGTAGCATTCCTTACTCTTAGCAAGCGTGCAGCAGGCAAGCGTCACCTTTCATCAGAAGAGGCTTAATACTTTGCGATAAAGCATATATACGCACATGCTTCATGTTTCTTTTTATTCGTGAAGTATAGGGGTTGATAATATAAAGATGATCGATAGAGATGTGTTCTCTGTCGGTCATCTTTTTTTTATACGCTCAAAAACAGTGAAAAATACGTTTGATTTTTTATAAAAGTATGAATGATTTTATGGAAAATCGTGCATAAAAAATATTTCATTACATTTAATGAATTTCTTGAAAATGTAACACCGCATATTTTTTCTTTCTGTCTTTTCGCGGGAGCATAACATTTGCGCGCATTATTCTTATGCTTGATAAAAAAGATTAAAATGATATATTTTTGCCTATAAATTTGTTTGTTTCAGATATTTAGCGTAATTTTGCAGCCGCAAAAGCGAGGAGATATTGTATCTAATCGCTAAATGCATGATAATGAATTAAATAACAATTAAACAAAAGAAACAAAATGATTATCGTACCAGTTAAGGATGGTGAGAACATTGAGCGCGCGCTCAAGAAGTTCAAGAGAAAGTTTGAGAAAACAGGTGTTGTTAAGGAGTTGCGTTCACGTCAGCAGTATAACAAGCCTAGTGTTCTGAAGCGTCTCAAGATGGAACATGCCATCTATGTACAGAAGTTGCGTCAGGAAGAAGAATAAAGATATATTATTCTCTCAATCCTTTGATGTATTTAAGTTGAACTTATTAAGAAAGGTAGGTTAAGCATAGTTTTATAGAAAACATTCCGTGTTTTAAAAATTAAAATTTTGAATATATATGGGCATAGTGGATGACTTTTGTCATTCACTATGTTTTTTTTATACCTATAGCAATAGGTGTTGTCGCAAACAGTTGTTTATGGCTCGTGAAAAACATGAAAAATACTTTGAAAATTTTGTGGAATGAAAAAAAAACGGTACATTCGTGGCGTAATACAAGTTACAACCGACGACAAAACTTATGGTTGAAGAGTTTTTGGAATATAACAGATATGAGAAAAATCGCTCGCCTCGCACGATTCAAAATTATGCCGATGCGATAACCGATTTTCAGCGCTATTTTTCAATGCTTGATACCGGGATGACTTGGGAAACTGTCGATGCCGACGTGATACGCGACTGGATGGAGTGGCAGATGAACAATGGCATAGCAGCGTCGTCAATAGATACTCGTCTGAGCGCAATACGATCTTTATATAAATTTGCCCTTTCAAGAGGATTTGTAGACAAAGATCCTGCTCACGAAATAGCCGGCCCTAAAAAGTCGAAATCTCTTCCTCAATATTTGAGGGAAGACGAGATGAATAAGCTTCTCGACGATTTTCCCTGGGGTGTAGACTATAAGAGCATACTCGCACGGACTGTCATAATGACTTTCTATGAGACGGGCATAAGATGCTCGGAGCTTGTGGGGATGAATGACAATTCGGTAGACTTTATCGCAAAACAGATAAAGGTGCTCGGCAAGCGAAACAAACAGAGACTCGTTCCTTTCGGTTCGGAATTGGAAGCGGCTTTCAGAAAATACCTTGATGTCCGTAATGAGACATTCGGATTTCGGGAAGAGGGCTTCTTCTTATCGGTCAAAGGGAAAAGAGTAAGCGGAGCGCAGGTGTATAAGATGGTGAGAGAACATTTGAGGAGTGTATGCACATTGAAAAAATGCTCGCCCCATGTGCTGAGGCACACGTTCGCCACCGCCATGCTTAATCATAATGCCGGGCTTGAGAATGTGAAAGAGCTGCTCGGACATGAAAGCGTTGCTACGACTGAGATTTACACTCATACTACGTTTGAACAATTAAAACGGGTGTACGCGGAATCACATCCGCGACTCGGATAAAGTGAAACATACATATAATAATAACAAGAAGGACTAACCTTTATAAAATTGGAGGTAACTATGGAAATTAAGATTCAGTCGATTCATTTCGACGCAACAGAGAAGTTGGAAGAGTTTATCGAGAAGAAGGTCGCTAAGCTGGAGAAGGCGTATGAGGATATCCAGAAGGTAGATATTCAGCTCAAGGTGGTTAAGCCTGCGACAGCTCTCAACAAGGAAACTTCTATAACCGTAACCGTTCCTGGACATCAGATACATGTCGAAAAGACATGCGACACCTTTGAGGAAGGTGTTGACCAGTGCGTTGACAGTTTGAAGGTTTCTTTGGTGAAATACAAAGAGAAGATGCGTAAGAAATAAGAAATTTGCGCTTTTTTGAGATTTTTTTCTCGAAAAGTTTTGGAGGTTTAAAAATAATGCCTATCTTTGCAGCCGTTTTACAACACGTCCTAACTTAGAGTCGTAAAAACGGCTGCAAGGATTTGCCTCTTTAGCTCAGTTGGCCAGAGCACGTGATTTGTAATCTCGGGGTCGTTGGTTCGAATCCGACAAGAGGCTCACAAGGAAGATGACGAGTTGCTAAAGCAAACAGACATAAGGATTGGGTAGTTACCAGAGTGGCCAAATGGGGCAGACTGTAAATCTGCTGGCTTTCGCCTTCGGTGGTTCGAATCCATCACTACCCACTTCAATTTGAAGTTTTGCGGAAATAGCTCAGTTGATAGAGCACTAGCCTTCCAAGCTGGGGGTCGCGGGTTTGAGCCCCGTTTTCCGCTCTACTTATGCTGTAATAGCTCAGTGGTAGAGCACTTCCTTGGTAAGGAAGAGGTCCTGAGTTCAACTCTCAGTTACAGCTCTTTATATGGGTGTAATGAAGAGACGGAGAGCTGGTTTTTCACTTCTATTTTGTGATTTGAGTTTTCAAATCTCTTTTGTTTCCCTGAAATTTATTAATCGAGATAATTCGACAATTTTAAAAATTTAAATAAAACAAGAAAGCTATGGCTAAAGAGACATTTCAGCGTACCAAGCCACATGTAAATATTGGTACAATCGGTCACGTAGACCACGGTAAAACTACTCTTACCGCTGCCATTTCATTGACATTGAGTAAGAAGGGTTTTGGTTCTGAAGAAGTTAAGTCTTTCGATCAGATCGATAACGCTCCTGAGGAGAAAGAGCGTGGTATTACCATCAACACTGCTCATATCGAGTATGAAACAGAAAAGCGTCACTACGCACACGTAGACTGCCCGGGACACGCCGATTATGTAAAGAACATGGTAACTGGTGCTGCTCAGATGGACGGTGCTATCCTTGTAGTTGCTGCTACTGATGGTCCTATGCCTCAGACACGTGAGCACGTACTTTTGGCTCGTCAGGTAAACGTTCCTCGTTTGGTTGTATTCTTGAACAAGTGCGACCTCGTTGAAGACGAAGAAATGCTCGAGCTCGTTGAAATGGAAGTTCGTGAGATTCTCGAACAGTATGAATACGAAGAGGATACTCCTATCGTTCGTGGTTCTGCTCTTGGTGCTTTGAACGGCGTTGAGAAGTGGGAAGACAAGGTTATGGAGCTTATGAATACTGTTGATACATGGATTGAAGAGCCAGTTCGTGATACAGATAAGCCATTCTTGATGCCTGTTGAGGATGTATTCTCAATCACTGGTCGTGGTACTGTTGCTACTGGTCGTATCGAGACTGGTAAGGTTAAGGTAGGCGACGAAGTTGAGTTGCTCGGTCTTGGTGAGGACAAGAAGTCAGTTGTAACTGGCGTTGAGATGTTCCGTAAGATCCTTGACGAGGGTGAAGCTGGTGATAACGTAGGATTGCTTCTCCGTGGTATTGATAAGGCTGAAATCAAGCGTGGTATGGTACTCTGCCATCCAGGACAGATTCATCCACACAAGAAGTTCAAGGCTTCTATTTATGTATTGAAGAAAGAAGAAGGTGGTCGTCACACTCCATTCGGAAACAAGTATCGTCCACAGTTCTATCTCCGTACAATGGACTGCACCGGTGAAATCTCATTGCCAGAGGGCGTAGAGATGGTTATGCCAGGTGATAACGTTGAAATCACAGTTGATTTGATTTATGCTGTTGCATTGAACGTAGGTCTCCGTTTCGCTATTCGCGAGGGTGGTCGTACAGTGGGTTCAGGTCAGATCACTGAAATTCTTGACGATTAATCTTTAACGATTATAAAGGATTTGAAGGATTGAAGAATAATCCTTCGGGAAGTCTTCAATCCTTCTTTTCAACTTACGGGTTTAGCTCAGTTGGTAGAGCACTGGTCTCCAAAACCAGGTGTCGAGAGTTCGAGTCTTTCAACCCGTGCTAATAAAGATAATATGTTTAAGAAATTCGTAAATTATTGCAAGACTTGCTACGATGAACTTGCTCACAAGACAACGTGGCCAACGCGTGCACAACTTACACATAGCGCTGTAATTGTATTATCTGCTTCCCTTATTATTGCGCTTGTGGTGTTCTGTATGGACAGTGTGTTCCGTTTCGTAATGCAAACGATTTATCCTAATTAAACATCTAAACGTTTAATTTTTCACAAGGTAGTCTACTAAAGAAATGGCTGAAACAAGTAAAAATTGGTATGTACTCATTGCTATCAGTGGCAAGGAACTTAAGGTCAAAGAGTATATCGAGGCCGAAATGAAGCACAACGATTTTTTGCGTGCTCATGTTTCTCAGGTACTGGTTCCAATCGAAAAGCATCCTATTACTCGTAACGGTAAGCGTGTCGTGCAGGAGAAAGTTTCTCTTGCCGGTTATGTGTTTCTGGAGTCAGATGTTCGTGGAGGTGAGGTAGCGCGTATGGTGCGCTTTATGCCTAATGTCCTCGGATTCCTTGGCGGAATGGATAAACCGTCGCCAGTACCACAGCGAGACATAAACCGTATGCTTGGAACTGTCGAAGAGACCGAAATCGAGGATGATGTAATGATTCCTTATGAGGTTAATGAGGTGGTGAAAGTTACGGATGGTCCATTCAGTGGATTCAATGGTATCGTGGAAGAAATCTATCCTGAAAAGCGTAAGCTTAAGGTTATGGTTAAAATCTTCGGTCGTCAGAATCCATTGGAGTTAGGTTTCACGCAAGTCGAAAAAGAAGGATAGGTATTGTTACGAGTACTGAGGTCTTCTATACAAACTTCAATTTTTTTAATTAACAAAAGAAATGGCTAAAGAAGTTGCTGGATTAATCAAATTACAGATTAAAGGTGGCGCAGCAAATCCTTCTCCTCCAGTAGGTCCTGCCCTTGGTTCTAAGGGTATCAACATCATGGGCTTCTGCAAGGAGTTCAATGCGCGTACACAAGATAAGGCTGGAAAGATTCTTCCTGTCGTTATAACTTACTATACCGACAAGTCTTTTAGCTTCGTCATCAAGACTCCTCCTGCTGCAGTACAGCTGAAGGAAGTTGCTAAGGTGAAGAGCGGTAGTGCTCAGCCTAACCGTCAGAAGGTTGCTTCAGTTACTTGGGAACAGGTAAAGGCAATCGCTCAGGACAAAATGGCAGACCTCAACTGCTTCACTGTAGAAAGTGCAATGCGTCTTGTTGCCGGTACAGCTAGAAGTATGGGTATTACAGTTAAAGGGGATTTCCCTGGTGAATAAGAACTTCAATTAAGTAAGCATTAAGAAATGACTAAATTGACAAAAAATCAAAAGGCAGTCGCTGACAAGGTTGAAGCAGGGAAAGCATACTCTCTGAAAGAGGCTTCTGAGTTGGTAAAGGAAATCACCACTACCAAGTTTGATGCTTCTTTGGACATCGACATACGTTTGGGCGTAGACCCTCGTAAGGCTAACCAGATGGTTCGTGGCGTTGTTTCATTGCCTAACGGAACTGGTAAGGTTACACGTGTGTTGTGTCTCTGTACTCCTGATCAGGAAGCTGCTGCAAAGGAAGCCGGTGCTGACTATGTAGGTCTTGACGAGTATATCGAAAAGATTAAAGGTGGCTGGACCGACGTTGACGTTATCATCACAATGCCTTCTTGCATGGGTAAAGTAGGTCCTTTAGGACGTGTCCTTGGTCCTCGTGGCTTGATGCCTAACCCTAAGAGCGGTACTGTAACTATGGACGTTGCTAAGGCAGTTAAGGATATTAAGCAAGGTAAGATTGATTTCAAGGTAGATAAGGCTGGTATTATTCATACTTCAATCGGTAAGGTTAGCTTTACCGCTGAGCAGATTTACCAGAATGCAAAGGAATTCATTCAGACCGTTATCAAGCTGAAACCATCTGCTGCTAAAGGTACATATTTGAAGAGTATCTTTATTTCTAGCACAATGAGTAAGGGTATCAAGATTGATCCTAAGTCAGTTGAATAACTCTAAAAGTTTGTAAAAGATGAAAAAAGAAGTAAAAGATACTATTATAGTTGAACTCGGTAATAAGTTGAAGGAATATCCACATTTTTATGTTGTGGATGTTACTGGCTTGAACGCTGAGCAGACGAGCTCACTTCGTCGTAAGTGCTTCGGTCAGGGTATCAAGATGGTTGTCGTAAAGAACAACTTGATGCTCAAGGCTTTGGAAGCTTCTGACGTAGATTTCGAGGCTTTGTATCCTACATTGAAGGGCAATACAGCTATCATGTTCGCACAGGTAGCTAATGTTCCTGCTAAGCTTTTGAAGGAATATAAGAAAGAAGGTATCCCTGCTTTGAAGGGTGCTTATGCTGAGGAAGGCATCTATACTGGTGCAGACAAGCTCGATGAACTTGCAGCTATCAAGAGCAAGACTGAGGTTATTGCAGAGATTGTTTCTTTGCTCCAGAGCCCAGCCAAGAACGTTGTTTCTGCTCTTCAATCAGGCGCAAACACCATCCATGGTGTGCTCAAGACCTTAGGCGAGCGTCCTGAATAAATCGATTTTATCGAATTGAGGTTACATATTTAATAATAACGAATAAATTAAAATTTAGAATAAAATGGCAGACGTTAAAGCTATTGCTGAAGAATTGGTAAATTTGACAGTTAAAGAAGTAAATGAGTTGGCAACAGTCCTCAAGGACGAGTATGGTATCGAGCCTGCTGCTGCAGCTGTTGCTGTAGCTGCTGGTCCTGCTGCTGCTGGTGCAGCTGCTGAGGAGAAGTCATCTTTCGATGTAGTTCTCGCTGAGGTAGGTGCTGCTAAGTTGCAGGTAGTTAAGGCTGTTAAGGAAGCTTGCGGTCTTGGCTTGAAGGACGCTAAGGATCTCGTAGACAAGGCTCCTGCTACATTGAAGGAAGGTTTGTCTAAGGACGAGGCTGAGAACTTGAAGAAGGCTATCGAGGAGTCTGGTGCAAAGGTAGAGTTGAAGTAATTCAACCACTGCACACAGAAAACTGATGTCATCGGTTTTCTCAGCTGGACATTCTTAGTCCAACAAAACTAATTAGCAAATTCGTGGTTAGGATTTTCCAAGTAGGTGAGTCCTAACCTTTTTATGTCTTTAAATATATGTCTAAACTTGTTGATAACAGAGTAAACTTTGCCAGTGTGCATAATCCTATGCCATATCCGGATTTTCTCGCTGTGCAATTAAAGTCATTCAAAGACTTCCTACAGTTAGATACTCCGCCAGAGGAACGCAAGAACGACGGTTTGTATAAGGTGTTCGCAGAGAATTTCCCTATCACCGACTCTCGTAATAATTTCGTACTTGAGTTCCTGGACTACTACATTGATCCGCCTCGCTATTCTATTGATGAATGTTTGGAGCGCGGACTTACTTACAGTGTCCCACTTAAAGCGAAGATGAAGCTATACTGTACGGATCCTGACCATGAGGATTTCGGTACTTTTATTCAGGATGTATTCTTGGGTACTATTCCTTATATGACCCAGAATGGTACATTCGTCATCAATGGTGCTGAACGCGTTGTCGTTGCTCAGTTGCATCGTTCTCCTGGTGTGTTCTTCTCTCAGGGACAACACGCTAATGGTACAATGTTGTATTCTGCTCGTATCATTCCTTTCAAGGGCTCATGGATTGAATTCGCTACTGACATCAACAATGTTATGTATGCCTATATCGATCGTAAGAAGAAGTTGCCTGTTACAACTATGCTTCGCGCAATTGGTTATGAGTCTGATTCTGATATCCTTCAGATATTCGACTTGGCTGAAGAGCTGAAAGTTAATAAGAAGAACTTGAAGGCTGCAATCGGTCGTAAGCTTGCAGCGCGTGTAGTAAAGAGTTGGAACGAGGACTTCGTAGACGAAGATACAGGTGAGGTCGTTTCTATTGAGCGTAATGAAGTTGTGATGGAGCGTGAAACAGAAATCACGCTTGATAATATGGATGAAATTCTTGAGAGTGGTGCTTCTGCTGTTCTTTTGCATAAGGATGCTGAAGCTGCTCAGAAGTATTCTATTATCTTCAATACGCTTGCTAAAGACCCGACTAATTCTGAGAAGGAAGCTGTAAATTATATCTATCGTCAGCTTCGTAATGCAGATCCCGCTGATGACGCAAGTGCAAAGGAAGTGTTCCAAAACTTGTTCTTCTCAGATAAGCGTTACGACCTTGGTGAGGTTGGACGTTATCGTATTAATAAAAAACTCGGACTTGATAGCAGCATGGATACACGTGTGCTTACCAAGGACGATATCATAGAGATTATTAAATATCTCATCCAGCTTATTAACTCAAATGCTACTGTTGATGATATTGACCACTTGAGCAATCGTCGCGTGCGTACAGTAGGTGAGCAATTGGCTAATCAGTTCTCTATTGGTTTGGCTCGTATGAGTCGTACTATTAAAGAACGTATGAATGTACGTGATAATGAGGTGTTTACTCCAACAGACTTGATTAACGCCAAGACTATTTCAAGCGTTATTAATTCTTTCTTTGGCACAAACCCATTGTCACAGTTTATGGATCAGACTAACCCATTGGCTGAGGTTACGCATAAGCGTCGCCTTTCAGCTCTTGGTCCTGGTGGTCTTACTCGTGATCGTGCCGGCTTTGAGGTTCGAGACGTTCACTTTACTCACTATGGTCGTCTGTGTCCTATTGAGAGTCCTGAAGGTCCTAACATCGGACTTATCTCTTCTCTCTGTGTTTACGCGAATATCAACCACCTTGGTTTCATTGTTACTCCTTATCGTAAGGTTAATAATGGTAAGGTTGATATGGATAATAAAGACATCCTGTATCTTACAGCCGAAGATGAGGAAGACAAGATTATCGGTCAGGGTAATGCTCCTCTGAATGAAGATGGTAGCTTTATCCGTAAGGTCGTTAAGTGTCGTCGTGATGCTGATTATCCAGTCGTTCCTCCTGCAGAGGTGGATTATATGGATGTCAGTCCACAGCAGATTGCTTCTGTCAGCGCTTCTTTGATTCCATTCTTAGAGCATGATGACGGTCACCGTGCGTTGATGGGATGTAACATGATGCGCCAGGCCGTTCCTTTGCTTCATAATGATGCTCCAATCGTTGGTACTGGTTTGGAGAAGCAGGTTTGTGAGAACTCTCGTACTCAAATTACAGCTGAGGGCGATGGTGTAATCGACTATGTTGATGCTACCACAATTCGTATCCTTTATGACAGAACGGATGATGAGGAATTCGTAAGCTTTGAACCTGCTTTGAAGGAATATCGTATTCCTAAGTTCCGTCGTACCAACCAGAACATGACTATCGACCTTCGTCCTATTTGCAGCAAGGGTCAGCGTGTTAAGGAAGGTGATATCTTGACAGAAGGATATGCTACTGAAAATGGAGAGTTGGCATTGGGTCGTAACCTCCTTGTTGCTTACATGCCTTGGAAGGGTTACAACTATGAGGATGCTATTGTGTTGTCAGAACGTATGGTTCGTGATGACGTATTGACATCTGTTCATGTAGATGAATATTCTCTTGACGTGCGTGAAACAAAGCGTGGCGTTGAAGAGTTTACAGCAGATATTCCTAACGTAAGTGAGGAAGCAACTAAGGATTTGGATGAAAACGGTGTAGTACGTGTTGGTGCTCGTATCGAACCGGGTGATATCCTTATCGGTAAGATTTCACCTAAGGGCGAGAGCGATCCTACTCCAGAAGAGAAATTGCTTCGTGCTATCTTTGGTGATAAGGCTGGTGACGTGAAGGATTCTTCACTCAAGGCTAATCCTTCATTGAGTGGTGTCGTGATTGATAAGAAATTGTTCACACGCGCCGTTAAAACTCGTGAAAGCAAGAAGCAAGATAAGATTATTCTCGCTAAGATAGACGAGGAATATGAAGCTAAGGCTGCTGATCTTAAGGGTATCTTGGTAGATAAACTTATGGAGCTTACTGAGGATAAGACTTCACAGGGCGTTAAGGATTATTCTGATGTTGAGATTATAACAAAGGGTAGCAAGTTCTCTATTGCAGCTCTTAATAATCTTGATTATGAAGGCATTCTTACTAATAATTGGACAGGTGATGAACATACAGATAGTCTTATCTCTATGCTTATCCGCAATTATTTGCGCAAATATAAGCAGCTTGACGCAGAGTTGAAGCGTCGTAAGTTTGCTATTTCTATTGGTGATGAGCTTCCTTCTGGTATCCTTCAGATGGCTAAGGTATATGTCGCTAAGAAACGTAAGATTAGCGTAGGTGATAAGCTTGCCGGTCGTCATGGTAATAAGGGTGTAATCTCAAAGATTGTTCGTATGGAGGATATGCCATTCTTGGAAGATGGACGTCCTGTAGACTTGGTGCTTAACCCGATGGGTGTGCCTTCTCGTATGAACCTTGGACAGATTTTCGAGGCAATTCTTGGTGCAGCAGGTAAGAAACTTGGTGTTAAGTTCGCAACTCCAATCTTTGATGGTGCACATCTTGACGATCTTGAGGAATGGACAGAAAAGGCAGGCTTGCCTCATTTGTGCTCTACTCACCTTTATGATGGTGAAACAGGTGAACGATTTGACCAAAAGGCAACTGTTGGTATTACATACTTCTTGAAGCTTGGTCATATGGTTGAGGATAAGATGCATGCACGTTCTATTGGTCCTTACTCACTTATTACACAGCAGCCACTTGGTGGTAAAGCACAATTTGGTGGTCAGCGTTTTGGTGAGATGGAGGTTTGGGCTCTTGAAGCATTTGGTGCAAGTCATGTTCTTCAGGAGATACTTACTATCAAGAGTGATGATACAGTTGGACGTTCTAAGGCATACGAGGCAATCGTTAAGGGTGATCCTATGCCAACGCCTAACATCCCAGAATCACTTAACGTGTTGTTGCATGAACTTCGTGGTTTAGGATTAAGCATTAAGCTCGACTAATCAACTCAAAATTAAGAAAAATGGCTTTCAAAAAAGAAACTAAGATAAAGAATAACTTTACGAAGATTACCATCTCTTTGGCTTCTCCAAATGAGATTTTGGAAAATTCGTATGGAGAGGTGACCAAGCCAGAAACCATCAATTACCGTACTTATAAACCAGAGCGCGATGGTTTGTTCTGTGAGCGTATTTTCGGTCCGACAAAGGACTATGAGTGCGCCTGCGGCAAATATAAGCGTATTCGTTATAAAGGTATTATCTGTGATCGTTGTGGTGTCGAGGTTACTGAAAAGAAAGTTCGTCGTGAACGTTCAGGACACATTGAACTTGTCGTACCTGTAGCTCATATATGGTATTTCCGTTCACTTCCTAATAAGATGGGCTACTTGCTCGGCTTGCCGACAAAGAAGCTTGATTCTGTTATTTATTACGAGAAATATATCGTAACTCAGCCTGGTGCGCTTGAGGGCAGAACAAATGAGGACGGTGAGGAAATAAATGGTTCACATAAAATGGACCTCCTTTCTGAGGATGAATATTTCGATATTCTCGATAATAAGCTTTCTCAGGATAATCAGCTTCTTCCTGATGATGATCCAAATAAGTTTATTGCTAAGATGGGTGCCGAGGCTATCTATGATTTGCTTGTAGGTCTTGACCTTGATACTCTCAGCTATGAACTTCGTGACCGTGCGAACAATGATACAAGCCAGCAGCGTAAGACTGAGGCTTTGAAGCGTTTGCAGGTAGTAGAAGCATTCCGTGGTAGCCGTGAGGTTAATCATCCTGAGTGGATGATTATGAAGATTATTCCGGTTATCCCACCAGAACTTCGTCCGTTGGTACCATTGGATGGTGGACGATTCGCAACGTCAGACTTGAATGATTTGTATCGTCGCGTTATCATCCGTAATAACCGTTTGAAGAGACTTATTGAAATTAAGGCTCCGGACGTAATCTTGCGTAATGAGAAGCGTATGCTTCAGGAAGCAGTTGACTCACTCTTCGACAACTCTCGTAAGAGCAGTGCAGTTCGCAGTGAGAGCAACCGTCCATTGAAGTCTTTGTCTGACTCTTTGAAAGGTAAGCAAGGTCGTTTCCGTCAGAACCTTCTCGGTAAGCGTGTAGACTATTCTGCTCGTTCTGTTATTATCGTAGGTCCTGAGTTGAAGATGGGCGAGTGTGGTCTGCCAAAACTTATGGCTGCCGAACTTTACAAACCATTTATTATCCGCAAACTTATTGAGCGCGGTATTGTAAAGACTGTAAAGAGCGCTAAGCGTATTGTAGACCGTCGTGAGCCTGTAATTTGGGATATTCTTGAGAATGTAATGAAGGGTCATCCTGTACTTCTCAACCGTGCCCCTACACTTCACCGACTCGGTATTCAGGCTTTCCAGCCAAAACTTATTGAGGGTAAGGCTATTCAGCTTCATCCATTGGCTTGTACAGCGTTCAACGCCGACTTCGATGGTGACCAGATGGCTGTTCACCTCCCATTGAGTAATGAGGCTGTTCTCGAGGCTCAGATTTTGATGCTTCAGAGTCACAATATTCTTAACCCTGCTAATGGTGCTCCTATCACTGTTCCTTCACAGGATATGGTGCTTGGTTTGTATTACATTACTAAGTTCCGTCCTAACATGAAGGGTGAAGGATCTACTTTCTATGGTCCGGAAGAGGCTATCATCGCTTATAACGAAAAGCGTTGCGACCTCCATGCTCGTGTGAAGGTAGTTGTAGACGACCTTGTAGACGGTAAATTGCAGAAGCGTCTTGTAGAGACATCTGTAGGACGCGTTATCGTAAACCAGATAATTCCTACAGAGATTGGCTTCTTCAATGATATTATATCTAAGAAGACTCTTCGCGGTCTTATCGCAAACGTTATTAAGGCTGTCGGTATGGCTCGTGCGTGTGAGTTCCTTGATGGTATCAAGAATCTTGGTTATCGTATGAGTTATGTGGCAGGTCTTTCATTTAACCTTGACGATATCATCATTCCGCCAGAGAAGGAAGCAATCGTACAGAAGGGTCAGGATCAGGTAGATCAGATTACTGAGAACTATAATATGGGTTTCATCACCGATCAGGAGCGTTATAATCAGGTAATTGATACATGGACACATGTAAACAATGAGCTTGGTGATATTCTTCTTAAGGAGATGACTGAAGCACAGGATGGTTTCAACGCCGTATATATGATGCTTGACTCTGGTGCCCGTGGTTCTAAAGACCAGATTAAGCAGCTTTCTGGTATGCGTGGTCTTATGGGTAAACCTACCAAGGCAGGTGCTGAAGGTGCTCGTCCTACAATTGAGAACCCTATTCTTGCCAACTTTAAGGAAGGTATGAGTGTGTTGGAGTACTTTATCGCGTCTCACGGTGCCCGTAAGGGTCTTGCCGATACCGCTATGAAGACTGCCGATGCCGGATATTTGACACGTCGTCTTGTTGACGTTTCTCATGATGTCATCATTACAGAAGAAGACTGTGGTACATTGCGTGGTCTTGTATGTACAGCTTTAAAGAATGGTGATGAAGTAATTTCAACTCTTGAGGAGCGTATTCTTGGTCGTGTGTCTGTTCATGATATCATCCATCCTACAACAGGTGAACTTCTCTGTGGAGCCGGTGAGGAAATTACAGAGGAAAAGGCGCATCTTATTGAGCTTTCACCAATTGAAAGCGTAGAGATTCGTTCTGTGCTCACTTGCGAAAGCAAGCATGGTGTTTGTATGAAGTGTTACGGCCGTAACCTCGCAACAAGCAAGATGGTTCAGATGGGTGAGGCTGTCGGTGTCATCGCGGCACAGGCTATTGGTGAGCCAGGTACTCAGCTTACTCTTCGTACATTCCACGCTGGTGGTGTCGCTGGTAACGCAGCGGCAAACGCGACAATCAAGGCTAAGAATGACGCGCGTATTGAGTTTGATGAGCTTCGCACTGTACCTTATGTAGAGAATGATGGCGAAAAGGATGTTCATTGCCAGATGGTTGTTAGTCGTCTTGCCGAGGTTCGTTTCGTAGATCCTAACACGGATATCGCGCTTTCTGTTATGAATGTGCCTTACGGTTCTTCTCTCTACTTCAAGGATAAGGCTTTGGTTAAGAAGGGTGATGTAATCGCTCGTTGGGACCCATTTAATGCCGTTATCGTTTCAGAGTATGCAGGTAAGATACGTTTCAATGATGTAATCGAGGGCGTAACATTCCGTGCCGAAACCGATGATACAACAGGTCTTACCGAACGTATTATCACTGAAAGTAAGGATAAGAGCAAAGTTCCTACATGTAATATCCTCGATGAGAATGGCGAAATCCTCGGTACTTACAACTTCCCAGTAGGTGGTCACGTAGTTGCAGAGGATGGTCAGACTATCGCAACTGGTGCAATTCTTGTTAAGATTCCACGTGCCGTAGGCGGTGTAGGCGATATCACCGGTGGTCTTCCACGAGTAACAGAGCTCTTCGAGGCTCGTAATCCGTCTAACCCTGCTGTCGTAAGTGAAATCGATGGTGAGGTTACAATGGGTAAGTTGAAGCGTGGTAACCGCGAGATTATCGTAACATCTAAGACAGGTCAGGAGCGTAAATATCTTGTTCCATTGTCTAAGCAGATATTGGTACAGGAGCATGATGCCGTTCGTGCCGGAACTCCTCTTTCTGACGGTGCAATCACTCCAGGTGATATCCTTGCTATCAAGGGTCCTACCGCTGTACAGGAATACATTGTAAACGAAGTACAGGACGTATATCGTCTGCAGGGTGTGAAGATCAACGATAAGCACTTTGAGATTATCGTTCGCCAGATGATGCGTAAAGTTCAGATTAACGATCCGGGTGATACTACATTCCTAGAGCAGGAATTGGTAGACAAGCTTGACTTCGCTGCTGAAAATGATCGTATCTGGGGTAAGAAGGTCGTTGTGGATGCAGGTGATTCTGAAACTCTTCACAAGGGTCAGATTATCACATCACGCAAGCTTCGTGACGAGAATTCTCTCCTTAAGCGTCGTGACTTGAAACTTGTTCAGGTGCGTGATGCTGTGGCTGCAACATCTACTCAGATTCTTCAGGGTATCACTCGTGCCGCATTGCAGACTAAGAGCTTCATGAGTGCTGCTTCATTCCAGGAAACTACAAAGGTTCTTAATGAGGCTGCTATCCGTGGTAAGGTTGACCACTTGGAGGGTATGAAGGAGAACGTTATCTGCGGTCACTTGATTCCTGCCGGTACCGGTCTTGATCGTTGGCAGCATCTCATTGTTGGTTCACGTGAGGTTTACGATCGTTTGCAGGCAAACCGTCGTAATGTGCTTGAGCTCAATGATGACGTTATGCGCGAGAATAGATAATTAATTCGAAAGAACTATTTCATAAATGATAAGAGGGGAGGCACAGATGTGATGTCTGAGCCTCCCTTTTTGTAAAATCTTAATAATTGATATATTTGTTATGGATAATGATTCTTTTCAGGTAGTGCAAAAACCGTTTACTACAGACGAGGCTATAAAAGAGGCTAAACGTTGCCTTCATTGCAAGAAGCCTACATGTGTTACAGGATGTCCTATCGGTAATTCAATACCGGATTTTATTCACCAACTTTCTATGGGAAACATGGGTGAAGCGATGTCTATCATCAATGAGAAGAGTAATCTTCCAGCGATATGCGGACGCGTATGTCCTCATGATCGTCAGTGCCAAGGACATTGCATTCTCAACAAGAAAGGTACACCTATACAGATTGGCAAGCTTGAGAGCTTTATTGCCGATTTTGATACAAAGATGAAACTTACTCGTGAGCGTCTTCCGCAGAAAACTCGTGGAAAGGTGGCTGTAATTGGTTCAGGCCCTGCCGGCTTGACTGTTGCGGGCGATTTGGCTCGTGAGGGATTTGCCGTTACTATTTTTGAGGGACAGAATGAAGCCGGTGGTGTGTTGATGTATGGTATTCCAGAATATCGACTGCCGAAAGACGTAGTAAGGGCAGAGATAAAGAAGATTGAAGAATTAGGCGTGAATTTTGTGGTCAATACCATGGTGGGACGCAATAATGTGACCATCGACAGTATTTTCCAGGCAGGATTCGACGCAATATTTATCGGTTCGGGCACGGCTCTTCCTAAGGATATGGATGTACCTGGAGCCGACTTGCGTGGCGTTACGCAAAGTGTTTATTTCCTGCATCAGGTAAATAGCTTCAACGTTGGAGCTATCGGCCGTGAGCGTGTGCCTCTCGTGGATGGTGAAAAGGTAGCTGTAATCGGTGGCGGAAACGTGGCTATGGATGCAGCGCGCACTGCTATTCGTATGGGCAGCGACGTTACTGTAATCTATCGTCGCAAGCAGGAGGATATGCCTGCTATCAAGGCTGAATACGATGAAGCTGTAAATGAAGGCGTGCATTTCTTCTGGGAGTCATCTACCATTGATTTCGTAGGTGAGGATGGACATCTTAAGGCAATCCACCTCAATACTCCTGACGGCGAGCAGACTTTGCCTTTCGACAGGGTGTTCCTCGCAATAGGTTCACGTCCTGCCGATCGCATCGTTTCTACCACAGATGGTATTGAAACAGATGAAAAGGGATATGTGATTGTGAATGAGCGTCCGTTGGGTATGACTTCACGCCGTGGCGTATTTGCCGGAGGTGATGTCGTGCATCGTCCTCAGACTGTTGTCCTCGCAATGAAAGCGGCTAAGGAGGTGGCTGCCGGCATAGCTCAATATGTTGATGCCGTTAAGCTTCTCGATGCCGTTGAGGAGGATGAAAATCGCAAGAATCAGACAGAAGAAAACTAATATTAATTTCAAAAAAACAATAAATTTTATGCCGAACAACAACGAAAACCAGAATCAGCAGATGAGCATTGGTATCGATCCTCAGACTGCTAAGGGCATTTATTCTAACATGGTAATGCTCACTCATTCTACTACAGAATTTGTACTCGATTTCGCCTCAATCCTTCCGGGAGGAATGGGCCCACAGGTGCAGAGCCGAATAATCATGGCGCCGGAGCATGCAAAGCGTCTTCTCGCAGCTCTTTCTGAGAATATCTCTCGCTATGAGAATGCTTTCGGCCCAATCGATATTACTAATGGTGATCCTAAGACGGCTACTCCATTCGGTAAAGGTCAGGCTTAATTGCGAGGAGCATAGCCAAGCTAATCGCTATAAAAAATAAAGAAGCGTACTGAGATGATTTAATCTTGGTACGCTTCTTTTCTGTATTTATGGTATAACTCTTCCGCGGCTTGGGAAAATGATTTCCTATGGTGGTGTAATCTTTCAGCGGCAGACGCTAACTACCATTGACGTTCTGCCCAGTCACCGCGGTCGAGATTTCTGTAGGAAATTGCTTCCGCAAGATGTCGCGCTTCCACTTTCTCGCTTCCGTCAAGATCGGCAATAGTGCGCGCCACTTTTAGAATTCTGCTATATGCTCTTGCCGATAGGCTGAATTTCTCCATCGCCATTTTAAGAAGGTCGAGTCCTGCTTTGTCGGGCTCGGCATATTGATGAATCATTCTTTCGCTCATCTGAGCGTTGCAATATACGCCTTTCGATTCCTTATATCGCTCTTCCTGAATCTTTCTCGCAGCTATCACCCTCTTTCTTATCACTTCGCTCTTTTCGCCTTCCCTGGCTTGGGAAATGTCTTTAAACGGCACAGGAGTGATTTCCACCTGAATGTCTATTCTGTCGAGCAGAGGGCCTGAAATTTTGTTCATGTATCGCTGAATCTGCCCCGGTGAGCAAACGCAGGTGTGCGTAGGGTCGCCATAATATCCGCAAGGACATGGATTCATGCTCGCCACAAACATGAATGAGCATGGAAATTCCACAGTGTATTTAGCTCTTGAAATAGTGATTTTTCTGTCTTCCAGCGGCTGTCGCAGCACTTCCAATGTGCTCTTGTTGAATTCCGGTAATTCATCAGCGAAAAGCACACCGTTGTGAGCCAGTGATATTTCGCCTGGCTGTGGAGAAAGACCGCCGCCTACGAGGGCTACTTCAGAAATAGTGTGATGAGGTGAGCGAAACGGACGTTGAGAGATAAGCGATGTGTCTTTGTCGAGTTTTCCGGCTATGGAATGTATCTGTGTAGTTTCGAGGCTTTCCTGTAATGTTAGCGGAGGAAGAATGCTCGGTAATCGCTTTGCCATCATTGATTTTCCGCTTCCCGGAGGGCCTATCATTATAAGATTATGTCCGCCTGCCGCAGCCACTTCGAGCGCGCGCTTCACGTTTTCCTGACCTCTCACGTCAGCGAAATCCAAATCAAAATTGTATTGATGCTCGTAGAACTCTTTTCGAGTGTCTACAAATGTAGGTTCAAACTTTTCTGTGCCCGAAACCAACGCAATCACTTGTTTCAGGTCGTCAAGCCCATATACATCGAGATTATTTACCACGGCAGCCTCTCTCGCGTTCTGTCGCGGCACAATCAGAGCCTTGTATTTCTCCTTTCTCGCCCTTATCGCAATAGGCAGCGCGCCCTTTATCGGTTGCAATGCGCCATCGAGTCCGAGTTCGCCCACAAACATATATTTGTCTAACTCTTTATGCTCAATGCTTTTGTTGGCAGCAAGGATAGCTATTGCAAGAGGCAGGTCAAATCCGCTGCCTTCCTTTCTCAGGTCGGCAGGGGCGAGGTTGATTGTTATGTCGGCTTTAGGGAATTTATATCCTATGTATTGTATTGCAGAAGCTATTCTGTCTCGTCCTTCTCTCACGGCAGTGTCGCCGAGTCCGGTGAAATGAAACATTATTCCATTCTTTATGTTCACTTCTATTCTTACCGTCGTTGTTTCCAGTCCGTTGACTGCTGCAGAATAGACTTTTACAAGCATAGTTTTTCTTTTCCTTTCTCTTTTTTAAGGGTTGTTTTCTCTGTGAGTATCAGTGTCGGGGTGTATCTTTCCTTCTTACTTCTTTATCTTGTTTTCAAGTTCATCTCTCGACAAGTCTTTGCCTATTATTTTGCCATTCTCCACGAGTATTGTAGAAGGGTAGGTCGTTATGGCAAGAGTGCGCAGAATCGGAGTGTCAAACATCTGACCTGTGCATATATTTTGCCAATTCAGGCTGTCTGAGCGCAGATAGTTTTTGCATGCGTCGATACTTGCGTCTACGCTTATTCCAAGCACATTCAGCTTGCCATTCGACGACTCTTTTAGCTGTCTTACAATGTTTGATGTGCTGCGGTTGCTTCCGTCCCATGAAGCCCATGAGTATATCAGCCACAATCCCTTTGACACATTTGCGCTTGTAACCGCCTTTCCGTTAATGTCGCGTGCTGAGAAAGAAGGCAGTCTTTTTCCGGCGGAAAGTTGCGCGAGCGAACGCAGATGTTGGTTTACGCGTTTCGCAAGACCATTTCTCGGCTGTTCTTTGCATACAAGTTCAGCCAGTTTGATAGCTTTTGAATAATCCTTCATAGTCTTGTCCTGAATGAAGTATTTCAGAAGCATATACGAACTTACTATCGATTCCGGATTGTCTTCTATGAAAAGTTCAGCGTAATGACGTATTTCGGCAGGCGAAGAGTTGGCAATCTGCTCGCGGAAAGCCGTCATCAGCTTATTATTCTTCGAGCCTTTCACCACGAGCTGTTTCAAATGTGAAGCATCGCCCTTTATCTCAATGTCATTTCCTGGCGCTACGAATATCGGCTCTTCATAGAAATTAGGGAATACGATAATCAGAGTGCCTTCCGATTCACATGAAATCTCCTTTGAAAATCTGCTGCCTTGCACTTTCAGCGTGTCGATACCTTCTATTGCGCCGTCAGGACTATATACATAAAATTCGCCCGTGTTGATGTTGAGCAATCGTCCTTCAAGACGTGCGTGATGGCTGTCAGCTCCACATGAGCTGAAAACCAAAGATGCCAGTCCCAAAATTGTAGGGACCAGCATCTTATAAGTATTTTTAATTCTAAAATTAATCAAAGCGAAAAATTAAAGAGTTATGTTCTGTCTTGTCTTTGCTTATCGCAAATGTATTTTTTACTTAATGCTCTTCAACTCCAAATCGTTGTCAGCATAAGCCTTGAGAGAAGGATCCATCTGGAGAGCGTCCTTCAAGTGAGAGTTTGCGGCATACTTGTTGCCCTGACGAGCCATTGCAATGGCATGCAGATATTCTGTAATGCCTGTAGGGTTCTTAACAGCGTCGAGAGTGCGTGCTGCGCCGGCGTAATCCTTGGTCAAAATCTTAGCCAAGCCTTCAGCGTTGGTGTTAGTGCCGTTCAGGTCATTAACAGCCTGCACATATTTGCCCTTTGCGATATTAAGATTACCGATAGCATAGCGGATATTGTCCTGACCTGAAGCCTTTGCTATGTCGTTCTCGGCAGCGTTCATGTCGCCATTGAGCAATGCTATAAGACCACGGTTAGCGATAGCTTCCTTAGCATCGGCGTTCTTCTCGATAGCCTGAGCGAGATATGACTTAGCTGTAGCCTCGTTACCCTTTGCCAACTCCATTGCGGCTACGTTGTTGTATGCGCGATAGTCGTTAGGATACAAGCGTGTTGTAGTCTTGTAGATATCTTCCTTCTTGTCAATATCCTTCTCCAATGTAGCAGCATAGAGCAACTCATCGTTTGAAAGCTTAGAAGCGTCTTCCTTATATTGAGCCTGAATCTCGCTGTCTGTGCGACCTATTACATTATAGTTGATAATAAGACGTGAACGGCGGAGTTCTGGAAGCACGCTTGTTGCCAACTCTCTGAAGCCCTCGCTCATATTGCGAATCTGCTTTTCGCGCTCCTCAGGGTCGGTATACATGCTCAAAACGCGAAGGATAACCTCCTTGTCCTGAATGTTGCTTGCCTGAACAAGTTTCTGGAATCCATCCCAGTCCTGTGCTGTGTAGTGAGCGTCTACATCGGTCTCAACCTTGTTGGCGCGCAGCTGCTTGTTTACATATTTAGAGCTTTCCTTCTTACGGTTGTTTGCCAACTTGTCGTTGAACTTCACACCGCCTTCTGGAGAAGCGTATGCTGCAACTTCCACATTCTCAAGCTCAAGAGCTTCATCGTCGTTGATAGTGCGGAGCATCTTGATGAAATCCTTTATTGAGCGGCTCTTCAACTGTGAAGCGCGGAGAGTAGCCTGATTGATAAGGAACTTAACGCTTGCTTCCTGCTTTTGAGCGACGATTCTTTGGAATGAGTCAGGAGCGATGATTGCGCCGCCTGCGAAAAGAGCTTTCTTGTAAAGTTCAGAAGTGGCGATTACGCCATAACCTACTTTTACAGCCGGAATCTCAACTTCTTTCTTGCCTACCTTAGCCTTGAAAGTCATGTAGAGGTCGCTCTTCTGCATTTCCGGAGTATAGGCGATGCTGCTCTTCATTGTATATCGTCCACCAGTGCGGTAGAAAATAGTCTGGTCGTTGCCAAGCACCTTTTCGCCCTGGAATGTCTGTCCTACGCCCTGAGCAGCCTGTCCGTTGCCGTAACGAAGTTCCGGAACTACAGTTACCACGGCCTTCTTCTTCATGTATTTCTCTGGGAAAACACCGTTTACCGTGAGAGGCACTCTGCCTGCTTCGGTCTCCAATGGAGTAGGAGTTACATTAAAATTGTCTGCTGATAAATTACCCAACTTGCTTGAGCATGATGACAGTGCAACAAATGAACCCACTGCCACTACTGATGTAAGAATAGAAATTTTCTTCATAAATAAAAAAGTCTAGGGAAAGTGCCGCGAGCGGGACTCGAACCCGCACAGCCATTACTGGCCAAGGGATTTTAAGTCCCTCGTGTCTACCAATTCCACCATTGCGGCAACCGGTTTTTATAAAGCATAAATTGTTTTATGCGAATGCAAAGGTAACTTATTTGATTGTATACCGCAAAATTATTTTGAAGAAATTAACAGAAAATCAATATTTATGGTTCATATATCAAAAAAATATGGCACTTAATATGGTTGGCAATATATCTTTGCAATCGTTTATTACCAGAGCTTTATGCTAAAAACTACGATTAGAAAAAAGTAGAGCGAATAATTAAAAACAAAACCATATAACTTATAACAGTAGATAAATGAAACATCTAAGTCAAACTCTATTGCTTGCGTCTATGTTGTGCACAGGCGCGCCGGCTGCCGTAATGGCATCAGGTGGCGTGAACAGCGTAATGAGCACCGCAGCTCAGCAGGCAGCAAAGAAAATCACCGGAATTGTAGTCGATGGTAATGGTGAGCCTATCGTTGGCGCAACTGTAATGGTGAAAGGCACATCTAACGGTACTATCACCGATATTGATGGTAATTACACGTTGAATGTGGCAAAAGGTAAAACCATTGAAGTCTCTTACATCGGATTTATTAATCAGACTATTGTCGTGGGAACGGCAAATAAATACGATGTAACCTTAAAGGAAGACAATCACACGCTTGATGAACTCGTTGTCGTAGGTTATGGCGTTCAGAAGAAGAGCGATGTAACTGGCGCGATGATTAATGTCGATGAAAAGCAGCTCAATACAAAACCAGTAAACAACGCATTCGAGGCATTGCAGGGTAAAGCCGCAGGTGTTGATATCACTTCAGGCGGTCGTCCTGGTACTCTCGGCTCTGTGCGTATTCGTGGTAATCGTTCGCTCAATGCTACCAACGCTCCTCTTTATGTCGTTGATGGCGTGCCATTGAGCTCAGGCGGTATTGAAACCCTCAACCCTGCCGACATCGCGAGCATTGATATCTTGAAAGACGCTTCTTCTACAGCTATCTATGGTTCGCGTGGTGCCAACGGCGTAATCCTTGTTACCACAAAGCGCGGTACTGCCGGCACTTTGCAGCTCAATTATAGCGGTTCTGTTTCTTTTGATAAGATTCATGATAAGGCTAAGTCAATGAGCGCAAGCGAATATATCACATTCCGTCGCTGGGCTTACCACAACTTGGATCCTAATAAATATACTCCTGGTAATCAGCCTACTTATGAGCAGGACCAGAAGATGTTTGCCGGCGATCAAGTTGCTCTTGACAATGTAAACAAAGGCTGGAATGAAGACCACACACAGTGGGATGGCTCTAAGGTGACAAACACCGATTGGACAGACTTCGTAGTTCAGACAGGTGTTACCACAGAGCATACTCTTAGTGCTCGTGGCGGTACGGAGAAGATGAATGGCTCTGTATCTTTCGGCTACCTTAATAATAAGGGCACAACAAAGGGGCAGAACTATACTCGCTATAACCTTGCTTCTGCCGTTGATATTCAGGCAAAGCCTTGGTTTAAGATGGGTGTTACTTTGAATGCCGCTTATTCTAAGCAGAAATATGGCTACTCTCGCACAGGTCAGAGCAGCAATTCAGGCCCTGTAGATTTGTACGCAGCTGCAAAGGCAATTCCTAACTACACTTTGCCTTACGATGAAAAGGGAGAAATAGTTTCTAACCCTGGCGGCTCTTCAGTAAATGTGTATACAGTTATTGATGAATGGAACAAGAGTAATGATAATCGCGAGACATTCCGTGTTCTCGGAAGTGCTTACGGACTTGTAGACTTCGGCAAGATTTGGAGTCCTCTTAAAGGCTTGACTTATAAGCTTTCATTCGGTCCTGATTTCCGTTATAATCGTAATGGTATATTCATCAGTGATAAGTCGGCAGTTAAGATGGGTAGCAAAAACTACGCAAGCTACGCTCCTTCACGCTATTTCTCTTGGACTCTTGACAATCAGATTGACTACAACCGCACATTCGGTCAGCACAATCTTGGCGTAACATTGCTTCAGAGTGCTTCTAAATACAATGCGGAAACAGGTTCTATCAGCGCCAACTCTATTCCTAATGAAGAATTCCTTTGGTATAACATGGGAATTGTCGATCTTACAGACCCTACAACTTATGGCGCTAAGGTAGGAACAGGATTCACTCAGAGCCAGCTTTCTTCTTACATGGCTCGCGTAAACTATTCTTTCATGGATAGATATTTGCTCACATTGTCAGGACGTTACGATGGATCTTCTGTGTTGGCAAAGGGCAATAAGTGGAGCTTCTTCCCATCTATGGCATTGGGCTGGCGCATGGAGCAGGAAAACTTCATGAAGGATATTAAGTGGATTGATCAGTTGAAACTTCGTTTCGGTGTAGGTACAACAGGTAACTCTGCCGTAGATCCATATTCTACTCTTGGTGAAATCCAGTCGTTCTTCGTGCCATTTGGCGCAGATGCCGTTCGCGCTTTCGCTACAAATGAGCCTTATTATACAAATAAGTCAAAGACTTTGGCAAATCAAAATCTTGGTTGGGAGAAAACCACACAGTATAACTTCGGTATTGATTTCAGCTTCCTCAATGGTCGCTTAGGTGGTGCTATCGATATGTACACTTCTCGCACAAAGGATTTGCTCATGTCGATGACAATTCCTACAGTTTCAGGTTTCCCAAGCACTCTTGCTAACGTTGGTAAGACAAAGAACAAGGGTATTGATATTACAATCAACGCAGTTCCTGTTTCTTATCGTGGCTTTGAGTGGAACACTATCCTCAACGCTGCTTATCAGAAAGATGAAATCGTTGAGCTTTCAAATGGTAAGGTAGACGATATCGCTAATAATTGGTTTATCGGTAAATCAATCAGTTCTTTCTACGGCTATGAGTGCGCAGGCATTTGGCAGAACACAGAGGAAGACCTCAAGGAAATGGCATTGTATAATGCAAATGGAGAGAATTTTACTCCAGGTAATGTGCGTCCTAAAGATCAGGACAAAAACCATATTATTGACGCAAACGACCGTGTAATCCTTGGCAGCGGTACTCCAAAGTGGACTCTTGGCTGGACCAACACATTCTCATGGAAGGGCATTGAGCTTAATATTGAGCTTTACGGACGTCTTGGCTATATGATTAACACGGGTGGCGAAAGTCAGTATGGTATGTATCAGCAGCGCTCTATCAGCTATTGGACTCCGGATAATCCTAATTCTGATTATCAGAAGCCTATCTACAGCACAGCAGGCGGTGATCCATATTCTTCATTGCTCGGTTACAAGAAGGCTTCGTTTGTCAAGCTCCGTAACATTTCTCTTGGCTATTATTTGCCAAAGAGTGTATGCAGCACTATCGGAATCAGCAACTTGAAGGTTTATTTCCAGGCAAAGAACTTGGGCGACATCTATTCATCTGTTGATTTTATGGATCTTGACACAGGCTATAGCTATAGCAACCGTGGCTTCACATTCGGTCTTCAGCTTGGCTTCTAAGCCTTGTGATATTCACATATATAGATTTACTATATAACTAAAGCTTTTATAAACAATGAAACGTAACAAACTAAATATAGCTATTTCGGCTCTCGCATTAGGTTGCGCGCTGACTACTACTTCTTGCAGCGACAGCTTCCTCGACGAGACAAATAGATCTTCGTATACTACAAAATATTTCGAAACCGAACAGGGTATTCAGGAAGCTGCTGCTGCCCTCTATGGCAACATCCGTTGGCATTTCGGTTATGAGTGGGCTTATGGTATCACTCTTTATGGTACAGATGAGTTTACAAACGGCAACGACCTCACAAGTCAGCCGTGGAACACTTACGACAACCGTCTGCAAGCTCTTGACTGCGTTCCAGCAAATGGCGCTGCCAACAAAAACTGCCCTCCTGTGAGCGGTCTTTGGGATGAAATGTATTATGGTATCGCCAATGCCAATAAAATTATCGCTTCAGGCGACATGATAAGCAATGAAGACACTCGCAATAAGTGCGTAGGCGAGGCTTATTTCCTTCGTGGCTACAACTACTACCGCTTGTTTGCCCAGTATGGTGGCGTGGTTCTCAGCACAAAGCCAGTAGAAGGCCCTGTGCGTAATTTCAACCGTGCTTCTGAAGAGGAGGTGCTCAATCAGGTGATTGCCGACTTTGATAAGGCTTACGAAATGCTCCCTACTACTAAGTGGCGTGGCAATGGTAGCTGGACTAAATACACAGCTGCTCATTTCCTTGCCAAGGCTTTGCTTTATCGTCAGTCAGAGCGTTGTTCTGATTGGAATGGCTCTTACGATGCTAAGGCCGATCTCGATCGTTGTATCGCTCTTTGCGATGAGGTAATCAAGGCGTGCCCTCTTGCTTCCAACTACAGCAACCTCTATAATGAGTGGACAGGTATAGACTGCAAGGCAGAAGGACAGTCGGAAATATTGATGTCATGTCAGCACACTGCGTCTTATGCAGGTCGTTATGGCAACCGTGTATATTCTTATTTCAATCCTCAGATTTCAAACTTCTCAGGCTCTTGGGTTCAGCGTGGACAATATGTAGGTCTTGATTTCCAGCGTTGTCGTCCTACAGAGTATTCTTACTCTATTTTCGACAATGTGAACGACTCTCGTATGTGGAAGACTTTCCGCACTGTTTACGGGCTCAACAATGTGGCTAAGACCGACTCTGCCGTTATGGCAGACAATGGCGTTACTGCCGACCAAGTGCCAACTTTAGGTGATGAAGGTATCATCTTTATCCTTAACAAGAAAGATGATCATCGTTTCGACAACGACGCACATGGCTCATTCGGCAACGGCACATCAAACCACACTTTTGTAAACCCATTGACAGGCAAGTGGGTGCCTAACGCATTCCCTACATTCCTTAAAGGCGAATATGTGCAGAATAAGTATAGCACAGCTACCGAGAGCAAGAGCAATGTGTTCTGCGGTGTAGGTAAGTTTGAGGATGGTACTCGCACAGGTGAGAAAGCAGATTCACATCGCGACGTAGTAATGGCTCGCACTGGTGAAACTTATCTAATAAAGGCAGAAGCTCAGGTGCGTGAGGGCAACTATCAGGAAGCTATCAACACCGTGAATGTGCTTCGTCGTCGCGCAGAGTGGAAGAATGGCGAAGATCGTGCTTTCTACACCGACGGCACAATGGCTTTCTCTAAGGCAACAGGTGGCGATGCTGACAACACAACAGGCGCTTCTTCTCTTGGCAAATGTAAGAATGCAGCAGGCAAAAAGCTTACTAATCTTGAGGCATTTAAAGCTTCATTCCTACAGCATAGCACTTACTATCTCTCTACAGGCATTGCGGAGACCACAGCAGCAAGCGATTTGCAGATACGCGATTATCACAATCTTCCTGCCGAAGATGAGGCTGTATTGGCAGAGATGGGCGTAACGGGCGATAAGGAACGCCTTATCAACTTCATCCTCAATGAGCGTTCACGCGAGCTTCTCGGCGAGTTCAATCGTTGGGAGGAACTGAGCCGCACAAAGACTCTCGTTCAGCGTGCTAAGCTCTTCAATCCAGAGGCTAAGCCAAACGTATCAGCTAAGCATTTGCTTCGTCCTATTCCACAGAAGTTTATCGACCAGCTCCAGAATGAGGATGGCTCTAATCTCTCTAAGGAGCAGCAGGCAGCATGGCAGAATCCAGGTTATGTAAACACCGATGCGGCTGCCAAGCAATAAAATGAAAAATTAAAACAGCATGAATTGTTTTAAGTGCATTGTTATTTAAATATTTTAACGTGAAAATGGAGAAAGGGAAACCGTGAGGCTTCCCTTTCTTGTTTTTATAGAGTTATCGTTGCTGCTTCCTTTTTTGATAGCTTCTTAATTCGTGCTTATTTCGCTCTTTATACGTTATCCTTCATCCAGTCGGTCACTTCTTTGCTTACGGCGTAAGTAGCCCATTCAGCGTCGGTAGTCTGCACCACCATCACCTGGTCTTCTTCGTTTTTAAGCAGCTTCTTCAGTTCATCTCTCAGATAGCCTGCTGTCGTGCGGGTGCGTACAAACCATGTGTGAGCGCCTACGCGAGCCCAGTTCGGGCATGAGCGCAGATATTCTGCTATTGCCGGATAAGTTTCGTCGTATGATTCGAGTTCGTATGTTATCAAATAAGATTTTGTTCCTTTTAGTTGTACTATCATGATTAGTGTCCTTTTATATCTATATTATATAATGTGATTATTCTTTCGCTTATTGCAAAGGTACTTAAAATCGAGAGCAGAATAAAAAGAAATTTCTTCTTTTTTTATGCCGAGATGAATAAACCTTCTCTAAAGGTACTTAAAATCGAGAGCAGAATAAAAAGAAATCATTCTTTTTTTGTTAAAATGAAAAATCCTGTAATTATTTGTGTACCTTTACAGCGATATGAAAAAAATAGCATATTTAGGCACGGCACTTTTAGCCTTGACAATAACATCAAAAGCCGAAACCTTAAGCACTATTGACAATGCCGCTATGATGATCAACGCTGGCGACACTACTGTGCAAGTATTGTTTTATAATTCTTCTCCTCGCGACGGTATGCACCTCGCTTATCTCAACGACGATGAGCAGTGGACGGAGCTGGGGCAGGTATTCTCGTCAGACTATGGACAATGGGGTAGCGAGAAGCGCATGTATAATCCCTATGTGGAGCGCGCTCTCGACGGCACTTGGCGAGCTGTGTGGAGCGTAAACAAGTATGCTCCGTGTTTCGCTGCCGCTTATGGCTTCGACCTCGTCACATGGCGCACGCAAGATTATCCTGTCGTTTCCGTGAAGGGCATTGACAAGCCTATCGTCTTCCCTATGGACGGAGGAAAATGCGACATCTATTTCAAGTCAGAAAAGGGTAAGCGATATGTTTCTTCCGATGAGTCGTTTCGCCATTTCTCTCAGGACGAGCCTTCCACAATAGGCGATGAGGCTTGGCTTGCTGATACCGCTACCGTAAATGGAAAGCATGTAGAGGGACACGCCTTTGAGATAAACGTGGGCGAACTCCGCAAAGCCATTAGTTTCTTTAATAATCAAATGGCGCAGAATAAGCTCAATGCCGAGCGCATGAGCAGCAAAGAGCAGCTTGCTCCGCAGACCGTTACGCTTTCCATAAATCAGAATGCGCAGAAAAGCATAAGCGACAAACTCGTTGGTATCTTTTTCGAGGATATAAGCTATGCTGCCGATGGCGGACTCTATGCCGAACTTATTCAGAACCGTGATTTTGAATACACCGCTGCCGACCATGCAGGGTGGACAGCCACCACGTCGTGGACTTCAGACAAGCCGATAAAGATTCTTACGGAGAACCCTCTCAGCGCGAACAATCCTCATTATGCTGTCCTTTCAGGCGAAACATCGCTTATCAATGGCGGTTGGGATGGCATTTCTGATAAGGGCGCAGCCTACAACTTCTCTTTCTATGCTCGCAACATAGACTGCAAAAAGAAGAAACTCACAGTCGCCCTTGTTGCCGAAGATGGCACAGTTCTTGCCGAAGCCAATATCAAGACGGAGGGTAATGGTTGGCATAAGTATGAAGCGCAGCTTAACACCATGGGCAAAAAGCGTGCTGCCGACGCTGCTCCACAGAACGTGAAGCTCTGCCTTATGGCTCATAAGGACGGCAATGTGGCTGTAGACATGATTTCCCTTTTCCCTGCCGAGACATTCAAAGGTCGCCCAAACGGAATGCGAAAGGATTTGGCTGAGGCTCTCGCAGCCTTGCATCCTAAGTTTATGCGATTCCCCGGTGGCTGCATGAGCCATGGTCAGGGTATCGACAATATCTATCATTGGAATGAGACAATAGGCGCTTTGCAGGATCGCAAGCCGGCAATGAACATATGGAACTATCATCAGACTCGCGGACTTGGCTTCTATGAGTATTTCCAGTTTTGTGAAGACTTAGGTTGTGAGCCGTTGCCGGTTCTCGCAGCAGGCGTGCCTTGTCAGAATTCCGCTGCCAACGCTCTCGGCATAGGTGGACAGCAGAATGGCATTCCTATGAAGGATATGAAGGCTTATTGCGATGAGATTTGCGATCTCGTGGAGTGGGCCAACGGCGACCCTGCCACAAGCAAATGGGCTAAGATGCGTGCCGACGCAGGTCATCCTGCTCCGTTTAATTTGCATTATCTCGGCATAGGCAACGAAGACCTCATGTCCACCGTTTTTGAGGAGCGTTGCAAGATGATTGCCGAAGCCGTCCATGCCAAATATCCCGATATAAAGATTGTGGGCACGGCAGGTCCTTTCCATGCTCCTTCGTCTGATTATGTGGAGGGATGGAAGTTTGCCAAGGCGAATAAAGACCTTTTCTATTCCTTAGACGAGCATTATTATGAGAGCGTAGGTTGGTTTATCAACAATCAGCATTACTACGATGCTTACGACCGTCATGCTCCGAAAGTTTATCTCGGTGAATATGCCGCCAAGATGGGCCATACGCCTACTATCGAGACAGCTCTTGCCGAGGCTCTCCATCTTGCTAATGTGGAGCGCAACGCCGATGTTGTCACCATGACGAGCTATGCCCCATTGCTTTGCAAGAAAGGTCATGCCAACTGGAATCCCGACATGATTTATTTCGACAACAACCGCGTGATTACCACTCCAGCCTACGAAACTCAGCGACTATTCTCCATTCATTCTGGCGACAAATACATCGGCAGCACCATTTCGGGCACTATCCCCAATGGCATGGCGAAGCGCGTGGCAGCATCGGTGGTAAGCGACAGCAAAACGGGCAAGTCATATCTCAAGATTGTCAATACCTTGCCGTCGCAGCTCACTCTTAACATCAGTGGAATGAACATCCCTGTCGGCACTAAGCTCATTGGTTATGCCGGCAAGCCTGAGGACACTAAAGCCACCATTCAGACCATCGCCACAACGTCTGCCAATCAGATTGTCGTGCCGGCATTCTCGCTGTTTGTGGCAGAGCTATAAAGAGAGAATTACACATTCTTAAATCTCCCAAATCCAAAAATCTTATAAGAAATCAGGAATACAATCCAAAAAACTTATAAGATTTTTGGATTTTGGCGTATTATTGACTATTTAGTGAAAAAAAAGAAATAACTTAGTATTTCTTTTGCAACCAGATAGAGAAAAATTTGTCGTATGCCTCGTAATAGTCGCGAGAGAATATCACAAAGTTCTTTTCCAATAATCCCTTTATCGCTGCCTGCACAGAGCTTGCTGTTATGCCGTGTGAATGGCAGAACGCCTTCGAGGTGATGTTGCGCGCTTTGCCCTCTTTGCAAATAGCCACAAGCAGTTCTTTTTGTTTTGGCGGAAGCTGAAAAAGGAGAGATTCGTAAATCAACTCGCTCTCTTCCAAAATTCTGTCTATGGCGAAATCAATCTTTCCCAAATCGCACTTCTCGTTAGGTGGCGTTAAAGTAAACAGCTTATTCATGACCCTTTGCAGATACCATGTTATTCCCTCAAACATATCATACACTTTGTAGACCACTTCTTCATCTATTTCGCGCGAATAGTTGCCAAACATTTTCATGGCAAACTGCGCGTACTTCTGCCTGTCTATAAGCCCTAACCCCTGAATGGCGGTGCTTTGATAGAATGGTCGTTTCTTCTTCATAAACATTTCTTGCATCATGGTCTGCTGTGAGCCAGAGAAAATGAAATGAGTGTTGTGGCATTTCTGAATATAAGTGCGCAGCATCGCTTCCGCAGACTTGCCAGGATATGTTGCCACAGTCTGAAATTCGTCAATGGCTACGATGCAAGGTCTGTCGGCATTTTCAAGATAATGGAACACTTCATCTATCGTGGTCTGCGGAGAATGGATGTCGCCCAGCTCAATGCTCCACGAGGGATTGCCGAAAGAATCAAAAGCTATGCCTTGTTTCAGCGACATTACAATGTCGATGAATTTCTGTATGGCTGTAGCCCCCTTCCCTCTGAGCGACGACAGCACGGCTTTGCTGAAAACATAGGTAAACTCCTCTATGTTTTTTGTGGCATATATGTCTACAATGATAGTGTTGTATTCTTCCTTAATGCGAGGTTGATTGAAAAGATAATATATCAATCCTGTTTTGCCGATGCGCCTTTGAGCTATCAGCGCGATGTTGTTGCCATTGGTAATTTCTTCCTGCAAAAGCTCCACTTCGCGCTCTCTGTCGCAAAACAATTCCTCGTTCTCGTAAGCCTTTAATATGAATGGATTTTCTATCATAACTTATTGTATTTCTGCTACAAATATAATTATAATCATTGTATTATGATACTATCATAATTATAAAATAATAATAATTAAGAGTTGCCTTGCCTGTGGCGTTTGCGTTTCTTAGCATGAAGGTAAATGCGCCTTATGTATCATAAGGCAAAAAACTTGTTACATTGCGCAAAGTCTGTTTGGAGAAATAATCTTAATTTCGTATTCGGCTTTTGCTACTGACAAATGCTGTTCGTTTCCATTCAGATAAACATAGTAACTGTGATAGCTATTATTGATTATTTTACCCTTTCAATAAAATAGTCTGAAATTCCTCTTTCCTTTGTGCTGAAACTTATTGCCACAGAATAAACGGCTTTAGTCTTTTCCGCTGAGAAGATAGAAGCATAATTTCGGTCAATAATCTGTTGCTTGGCGGCTTCTATGCCACCATTATTATCAAGTTTAAGTTCCATCACAAGGATGCAGTTGTCATAATGAGCTATGAGGTCTATTTGCCCTGTTGCCATCTGCTTTTCTTCCTCCACCTTGCAGCCTATCACGTAGAAAGCAAGTTTCAGAAGATAGCGATAACGCTCTTCTGAAAGATATTCATTGCTGTCGTGGGCAAAAGGCACACCGGCAATAAGCTCTTTCAGCCCTTCTATGGCATTCTTGATATGCTGTTTGTCGAGAGCTTCTTCTATGTCGCCGATGATATTGTCCACATAGCTTTCTTTCTTCTTTAGGGCATTGGGCAACACTATCTCGTAGAGAGCGGTGCGCACCTCTTTGTTGGGGAAGCCTAATGTGTAGCGACGCGGTTTGGCTTCCTTTATCGTGAGATAACCTGCCTGATAAAGGAATAGCGGAATGTTGTCGAGAGAAATATCAGCTTCCTCTACCGTGGAGCGACGCATCACGCAGCCGTCAAGACTTTCTCCCTCCACTTCCGTGTGTTGCAACATCTCGTTAAGCAGAGAGCTGCCTCCCGAAGAAACCCAATAATAGCCTAAGTTGTTGTCGGCTAAAGCGTTGATAAGGCTGTAGGGATTGTAAACGCCTTGCATCTCGGCAGTGAAATGATAGCCGTCATACATATCTTTCAGCTCTGCCATCGTCTGCTCCATGTTCCATCCCTTTGTTCTGCCCATCCTTTCCAGTTCGGGCATGAAATTGCTTCTTATCTCATCTTCCGTGATACCGCAGACCGTGGCATATTGTGGCATAGAGCCAAGCATCGTAACGTTGTTGAGCGTAGAGAAAAGGCTTAGCTGGCTGAATCGTGTCACGCCGGTGAGAAACGCGCATTTTATGTATTCTTCGCCAGTCTTCAAGGCTGGGAAAAAGCTTGTGTATATGTCGCGCACCTTTTCGTGCTCCTTGCCGTTGTATAATGTGTGCTGCAAAGGCGTGTCGTATTCGTCTACCAATACGGCTACGGGCGCGCCATATTTCTCCGCGCCTTTTGCCAACAATGTCATGAAGCGGTCTTTCAGAGTGTTGTCGTAATCGTTTCTGCCATATTCCTCCTCATATTGTGCGAGTGCGGAGTTGAGATAGTTTTTCAGAGCGTCGGCAGAATTGTTGCCGCTGAAATCGAAATGAAACACCTGTCGTGGCTTCCATTCCTTTTCCAGCTTCATTATTTTCAGTCCTTCAAAGAGTTCACGTTTCCCCTCGAAGTAGCATTTCAGCGTACTTGTAAGCAAGCTCTTTCCGAAACGTCGTGGACGGCTCAGAAAATTGTTTTGTCTTCCGTTGGCAATTTGCCACACCATGTCGGTCTTGTCTACATATACATATCCTTCTCTGCGGATTTTCTCGAATCCTTGCAGACCGACAGGCAAGCGTCTTGCGTTATTATTCATTTGCTCACTCATTTTCTTAGTATATAATTACGCCTTGTAATGCTCTTTTGTGGCAAATATACGAAGAAATTGGCAAATAGCAAATTAGAATGTTTTGATTTGGACAATTTCTCCACCCAATCAAGTTTGATTTTGCTTCACCAGGGAATTTCTAAGTTCAATCAAGTTTGATTTTGTGCCGCCAAGAAATCTCCAGCTCCAATCAGGTTTGATTTTCTGTCGCTAAGGAATTTCCAGCTCCAATCAGGTTTGGTTTTGGTTCGCCAAGGAATTTCTAACTCCAATCAAGTTGGATTTCATGTCGCCAGGGAATCTCCAGCTCCAATCAAGTTGGATTTTTCATCGCCAGGGAATTTCTAACTCCAATCAACTTTGATTTTGCTTCGCCAAGGAATTTCCAGCTCCAATTAACTTTGATTTTGTGCCGCCAAGGAATCTCCAGCTCCAATCAAGTTTGATTTTGCTTCGCTAAGGAATTTCTAAGTTCAATCAAGTTGGATTTTGCATCGCCAGGGAATTTCCAGCTCCAATCAACTTTGATTTTGTGCCGCCAAGAAATTTCTAACTCCAGTCAAGTTTGATTTTGCTTCGCCAGGGAATCTCCAATCCCAATCAAGTTTGATTTTGTGTCGCCAAGAAATTTCTAATGAGGTTGTAAATAAATGCCATGAACATTTGTATAGCTTATTTCTTTGCAGTACTTTTGCACAAAGTATATTACTTACAATAGTCCTAATTTTGCGCTCGCAATCTATATGATGAAAATATGTTTACCGGAATTTGAAGTATCAGCCATAAGAAAAAATGATGAAAAAAAATCTATTTGTGCTCTTATTGTCGTTTTCATTCGCATTACCTATATATTCGCAAACAAAGGACACTTTGCTATGTGAATATATGTTTCTTAATAAGGATATTTATAAAATAATAGATTCCTATGTTAAAAATAAAGCTTATGATATTGAAATGTATTTCTATGGTGATAATCCAGAGATGATACTCTTCAGAATAGAAAATTATAGGCATAATATAAAACATTTGGTTGGAAGTAAAGCATATGGATATGTAAAGTATAAAAAAAGAAGAATTTTTTTATTTGGGGATACAAATCTTGTTATAAAGAAAAGGAGAAAAGCGAAATTTAAAATTATTGAAGCCCCTATCTTAAATAAGATAATAGATCCTGACGTATATATATTTAAACTTTATAAAAAAACAGGAATGATATTTAGGGTAGGATAATTATATCGTTATATTTAATCTTGAATGGGCAAATTGATTATTTGAGGTTTTGTATCATAAGGCAAAAAACTTGTTACATTGCGTAAAGTATATTACTTACAATAGTCCTAATTTTGAAGTGCAGCTATTGCAACAGAATCTCTTTATAAAAAAAAGACTAAAGAGGATAAATAATATGAGTTTAAAAGATAAAATATTAAGTGTGATTGCTATATTGCCATGGATATACTTTTTATTAGTGTATCCAATTGCACTTCAAATTTTAAAGTGGGATGGGGTGAGAACTAAAGCTATTATAACAGCTGATCCCGGTGGCTATTATAAGGGTACAAAGTGGTATCTATATTATGAGTTCTGGTATAATGGTGAGCGGTATCGGGGAAATTCTCAAATACCCAAAAATCCTGATGTCGTCGGTGACTCAATAGATATCGTATTTCTTGATTTTTTGGCCTTCCTTTAATTGCCCGGTATCTTTTTTGGAAGAATAAATAGAAAAAACAATGATTGATTTTTTTTACATTATACATTACGTAGTGTATCGCTTTTACAGAAGACATGGACAAGATTTTGGCATGTCGATGTTTTATGCTTGTGGCTTGCATCTTTTATTATCATTTATAATGATAGAAGAATTTGATTATTTCGTTAGCTTATTGCTTGATTTGCCGCTTCATATTAATAAAACTATTGGTTGGGTATATATTATTATATGGGCTATTTTTGAATACATGTTGTTTTATCGAAAGGATAGATACAAAGAAATATTTAATGAATATGTAAGACAAAGCGATGTTCCAGCAATGAAATCCAAATTTAAGACGGCAAAGATATTTAACTCCTGCTTGCTTGCCCTTGATATATTCATGCTTATTATGGTGGATTATTGCAATCACCACAAATAATTCGAACACCTCACCGTTCTAACGCCATTCGAACAGCGTTAGAACGGCGTTCTGGTAAATGGGCTGCATTTCGTGCGTATCTACAAATATATTTGATTTAAGGTGGGTTCTATTAATCTGATAAAGCTAATTAATAGAACCCACCTTTAATGAAAAACATTGCTTTTATAGATGATTTTAAAGCGAAGAATAAAGGAAAAATAGTGTTCGCTGCGAACATGGAAAATTAAAGGGAAAAGAAAATTAAAAGAAATGGGAAATAAATTATAGTTTTTCTTTGCGCGTATAAAAAGAATGTAGTATATTTGCAGCACATAACATATGGCAATGGAATTA
>JAIKZG010000044.1 GCA_024682415.1 Prevotella sp.
TAATAACAACCCATTGAACATTCGTCGTTCAAAGGATAAATGGCAGGGCTTGAAGCCCTTGCAGACAGACGCTCAGTTCTGTCAGTTTGAAACAATGCCGTATGGATGGCATGCTGCCTTTAAGTTGCTGACACGCACATACTATCATGATTATAGGCTCTATACTATCAGGGCGATTATCAATCGCTGGGCGCCGCCAAATGAGAACAACACGAAGCGGTATATCGAGAATGTATGCAGGTTCACAGGCATCGGTCCCGACGAGCCCCTGGGTATCCCCTCGGATAAGCCATCCCGCTGGATGAAGTTGGGTGCCGCGATGTGCGTCCAGGAATGTGGTGCGGAAGGACTGGATTGGATAGCCTTGCTCGATGGCTGGGCCTTGGCAAGAGAGTAGTGACAACGCCTCAACGAGGAGGGGAATCCTCCTTGTTGGGGCGATTAAACAGATTCCAATAAAACCTCTTTTATAATTAATATGTAAAAAATCAGTTGCAAAATAATACATTGTCGATAATTATTCGTATCTTTGCACGCTAATGTACAATGATGCTGGAACTATAAGATTATGGCAAAAACGAATTCGACATTACCTTACGATAAGACGAGTGCTACGAGCATCTTTGAGTACAGCAAAGGCTTGCTTGGTAACACCTTGCGAGACTTTGTCTGGGAGGATTATGAGCCTAAGAAAGGAAAAGGAAGTCTTGGCCAAATGGTTGAGAATATATACTTTTTACTAGAGACAAATAGTAATCCAGCAGCAGACTTCTCTGAAGCAGGAATGGAGTTAAAATGTACTCCACTGAAGAAGAGTAAACAGGACGAATATCTTATTAAAGAACGTCTGTCATGCAACATGATTAACTATTGTGAGGTTATCAAAGACGACTTCGAGCATTCGCATTTCTATCTGAAATGTCAGTTGATGTTGCTACTTTTCTATCTGCACCAGTCCAATAGCGACAACCTAGATCTGGAGTTTATCTTTTCTGTATTGTGGAAACTGCCTGAGAAAGATTTACTGATTATTCGTCATGACTATGAAGTTATCATTGACAAGATAAAGCAAGGTAAGGCACACGAACTATCAGAGGGTGACACTATGTATCTTGGTGCTTGTCGCAAAGGCCAAAAGGGCGACAGCCTCATGAAGCAGCCTTACAATCCTGATATTGATGCACCTCGCAGGGCATTCAGCTTAAAAATGGCTTACATGCGTACCGTTTTAGACTATGTGCGTCAGAGTGGAAAGAATGCTGTTTCAAATATAGATGGTGCTAAATCTGAACTTGTCAGTGCAAATGCGCTACGCCTGCAGTCGTTCGATGATATTCTGCTAAATCGCTTCAAGCCATTCTTAAACATGCCTTATAAAAGAATTGCTAAGCGCAAGGATGTGGATATTTCAAATAATCCAAAGAATAAGTTTTCGATGCTGTCAAATGCTATAGCAACTTCTGAAAAATGTGCCAACGTAAACCGCTCTGAAGAATTTCTGAAAGCAGGTCTTACAATGAAAACTATTCGTGTTCAAGCAAACGGCATTATTAAGGAGGCTATGTCTTTTGAAAATATTGACTATATTGAAGTTGCTGAATGTGAAAACTGGATAGACTCTCGACTCTACGAATTATATTCTAGTAGATTTATGTTTGTAGTTTTCAAAGAGCAAAATGCAGGTAAGGAAGACTACGTATTAGATGATGTTTTCTTTTGGACGATGCCACAGGAAGATTTAGAATGGGCTGAGGAGTATTGGAATCACATCAAAGAGAATATACTTGCAGATCATATATCTGAAAAGTATTGGTGGAAGGGAGCTGACAAAAAGAAGTTTCATGTGCGACCCAAAGCTCAAAAAGCGGAAGACCTAGCTCCTACACCAAATGGAGGCAAGGCAAAGAAATTCTGTTATTGGTTCAACAATGACTATGTAAGAGAAATAATAGATAATAGAAACACTATAAGAAATAATGGCAAAAAATAAAATACGTGTAGTTGAATTATTCGCTGGTGTGGGAGGATTCCGCATCGGCCTTGAAGGTGCGTCAGATGCTTACGAGACCATTTGGAATAACCAGTGGGAACCCTCGACTCAGCATCAGGACGCTTCATTAGTATATCAGGCCCGTTTTGGCAAA
>JAIKZG010000041.1 GCA_024682415.1 Prevotella sp.
TTCTTGCCAAAGAGATTGGCACTAAGCCCCTCTTCTTTGCCATACTGAGCGGCATTGGTTTCAAACTGCTTTAAGATGTTATCACTCTCATCAAGCAAGGCAACCTTTATCTTGCCTGGAAGATTAACATAGATAAGTGGCAATTCCTTTTTCTTCTCATTAGGAGCGAGAGTCTCTATAGAAGGAACGACACGCTCGTCTGTCACCTTTATATAATAAGGTGAGCCAGCAAGGTCATCGGCATCAACAAGCCCAAGGTGTTTAGAGAAACGGAAAAGTAGCTGCTTAGACGAGAGCTGCAAAGAATCAGCGGAAGGCATAGGCACGAAAGAAAGCTGATGTTCCGTAGTGTCGCACATGGTAACGCCAGTGAAAGTCTGCATGAGTGCCTTTTCCTGTGTGGCAAGATTATTGAGCATAATCTTTAGCTGCTCACCATCCTTCGGCATAAAATCTGCCTCACCACGCGACAACTGATTACGGCTGTCACGAATGTCGTATATCTCCTGTGCCGTAAGCTCTGCCATCTTCGCGCTGTTGCCTGCCGAGAGAATATCCTGACTCATAAACTTTGTAGGGTCAAGCGGAGCTGGCTTAACTGCGGAAACAAACTTAACTGCTTTAGCTTCGTCGGCATGAACAGTAGCGTTGATAGCACGAAGCACACCATTCTTATCAAGATCGAGAGTGAATATAGAGTGTTTCTTGTCAAGAGTTATAGTGTGACGCTTAGAAGCATCAGGCAACGCGTCTACATCTACCTTGATGCCCACGATGCGATAAACCACGGAAGCCTTATCGCGGACAGGCTCTTTCATATAACGTTCGCTGTAACCGGCAAACTGACCAGGAGTGAAAGAAGATTTCTCAACGAGAACAGAGAAATTCAATCTCGTCTTAGGAAGGAAATATGTAGTACCCTCAACTGGCTCTTGCGCACCTGCCACCAATGATGACAGAAGCAACAAGCCACTTAACAATCGTCTAATCATATAATTTTATATCGATTTATTGGTTTTCTTAATTATGCGTAAATGCGTTTTTATTCGCCCATAAGCAGCTTGAATGCCTTTGGCAAAAATTTGATGATGTCGCTTGCCATAAGACTTTCCTTGCCTACTCTCTCCGCTGCCATGTCACCTGCCAATCCATGCACATACATTCCTATAGCGCAGGCATCCTGCTGATTGTAGCCACGGGCAAGCAAACCTGTAATAATACCTGTAAGCACATCGCCAGCACCAGCTGTTGCCATTCCGCTGTTGCCTGTAGCATTGAAAATCACATTACCATTAGGCATACAGAGAGCGCTGTAGTGACCTTTCAGAAGAACATATCCCTCAATATACGTGGCGAGGTCGCAAGCCTTGGAAAGAAGTTCGTAGGAACTGCTGCTTGTAGTGCCCGAAAGCCTGTCCATCTCCTTGCAATGAGGAGTAAGAATCACGCCCTTAGGCAGCTGCTCAAGCCATGCTCTGCGCGAAGCAAGAATGTTAAGCGCGTCGGCATCGGCAATGATAGGACATTTCGCGCTCTTCATCTGAGCGATGAGGGCAATAGCAGTGTCGTCGCCTTTGCCAAGACCTGGACCGATACCGATAGCATCGCAATGATAGCTGTCTACAGCTTCCGAAAAGACTTCCTCATCTCTGTCGATACTCACAACAGCTTCGGGCACAGTGCTTTGCATTATCTGAACATTATTGCGAGGCGTGCGCACAATCACTTTGCCCACACCCGAACGAAGACAAGCCTGAGTTGCCATAATAGCTGCTCCTGCCATGCCATAACTGCCGGCAATAATAAGAGCCGTGCCCATAGTGCCCTTGTGAGCAAAATCGCTACGCTTCACGAGTCGGCTGCGCACATCATTTTCTTCTTGGATATAGTATTGGGGAATTGTCTTATTGATATATTCCTGCGACAGATTAATATCCAATATCTCTATCTTGCCTGTAAACTGACTGCAATCGGCAAAAAGCATTGAAAGCTTCTTGCTCTGAATGGTAAGAGTGAGGTCGGCACGGATAATATTTTGAGTTACGTTGAGCGTATTGTCCTCCGTCATAAGTCCCGAAGGCATATCTATGCTGACTACCTTTGCGGAAGAACGATTAATGTAGCGCACGAGCGAAGCGAAGCCACCGCTGAGAGGCTTGTTGAGCCCCGAGCCGAACAAGCCATCGATTACCACCATGTCGGAATCAAGCTTTGGAGGATCGAAATTAAGAGTAATCTCTGTGAAATTCACGCTGCCCGTATCAACAAGACGCTGACGATTGGTTGCGCAATCCTCTGACAATGCTCCACGAATATTAAAGAGATAAACGCTTACACGATAATTCATCTCGGCAAGCATACGTGCCACGGCGAGAGCGTCGCCACCATTATTTCCCGGACCGGCAAACACGACAAAAGGTGTCGTTTTGTCCCATTTTGCAGTTATAGAATTTGTAAGAGCTTTTGCGGCCCTTTCCATGAGATTGAGCGATGAAATAGGTTCGTGCTCAATAGTATATTGGTCAAGCTCATGAAGCTGAGCGTTAGTAAATATCTTCATTCTGTTTCAAAAGTTTAAGTGCACAAATTTACAAAATTAAAAGCTAATATTGACCACTATTCGACATAAATTTCGTACTTTTGCAGAAATATACAAGAAAACTGGTCAATGGAAACGAATAACAACATTATCAAGGTTAAAGACAAGACCTTCAAGATTTCATACCCTGAGGCTGAAATCAAAGAGAAAATCAAGGTTGTTGCCGACCGCATCAACAAGGATATGGCAGGCAAGAATCCTTTACTATTGGCAGTGTTAAACGGGTCATTTATTTTCGCAGCCGACTTAATGAGAATGATTACCATTCCATGCGAAATCTCATTTGTGAAGCTCGCGTCTTATCAGGGCACTACTTCTACAGGTAAAATTAAGGAAGTAATCGGCATAAACGAAGACCTTTCAGGCAGAACTGTTATCATCGTAGAGGACATTGTAGAGACAGGTCGCACAATGCGACGCATGATAGAATCACTCGGCACAAGAGGTCCTGAGTCAATACACATCTGCACTCTGCTTCTGAAACCAGAGAAGTTGGAAGTGCCTCTCAATATAGAATATCCTGTAATGGAAATTCCTAACGATTTCATTCTCGGCTATGGTCTTGACTACGATCAGCAGGGACGAAATCTCAAAGACATCTACACTTTGGTAGAAGAATAGTAGTGGAAAGAAAAATTATAGAAGAGAAATAAACGATTAATAATTTTTTACAAGAACGTAATGAAAAATATAGTTATTTTCGGTGCCCCTGGTTCTGGAAAGGGTACTCAGAGCGATAAGATGATCGCTAAGTATGGTTTTGAACATATCTCAACCGGCGACGTGCTTCGCAACGAGATTAAAAACGGTACAGAACTTGGCAAGACTGCCAAAGGCTTCATTGATCAGGGTCAGCTCATTCCGGACGAATTGATGGTAAACATCCTTGCAAGCGTATACGACAGCTTCGGCAAGGAGCACAAGGGAGTAATCTTCGATGGCTTCCCACGCACCATCCCACAAGCAGAGGCATTGAAGAACATGCTCGCAGAGCGCGGACACAAAGTCGCTGCTATGATTGAGCTTGATGTACCTGAAGAGGAGCTCATGAAGCGTCTTATCCTCCGCGGACAGCAGAGCGGCAGAAGCGACGACAACGAGGAAACTATCAAAAAGCGTCTTGACGTGTACCACAACCAGACTTCTCCACTTATCGACTGGTATGAGAAGGAAGGCGTACACCACCATATCAACGGTCTTGGCGAACTCGACAGAATTTTCGCCGACATCTGCAATGTTATTGACAGTTTGTAATAACACAAACAAATCATATATAAAATTTAAGGAATAAAACATATAAGTATATGCCAGAATCTAACTTCGTCGACTACGTAAAAATTAAATGCCGCTCAGGTAAGGGTGGCAGAGGCTCTATGCACCTTCGCCACGTAAAATACCAACCTAATGGTGGACCTGACGGTGGCGACGGAGGACATGGAGGAAGTGTATACCTACGCGGCAATCACAATTATTGGACATTGCTGCACCTTAAATTTCAACGTCACATCTTTGCCGAGCATGGAGGCAATGGTGGACGCGACAAATGTCATGGCACCGACGGCAAGGACGTATATATTGACGTGCCTTGCGGAACGGTAGTCTACGACGCTGATACCGGAAAATATATTTGCGACGTCACTTACGACGGACAGACGATATTACTCCTAAAAGGTGGAAGGGGCGGACTTGGCAATTTCCAATTCCGCTCTGCCACCAATCAGACTCCACGCTATGCTCAGCCTGGCGAACCTATGCAGGAGCGTACGGTTATCATGGAATTGAAGCTGTTGGCAGATGTCGGTTTGGTGGGATTCCCTAATGCCGGTAAATCCACACTCCTTTCTTCGCTTTCAAGCGCACGACCAAAGATAGCTAACTATCCATTTACTACTCTTGAACCATCATTGGGTATTGTGGAATATCGTAATCGCCAGAGTTTCGTAATGGCAGATATTCCAGGTATCATCGAGGGAGCAAGCGAGGGTAAAGGTTTGGGACTAAGATTTCTGCGCCATATTGAGCGCAACTCTCTCCTACTGTTCATGGTACCTGCCGAAACCAACGACATAAAGCATGAATATGAAGTATTGCTGGGCGAATTGAAGAACTTCAACCCTGAAATGCTCGACAAGCATCGCGTGCTTGCCATCACAAAGAGTGATCTTATTGATGACGAGCTGGAGCAAATGCTTCGCGAGACATTGCCCGACGACTTACCATGCGTATTCATTTCTTCAGTTACAGGAAAAGGCATTGAAGAGTTGAAAGACGTGCTTTGGAAGGAACTTAACAGCGAGAGCAACAAACTCGCTGAAATCACAGCAGAGGATACTCTCGTGCATCGTGACAAGAATGTTGCCACTCTTCAGGCAGAAGTACTTGCCAACGACTCAGAGGGCGCTGACATCGAAGTGGTAGACGCTATTGAAGATATTGACGATGATGAATTTGAAATAGTAGATTTGGAGGAGGACGACGATGAATAATCCACAGCTCCACATCTATGATAATTTTGGCGACGACGTGTTAGCTTTTTCCACCACACGACATGGAGGAGTAAGCAAAGACGAATATGGCGAATTCAACATCAATAAATACTGCGGCGACAACGCAGACGACATTCAAGCCAACCGCCAACTACTTGCGGAAACATTGGGCATAGACGAAAGCCACATTGTAGTGCCTCATCAGGTGCATGGCGTGGACTCTCGCATGATAGCCGATGAATATTTCTCTCTGCCAGAAAACATCCGCGAGATGATTATCGACAAGACAGATGCCATAATGACTGACGCGAAAGGCGTGTGCGTAGGCGTATCAACAGCCGACTGCATCCCAGTATTGCTTTACGACAAGGAGCATCATGCAGCATGCGCCGTTCACGCAGGATGGCGAGGCACTGTGGCAAGAATCGTGATAAAATCGATTATGGCAATGCGTGCCACATTCGGCACAAATTCCACAGAGCTGAAAGCAATCATAGGTCCGGGCATATCGCTTAAAAACTTTGAAGTGGGTCAGGAAGTCTATGATGAGTTCGCGAAAGCGGAATTCGACATGAACGCTATCGCGCGCATGGAAGAAAAATGGCATATTGACTTGCCAGAATGCAATCGCCTGCAATTAATAAAGGCAGGACTGAAGCCAGAAAATATCACCATGAGCGGAATATGCACTTTCGACAATAACGCAGACTATTTTTCTGCTCGCCGACAGGGCATAAACTCAGGAAGAATATATACGGGAATAGTGCTGAAATAGCACTATTCTCTTTTCTATATAAAAACCTAACTTACTAAAAAACAGAACCCTTACAATATATATATTAACAAACAACACCTATAACTTATATGAAACTACGAAAGATAACTATAAATTTACTAATCGCGTCTTTTTTACTATGCGCCACAGATGCATGTGCTCAACGAGGCTTCACAGCAGCCGAACAGCAACAAATCAGCATAACTACACCCGGACTATTTGAGCGCAGCAACGCTTTCACAATAGATTTCTCCAACCTAAAAGATAATGATTACTCATTCCCATTGCCAGTGGGAAAGGCTAAAGTGAACAACAATAACAGCATGAAAATCACGACCAAGGAAGGTGATGCTGTAAAAGCCATGTTTGACGGAAAAGTGCGCCTTTCACGTCGCATTGACGGCTGGGGCAACGTGATAGTTATACGCCACAACAACGGCATTGAGACTGTGTATGCTAACAATGCTCAGAACATGGTGAAAGTAAATCAGAACGTGAAAGCTGGTCAGACTATAGCTATCGTGGGCGAAGACGGCGGTGAATATTACTGTTCATTCTCAATAATGGTAAACGGCGGACGAATAAATCCTGCCACGCTATTGGGAGTAAAGACGCATAAACTCTACAAGCAGACAGTGTTGTTCACAAAGAAAGACAACCATGTGGAAGTGGCTGTGGAGAAAGGCAGACAAGAATCTATCTTCGGCTCGGGATATGACCCATTTGAAAACAGCAACACATTTAAGCTCGACCTTGCGGAACTTGACGAGGAAGAATGGAGCTATCCTCTGCCTAACGGTCATGTAATAAGTCCTTACGGCGGAAAAAGAAACCATGCCGGAGTGGATATCAAGACTTTTCCTAATGATAAAATTGTAGCGGCATTCAGTGGCGAAGTAACTCTTTCAGGGCCACACTATGCCTATGGCAACTGCATTGTGATAAAACACGGCTGGGGACTGGAAACTCTTTACAGCCATCAGAGCAAGAATCTCGTGAAAGTGGGCGACAAAGTGAAAGCAGGCGACGTGATTGGCTTGACAGGACGTACAGGACGTGCCACTACAGAGCATCTGCATTTCGAGATACACTACAAAAATCAGAGATTCAATCCTAACGTAATTTTCAATCATTCCACACGCAAGCTCCAGGAACGAACCATAACATTTAAGAAGAATGGTGGATTCACAACAACAAAATAAAGAAGAAACCTACTCTTCCGCTAAATTAGGAGAAGCGCCATTCTTCGTAATGTCGAAACCGGCAGGAGCAAGATGTAATCTCGCATGCGAATATTGCTATTATCTTGAAAAAGAAGAGATGTATGGCAATGTGCGCAAAGAGGAAATGAGCGACGCATTGCTTGAGAAATTCGTTAAGGAATATATTCAAAGCCAGATACAGCCACAAGTGCTATTCACATGGCATGGAGGTGAACCTCTGCTACGCGGACTTTCATTCTACAAGAAAGCAGCAACGCTGCAACGAGCGTATGCGGAGGGCAGACAGATAGACAACTGCTTACAGACAAACGGAACTCTCCTTACAGATGAATGGTGCGAGTTTTTTGCCAAGGAAGGTTGGCTGATAGGCATAAGCATTGACGGCACGCAAGCCATGCACGACACCTATCGCCACACACGTGGAAAAGGCCCGTCGTGGGCACAAGTGATGCGTGGAATAGATTTGCTCAACAAGCATGGCGTGGAATGGAACGCCATGGCAACAGTAAACGCATACAACGC
>JAIKZG010000016.1 GCA_024682415.1 Prevotella sp.
CCATATTCTCTGAGGCAGAGAATTCTCATAAACGCAACCAGCGTTACGGCCTGTAACCACGTAAGAATAACCATCCAATACGTATGCCACGCCGTCATAATAAGACGACAAATCTCCGGGATAAGGCTTAGGAACTGAATGCTTTGTTACAGAATTGTTAGCAGGGTCGAAAACATATTGATAACTGCCACCGCCATAAATCATCGTGCCGTTGTCTGATTTGAATACAGGCCATGCAATTCCTGTAAACGTATAACGCATACACGGACACCTCATCGCATCATTTATAGTAGCCTTTACATTCATCGTAACATTGCCACCATCGAAAGAAACCTCTTTAAACTGAGCGTCATTGCCGAGCATCTCAATAAAATAGAGTTTGCCGTTGAGAGCAAACAATTGCTTGCCATCGTTGATTCTGGCGAGTTCCTCGCTTGTTGGCTCATATCCTTCAGGCTTATCGTCAAGCCCATATTGGTCGTAATAGCCTATGGGTTTCTTCTCGCCGTCGAGAGTCAATGCGCAAGCCTCGCCTCTGCCATAATAATTATTGGCTGTGAGTGTGGCATCATCGGTAAGAACAGTGCCGAGGTAGCCTTCTGTTGTAGGAGCTACAAACATTGCCTTAGTGTATTCACCATCCGATGGGCTGATAACTCTTTCCTGCAATTCACCTCCCGCTACATTGAGAAGAACTATCTGGCGATTAGCGTTTATATAAACTATGGATTCCTCACCATAAGGCTCGACAACGCCACAGATGTCGCCTGCACCCATAAAGTTGCCCTTCACACCGCGCTGTTTTTCGGGAGCGTTTTTCCAAGGGAATATCGCGCCGTCGGAAACGCGCACGAGATAGTGACGACGATTCTTATGAATGAAGACATTGAGATCGTCGATAAGACTTTCTACTTCCGTCATCGTAAGCTCGCACTGCTCCGCTATAGCTTGGACAGCAGACTCATTGCCATTGTATTCCAAATTACATTTTACCATCCAAAGCCATTTGTCGCCAATGGTATAAATGTAAGGCAGCGACATAACAAACTTATCGGAAGCGGCATTTATAAACGCCTTTTCCTTATCGCCAAGAGGATTGATAAACTCGTCGAGCTCAAAATCCCATTTCACGGGGGTAATCACGCCCGAAGCATCTATCGCGCTCAATATTCCTTCCACATTGCCACGTCCCTCTTCTTCGTCATCACCATCGGCTCTTGTCTTGGCAGTGGCGGTAAGACGTTTTGCAGAAGAAAAATCATCGTCATCTACTTTCACCTTGCTCACGAGGCATAGAGCCACGGCTTCCTCTATATCCACCGTTGTCTTCTTAGCGGCAGTGATACTTTGCAGCGTCTTGCCCGAAGTGTTGATTATCCTCACGGTCTTGCCTGCTTCGATGGCTGGTGTCTTGCCGTTTGTTACGGTCACTTCCTCGTCGTCTACCGTCACTTTCATGCCGCCAGGTATGCCGCTTACGCTGTGCTGTGCCCATGTCGCCGTATGCGACGCTGCCACGAGCAGAGCTAATATCATTAATTTAGTAAAAATCTTCATATTCTTACATTTTTAGTTGTTGTTTGGCATCTTCTTAAAATAAAAAAATAGCTTTAGGTGTGTGCGTGTTATTTCTTCACTATAACGACCTTTCCGTCATGAATGTACACGCCTGTCTTCTGCGGTTCGGCAGGCAGTTTGCGACCGTTTATGTCGTACCACTTCACGTCCCTCACCTTAGAGTCCTTCACATTAATCACGGCAGAGCTTCCGTCAGTGAATACCAAAGTAAGCTCCACTTCCTTGTCGGGCATGGTAAACGTCCATGCATTTTCGCCGTCAGGAGTCAGCACCACATCTTTTGTGTCTGCCCTCGCGCCTGCAAACAATGTGAGCGACAGCAGTGCCGATAATAATAATCTTCTTGCTTTCATATCGTTACGTTTTTAAGTTATTGACTTATAGTTTTTTATTGTAATTACGCAATATTTCATCGCTGCTTTACAGCATAATTTCTCCTTATAATTACAAATATAAATCAAATGCTTTTTTACCCCCGATTAACAAATTTTAACCACATGGATTATATTAGATTAAGAAAAGGGGGAAAACGACAAAGGGCGCATCATGTTTGAATGACGCGCCCTATTGCCTATCTTGTGTTGAATATCTGTTATTATTCTGAACTATTGCAAACATTATGCGAATATGAAATATTTACGCTGCCCGAAGAAAATTCTTCCTAATTTATCTTTAATTGCGATTGCCAAAAGAAACTGCGGAAAGGAAATCTCGGATTGACGTTAAATCCAACTTCTTAAACAAAAAACTTCGCGGACGACCTTTCGCCAGAAAAAACTGCGGAAAGGAGCTAACGGATTGATATTAATTTCTATTTCTTTAGCGAAATGACTTATGGACAAACGTTTGCTGATATGAACACGAACAAGAAAGCTTCCGTTTCTTTATTAAAATTTGCTCACATATAAAAATAGGTAATAAAACAAGTTTTTCATTTTGCATTCTGCACTCGATTTTCGTATCTTTAGCTCCGCTGAAGATACTTGCACTCGGAAATGAAAATAAAAAACAAGTTTTTCATTTTGCATTCCTCTCGTTTATACGTATCTTTGCAATGTATTATTATCAGAATACAAATAAGCAGTATATAAATATTGAGAATATATAATTATGAACGTAAATACTACATATAATAATCCCACCAATTTATATTGGAACAGAATAAAAGGTGCGAGTTATGAAACTAAATTGGCGCTTATTGCTAAATTGAGCAACGCGCTAATGGAGGAATCACGCGATAAAAAGAATACTCCTATATCAGCAAGCTCTTTCTATGGAGTTTGGAATGATAACGAATATGACGAAACAGCTGATGAGCTAATAAATCATATTCGTGAATCACGTTCATTTAAAAATGACATTCAAGCATTCTAACAATATGCAAAAATACCTTCTTGACACTAATATCTGCATTTTCTTGTTGCGTGGTATGTATAACGTAGATAAGAAAATAGATGCTGTAGGCTTAGAGAATTGTGTGATTTCAGAAATCACAGAAGCAGAATTAAGATATGGCGCTGCATTAGGACAGGCTAAAGGATTAAGACGTCGTAGCCAAGACCTTGAAGCTTTTTTAGACGCAATGACAATCATTCCTATATCCGACTCTATAAATCTCTTTGCACAGGAGAAAGTCAGATTAGAGTTAGCAGGCACGCCATCTCATGATAATTTTGACCTTCTCATTGGATGCACAGCTATTGTAAATGATTTTATCTTAGTTACGGAAAACATTAAAGACTTCAAACGCCTAAATAATATTAAGATAGAAAATTGGATAAATAGAAACAATATATAGAAAAAAGCTAAAGATGAAATATTACATAGAGGTAAAAAACAGTAATAAGGCGAAACGAGATATTGACCAAATTCTGAGAAATAAACAATGGCATGATCTGGGTTTCAGAAAGAAGAGCGACAACGGCGCAATGAGATTTTTTGATAAGCTGTGCGGACTATTCTTCGCTCTGATAAAATTGAAGAAAGGTGACGTAATCTTTCTGCAATATCCTTATAAGAAGTTCTATAAGATAACTTGCCTTACCGCTCACTTGAAAGGGGCGAAGGTGGTGGCTGTGGTGCACGACCTCGGAGCGTTCCGTCGCCATAAGCTCACGGAGCAGGAGGAGAACAAAAGGCTCAACGCCACCGACTGCCTGATAGTGCACAACGAGGCGATGGAGGAACATCTGCTGAAATATGGATTTAAGAAGCCGATTCTCAATCTTGGCATATTCGACTATATCGTGGGCGTGAAGCCTCAGGAGGTGCAGCCAGCCCACACTCCATGGAGCATTGTCTACGCCGGAGGACTGAGCCGACGCAGAAACACGTTCCTATATAATCTGAATGAGGACAGCATGCAGACATGGCAGATGGAGCTATATGGCAACGGCTTCAACGAGGAAGAATGCCACAACAGGAAGATACATTATCACGGTCTGCGCGACTCTGACGACTTCGTGGCAAACATTGAAGGCGACTTCGGACTTGTTTGGGACGGCGACAAGGTGGACTGCTGCAACGGCGCGTGGGGAGAATATCTAAAGATAAACAATCCTCACAAGACATCGTTCTACATCTGCGCGGGGCTGCCTGTAATAGTATGGAGCAAGGCTGCCATGGCGGATTTCGTAAGGAAGAACGATGTGGGCATAATAGTAGACGGACTGGAAAAGATAGACGAAGCTCTCGCGAAAGTAACCCCTGAACGCTATGCTGAAATGCGCCGAAACACGCTTAGTATGAGCGAGAAGCTTCGCGAGGGATACTATATAGAAAAGAGTATTTCTGACGCTTTTAAGAAATTAGGAGTATAAAAAAGAACAAATATTATGAGAAAAGACATTGTGATAGCACCGAAATATAAAGGTGCGGAAAAGATGGTAGACACCATTCTCGATGATTTTGAGAATGGCGGTGGCGAAGTGTTGCAGAATGGAGAAAACGAGATTCGCAAATTCATCATCGACGGTCACATCTTCGTAATCAAGAAGTTCAGCGAAAGCGGCATTCTCGGCAAGCTGACAAGCATATTCAAAGGCAGCAAGGCGAAAAGAGCCTTCAACAACGCTACGCAGTTTCGCCATTTGGGATATAACACTCCGCATGAAGTGGCTTACGCAGGCAACTTCTATGTGTGTAAATACACCAACGCTCAGCCTATTGCCCTAAGAACGAGCGACCCTGAGAATTTCAGCCGCGGAATAACAATCCGCCTCGCCCACTATCTGGGAAGAATGCACGACATGGGAATAATCCACCATGAGCTGACGGCACAGAACGTGCTCTTCACAAAAGATAACGACACCTACAACTTCGAGCTTGTGGGCACGGAGCACCTCTCATTCCACAAGCCGGGCACGCTGTCGCGCACAGCCTGCTTTAAGAACATATCAAAATGGTGTAGAAGCGGCCACATGTTTTCAATGTTTCTGCGCGAATATGTGCTCTGCCGAAATATCGGCAAGCCTACGGTAGACTTAGCCTGCGAAAAGGCGAAGGCGATAAAAGCGAAAATAGACAGATAAAGCAACTCGGCATATCTGCTTTCAAAAAGGTTAGCTTATCATAGGGCAAAACAACTTTGTTTTATGATAAGCTAACTTTGTTTTTTATGCCAATCCTTATGTATATCAACAAAATGCGCTATCTTTACACGTTCTTTTAAAAATAATCAAACTAAACATAACTAATGAAGAAAATCCTATTTATGGCTATTGCCATGACGCTGATGCTCGCAAATTCGGAAACTGCATCGGCAAGAAAAAAGAAAGTAGACTTATTCCCCGACGGAACTCCTATTCCCGCATGGTTTAGCGACACTACTCGCGTAGACCACCACAAGCTGGGCAAAGAATATGTGCTCACCGACTACGGAGTGAAAACCGACAGCACAATCGTGCAGACGGAAGCCATTCAGCGCGTTATCGACCTGGCTGCCAAAAATGGCGGCGGAGTAATCGTGGTGAAGAACGGCACATTCCTAAGCGGTTCGCTCTTCTTCCGCCAGGGCACACATCTCCATGTCTGCGCCACGGGCAAGCTGAAAGGCTCTGACCGCATTCGCGACTTCAAGCTTACCGACTCACGCATGGAGGGACAGAATCTGAAATACTTCTCTGCCCTCGTAAATGCCGACGGACTGGACGGATTTACCATTTCGGGCAAAGGCACCATCGACGGCAACGGCTACAACTATTGGGAGGAGTTTTGGATTCGTCGCAACTACAATCGCCAGTGCACAAATCTTGAGGCTATGCGTCCACGACTGGTTTACATTTCCAACAGCAAGAACGTGACGGTGCAGGACGTGCATTTGCAAAACAGTCCGTTCTGGACTAACCATCTCTATAAGTGCGACCATGTGAGATACCTCAACTGCTACATCTATGCTCCTACATCGGGAATGAAAGCGCCAAGCTCTGACGCCATCGACATCGACGTGTGCCACGACGTGCTCATCAACGGCTGCTATATGAGCGTAAACGACGACGCTGTAGCGATAAAGGGCGGAAAAGGCACATGGGCAGACAAAGACGCTAACAACGGCCCTTGCTATAACATCATCATTCAGAACTGCCGCTACGGAGTGGTTCACGGCTGCCTTACACTTGGCAGCGAGAGCCTTCACGACCGCAACATCATTCTTCGCAACATCAACATGAAGAATGCCAACCGAGTGCTTTGGCTGAAGATGCGCCCAGACACTCCGCAGCATTATGAATACGTAACTGTGGACAACATCACAGGCACTTGCAACAACTTCCTCGTGTGCAACCCTTGGACACAGTTCTTCAAGCCTGAGAAGCGCGACGATATGCCGCTCAGCCAGTGCAACAACATCACAATAAAGAACTGTAATGTAGAGGCGAAGACTTTCTTCAATGTTAAGGCGAGCGACAAATACAAGCTCAATGATTTCACATTCGACAACCTTACCGTTACAGGCTCAAAGACTAAAATCAACCCCGACGTAATTGAAAACTGCAAAGTAAACAAAGTAACTTATAAATAATGAAAAACCTATTTATTGCCATGCTCCTCTCATTGGGCATGGCAACTGACTTATCGGCTCAGACCTTCGACATGACAAAGGCGCAGCCTGCCTACACCGACGCTTTGGGCTATGGCTACGACGTGGTGAAACTGCCAACAAAGAACAGCGCCAACAAGGGCTTCTTCTTTTCAGCGAAAGTGCCCGACGGCAACTATAAAGTGACTGTCACTATCGGCTCGAAGAAGAAAGCCGGCAATACCGTGGTGCGCGCTGAGAACAGACGACTTCTGCTTGAAGCCACACCTACTAAAAAGCGCGAGCTGAAGACATTCTCATTCATAGTAAACAAGCGCAGCACTCGCATCAACGACAAGATGAAAGTGTTAATCAAGCCGCGCGAAAAGGAATACCTCAACTGGGACAATCGCCTTACGCTTGAATTCAACGGTCCGCTGCCAGTTGTAACAGCGATAAAGATTGAGCCTGCCGACGCTTCTGTAAGAACAATCTTCCTCTGCGGAAATTCCACAGTGGTGGATCAGAACAAAGAGCCATGGGCAAGCTGGGGACAGATGATACCACGATGGTTTGACGACAAAGTTTCTATCAGCAATCATGCCGAAAGCGGACTCACAGCAGGCACATTCCTCGCCGGCAACCGCCTCGACAAGATTCTCTCAATGATGAAGAAAGGCGACTATGTGGTCTGCGAGTTTGGCCACAACGACCAGAAGGAACGTCGCGCTGGCGATGGAGCTTGGTATAACTACACACATAATCTAAAGATATTCATCGACCGAGTAAGAAAAGCAGGCGGAGAGATTATTTTCGTAACTCCTACGCAACGCCGCAGCTTCGACGAGGCTCACAAGCACATCAACGAAACCCACGGAGAATATCCCGACGCTATGCGCTTTGTGGCAAAGAAAAACAATGTGGCTGTGATAGAGCTGCACGACATGACACGCACTTTCTTTGAGACTCTCGGCTATGAAGACAGCAAGCGTGCCCTCGTACACTACCCTGCCCACACATTCCCCGGTCAGGAAAAGGCTTTTGCCGACAACACTCATTTCAACACTTATGGCGCTTACGAGGTTGCCAAGATGGTGGTTATGGGAATGAAGCAGATTGGCTTGCCTGTAATCGAGCATCTGCGTGCCGACTGGAAGGATTACAACCCTGCGCAGCCCGACGACTGGAAGACCTTTAAATGGTATGACGCTCCACTTTATGAGAATGTAAAACCTGACGGAAATTAACCTAAGAAAACAAGAATGAAAAAATATATTCTTATCATGTCTGCGATGTTTGCGCTCTCTGCAAACGCGCAGAATCCGAAAGCCTCTATGGCTGATGTAAACGGAGTGAAAGACAACACCTACGACAGCCTTGCCGTGGCTCAGACAGCACGTCCTGTGCCTGGCTCTTCACGCAAGGGAAACAACCCTGTGCTCTTCCTAATAGGCAACAGCACAATGCGTAACGGCACTCGTGGCAACGGCAACAACGGACAGTGGGGCTGGGGATATTTCGCTCATGAATTTTTCGATTCTAACAAGATAACAGTAGAAAATCAGGCTCTCGGCGGAATGAGCAGCCGCACTTTCTACACCAAGCTGTGGGAACCTATCCGCAAGGCCATTCGCCCGGGCGACTATGTGCTTATCTCAATAGGACATAACGACAACGGACCTTACGACAGCGGACGCGCTCGCGCGAGCATTCCGGGAATAGGTTTCGACACGCTTCATGTTACCATTAAGGAGACAGGCGTAAAGGAAACGGTGTATTCCTATGGCGGCTATCTTCGCAAATTCATCGCCGATGTGCGCGAAATGGGCGGTAAGCCTATCCTCATGTCGCTCACCCCTCGCGATGCTTATGTAAACGGCAAGATTCAGCGTGTGGACAAGACTTTCGGACTGTGGGCACGACAGGTGGCGGCAGCAGAGAATGTGCCATTCGTAGATTTGAATGAGATTTCAGCCACCAAGCTCGACAACTATGGCGTTTGGAAAGAGAAATATCATTTCTACACCGACCATATCCACACAAGCAAGTTTGGAGCTATAATGAACGCTCGCTCGGCAGCGGAAGGCATTGCCATGAGCACAGACAAGCAGCTCGACGCTCTGAAAAAGATGCTGATAAACGTGAAACCCGAAACTTACGACGTGAAGCCGGGCGGTCGCCCAGTAGTGTTCATCACCGGCGACAGCACCGTAAAGAATGCCGACAAGGAGAAAGACGGCATGTGGGGCTGGGGAGCATTCGCAGCCGAAATTTTCGACACCACAAAGATTGCCTGCGTAAACGCTGCCAAGGCAGGTCGTTCTTGCCGCACCTATCTTAATGAAGGACGTTGGGACAAGGTTTACAACAGTCTGAAACCGGGCGATTACGTTCTCCTGCAGTTCGGTCACAACGACATCGGCCCTATCGACAGTCAGAAGGAGCGTGGCGAGATAGCATGCACGGGCGACACCTCTCATGTGTATCATTGCAAGAGCGATGGTCATTACGAAGTGGTCTACAGCTTTGGTTGGTATCTCCACAAGTTCATTCAGGACTGCTATGAGAAAGGCGCTCACCCTATCATCGTTTCGCTTACTCCGCGCAACGAGTGGAAGGACGGCAAGATAGAGCGTCGCAACGACACCTACGGCAAATGGTATCGCGAGGTGGCACAGGAAACAGGCTGCCCATTCCTCGACCTGCACAACATCTCTGCCGATGATTTCGACAAGATGGGGGCAAAGAAGGCAAAGGCTTATTTCAACCACGACCACACCCACTCTTCGCTCACCGGTGCGCGCCATTCAGCGAAGTGCATAGCAAAGGGATTGAAAGCAATGAAAAGCCCTTTGAGCAATTATTTGAAATAATCTTCCATAATTGTTAATATATAATGAGCGGCATTCTCGTCATGGGAATGTCGCTCTTTTTTTTGCACAATCGTTTGCACAGAAACGATACTTTTTTGAGTTCTATTTGCATAATCTGTTACAAAAAAGCGTTACCTTTACCGACAAAAATTAATAACAAATGAAAAAACTCAGCTTAATCTTATTGCCGTTACTGATGGCTATATACGTCGTTTCGTGCAAAAATCAGGAGAATAAAAATTATCAAGGCTACGCCAAAAGCGAGCTTGGCAAAGTGTATTACGAAACGGAGGGCAACGGCAAGAGCACCGTTATCTTCGTTCATGGCTTGGGCTGCGACCTTAACAGCTGGAAAGAGCAGCGAGGCAAGGTAGAGGGCGCAAAAGAGATATTTCTCGACCTACCTGGCTTTGGAAACAGCGACAAGCCAAAGGCGGAATACACACTGGAAGCATTTGCCAAGAGCGTTATCAGCGTGATGGACGAAACTAACACCGACAAAGCCGTTCTCGTGGGGCATAGTCTCGGCACTGCCGTCTGCCGTGAGGTAGCGCTTCTCTATCCCGACAGGGTTAAGAGTTTGGTAGATGTTGATGGCGTGTATTGTCTTTACCCTAACGACACCACTTCAGCCGAATACAAGGAATACGAAAAAGCTGTAAATGGCTTCGCAGGCAGCTTCAACGTTCCCGACGTGTCGGGCATATTCAAAGCCTTTGTAGGCTCTTTGGCTGGCCCTCATACACCGAAGGCAGTCAGCGACTACGCCATGAGCACCATGCCCAAGACGAAGAACTATGTGGCAGCCTCAACGATGAAGAATCTCATAAAGAAGAAGTACTGGACAGGCGCGAAGATTTCTTGCCCGGCTCTTATCATCTGCACGAAGAACTCAGGCCTCATGCCAGACAACCGTGAGCGCATGCAGGCTCTCTATCCTAACATGAAATATCATGAGCTTGACTCATGCGGTCATTTCATCATGATAGAGGAGGCAAAGTGGTTTAACAAAGAGCTGAATGATTTTATCAAGAAGCATTGATAATGCGAAATATCAACTAAATAGTATAATCCTCACGGTCGAAAGCCGTGGGGATTTTTCATTATAAACCAGAGAAATCTTTTATCACAAAATCATATAAAAACAAAAAAAAGAGAACTACCGAAGTAATTCTCTTTTTGCGCTTCAAGATGGGCTTGAACCAACGACCCCCTGATTAACAGTCAGGTGCTCTAACCAACTGAGCTATTGAAGCATTTTGTTTAGCAATTTGTTGTTCCTTAATTGCGAGTGCAAAGGTAAGGCATTTATTCGTTACCTCCAAATTTTCCGAGCATTTTTTTCATATTTTCTCGAAAAAAAATGATTTTACCCGTTTCGCGCGCGAACATTATAATATATATAGGGGATGCAAAAGCTAAGCATGAAATAAAAAATGGATTGGGCTGACGAAAGACTGTGCATCACGAAAAATGAAGCGAAGCAATAATAAAATTGCTAATCGGCTTGTATGGCAGAAGGATTTTTAGTAAATTTGTAGATGCGGAATGTGGCGTAGGAATAGCATTGCCATGTGATTTTGCCCCTATGCTGCCAAGCTGACCAAGCGCAACCGCCCTGCGGATTTCTCACTGCTTATTCTGCGAAAGAAATGCCATGCGAACGGCTTTATCAACGCTGAGCGAAGTTCAGAGCAAGGCGAATTCGGAATTGTCATTGCTGAAATGGTTTGCGGAAGACAATCAATCGGAATTGTAGCGACTGACAAGACTTTAAGAAGCAAAACATTCGGATTTCTCAAAACTGACCGAACTTCAAAACGAAAAGCACTCGAATTTCTCAAAACTGACACAACTTTTAGATTAGAATCAGACGGATTTATCACTGCTGATAATTCCGCCTACAACGAGAAAATGCGCCTTTAAAAAATATTTTGCCCTATTTTCCATGGAAAATACTATAAACCGACTTCTTAAATAGGGAGTTTTTCCTAACTTTGCGTCAAAATGAAATTAATCATTCGGCATGACGGCAGAAAATGTCTTATTTCTCAATTTTAAATGAGCATTTTCTCATGACAAAGCGACATTTTTCTTTTAAAGATAAGGAAAATCTGCGGAAAATTCTCTTTTTCAACATTGAAGATGGGATTTGACAGTAAGAAATTCCATTTCCGAAAACGAAAAAGGACATTTTCCAGCCGACAATGCGAAAAATAAACTGATAACAAGGATATGAAGAAGGAAAAGGACGAAAACAAAATAGAAAACGCGCATTTATCCCGACTTACCAACGCTGATCATTGCGAACTGACATATAAACTCATGATGGCGCTGGATTCTGACAATGAAAACGTGCCCAATCTGAAAGATTACATCAAAAAATTTGTGGAAGCGGCAAAAAAGGAGCAATATATAGATTTTGACACCACGAGAAGCAATCCTTATACTAAGGAAAACGCCGAGCTCGACATGAAGCGATATAAGGACGCTGTGGCGCTGAGGGAAATTCTGCGTTCGCTCTCGAAGACTTCGCTGCGGATAGCGGAAAAGGCGAAAAAGGAATATGAATTCCTGAAGAAAGTGAAGCTCGACATTCATTGCCCATATAATGAGCGCGACAGGCAGATGGAAGAGTTTATCGACCGCATGGTAGGCCACGGCACGTTTATTCAAGACTTGGGACTAAAGGATTTGTATAAGGAGATTATCGACTTAAATTACAAATGCAAGCGCATCTCTATGAAAAAAGAACTCGAGGCGAATGAGGGTGGACGCAGGCAGTACACTGTGGCGCGCGCCGCTACCGACGAGGCGTATTATGAAATGGTAAACCGCCTGCATGCTTACTGCATCGTGGCAGACAACAAGGCAGATGATGAATACGTGAAGCTGCGCAAGATTATCAACGGCGTCATACGCCGCTTCTTCTCCGAGAAGAAGCGAGTGGAAGCCATAAGAGCGCATTACGCGAAGAAAAAGGAGGGGGATGAGCAGTAACCCTCGCCACACTAAAAAAGGCAGACATCGTGCGTTTATTCACGATGTCTGCCTTTTTAATATGCTATTCGGAGAATGAGGATTAGCCTTTTATCTTCTTCCACAGGCGAGTGAGAGCCGAACGGCGGAACTTGCGCCTAACCTCGGGCAACACTTCCTTATAGCTGCGCTCCGTGTCGAAAACCACCTCGCCATGACAATTGGGCGCCATGATAGGGGTCATATAGTCGTCGCCAAACTCCGTTCTCAGGAAGTCGTCGTAACGCTTTGGCACAGGCACTTTGATATTCTCAAAATCAAGATAAATGGTTTCGTCGAAGATGTGGCGATCGAAGATTTTGCCAAGCTCCTCCACCCTTTCGCTCTTGTCGAAATCAAACTCACGCATGAGTTCATCGATGCGCTTGTAGATATTCGTCCAGCCATATTTCTTCACCGCTCTGCGCGACTTTATCTGGCGGAACACCTGACCTATTCTGCCCGATGATATGAGATGAAGATTCTTCGCCTTAAGGAACTTCGTAATCTTCACGCCCTCCTTCAAATTCTGCCACAGCTTGCTCTCGTCCTCAGGCACGCCCTCTACTACGAAGATGTCGATGAAAATGCCCTGATTGTAAGGTTGGAAGCTGTCGGAAGGGCGTATGCCTGCCGTGTTGCTGTTGCGGAACTGAGCGTGATTGCGGAAATAGTCGATGTCGCTGTAGCCCGTCTGGAGGAAATAAGGGGCTTCAAACTGGCTGTTGCCCAATTCCAACATTCTGTCGTAGTCGGGGCGCGGCATGCACACGTCTACATCGTCGTCCCAAGGAATGAATCCTTTGTGGCGCACCGCTCCGAGCATTGTGCCACCCTCTACCCAGCAGCGCAGATTATTCTTCTCGCAAAACTCCAGGAAGCGGCGAAGCAAATCGGTTTCCACCGCCCATATCTTTTTCATTTCTGCTGAAACATGGTATCCACATCGTGTTTCAGGCTCAAGATTAAAATCTGTAATCATTTATATTTTGTTTCTTTTTCGTTATTCTAAAAAAACTATCTTATCTTTCTTTTTCCCACCAAAATAGGGATATATTTCTCCACCAAATATGTAATCGGAATAAACAGCATGAGGATTACAAACGAAGCCACGAAAGTGATCAGCGGATGGAGCAACGACTCCTGCGAAGCAAACACGGCAATGAGCTTGCGGAAAGGGTGGATGAAATCGTATTGAAAGCCGAGCACCAACAATCCGCCTATCGCCAATATTCTGTTTGCCTTGAAATTATATTCGCCAAGCGACATGGAAATTAGCATAAAAGCCAAAATCGCAGCAAAGGCTATGCCATAAAATAGGAATATGTTGCTGCCGTAGCTGCCCTCATACATATATGCAGTGCCGTTCCATGAAGAAGCGAAATACACCGATATGAGCAGCAGAAGGCTTGCGCAAAGGCAAACGATTTTATTACCACTGAAAAGGCCATCGAGCTTCATCGTCTTCTCATATTCTATTCCAGCCACGAAGAAAGGCAGGGCAAGGAATGCATTGCCTATTGCCCACTGCATATCAGCCATGGCCGACGAAGCATAGAAATAAGCAGCAACGGCAGAAAGCACTGCTACAATGGCGTTGGCTATATGCCCGAAGCTAAGCGCCTTTGACTGAAGCAAAAGTTTCAGAATAAAGAGCGTGTAGACAAACCACAGGAGCTTCGCTCCAGGCGCTCCGTTATATGTGTGGAAGCCACAAACGATGCCGATAACGGAATCAAAAGCTCCGCCGTCGAGGTGCTTAAAGATGTAAGCCACGGCTTTCACCAAGCATATTATGACATAAGGAATGATAAGCGTGCGCAAATTCTTTTTAAGAAAAGCGCCCCACGAGCTTTCTCTCCTTGCCAGCATTCCGCTGAGAAAGAAGAATACCGGCACATTGAATGAATAAACAAACGATGTGAAAGCATAAGGGAAGAAATGTCCCCACACAATCATCGCCATGGAAAGATTGCGCAGCCAGTCTATCCACACATAATAATTACGTTTAGGCATGGCAGTAACGGCAATGTCTTGATTCATTGTATTTTATTTTTTAGTTTATAATAGTTTCTTCCTATGGTGTGGAGATACAGATTATGCAGATTAAAGAAATGAGAGGCTGGCTGAATAGTTGCCTCGCCCGATGTTTCCTTATCAGATATTGCCGAGCAGATGTCGGCAAGCTGCGTAAACATATTGTATTTGTCGAGCGTAAGCGTTTTGGCGCGCTGCAACACCTCACTGCTATTCTCAAATGTTTCTGCCTTGATTACCTTTTCGATAATCGCCACAGCCTCATCAAAACGGCGAATGTCAATCTTAGTAAGACTTCCCTCGGGATAATAGCTGCTCACATTTTTGCAACCATGATAAAGAGGATAAGTGCCTGCGAGGAAGCAGTCGCTCAGCTTCTCCGTCCAATAATAATCGGTGCTGCTGTTTTCTATCACGATGTGGTATTTATAAGGCGCGAGCACGTCCCATTTATCGCCGAAAGAATGGAAGCCATGCCCGAACACGTCTACCTTGTCGCCATACTTTGCCATGAGCTTCTCCACAAAGCGTATGCGGTCGATATGTCCCTGAGTGAAAGCCTTGGTGCTCGTGATTACTGAAATGAGCTTCGTCTTTTCCGGCTGAGCGCGTTTCAATGAATCATAATCAAGAGGGAACTTAACTCCCTGGGGAGTCTTGTCCACACCCACAAACCACGGCAGGATAGCCGGAGTGTAAACCACATTGTCGCCCTTTATCTCAGGCTGACATGAGCACACCACGCCAAACTGCTCGCAATATCCCTTAGGATAGGCCAACACGCTGTATGGCTCGCCCGTGATAAGAACGGTGCGCGATTTTGGCACGCCAAGCGCAGTCTTTCTGCGCAGTCCCTTGCCAAACACCACCACATAATCTGGCTTACATGAATAGTCGTTTATATAAAACTCGTAGTTTCCGCACAATGATATGTTTTTTCCGCCCGGCAACTGTCGGCAGCTGATAAAACTGTCACGCGTTACGATTAGTATCTTTTTCATTTCTTTTTATGTTTAAACATGGCTGTAAACCTTTTGCGTCTTATCCAACGCCTATCGTGCTGCTGCTTCACTCTTACGGCTTCGACGTAATCCTCCTCGCTCCATTTTCTTTCTTCGGCATAAGCCTTCAAAACGAAACGATATACATCGGTGAGCCACCAGAAGAGGGTGAGATTTTCCATGCACTCCGCCTTTGGCACACTGCCCTCATAGAAGCGCATGCGGTTTACGTCGATGAGCTGAAAATCATATTCTCCGTCGGCAATCTTTTTATAGATTACGTTTGTTGGGTTTAAATCCTTATGGAGCACTCCGCTCTCGTGCAGGCGTGCCACAAATCTGGCGTAGCTCATGGCGAGTTTCTCGTCAAACGACTCAGAATCTATCAGCGGAGTTTTAATATCCTCGTAATCAGTGTATTCGCAGACATAATAAATATCTGAAAGCAACATTCCTTTCTTAAATGCAACGTATGCAACTGGTTTCGGCGTGCAGAAGCCTTTTTCGAGCAAAGCCATTGCGTTGTGGTAAGACCTGTAAGCCTTATCCTTGCGAAAGAAAGTGTAGACGATTTGCTTAAAGAAATCCATTTTTCTGAATCTCTTTATCACGATGTCGCGCCCCTCTACGGTGGCACGTCTTATCTTGTTGCGACCGTTGAAAATCAGCCTGCCCACACCATCGAAATTCTCAGGCAGACATTCCACAAAATGGCGCAACGACTCGTATTCGGGATTTAATTCTATGTTTCGCATTTTTATCTCTTGCCCAGCTTCTCGTTAATACCATCTTTATATGCCTGCCAAAGCGTCTGCAAGTCTTTCCACTGCCACGCCTTCGTGAATGGCATGGAGAGCACAGCCGGAACCCAATATCCCACTACGCCGATGAAGCTGCGCAGATGTTTCACTCCCCAGTTTCTGCCATAATGATGATTCAGATAAGCCTCGTTGCGCACCTGATAATACCGCTTCCATTTCTTCTTCTGATTGCGCGTAGTCCAAGTGTCGTCGCTGAAGAATTTATGCTTATCCATTATTGCCGTTGGCACATATCGCAACTTAAATCCCGCGAGATGGGCACGAAGACAATAGTCTGTGTCATCGCAGAAGATAAACAGCTCCCTATTTGGCAATCCTATCTTCTCCACCACTCGGCGGCTGATGAAAGGGCCTTCAAAGTCAGCTCCCACTATTTCAGTGTTCTCCGTTTCGTTGCCACGCAACTTTTTGCCGTGCATAGACGCGAGAGGATTAGCGAAATCATAGTGGCAGAACTCATGGGTAAACACCTTGCCGTCCATTATTCTGCGAGGCGATAGAATTGCCGCGTCGCCGATATTGGCAAGAAGATTTTCAAGGCAGTCCTCTCTCGGGAAGACATCATCGTCCATACACCATATCCAGTCAGCGCCCTGCTTATACGCAGCGTCAATGCCCGTGTAGAAGCCACCGCTTCCGCCTACATTTTCCTGATGGATAACGTGCAGTCCCTGCTGCGCGTCGAGCCATTCATGAGTGCCGTCGGTGGCACCGTTATCCACAACGATTATTTCCGTCAGCCTTTTTTGCCTGCGCAGGCATTCTATGCCATGCTTGAGCAATTCCAGCCGATTATATGTTACGACAACTGCTATTATTTTCATCTGTGAGTTTTCTTTATAACTATGGGAATAGTTTCAATTAATCTATTAGTTAATAGACATCCTTTGTCTGCAAAATTACTTATTTTTATCCTTTTGCTATAATAATACACGCAATTTTCCGAATGATAGTAAAAAGTTTTGGGATTACATTCCAATAATTACATAAAAAAGAAAGTTTTGGGAATGTAATCCCAAAACTTTCGATATAAACAGAGTAAAAAATGAGCTGATTTAGAGGTGAGAAACGATGTGCTGCTCGGCATAAGCCAAATCCTGCTCATCGTCAATCTCATACCAATATACGTCTTTGGCGTTAAGGACATTCATCGGAATGGTGTGCTGCGACATGTCGAGAAGCATATATTCATAGCCGAGTTTCGGCTTTTCATCTACCATCTCTCCATAACGCTCACACATCTTTTTATAAAAGCGTGAAGACAGCTTATGAATACCAACAAGCTCGCCTTTAGCGTCTATAGCAGCCTTGTCGGTAGAGCAACGGGTGAGCACATTGTCGCCGTCGTATTCCACATAATACTGATCCTGAAACTTAGTGACAGGAGTGATAAGCATTATGTCGCTCCACGCGTTTTCCTGCAATTCAGTTATGGCATTTCTGCTATAGATGATGTCTGACTCAAGGAGGAGGAAATCATCATTGCCCACTGCCTCACGGCAGTTATACAACGTGTACATGCTGTTGGTTTCGGCAAAACGCTCGCTGAACACACATTCTATCTGAGGATATTTCGCCTGCAAAGCCTCGTAAGCCTCACGATGATAACCCGTACCTATTATGATGCGATTAATGCCACACGAGATGAGAGTTTCTATTGAGCGAATCACCATAGACTGTCCGCCAGCCTCAATAAATCCCTTAGGCATGGTTTCGGTCATTTTTCCGAAGCGAGTGCCCAAGCCCGCGGCAATAATAACTGCTGTTGTTACCATTTATGAGAGAGCCTTTAATTGTTGTATTTTACAGGAATCTGTATGTTGTTAGCTTCAAGAGCCTTTCTCAACACCACGAAGAACGCCTTAATGTCGTCAGCGTCTATCGCGCCAAGCGAACAGAGACGGAAAGTGTTTGTGGTGGTTATCTTGCCAGGGTAAATGGTGAAGCCATTCTCATAGCAATAGTCATGCACCTTATCGAAATCCCAGTTCTCATCATCAGGATATTTCACTGAAACGACCAAACCCGACTGAATTTCACGGCGGATAACATCCTTGAAGCCAAGCTCGGCAAGACCTTCATGAATAGCCTCAAATGTGCGATGATGGCGAGCGAACTTATTCTCCTCACCCTCTGCCCAATATTCCTTCATTGCCTGAAGAGCGGCATAGATAGTCTGCACAGGCGGAGTGAAGTGCATCTGACCTGTCTTCTCGAAGTAATCATACTGCAGGAAGAGGTTGCAATAGTAAGAACGTTTAGGATAATTCTTTGAAGCCTCAACGATGGCGCGGTTACCAATCACAAACTGCAAACCGCTCATTGCCATAAGACCTTTCTGAGCCGAAGCCATGCAGAAGTCTTGATTATCCTTCTCAATATCGAATGGCACCATGCCGAGAGAAGACGTAGTGTCGCATACAGAGATTGCCCCGTATTTGTGAGCCAACGCGCCTATCTCACGGATTGGATTAAGAATACCTGTGCCAGTTTCATGATGAGTAGAATAAACCACGGCTATGTCAGGATTATCCTTCAACGTCTGCTCCACCTTTTCCAAGTCTGGCAAATCGAAGACTGAAGATTTCAGATTAATGAATGGCAGACCATAATACTCGCACACCTCAGCAGCGCGACTGCTGTAAGCGCCATTGTTTACCACAAGAATTTTCTTGCCCTCTGGCAAAAGAGAATTTAAGCAAATATCAATACCGATAGTTCCAGAGCCTGCAAAGAGCACAGCGGTGTGCTTGTCTACATCGCCATGAGCCATGCGCACGAGGTCTTCACGAAGACCTTTCATGTTTTTGGCAAACTCTTCCTCACGCGGACAGATATCTGGCACAATCTGCGCCATCTTTACAGTGTCCGTAGTCGTAGCAGGCCCAGGGTTGAGCAATATATTTCTTTTTATATTCATTTTAAAAGCCATTTAAAATATGATTAATCATTATTTAAAAATTCCATCAACGCCTCTTTGTTCTGAATAGGTGTCGTGGTAGGGCGACCGAGGTTTTCACGCGCCCCTTTCTTTACCTTCACTTCGAGGAGCAGCGGAGCTTCATTGTCGGTAAGCGAAGCAAGAGTCTGCTTCAAATCTTCTTCATTATCCACGCTCACCACAGTCTTATATCCGCAACTTGCCGCAATTTCAGGAATGTCTATATCAAATCCTATCGTAGGCTGTCCACCGACAGAGTCGTGAGCGCCATTATTAAACACCACATGATAATAGTTTTTCGGCATCATCTCGCCTACTATGCCAAGACTTCCCATGTGCATAATGGTAGCGCCGTCGCCGTCGAAGCAATACACATTTCTATTTGGCTTGCTTAGAGCTATGCCGAGAGCTATCTGCGAAGCATGACCCATAGAGCCTACCGTAAGGAAATCCTGAGCATGGCCCTGATTATTATCAGCACGATACTCAAAAAGCTCACGCGAGATTTTTCCTGTCGTTGAAACAACGACATCTTTCTCGCCAAGAGAAGCGGCAACAAGCTTTATCGCGTCCTCGCGCTCCATTGTGCATGAAGACTTGCGGTCGGTCTGAAGTTTATAGTCAGCGAATGTGCCTTTCTTCACTACGAGAGCAAAGGCTTCCTTAGTAGCCGACATATATTCATCGGCACGCTTTATCTGCGCTTCCAAATCTGCCTCGTCGCCTGTAAGTATCTCATATTTAATGCCCATAGCCTCAAGCAACGGCAATGTAGCCTTGCCCTGCTTCACGTGCTGTGGCTCATCGTGCACACCTGGCTCTCCGCGCCAACCGATGACGAGAAGCACTGGAATATTATAAACATCCTTGTCGGTGAGCGACATCAGAGGATTTACGGCATTGCCGATACCTGAATTCTGCATATACACCACAGGAGTCTTGCCTGTAGCGAGATAATGTCCGGCAGCCAAGCCCATAGCGCCACCCTCATTGGCAGCGATAATATTGTTGGTGCGTGGAGCGTTATCGGTGATATACGCGCAGAGATTTTTAAGCAAAGAATCAGGAACGCCGGCATAAAAATCGATTCCGACATTCTGAAGACAGGTATAGAATAGTTTTGGTGAAATCATGCTTTTTATTCGTTTATTGAATATAACTATATATACAAAACAAGAGTTACTTTGTTCCCGGAATAAGTTCCAGAATATCCTTTATCGACATGCACAAAGGATTAGCTTCCAAAGAACGCTCATTCTCAAGGATAGTTTCAGCGCACTTCACCATGGCAGGATAAGCAGCGCGAAGCATATGATTAGCATAAATCACGATGTTGATACCCCAAGAATGGAGTTCCTCTTCCTTTATCTGATTGTAAGTAGTAGGCACAACCACGATAGGTACATTAGCGTGACGCTTGCGGAATGTAAGGCAGAATTCCTTGATGTCATCACCGCTCTTGTTGCGAGAGTGAATCATGATACCATCCGCACCAGCCTCAACATAAGCGTAGGCACGCTCCAAAGCGTCTTCCATCGGCTTGCCTGCGATAAGGCTCTCTACACGGGCAATAATCATGAAATCCTTTGTCACCTGCGCAGCCTTACCCATCTTAATCTTATGGCAGAAATTCTCTATCGTGTCCTGAGTCTGAATAGCGTCAGTGCCAAAGAGAGAATTCTTCTTCAGTCCGATCTTATCCTCAATTATTATGGCAGAGATACCATTACGCTCCAATGTGCGCACGGTAAACACGAAATGTTCTGGCTTGCCGCCTGTGTCGCCATCGTAAATAATAGGCTTTGTGGTACATTCAAGGATATTTGTAAGATCTTGCATACGAGTTGTCAAATCTACAGCCTCAATATCAGGCTTACCCTTAGAAGTGGAATCGGTGAGCGAGCTTGACCACATACCGTCGAAAGACTTTGTAGACAATCCGCCCTTCACTTCCATATTCTCCACGATAAGACCGCTGAGTCCGTCGTGTACTTCCATTATTCTGACGATAGGTTTCGCTGCGATAAGGCGGCGCAAAGACTTCATTCTCACTTCTGGAGTCGTGCCGATAGCGCCAAGCTCCTTAGCGAGAGAAGAAGAATTGATACCTTGTGTGTAAGGTATTTCAATTACCTCGCCGCCAAGTTCTTTCATCACCTCGAAGACCTCTGTGCGCAGTTCCTGCTCAGAACCTGTCTTCCAGTCATCTCCATGAATAATGAAATCTGGCTTATATTTCTTCAGATTAGGCACATAGCTCCATTCCTCCTGAGGAACAATTTCGCTTACGCCCTTGATATTAGCAATAACCTCACGGCGCTGTTCATAAGTCATGTAAGGTAAGCGGCGATGCGTAGCGATTGCTTTATCTGTAAACAATCCAATCATCACATCACCATATTTCGCGCCTTCGTTAATAATATTGATTAGTCCCGGGTGCATGATGTCACCTATCATGCCAAGGTACACTTTTTTACTCATGTCTTATATATATTAATGTAATTTGCTTGCAAAATTATCTATATTTTTGCAATATAGCGAGTTAAAAGCAAAAAAATATAAAATATCCCAAGCCCACTTTGTGTAATTTGCCAAATAATAAGTAAGTTTGCAACTCACGATAATGTTTATTGCCCCACAAAACGATTAAGACTATTCCTATATTATATGAAAAAGATTATCCTGGCAGCGTGCTGCTTACTTATAGCGTGCGTGAATATGAAAGCCGCCGATTATGTGCCACAAAATTATGTTTGGACTTCACAGAGCAGAAATTCCTCTGAGTCAATGCCTTGCGGTGGTGGAAGCATTGGAATGAACGTATGGGTGGAAAACGGCGATGTGCTGTTCTATCTGTCACGTTCTGGCATGTTCGACGAGAACAACACGTTGCTTAAAGCCGGCAGATTTCGCCTGCGCATTGAAGACAAGGATATTACGAAATTCAGTCAGCGACTAAGCCTCAACGACGGCGCGATGTATATCACGCTGAACGACGCTACGATAAAGCTATGGGCAGACGTATTCTCTCCCAACGTGTTCATGACAATATCCTCAAAACAAAAGATAAACGCTACACTCAGCTATGAAAGCTGGAGATATAAAGACCGCCCATTGACAAAGGCGGAATGTCAGCAGTCGTCATGGAAATGGGACGTGAAGCCAGACTGCATGACTTTCGCCGACAGCATAAAGCCAGGCAGAAACGCCATTTCTTTCTACCATCAGAACAGAAAGGAAACAGTGGTGGACTACACCATTGAAAAAGAAAAGCTCTCTGCCGTGAAATCAAGCATTTATAATCCTATCGGCGGACTGAAATTCGGCGGAACGATGACAGCTCCAGATTTCACTTTCAGAAACGCCACTGACGGAAAATACGCGAGCACGGATTTCCGCGCATGGAATTACGCTGCTAAGGGCATTAAAAATGCCACGGTAAAAATTACTCTGCACGACAATTTCACTGACACGGCAAAAGATAAGCAAAACGTAAACGCTGCAACATCTGCGAAACGTTCTGCCAAATGGTGGCATAACTATTGGCAGCGAAGCTATATTATCGCAAAAGACAAAAATAGCGAGGCAGCCCACATCGCCCGCAACTGGGAGCTGTTCAGATATATTCTCGGATGCAATGCCTATAGCAAATGGCCTACGAAATTTAATGGCGGACTTTTCACTTTCGACCCTGAATATGTAGACGCGAAAATGCCTTTCACTCCCGATTACAGAAGATGGGGAGGCGGCACAATGACAGCGCAGAATCAGCGACTTGTGTATTGGCCAATGCTAAAGAGCGGTGATACGGATATGATGGAAGCACAGTTTGACACCTATCTGAGAATGCTGCCTTCTGCGATAGCCCGCACGAAATATTATTGGAATCATGGCGGAGCATGCTTCACCGAGCAGTTGGAGAACTGCGGTCTGCCCAATCCTGCCGAATATGGCTCACACAAGAAGACGAGCAACTACGGAGTGATGGACAACGCGTGGTTGGAATATCTTTGGGACACTTCGTTAGAGTTTTGCTCAATGATTCTTTATGCCCACGAATATACAGGCATGGACATAAAGAAATATGAACCACTTATAGAAAACTGCCTTACGTTTTTTGATGAGCATTATCAGTATGTAGCCAGACAGAATGGAAAGAAAGCTCTCACCGAGGACGGAAAACTCATTCTCTATCCAGGTTCGGCTGCCGAGACTTACAAGATGGCATACAACGCCTCAAGCACAGTGGCAGCACTGAAAGCGGTGTTAAAGCAATGGGAAGAATACGGCAAAGACACTTCGATGGCGCTGCGTATTCCAGAAATTCCTTTCAGAGTACTCGCGAGCGGCGATAGCGTCATTTCTCCGGCAGTGGTGTGGACAAGATGTCAGAATGAGGAAACGCCACAACTCTACCCTGTTTTCCCATGGCGAATTTATGGATTGGGAAGAGAAGGGCTTAACATTGCCCGCAACACTTACTCAAAAGACCCTCTTGCCTTGAAGATGCGCTCAGCGAAAGGCTGGAAGCAAGACAATATCTGGGCAGCATGCCTCGGACTTACTGATGAAGCGAAGCAGCTCTGCATAGAGAAATTCAAAGATGGCCCTTACAGATTCCCTGCATTCTGGGAACCGGGATTTGACTGGGCACCCGACTGCAACAGAGGTGGCTCGGCAATGATTGGTCTGGAGGAAATGCTATTACAGGAAAAGCCAGACGGAGAGATAATGCTGTTCCCGGCATGGCCGAAGGAATGGAAGGTAAAATTCAGAATGAATGCCTCGAAAGGCAGAGTTATCAACGCTGAAAATTAAACGCAACTACACACTAACTATATATAATGAAAAAGATTATTTTCTTACTGTCAATATTCCTTGCCTTTGCCACGGGAAACACCATAGCACAGGTGAACGGCAAATGGATTGGCGCAATAACGAAGAAAGACGCGAAACTGCCTGATGGCAGCTTTTCAAACGCAGAGTTTAAAAGCAAGAAATTCCACGAAGCATGGGACGGAGTGGACTCACTGTCGTCAAGAAGTATTCTGCTGCGCAAAGAGTTTAAGCTAAAAGGCAGACAGATAAAGCACGCCATGGTAAAGGTGAGCGGAATGGGACATTACGAGCTCCACATCAACGGCAGAAAGGTGAGCGACGATATGTTCGCGCCATTATGGAGTGAATATTCCAAAACCATATATTATAATGTCTACGACGTGACCACAATGATACGCAAAGGCAAAAACGCCCTCTGCGCTCTGCTCGGCAATGGTTTCTTCAATGTGCAGAAGAACGGCAGATACAGCAAGTTGCAGACAAGTTTCGGCGCGCCGCAAATGATATTGCAGCTCGACATAGAATATGCCGACGGCAAGAAGCAGACTATAACCACTGATGAATCGTGGAAATATCAGCTAAGCCCTATCACATTCAACAGCATTTATGGCGGTGAATCTTTCGACGCGCGTCTTGTAGAAAACGGATGCGATATGCCGAATTTCAATGACAAGGGTTGGCGAAAAGTGGTACTGGCAGAGGGAGCAGCAGGAAAGCTCACAGAACAGACCGCTCCTGCTGTGAAGATAATGGAGAGATACGGAGTGAAAAGTATTCACAAGATACCTCTCGACTCGATAGCCGCTGCTTCAAACGCGACAAAACGCACAGTAAGCCCGACTGCCTTTGTTGCCGACATGGGACAAAATCTCGCTGGCTTTCCTGAAATAACGGTAAGCGGCAAACGTGGCGACAAAATAACGCTTATAGTAAGCGAAACCCTTACCCCACAGGGAGCTTGCGACCAGCGACAGACAGGCAGACAGCATTATTATGAATACACTCTTGCCGGAAACGGAATGGAGACATGGCATCCTCGCTTTTCTTATTATGGATTCAGATATATTCAGGTGGAGGGAGCGGTAATGAAAAGTCAGGAAAATCCCGACGGCCTACCAGTTATCCACAGTCTTATGAGTGATTTTGTGTATAACTCCGCTCCTGAGGTTTCTTCTTTCTCATGCTCAAATGATTTGTTCACAAAGATTCACCGACTGATAGAGCGCGCTGAGCGAAGCAATATGCAGGGAGTATTGACCGACTGCCCTCAACGAGAAAAACTCGGCTGGCTTGAGCAAGACCATCTTGTAGGGCCAAGTCTGCTGATAAACTATGATTTGCGCACTTACATTCCAAAGATAATAAAGGACATAACAGACACGCAGAAGCCCGACGGAATGGTGCCTACCATCGCTCCGCAATATGTTTCGTTTGGCAATATCTTTGATGATTCTCCTGAATGGGGTTCTACTCTCGTGGTGCTTCCATTCATGTATTACCAGTATTATGGCGACGACTCTTTGATTAAAAACAACTATGAGCCTATGCGCCGTTATGTAGATTATCTGTCGTCGCGCGCGAAGGATAACATCGTGAGCCATGGCCTTGGCGACTGGTATGACTATGGCCCATGGCGTGCCGGATTTGCCCACAACACCCCTACTCCGCTCGTTGCCACTTCTCACTACATTTTTGATTTGCAATTATTGGTAAAAGCAGCGAAAATAACAAGGAATAACAGCGACGCTGAGAAATACGGCGCGCTGCTAAAAAATGTGACAAAATCATTCAACGACACATTCTATAAAGCCGACAGCTGCTATTATGGCACAGGCAGCCAAACAAGCAACGCCTTGCCTCTATATCTCGGCATTGTGGAGAAAAAGAATGAGCAAAGAGTGCTCAACAGCCTTATTGCCGACATCAAGAATCATGGCTACCGCCTAACTGTGGGAGATGTGGGCAATCGCTATCTCATTCAAACCCTTGCACGCTTTGGCAGAAACGACATTGTCTATAAGATGTTCAATCATTACGACGCGCCTGGATATGGCTTCCAACTGAAGCAGGGAGCAACAACCCTCACCGAGCAATGGGATCCACGCAACGGAGCATCATGGAATCATTTCATGCTTGGACAGATTGACGAGTGGCTTTTCCGTTCGTTAGCAGGCATAAACAATAAGCCGGGCACTGTAGGATTGCAGCATCTCGTGATTGCTCCTTATCTGCCTAAGGATATGGAGTGGGTAAAGGCTTCTCTGCGCAACGCCTATGGCACGATAAGCGTGGATATTCACAACTCGTTTGCCACGATAGAGCTGCCTGCCAACACCGACGCAACAGTAATTCTTCCTAACGGCAAGCAGTTCTCAATAGGTGCAGGCAAGCACAATCTCGAATAAGATATTTTCATATCGTAAAACATAGTATTATTACAAAACAAAGCGTAGACTCTTTTTGTATTATTAGCAGTGAGGTATTCGCAATACCTTAGAACCAATAATAACAATAGAGTCTACGCATATACTTAAACACTTTCTACCTATAAGACGAAAATCTTCTGCGTGCGAAGATTTAATTCTTTATGGCAAAAACACGTCTGCCTGCGACTTGTTCGGAGCAAAAAACATTATATAATAGATAGGCAGATAAGTGATACCATTAACCGTTTTCACTTCACGCTCATTGGATAAGACATAAGCTTTCTTGATAGCATAATCAGGAGTGGAGATGAATCTTGACAACGCGCTGTGAACGGAATAATCCTTGCCAGATTTGATTTCCAACGGAAGAATAGACGTTGTGTCCTTATCCTCCACAAGGAAATCTACCTCTCCATTCTTCTTATTATCATAATAGAACAAGCGGAATCCATGCGCTTTCAGCTCGGAAGCGACAACATCTTCATACACAGAACCGAGATTTATGCTGTTCTCGTCATCAAGAATGCTACGAATATTATTGCCATAGAGAATATTTGTGAATAATCCGACATCATTGATATATAGTTTCAAAAGATTCTTTGTCATCGACAGAGAAAGCGGATATTTCGGATTTGAAATTGCCTCAACTTCCAACGCTATACCTGATGAAACCAAATAGTCGAATTCATCACTATATTGCTCAAACCTCGCTCCACGCTTATTCTCTATATTCTTTACGACAACACGCTTTTTCTTATTCTCCATATTAGACGGTATCATATCATATATGCGTCTAATCTTCAATCTATGCTCATTGTCATATTTCGCTGCATCATGCCCATAAAGCTCATGAATGCTGCTGTGTATTCTCCTTATTTTAACGACATTCTTACTTTCTATATATTCAGTAACGGCATCAGGCATTCCTCCCACGATAAGGTACAACTTAAACAGTTCCATAACCCTATTGTGAACATTCTCCGCCAAAGACTGCTCCTTTTTAAAGCATTCCATCATTGTAGAAAGAGCCAGACTACCAAAACCATTAGCCATGAGGAATTCCTCAAAATCAAGAGGATACATATCCAACAACTCAACGCTGCCAATCGGAAGAGAAACGACTTCATCAGAAAGTGTGACCCCAAGCAAACTGCCACTCGCGATATATGTAAACCGATTATCCTGACGCAAGAACTTCAAAAGAGTAATAAGTTGAGGATATTCCTGTATCTCATCCAGAAAGATTATGGTATTATCTCTGTTTCCCAATTTTCCGCCTGCGAGCATACTAAGCTGCATATAAAACTGATCCGTGGTGCGGACATCGGCAAAATATCCATTATTCTGCTTGTCCTCCACGAGATTGATTTCTATATAATTAGTAAACAAAGCTTGGGCGGCATGCCTGATGATAAATGACTTGCCAATTTGCCTTGCTCCCTTTACTATTAATATCTTGTCAGACTTTGATTTTAAATGGTCTGAAATAGTCTTTTCTATCTTCCTGTATAACATAAGATTAGCACTTTTCCTATAATTTACACACCGCAAATATACACTTTTCCTATAAAATCAGCAAGCGGAAACACACTTTTCCTATAAATTTCACCCTTGAAATATACACTTTTCCATAAATAGCAGCGCGCCTATATTATAAATTCCACTTCCTTAAACGCGTATTCCCTTATCATTCCGTCACGATCGCGAAGAATAAGATGGCCATTGTCTTCCACCTCAACGATAGAGCCTTCAAACTCACCATCCTTATCTCTATATTTATGGAAGCCGTGGGCACGATAAAGGCATGAATGATATAACGCGGTGATGTCGATATAGTCGCTGCTGATTACAAGACTATAGTATTTCTCAAAACTATCTATTATGCGATTGAGTAACTTTGCAATGTCAATATCTCTACCCAGAATCTGCTTCAACGACATAGGATTAGGCGCATCGCTGACAAACTTTTCCTGATTAACATCAATGCCGACACCAAACACGCAGCGCTTTATTCCCTTGGAATCAACGCTCGTTTCAATAAGCGTGCCGCTTATTTTCTTATCACCATAGTAAATATCGTTAGGCCACTTCAATGTGAGCATTTCCTGATTGATACCCTCTAATTCAAGCAAGGCGTCTCTCACGGCAAGGGCGCCCATTTCGGATAGAAGATATTGCTTAGCGACAGGCACCATGACAGGACGTATGAGAACAGAGAAAAGCAGATTCTTGCCTCGTTCGCTCTCCCATGTATTTTTACCTTGTCCGCGCCCGGCTGTCTGATAGTCGGAATAAGCCACGATAATATCCTCCTGCATATCATCAGGCAGAGTGCTCATATATCTGTTAGTGGAATCAGTTTCCTCTAAATGAATTATTCTGCGGGTCATGCCCTGCGGTTTCTTTTTTCTGAATAAGCCAAATAAGTTCATATTAAGTTTAAAAGTGTTTTAGTTGATTAATAACAGCGACTCGAATTATCATAATAAGGCAGGATTGAAAGCATCAGCGATATGCCTTATGTCGGTTATTTTCCTCCCATTGCCAATAACCGAGATAACATCAAAACGATAGTCCATCTCGACATTATACTGCTCAATATATTCATTGGCACACAAGGCGATGCTGCGCATCTTGCGCACGGTGACAGCGTCCTCCGCGCTCGACAAATCCTCATGCTCACGGGTCTTCACCTCTACAAACACAAGAGTTTCATTATCAGAAGAAACAGCCACGAGATCAATATCATGACTGCCGAAATGCCAATCCCTATCCTTAACGAAATAGCCTTCCCTATTGAGGTAGTCGGCTGCGACAGCCTCACCCCACGCTCCAAGTTCATTGTGTTTAGCCATAAGAAATATTGATTATTTGCGATTACAAAAGTAATATAATTAGAATACAACAGGAAATAAACTTTCATGATTTTGCCGATGCGCAATCTGTTTATAATCAAAAATTACGTATCTTTGTGGGAGAAAACAAGAAATCAATGGAAACTCAATACGGAAAAGAATTTCCCGACCTTATGGAGGGAAAAAAGATAATGTATGTACACGGTTTTATGTCGTCGGCACAGAGCAACACAGTGAAAGTGTTGCAGCGACTATTGCCAAGCGCGAAAGTGTTTGCGGAAGATTTGCCGATACACCCTGAAGAGGCAATGGCTCTGCTTAGAAAACTCTGCGAAGAGGAGAAGCCTGACCTCATAATAGGAACATCAATGGGCGGAATGTATACCGAGATGCTGCGCGGATTTGACCGCATTCTCGTAAACCCGGCTTTCCAGATGGGGCAGACGATGAAAGACAGCGGAATGACAGGCAAACAGCAATTCCAAAATCCACGAAAAGACGGAGTGCAGGAGTTTCTCGTTACCAAGGCTTTAGAGAAAGAATATGTGGAAATCACCACTCAATGTTTCAACGACATAGACGAGGACGACAAGAAAAGGGTTTACGGACTGTTTGGCGACAACGACCCAGTGGTTCACACCTTCGATATGTTCAGAGAGCATTATCCTAACGCCATACATTTCCATGGCGAGCACAGACTGAGCGACCCTGTAGCCCTGCATTATGTAATTCCGATAGTGCGATGGATCGACGACAAGCAGGAAAAGCGCGAGCGACCTATTATCTACATAGAATATGAATCACTAATCGACAGCTATGGCAACGCTCGCTCAAGCATGCACAAGGCGTATGAAATGTTGCTCGACAACTACCTTATATATATAGTAGCGCCAAGTCCTACCAACGATCATGCTTTAATTGATGAAATGCAAAATAAGGTGGAAGACTTGCTGAGCGCGCCTGCTCACGACAGAGTGATATTCACCAATCAGCCTCAACTGCTATATGGTGATTACTACATCGGCACTAATCCTCCTGAAGACGCAATGACAACTACCATCACTCTCGGCAGTGATGAATTTAAGACTTGGGAAGACATCATAACTTATTTCTCACGCCTCGGAGGACAATAATAAAACACCCTAAGCCCCCTCTAACTCCCCCAATTTGGGGGAGAATTCTAATTAGCTTTGAAGATTGAAAAGATTATTCAATTACTTTAGTCAATTTAATTACCCTAATTAATAAATAAATGCTAACTAACAAATTTAAGCTCGGAGGACTATTGCTCCTCATGAGCGTGCCTAACTTTGCAGCGCCTGTGCGCGACACTATCAACATCAATCGCGACTGGCTTTTTCATGCAGGCGAAGGCGACGCGAAAACTTTCACAAAATGGTCTACCGTAAACTTACCGCACGATTTCCAAGTATCGCAACCATGGGTTGCGCCGGGCAAAGACGAGACAGGATATAAAGGCGATGAAGCAAGCAATGTGAAATCACGTCTTTCTGCCAGAGGATTTAAAGAAATGGGAGCAGGATGGTATAAGAAGACTATCACACCCGACACTTCTTGGAAAGGCAAACGAGTATTACTCGACTTTCAAGGCATAATGCTTGTGGGCGATGTATATCTCAATGGCGAACGCATCGGCGGAACAGATTATGGATATGTGGGATTCGACATAGACATAAGCAAGAAATTGAGATATGACGCTTCAAATGAGCTGCTTGTGTATTCATCAACAGGAGCATCAAATGTTTCGCGCTGGTATACCGGTGGCGGACTGTTTCGCGACGTGAATCTGATAATCACCGACGCTGAATATTTTTTCCCACGCCACCCTCTATATATCACTACTCCTAAAGTGAGCGAGAGCAGTGCCGAAGTGAACATTCAGGCCGAGATATGCTGCTACTTAAAATACAAGAACTTTAATATTGCAGTAGACATTTTTGACCCAACAGGAAAGAATGTAGCAAGCAAAAGACTGGTAGTGCCTTTCAATCGCAAGATGAAAGACTATGAATATCAATTAGAGCCTATCCGTGTAAGCAATCCTAAACTGTGGAGCTGCGAAGAGCCGAATTTATACACAGCTCAGATAAAGCTACTTGACGAGCAGGGCAACGTGAAGGATTCCATACGCGAGGAGTTTGGTATTCGCACCATTGAGTATTCACCTGACTTCGGATTTAAGCTAAACGGCAAAAAGGTGCTGCTGAAAGGATTTGCCAATCACCACTCGCTCGGCGCTCTCGGCGCGGCAGCGTTTCCACGCGCCATTGAAAAGCGCATAAAGCTGATGAAGCAATTCGGATATAATCATATCCGCACTTCCCATAATCCTTACAGCGAGGATTTCTTAAAGCTCTGCGACAGATATGGCATCATCGTGGTGGATGAGCTATACGATAAATGGCTTACCAACTTTGCAGGCGGAAGAAGACCATGGACCGAACTTTGGCAATACGACGTGCCTGAATTCGTGAAACGCGACCGCAATCATCCATGCGTAGTGATGTGGAGTTTGGGCAATGAGCTACAGACTTATGCCAACTTGCCTTACAACGACTGGGGAGTAACGCCTTTTAAGTTGCAGCGTGAGCTTCTCCACCGCTACGACACCACTCGCCCCACAACAGTAGCCATGCACCCACGAGGCAGAAGCCTCACTACCGACAGCATTCCGGCACCATTGGCACTCGTTACGGATATTGCCGCATATAATTATAGGTATATGTATTTCCCTGGCGACGCTCGCCGATACCCTAACATGATATTCTATCAGAGCGAAGCCAACACTTCTAACTTGCCTGCCAATTTCTTTGAGCCTGACCACAAAAAAGTAGTAGGCTCGGCTTATTGGGGAGCTATTGATTATCTTGGCGAAAGCAACGGATGGCCTGCAAAGGGATGGGCACAGGGCGTGTTCGACATATCGCTTGAGCCAAAGCCTATAGCATATCTTATGAAGAGTATGTTTACCGACATTCCTACCATTCACATCGGAGTGGTAAGACAGGTAGCCAAAGACAATGTGTGGAACGGAGTGAACGTGGGCACAGCAAAGATGGACGAAAACTGGAACTTGCAAGAAGGACAAAAGGTGAGCCTCAACACTTACACCAACGCAGAAGAAGTGGAACTCTTCGTAAACGGCAAGAGCTACGGCACGAAGAAAAATCCTACAGACAACCCCAAGAAGCGTGACATCATAAAGTGGGATAACATAGAATATCACGCCGGCACGGTAGAGGCTGTAGCAAAAAGCAACGGAAAGATTGTAGCGCGCCATAAGCTCACCACTACTGGCGAAGCTGTCAAACTCATCGCCATGCCCGACCAGCAAACATGGCACGCTGACGGCAAAGACTTGCTCCACATTCGCGTCGTTGCCGTAGACAGCAAGGGCAGACGTGTGCCTACCGCCGACACAAAACTGAAATTCAATGTAGAAGGCAACGCTGAAATCATCGCTGTAAGCAATGGCGACATCACAAGCGATGAAAGCCTTGTAGGAAGCGAGCGAAGCCTTTACCAAGGAAGCGCGTTAGTTATACTCCGCTCTACTGACAAAGCAGGTAAAATCGTGTTCACTGCCACAGGCGATAAACTCACTTCAGCGAGATTAAAACTTGTGACAAAATAACTATTTTTACACTTTTCGGTGTATAATGACACACTTTTAACCAAAAATCTCATAGAAATCATTAAAAGATTCATGAAATGTCTTAAAATAGGGCGTTTTTCGTGAAATATTAGTAAAATGCCGTTTTTCTTAGCATAAATCAAGAAAAACGGCATTTTCTCGTCTTTATAAAGGTAAAAACATTGAAATAAAATGCGTTTTTAAATATCTTTGCAACGATTTATGACGCCCTTTGGGGCAGGATAACTAATTAATAATTTATTTTATTATTATGAAGAAATTATTTATGACTTTAGTAGCAGCTGTGATGGCTGTAAGTGCATCTGCACAAGTTTACGTTGGTGGTACATTCTCAGTTGACGGTCACAAGGAAAAGGCTAAGGCCGGAGGTGTTGAGATTACAACAAAAGACAACACAACTTATGAGTTTTTGCCTGAAATCGGCTACAACATCGACAAAGATTTGGCATTAGGCGTAGCACTTGGATGGCAGGGCGCAACAAAGGGTGGCGCAAAAGCTTTCGAGATCAATCCTTACGCTCGTCTTACCTTCGTTCACTCTAAGTATGTAAACGTATTCGTTGATGGTGGTGTAGGCTACAAGAATTACTACAGCAACCAGGATGGTGAGTCATTCTACATCGGCTTGAAGCCAGGTTTGTCTGTAAACCTCAACAAGAACTTCAGCTTCGTAACAAAGGTTGGTTTCTTCGGCTGGAGCAAGACCAACGATTACAACGCAAGAACAAGAACTACCGATTTGGGTGCTAAGCTCGACGGCAACAACATTCAGTTCGGTGTTTACTACAACTTCTAATATTGCATAATAGCGAAATTAGTAAAGAAAAGAAATGGGCATACCTTTATTAAGGTGTGCCTTTTTTATTCTGTACATTTTGAATGTACTCATAAAACACAAAAGGCAATTAATAAGAGTTTCATCAAATTCTTATTAATTGCCTTTTAAATATTAATTGAAATACTTATTTGTCGTAAGCATGAACAGGATAATCGGTTGTGAAATGCAAACCGCGACTTTCCTTACGCTCTATAGCGAAACGAGTGATAAGATAGCCTACATTAATCATGTTGCGAAGCTCACAAATATCCTTGCTTGCCTTCACGCGCTTGAAGAGAGCTTCCGTTTCCTCATAAAGCAAATCAAGACGATCCCATGCACGCTTCAAGCGAAGATCGCTGCGCACGATACCAACATAATTACTCATTATCTCGCCCACTTCCTTCACGCTTTGAGTGATAAGCACACGCTCCTCATTGGTCATAGTGCCTTCATCATTCCATTCAGGCACTTTGTCGTTGAAGTCGTATTCGTCTATATGTTCCAAACTGTGTTTTGCGGCAGCGTCAGCATAAACAACCGCCTCGATAAGAGAGTTGCTTGCCAAACGGTTTCCGCCATGAAGACCTGTGCATGAGCACTCGCCGATGGCATACAAGCGATTGATGCTTGAGCATCCGTTAAGGTCTACCTTTATACCACCACACATATAATGAGCAGCAGGACGTACAGGAATATATTCCTTAGTAATATCAATGCCGATAGAAAGACATTTCTTATATATATTAGGGAAATGACGCTTTGTTTCCTCCGGGTCTTTATGAGTGACATCCAGGCAGACATGATCAATACCATGTATCTTCATTTCCTTGTCAATGGCACGGGCTACAATATCACGCGGAGCGAGGGAAAGACGTTCGTCGTATTTCTCCATAAACGATTCTCCGGTAGGCAAACGAAGAATACCGCCATAGCCACGCATTGCCTCTGTGATGAGGTAAGCAGGATGGGTTTCTCCAGGATGGAATAGTGCCGTAGGGTGGAACTGCACGAACTCCATGTCGGCAACAGTGCCCTTAGCGCGATAGACCATTGCCTCGCCATCGCCTGTAGCGATGACAGGGTTTGTTGTGGTCTGATAAACAGCACCACAACCACCGGTACTCATTATAGTAACCTTACTGAGATATGTATCTACTTTCTGTGTTTCAGGATTGAGCACATAAGCGCCATAGCACTCTATGTCTGGAGTGCGGCGAGTGACCTCCACACCAAGATGGTGCTGAGTGATAATCTCAACAGCGAAATGATTTTCCTTAATATCAATATCAGGATTATTGCGCACAGCCTCCATCAATCCACGCTGGATTTCCGCGCCTGTGTCGTCGGCATGATGAAGAATACGGAACTCAGAGTGTCCACCCTCACGGTGAAGGTCGAAATTACCATCATGCTTTTTGTCGAAATTCACGCCCCACTCCACTAACTCCTTAATCTGAGAAGGGGCATTGCGCACTACCTGCTCCACCGCCTTACGGTCAGAGATGTAGTCGCCTGCTATCATTGTGTCTTCTATATGCTTATCGAAATTGTCTACCTCAAGATTGGTAACAGAAGCCACGCCACCCTGGGCGAATTTCGTATTGGCTTCATCAAGTGTAGTCTTGCATATCATGCAGACCTTTCCTTTATGCGCTCTTGCAATCTTCAAGGCGTAGCTCATTCCGGCAACACCACTACCGATAATGAGGAAATCATACTTATGTATCATCTTTTATTCGTGTATAATCGTCGGTACAAAAGTACTGCAAATCGAACACAATAAGAAATAAATCACTATTTATTTTAAATTGTTGAGATGCAGCGTACTTTCTATAAAAGCACAACAAATCGAACACAATACAAAATAAATTAGTAACTTTGCAGCATATAGACATCAATAGATGCGGATAACATTAAGCAATGGATAATACATACACATATAAAAGATATTTAATAGGATTTTTGTTTGCCATTTGTCTGCCTATGTTTGCTCAGACAGATGACAAGATTTCAGAAGACAAGAACGAAGCGATAGACACTATCCTTGTAGAGGAAGACTCTCTGGCAAAGGATTCTCTTGCCTTGCCATGGCCGCGCAGCGCGCAGCACAAGATAGACAAGCTATTGAAGAGCGATATGTTTAAAACTTCGCAGCTTGGCCTTATGGTGTATGACCTTGATGCCGACTCTGCCATCTACTGCTACAAAGAGCGACAGACTATGCGCCCAGCCTCAACAATGAAGCTTATTACCGCCATTGCCGCTCTCGACAAATTAGGAGGGGGATATAAATTCAAGACCGACCTTTGCTATACAGGCAGAATAGACAGCTGCACCCTCGTGGGCGATGTCTATTGCGTTGGCGGCTTCGACCCGATATTCAACAACGACGACCTTAACGCTTTTGTAGAAAGCATAAAGAAGATGGGCGTAGACACTATCCGCGGACATATATATGCCGACCGCAGTATGAAGAATTCCGACTTGCTCGGCGAAGGCTGGTGCTGGGATGATGACAACCCAACGCTATCGCCACTGCTCTTAGGACGAAAAGACCGATTCATGGAGCGATTTGAGAGAGAGCTGCGCGAAGCAGGCATAGTAGTAGACGCATTCGTTTCCACTAATACAAAGCCTGACGACGCTTTCTGCATTGCGCAACGCTTCCACACTATGGATCAGGTTCTCATGAGAATGTTGAAGCGCAGTGACAATCTTTACGCTGAGTCTATGTTTTATCAGATTGCGGCATCAACGGGCGCTCACCCTGCTTCGGCTAAAAATGCGCGCGCCGTTATCAACCGACTTATAAAAAAGATAGGGCTTAACCCGGCAAGATATAAGATTGCCGACGGCTCAGGTCTTTCATTATATAATTATGTCACTGCCGAGCTTGAAGTGAAACTATTGCGCTATGCTTATATGAACGGCAACATATATAATCATCTTTACCCTGCTCTCCCTATAGCAGGCACCGACGGCACCATCGACGACCGTATGCGCGGAGCCTTCACCCGTGGCAATGTGCACGCAAAGACTGGCACGGTGACAGGCATAAGTTCATTAGCCGGTTATTGCAAGGCAGCGAATGGTCACGCCCTTTGTTTCGCCATTATCAATCAGGGCGTTATGCACAGAAGCAACGCGCGCCGATTCCAAGACAAAGTGTGCGAGATACTCTGCTCTCCGCAATAATAACAATAGCAATAAAAATCACATCACACAAACTGTTTTAGCTCGCCAAGATGCTTGAGCGAGAAAATGCGGTCGTGAGCAAACTCGCGAGTAAGCTCGTGAGCCCACATCACTTTATATGGGATATGAGCGGCATACGCGCCTGATTCTATAGCCGGAATGATGTCGCTCTTAAACGAGTTGCCCACCATGAGCAATTCATCGGGCGATATCTGCAAATCACGACACATTTCAGCGACACGCTGCGGAGTTTTGTCGGAAACAATCTCTACATGGCAGAAGAACGGCAGAAGCCCCGAACGGCGCAGCTTGTTCTCCTGATCGAGCAGCTCACCCTTTGTGAACACTACCAAGCGATAGCCTTTCTCCTTTAGATAAGACAACACTTCCACCACCTCAGGCAAAGGAGTAGAGGAAAGTTCCAATAAAGTGCGGCCAAGATTTATTATCGTCTCAATTGTCGCCGCACTTACCTTTCCATGGCTTATCTGTATGGCATTCTCTACAAGCGAAATCATAAATGCCTTGCAGCCATAGCCAAGCAAAGGCATATTGGCTGTTTCTACGCTGAACAGCGAGTCGGAAATCTCCTTTTCCGAAGCATATTCACTGAGAAGGCGCGCGTATTCCTCCTCCACTTTCACAAACTGCGACTGACAATCCCAAAGGGTGTCATCAGCGTCAAAAGCCACAACCTTTATCTTGCCACTTATATTCTCCATACCTTATAATATATATCCCACCTTATTTAAAAGCGAAATAAACCGCCAACACCAAGAAGCCGAACGACACGGCATGATTCCAGTGAAGGTTCTCGCCCTGAAACATCATGCCTGCCATGATAGAGAATACTATCAGGCTGATAGCTTCCTGAATAACCTTTAGCTGCACCAATGTGAAATGTCCGCCGTTGCCGACGAAGCCCATGCGATTGGCCGGCACCTGGCAGCAATACTCAAAAAATGCCAATACCCATGAAAAAACGATGATGCCGATAAGCGGCCAGCTGTTGCTTATATGCATCTGCTGAAGTTTGAGATGACCATACCACGCCAACGTCATGAAAACGTTGCTTATGATCAATAAAAAAACAGTATAGAATGTTTGCATGGGCGCAAAGGTAACATTTTTAGATTTTGAGGCAAAATAATATGAGCGAAAAGCGATATGATTGTTTTATTGACACCTGTTTTTGATTTAGGTCAAAAAAGTACATACGTTGGAAAGAAAAACATGAAAAAGTATTGCTGTGTACGCAAACAATAAATACCTTTGCAGTGCAATAGAAAATAAGTAACTCTAACATTTAAACCTTAATAAGCATTTCTGCATAAGGTATTAAGATTGCTTTCAACAAAGGATAACAAAAGAGAGCATTAGGAAACGGCTCTAAGGAAAGTAGAAAGATTGATAATAGGATAACAACATCGAAAGGTAAACATAAAGATTGTTTAGAGAAAACAGGATAACAACAGATGATTATAGAGAAAGATTAGTTTTTAGCTTAGGAAAGATTAGAGAGAGAGGTTTATAGAGTTACGACATAGAAAATAAATTTATGATGCAGAAAGTCCAGACGCAGCACTAAGCTGCTCTGGCACGAAGATGGGTGGAGCAATATGTTTCAGAAAGATGGAAATGTATTTGCGCCACATTTTTTTTTGTGCTATATTTGCAATAATTACATAAGTAAGAACACCAATAAATACAATAATAAGATACATACATGCTCAACATTAACAAGAGTGAAGCGCTGCTGGCATCGATACGCAATGGCGAGACGCTGACGCAAAGAGATAAGCTCAGCCTTATTATATCGCTTAGCTTGCCCTCAATGCTGGCACAAATCACGAGTGTACTAATGTTTTACATTGACGCTGCGATGGTGGGCAGACTTGGAGCGCAGGCCTCAGCATCGATAGGTCTTGTGGAGTCTACTACATGGCTATTCGGCAGTATCACCAACGCCGCGTCGTTGGGATTCTCCGTGCAGATAGCCCACTCCATAGGTGCTAACGACTTCGCTCGCGCACGCCGCTTGTTTCGCCACGGACTCATCGCCACGACAGTGCTCAGCGTAGCTCTGTGCTTAGGCGTAATGCTCATCTCCCACCCTCTGCCTTATTGGCTCGGAGGAAAGACCGACATAGCCGGCGATGCGTCGCTGTATGTAATGATATTCTCGTTTGCGTTGCCATTTATGCAGCTGTCTAACTTATGCAACGCTGCCTTGAAAAGCTCAGGCGACATGCGCATTCCAAGCATAGTGAGCGTGATGATGTGCGTGCTCGACGTAATGTTCAACTATTTCTTTATCTTCATCTGCCGTTTAGGAGTGGCAGGAGCTGCTCTCGGCACATTGTCGGCAATAATAGCCTCATCATCGCTGAGCGCGTATATAGCGATATTCAGAAACAAAATTCTGCGACTAAAACAAGACACGAAAGCGTTTCAGTGGATAAACGACTACATACGCAATGCGCTGAAGATAGCCTCGCCTATGGCTATGCAGTCGATACTGATGGGCGGAGCGCAGATAGTGAGCACCATTATCGTGGCACCTCTTGGCAACTTCGCCATAGCTGCCAACACATTCGCCATCACGGCAGAAAGTTTATGCTATATGCCAGGCTATGGTATCGGCGACGCTGCCACCACCCTCGTGGGGCAGAGCAACGGAGCAGGCAGATACGATGTGTGCAAAAGTTTCGCTCGCATGACGGTATTTCTCGGCATGGCGGTGATGGCTGTGATGGGACTTATAATGTATATCTTCGCTCCCGAAATGATAGGAATGCTCACACCTGTGGAAGAGATACGACAGCTCGGCAGCACCGCTCTGCGCATTGAGGCGTTTGCCGAACCAATGTTTGCAGCGTCAATAGTAGCTTACAGCGTGTGCGTAGGCGCCGGCGACACTTTCAAGCCTGCCCTAATGAATCTCGGAAGTATCTGGGCGGTAAGGCTCACCCTCGCCGCATTGCTTGCCCCTCGCTACGGATTGCCTGGCGTGTGGATGGCGATGGCGATAGAGCTTACCTTCCGCGGAACGATATTCCTCATCCGCCTGTTCAATGGCAAATGGATTAAACTTAATAAATAATATAATAAAAACAGAAAAAACATGTCATCATTAACGATTTTAATTGTCGGTGTTTTCTGCATAGGCTATCTGTGCATAGCTCTCGAAAGCCTGACGAAAGTAAACAAAGCAGCGATAGCTCTGCTCATGTGCGTGCTATGCTGGACTCTCTACATGTGTAATCCCGTGGGCTATGTAGACCTCATGCACCCTTCTCTCGGAGGCACTGAGCTTGCCGCTCTCAACAAGGTGAGCGAGATTATAAAAGTGCACCTCGGCGACACTGCCGAAACGCTGTTCTTCCTTATGGGCGCGATGACCATCGTGGAGATTGTAGACCAGAACGGCGGTTTCAACTTCGTGCGCGACGCCATGAAGACAAAGAGCAAGCGCACCCTCATGTGGCGCATCGCTTTCATGACGTTTATCCTCTCTGCCATTCTCGACAACCTCACCACGAGCATCGTGATGATTATGGTGCTTAGAAAGCTTGTGCAAGACCACAAAGACCGCATCATCTACGCCTCACTGGTAATCATATCAGCCAATTCGGGAGGCGCGTTCTCTCCTATCGGCGATGTCACCACCATTATGCTTTGGATAGGCGGCATGATCACTTCCGTAGGCGTTATCACGGAAATTATCATTCCTTCACTCGTGTCGATGGTAGTGCCTGCGCTTATCATGCAGTATTCGCTGAAAGGTGAGCTTGTAGCTCCTACCCCTTCAAAGGGCGACACTGCTGCCGACGTGTTCACAGCCACACAGCGCAAGATTATCTTCTTCCTCGGCGTGGGCGGACTTATCTTCGTGCCTATCTTCCGCGGACTCACCAACCTGCCACCATTTATGGGCATTCTGCTCGTGCTCGGCACATTGTGGACGGTGACTGAGATATTCTATCGTGGCAAACACCTTGGCGCTGACTCTATGTCGAAGCGAGTAGGCAGCCTTTTGCGTCGCATCGACATGTCTACCATTCTTTTCTTCCTCGGCATCTTGATGGCAGTGAGCTGCTTAGCTGAGATAGGAGTGCTCACCAATCTCGGCAGAAGCCTCAACGAGGTGAGCGGTGGCAATCACTACATGGTGACAGGTATCATCGGTATCGTTTCAAGCATTGTAGACAACGTGCCACTTGTTGCTGGCTGCATGGGAATGTATCCTATCGCTGAAGTGGGCGACATGGCAGTAGATGGCATTTTCTGGCAGCTTCTTGCCTACTGTGCCGGCGTTGGTGGCTCAATGCTCATCATCGGAAGCGCTGCCGGCGTTGTTGTCATGGGTTTAGAGAAAATCACTTTCGGCTGGTATATGAAGCACGTCAGCTGGATTGCCCTCGTGGGTTATCTTGCCGGAATGCTCACTTACTATGTTGAGAAATTGATATTCTAAATCGGGCATATCTATTTTAAAGGAATTCACTGACAATTCAGACTTTCCGCGCGTCTTTCATGGCGCGATATCGGGGGTGCATACGATGTATGTGCCCCTTTTTCTTTGCTTTTCCATATATACTTTGGGAGGAACGGCAAAACTGCGTATTTTTCGGAATTGAAGCTTTTCAGAACAGGAAATGACAAAATCCTACATCAATCAAGTTTGATTTCGTGCCGCCAGGGAATCTCCAATCCCAATCAGGTTTGATTTCGCTTCGCCAAGGAATTTCTAATCCCAATCAGGTTTGATTTCGCTTCGCCAAGGAATTTCTAATCCCAATCAAGTTGGATTTTTCATCGCCAGGGAATCTCCAGCTCCAATCAAGTTTGATTTCGTGCCGCCAGGGAATCTCCAATCCCAATCAAGATTGGTTTCGCTTCGCCAAGGAATTTCTAATCCCAATCAAGTTGGATTTTTCATCGCCAGGGAATTTCTAACTCCAATCAAGTTTGGTTTCGCTTCGCCAAGGAATTTCTAAGTCCAATCAACTTTGATTTTTTGCCGCAAAGAAATCTCCAATCCCAATCAAGATTGGTTTGTATCATAAGGCAAAAAACTTGTTACATTACGCAAAGTATATTACTGGCAATAGTCCTAATTTTGAAGAGCAGCTATTGCAACAGAATCTCATTATAAAAAAAAGACTAAAGAGGATAAATAATATGAGTTTAAAAGATAAAATATTAAGCTTCTTCTATATATCCATAAAAGATATGCACATCATTACGGCGCTTATCGGCCGACGGAAGAGAGCGCATAGAAATCGCACGGCATGATGGGGACAAACATGGTAGTGCCTGCCACACTGGCGCACTTCCTTACTTTTGCCTCAGCACAGATAGTAAGCACAGGGGGATTGCCGAAACGCTTATCTTCTGCAATCTTCACGTTGCTCCACACGGGCGACGACAAGGCAATTTCCTTGCTCAAATATTCTGCCTGCTGTTCTTCCTTGCGATACAGCAGCCATCTGTCATCCTCATATTGAGTGCAGAGCATGCTCAGCTCAGCGCCGGCATCAGGCGACAAAGAGATATTAAGCACGGTGGATTTTTTGTTAAGAGGCAAGACGAAAAGAAGCATTTACCACCTCTACATCATAAGACCGCTGCGGAGCGAAATATGGATATTGCATATAACCGCCCGTGACGCTTTTCTCCCATTCATAAGTGACTGTGACAGGGTAAGAATTTGGGGAGAAGGATATGCTTATTTCTTGCTAAGCACTAAATAATGCTCAACAAGCTCTTTGATGAATTGTTCGTTAATATTTGCCAATCCATTTTGCGTAATAGTATCAGCAACGGAAGTGCCTTTACGAATCACGGATTTCTTATTATGCCCATTGATATTGGCAATAAGATGATAGTTACCCTTATACGTCTGTTCTAAATGAGCATTACTGATATTTCTGCCTTCATCATCTATGAATGTATAAGTAGCGGGAGCGGTTGTGGCATATCCCCATGAAGCAAGGTGATTAGCCAATGTGGACTCCACACGACCTATCCATTCTTCTTTTACGCCATTCTTCGTAGCCAATGGGCGGAACTGCTGTATCGCTTTAACTACATTGCGAATGATACTGTCTGGATGCGGTATGTTGTTTTCTTGCTTTGATGCCATGCCAAGCGACCAATTTCCTGTCCCCAAAGCATCACTTTCAGTGAATTATTTGCCTCGTGTTTCATATCTATGATTTCTTATGTCTTATGCGTTGTACTTTACGATTGTTATTATATAAATAAGGAGATACCGGTTGTTCCGGCATCAACTCATCCAAGTCGTTAATGCTTCCAATAGCCTTTAATAGCAGCAGAAACGTAGACAATGAAATGTTGTTTACCATTCCATTTTCGAAGCGTTGAACAGAAAGAATACTAACTCCTGCCATTTCCGCCACATCTTTTTGGGTCATGTTTGCTCTAAGGCGATAATCCTTAAAACGTTTCCCAAGCATTTTCACCAATTCTGGTGCTGAATATTCTGAATAATCCGCCATAAAATAAAACTACATTATTGATATATTAAGCCATAAAAACGCCATTAAAATATCATATATGTTATATTATATATGCAAATATAAACTATTATTCAGCAACTTCCAAATGAAATCATATTTTTCAATGCGCCATTGATGAAAAGAACAAAAAAAATAATGGTAAACCATTTACGCAAGAGAGAAACTCGAATGGCCGATACATTTTTATTAGTTAAAAATTTGTGCGATAAACGCGAAATAACTAATTTTGTAAATCACAGAAAACAGAAATATTTACTAAAAAACGAAGATAAATAATATGGCAGCAAAGGAAAAGGGACTGACCCCGATGATGAAACAATTTTTCTCTCTTAAAGCGAAACACCCCGACGCTTTGTTGCTATTCAGATGCGGTGACTTCTACGAAACTTATTGTCAGGACGCTGTAGAAGCATCTAAAATTCTCGGTATCACTCTTACTCACAGAAATAATGGCGGATCGCAAGGCTCGGCAGAAATGGCGGGCTTTCCACATCATGCCCTCGACGCTTATCTGCCAAAGCTGATTCGCGCCGGCAGACGTGTGGCGATATGCGACCAGCTGGAAGACCCGAAGATGACAAAGACGCTCGTGAAGCGTGGCATTACGGAGCTTGTTACGCCAGGTGTTGCCATGAGTGATAATGTGTTGAACTACAAGGAGAACAACTTCCTCGCTGCGGTGCAGTTCGGCAAAACGGCATGCGGTGTGGCTTTTCTCGACATCTCTACGGGCGAGTTTTTCACAGGTCAGGGCACATACGACTATGTGCAAAAACTTCTCGCCAACTTCTCGCCAAAGGAAGTGCTCTACGACAGAGTGAGCAAAAGCACTTTTGAGCAGCAGTTTGGCACAGGATATTGCGTATATGAGCTTGATGACTGGGTATTCACGGAACAGAACGCGAAGGACAAACTCAACACTCATTTCGGAACGAAAAATCTGAAGGGTTTTGGCGTTGAACATCTGCACGACGGTGTAATCGCGGCAGGAGCTATCATGCAGTATCTGGAAATGACTCAGCACACCAATATCGGGCATATCACTTCTCTCTCAAGACTGGAAGAGGAGCTATATGTAAGGCTCGACAACTACACGATACGCTCTTTGGAACTTTTGCAGCCTATGCAGGAGGGTGGCACATCGCTGCTGAATGTAATTGATAAGACTCTCACACCGATGGGCGGACGAATGCTGCGACGCTGGGTGGTGTTCCCTCTGAAAGACGCTAAGCGCATAGAGCAGCGACACGACGTGGTGGAATATTTCTTCCGCGACATTGAGCTGAAACACACTTTGGAAGACAGCTTCTCGGTAATAGGCGACATTGAGCGAATAATATCAAAGGTGGCGGTGGGAAGAGTTTCACCGCGTGAACTTGTGCAGCTAAAGAATGCTCTCCATGCCATTGAGCCGGTGAAGGATGTGTGCATGGGCGCGAAGAACGAGTCGCTGAAAGCATGGGGCGGAAGTCTTGACCTATGCGAGGAGCTGCGCGACATGATAGAAAAGGATATTCTGCCCGACCCTCCACAGCTCGTGAACAAGGGCGGAGTGATAGCGCTCGGCGTGAACAAAGAGCTTGACGAGCTGCGCGAGATAAGCTCCAACGGCAAAGAATATCTCCTGAAATTGCAGGAAAGGGAAAGCGAGAAGACAGGCATTTCTTCGCTGAAGATAGGCTACAACAATGTGTTCGGATATTATCTGGAGGTGAGAAACACGTTCAAGGACAAAGTGCCTGCCGACTGGATTCGCAAGCAGACTTTGGCTCAGGCAGAAAGATATATCACCGAGGAGCTGAAAGAATATGAGGAAAAGATTCTCGGAGCGGAAGACAAGATTCTTGCCCTTGAATCACAGATATATAATGAGATTGTGGCAAAGGCGCAGACATTCACCACTCGCATTCAGAGCGACGCTACAATTATCGCGAAGCTCGACTGCTTAGAGTCATTCGCGTCTGCCGCACAGGAGAACAACTACATCCGCCCGATAGTAGACGACAGCGACACGCTCGACATTAAGCAAGGTCGCCACGCCGTGATAGAAACACAGATGCCGCTCGGCGAGCATTATGTACCGAATGACATTTATCTTGATTCACAGAAACAGCAGATAATGATTATCACCGGCCCTAACATGGCAGGTAAATCGGCATTGCTTCGCCAGACGGCTTTGATAGTGCTCATGGCACAGATAGGAAGTTTCGTGCCGGCACAGAGCGCACATGTGGGAATTGTGGATAAGATTTTCACCCGTGTGGGAGCAAGCGACAACATCTCTCTCGGCGAGTCTACATTCATGGTGGAGATGACCGAGGCTTCCGACATTCTTAACAATGTTTCGCCGAAATCACTCGTTCTTTTTGATGAGCTGGGACGCGGAACTTCTACCTACGACGGCATTTCCATTGCGTGGGCTATTGTGGAATATCTGCATGAAAACCCTCGCGCCAAGGCTCGCACGCTTTTCGCCACCCATTATCATGAGCTTAACGAGATGGAGAAGAGTTTCCCAAGGATCAAGAATTATAATGTGAGCGTGAAGGAAGTGAACGACAAAGTTATCTTCGTGCGCAAACTGGAGCGTGGCGGCTCGGAACATTCATTCGGTATTCATGTTGCCCAGATTGCCGGTATGCCAAAGAGCATTGTGAAGCGTGCAAGCGCCATATTGAAACAGCTTGAGGCTGACAACGCTACTGTGGGAACAGCAGTAGACAAGCCAAACACTCAGAATATAGACAAGGGCTATGTGCCTGGCACTCAGCTTAGCTTCTTCCAGCTCGACGACCCAGTTTTATGCCAGATTCGTGATGAGATTCTCGGTCTTGACATCGACGAGTTGAAACCTCTTGACGCTCTCAACAAGCTCAACGACATAAAGACTATCCTCACAGGAGGGAAATAACAACAACATTTATACAACACAAACAACAAACAAATCAAAAAAAACGAAATGAACTTAATAAGATTCATTAAAGACTGGACTTTGCCTATCGCCATAGGCATGGGGGCAATTATTTACCTTATCTTTGCCTTTATTCCAGCTCTAGACCCAATAGCGACATGGTTCTCCCCTATCGGGAGCGACATTCTGCCGCTATTCATGTTTTGCATTCTCTTTGTCACATTCTGCAAAGTGGATTTCAGAAAGCTGCGTCCCGTAGCGTGGCATTTCTGGGTAGGCGTATTCCAAGTGGTTTTCGTAGCCGCTCTTGTGGGTATCATCGTGGGTTTTAATCTTTCGGGCGACAACAAGATTTTCGTAGAAGCGCTTCTCACGTGCATCATCGGGCCTTGCGCTGCCGCCGCTGCCGTGGTTACGGCAAAGCTCGGTGGCAATCTTGAGGAAATGACTACCTACACTTTCATTTCCAATTTCATCTGCGCCGTTCTCATTCCCGTCTGTTTCCCGATGATAGAGAAAGGAGCTGACATCTCTTTCATGGCAGCGTTCGCAAAGATACTCTATGAAGTCTGCGTAGTGCTGCTTGTGCCCATGCTCCTCGCCTATATTGTGAAACATTTCATGCCGAGATTTCACAAAAGAGTTATCAGCGTTAAGGATTTGAGCTATTATCTTTGGGGCTGCTCCCTTATGATTGTCACCGGCACAACGGTAAAGAACATCGTTCACGCTCAAACCACCATTTCCTTTCTTCTCGTCATAGCATTTTCGGGATTAGTGCTCTGCCTCATTCAGTTTGCGAGTGGCAGATGGATCGGCGCACATTTCAACAACACCATCAATGCCGGTCAGGCTCTTGGCCAGAAGAACACCGCCTTCGCCATCTGGATTGCCTACAGCTATCTCAATCCTCTCAGCAGTGTCGGCCCCGGCTGCTACATCCTTTGGCAAAACATCATCAACAGCATCGAGATTTGGGATTACAGGCGCAAAGGATTAGTAAAAGCAAGCTAAAAAGATTGCTAAACTGCGCTATTTTGCAAGTTTTACGCTTTCAAACTGCGATATTTTGCAAGTTTTGCACTTCCAAACTGCGATATTCTGCAAATTTTGCATATCCAAACTGCGATATATTGCAGATTTTACACATCTAAACTGCGATATTTTGCAAGTTTTACACCTTCAAACTGCGATATAATCGACATTAAGTATCAAAAAAGTGGCAGAAAGAACCATTACGGTTTTCTCTGCCACTTACCTTATTAGTAAATACTATTAATAATCCTTTACCTTAACATAATTGGTTTCATACCAACCAGATTCGTATGTATCATCAACAACAATCCTCAAAACAAGAGATGTATTCGATAAACTAACAATAGTACCCTTTCTTGTTTCTCTCCATACAGGTATATATTCTTCAAATGAATTTGAACCATAAACCTTCCATGTCATAGCTTGAAACTTTGACTTATCCAAAGGGAAACCAGAACTTTTCATATATTCAGTAATAGCTCCAACACCATCAGAAGTTAATAGAAGTCCCCAAGTGTTATCAGCTTCATTCCATTTATCAACAGAACCATCCTTCTTACTAACAACATTACCCTTTCTACTTGTAGATTGCCACTCACCATACAAAAGTTCTTTATTAGACGAATCCTGCATGTTAGGAACGCCATTGTCATCATCTCCGCCACATGCGACAAATGTGAAAAGCATCAAAAATGATGCGAACAAAACCAATAATTTTTTCATATACATTTGTGTGTTTAATAGTGCCCTCACAGTCCCTCTTAGGCTTTAAGTAAATGCAGAAGCGTGGAACTGTATGTCCACACTCTACGGCTGAAGGTCCTAGGAAAACCTTTAAATAACAAGTGGGAATAACAGCCCCACGCATATACCACGTGGAGACCATTACGCCATCTTCGTTATTTACGTTATGCAAATTTCCTAGGTTTACAGTCGTAATAAGATGGGCAAACGCCTCTATAATACCAATATGTCGTTGAACAGATAAAATCTATTCAACGACAAAGTTAAACAAAATATTTGATTGCGTCAAATTATCTTTTGAAAAGAACTATATTTTTTTATTCATCAAGCGGAAAAGATTTTCTTAACTTGGAAAATTATTTTTTTATGCACGAATTTTCAAGAAATCAATTTGTATAACCCACAGTCCATCATTGTCCTTACCTTCGTGCTTCAATACACCAAGCTTCTTCAACAAAGAAAGGTCTCGCTCAATTGTACGTTGGCTCACCGACAATATCTCCGACATTTTGCGTCCACTTACTGTCGGAGATTTACTAATGATACTCAATATTTTCTGCTGACGATCAGTTAGTTTCGTCGCCGACATATCTCCGTCACAGTCTCCGACATTTGTATTGTCGGTAGAGGCATAAATGATGGTCTGAAACTGTGTGGGTGTAGATTTGAAAGTAGGCTTCAATTCATCATTATAACCATCTAATGCTTTTGTTTCATTGCAAATGCGTGTTAGTCCGCTGCCTCGTTTTTCCATATAATCAAGTTGAGCCATTACGTTTGCGAGGATTGGATTGCGTCGTTCGGAAGACACGTCTGCAATGTCCAAGTCTTGTATCAGCATACCATTATACATGCCACCAGGAGAAGTTATAGTGATGCGGTCATCATAGATATCAAGATGAACTTCACCGCCCATTATAGTATAATCACGATGAATGAAATGATTGACCAAAGCTTCGAGTACAGCACGTTCTGCATACTAAGGCTTGTTCTTGCGTCCGTCTGGCAATTTCTCCCACCCTTTCCTTGTGTTTGATTTGACGAAATTCATGGCTTCACGCAACAGCATCAATACATTGCCTGTAAATTCCTCATCATTAATTGCATCTCCTTTCGCTGTTCCGTCCCATCGTGTACAATAGAGCCTTGACTGCCACAATGGACAATCATCTGCAAAAAGCGCACCTGCGTTAGTCAAATTGCCAGTATTGGTAACAAGTCCGAATGACAACAAAAACTTTTTGTTCCATTCCTGATGGATACGTGCTTTAAACGTATTTGCTAATATAGTAAACGAATAATCATCTGATTTATAGTTCGTACGCAAAGAGTCATACGTTTTATTCGAACCTTTCAACACCAATCGCACCATCTGCTCTGCAGTTGCAGGCAAGCTCTCATCACCGATGCGAACAAAAGCGATACGTTGCCCATCGCCAACATAGTAATAAGGAGTATAATGACCGGCTACAACTTTTAATTGGAGAATATGCAACCCATTAAATTCATGTGGAATCATTTCCACCTCAGGCAAAGGATCCATATAATCACGAATTTTGGAACTTACAGACTCGCACACATATTGCACATCATCAAGTCCTTTGACTGCGCCATCATTATCTATACCAAAGAATAGTGAACCACCCAAGCCATTGGCAAAAGCGCTCACGCTCTTTAGCCAACTCTTCGGTTTCTTTTCTTCAAGCATTAATTTGAAGTCGTATGCAGTGCATTCGTTAATTAGTTTCTTAAGTTCCATATTACAGATATCTATTCTATTACTTTTTGAACTTATTTACAAAGATATTGTTTTTTATTGGAAAAGCTATAAGAATGCGTTCTCTATGAATTTTCAAAAAATCATGCATGCTTTTTTCTCATCATGCAACAAATGCCGATGATGATGAACGGGACGCTGAGAAGCTGCCCCATGTCCAATGGCATGGCAGCCTCGAAAGCTACTTGAATGTCCTTAGTATATTCTATGAAGAAGCGGAATGTAAATATCAGCGTGAGGCACAGCCCGAAATAGAAACCAGTGCCGACCCAATCTTTATGACGCTTATAGAAATACCAGCCTACAAAGAAGAACGCTGCGTAGGCAATGGCTTCATAAAGCTGACCGGGATGGCGTGGCTGATTGTCTACCTGAGCGAAGATGAATGCCCATGGCATATCTGTCACCTTACCTATTATCTCGGAATTCATGAGGTTGCCCAATCGAATGAAGCAAGCCGTGATAGGCGTGGCGATGGCAATATCGTCGAGCACATGCCATAGCTTCATCTTTGTCTTGCGAGTGTAGAGATAGAGCGCTATCATAAGTCCGAGAGTGCCGCCATGCGACGCAAGACCTGTATAGCCGGTAAACTTCCAGCCGTCGAGGGTGTGGCGGATAGGGAGAAACATCTCAACCACATGATCCCAACTCGTAAGGAAATAGTCTGGCTCATAAAACAGGCAATGGCCCAATCGAGCGCCGACAAGAATGCCGAAGAAACAATAAATAAACAAAGGGTCAAAAAGCTCGTCTTTCACCTTCTGGTCTTTATACAAATGCTTCACAAGAAAGTAAGCCAACATCAAGCCCACAATCCAGCACATTGAATACCAATGCACATTATAATTGCCGATGTGGAGCATAGTAGAATCAGGATTCCATAAAATATAAAGTGGATTCATAATAAGGGTTAGTGATTTATGGTGAATAAAAATGAGTGAACAAAAACTTCGCTCAACACAAAACGCTAAAAGATATAAGGGCGCAACAAATGCGCCCTTACAAATATATCAATCATTACACATTGAAGCGGAAGTGCATGATGTCGCCATCCTGAACGACATATTCCTTGCCCTCAATGCCGAGCTTGCCTGCTTCGCGAACGGCAGATTCAGAACCATATTTGATATAGTCTTCATACTTGATTACCTCTGCGCGAATGAAGCCTTTCTCGAAATCGGTGTGGATAACGCCTGCGCATTGTGGAGCTTTCCAGCCCTTATGATATGTCCAAGCCTTAACCTCCATCTCGCCTGCGGTGATGAATGTCTCAAGATTAAGCAAGCTGTAAGCCTTCTTGATAAGACGGTTTACGCCACTCTCTTCCAAGCCAAGCTCATCGAGGAACATCTTCTTTTCCTCATAAGTCTCAAACGAAGCGATGTCCTCTTCTGTCTTAGCAGCGATAACGAGAACCTCAGCACCTTCTTTGGCAGCTATTTCTTCTATCTGCTTAGTATATTCATTGCCATCTTTTGCAGCAGTCTCATCTACATTGCACACATAGAGCACAGGCTTAGCCGTAAGCAAGAACAAATCATGAGCGGCCTTCTCTTCCTCCTTAGTGTCGAACGAAACAGTGCGGGCATTCAATCCTTTCTCCAAAGCTTCCTTATAAGCCTCCATAACAGCCACTTCCACTTTAGCGTCCTTATTGCCGGATGCAGCTACTTTCTGCTGCTTTGCCAAGCGTCCCTCGATGGTCTCAAGGTCTTTCAGCTGAAGCTCCGTGTCGATGATTTCCTTATCACGCACAGGGTCGATAGTACCATCCACATGAGTGATATTCTCATCATCAAAGCAACGCAAAACATGAATAATAGCGTCTGTTTCACGGATGTTGCCCAAGAATTTGTTTCCAAGACCCTCACCCTTAGAAGCGCCTTTCACAAGACCTGCGATATCCACGATTTCGCAAGTGGCAGGAACGATACGTCCTGGGTGAACAATCTCAGCCAGCTTAGTAAGGCGCTCATCAGGCACTGTGATTACGCCTACATTTGGCTCAATTGTACAAAAAGGAAAGTTTGCTGCCTGAGCTTTAGCACTCGAAAGGCAATTGAAAAGAGTAGACTTACCCACGTTAGGCAATCCTACTATACCACACTTTAATGACATTACTATTTTATTTTAAATACCAATTTCCATTTTTCTGCACCATCGGCACGACTACCTCTTCGCGAGTGCTGTCGCCGTAAATCTGCACAAGAAACACCTGCGCCGTATGCTTAGCGGTGTCGGCATGAGCGTCAGATATTCTGACTGCCTTCAGTCCGCCATGCTCCTTTTCCATCTGTCCGAGAAACATCTTCATATTTGTCTCCAGCTCCTCCCTATATCCGTCGGGAATAGAGTCGGGCAGATTAGAACCTTCGATGTAAAACTTCACATTACCCGCTATCAGCGAGTCGTAATAAGTCTTGCATACCTGTGCCGCCACCTCGTTCGCATCGGGCCCTTTCAGCTTAGAGCATGAAACGACAGATGAAAAAGCAGCGACAAGTGCTATTACAGGAAATATCTTCTTCATTTAATTATTTTACTTCTGACGAATAAACACATTGATAGGGCAGCCATGAAGCGACCAGTTCTCACGAATCTTATTTTCGAGGAAGCGGCGATATGGTTCCTTTATATACTGCGGCAAGTTAGCATAGAACACGAAAGTAGGTATCTTCGTGTTAGTAACTTGTGAGCAATACTTAATCTTAATATATTTACCCTTTGTAGATGGTGGCGGATAAGCCTCGATAAGAGGAAGCATCACCTCATTGAGCTTAGAAGTACCGATATGGATAATGCGGTTTTTGTAAACCTCCTTAGCTGTCTCCAACACCTTGAAAATGCGCTGCTTTGTCAAGGCAGAAGCGAAAACGATAGGGAAATCGGTAAACGGAGCCATACGGCTGCGAATGGCATTCTCGAATGTAGAGATTACCTTCTGGTCTTTGTTCTCCACCAAGTCCCACTTGTTTACCACCACCACAAGCGACTTGTTGTTGCGCTGAATAAGCTGGAAGATATTCATATCCTGCGACTCAATACCACGGGTAGCGTCAATCATAAGAATGCAGACATCTGAATTTTCAATAGCACGAATACTGCGCATCACTGAATAGAACTCCAAATCCTCCGTCACCTTATTTTTACGACGTATACCTGCCGTATCTACAAGATAGAAGTCGAAGCCGAACTTTGTGAAACGAGTATAAATACTGTCGCGGGTAGTACCGGCTATTTCTGTTACAATGTTGCGATCCTCACCGATAAAAGCATTGATAATGCTGCTCTTGCCGGCATTAGGGCGACCTACTACAGCGAAACGTGGTATTTCCTCAGTTATCTCCTCCACTTCATCGGTAGGCAATTTATCGAGCACCATGTCGAGCAAATCGCCAGTGTCGCTACCTGTTGCCGCGCTTATGCAGAAAGGCTCGCCCAAGCCAAGCTTATAAAACTCGGCTGCATCATATCTCAGATTATTATTATCAGTCTTGTTGGCCACCAGAATAACCGGA
>JAIKZG010000002.1 GCA_024682415.1 Prevotella sp.
GTCGCCTTCACGCCCTTGTATTCTGCAAAAGGCTTCGTCTTGCGATGGCTGCTGTCTATCCACTTCTTAAACTCCTCCTTGCTTACCTCGGTAATATTGCCAAGACCTTTCCAATCTTTCGTGTAGTTGGAAAGATAGGCGTTGCGTGCTTCCTCCGCACTGTCAAAGCCATACATCACCTTGTGTTCGTCAAACTCACCTGTTTCTGGGTTCACTTGGTCTATAACAAACACATTGCCATGTGTCGGGTCGTCAGATAGGTACACGTCGATATGGTCGCCATCCACGCCTTCCGTTCCACGGATATAACCATAAGTATTGTGCATTTCCGTTTCCCATGCCTTGCCGTCAGCATCTGTTCCACGGCGCACGCTGCCTTTCGGGTTCTCTATGGTAATATCATAGCCATCAAACTTGATGTGACCTTTCTTGTAGTTACCAGCCTCTTTCTGTGCTTCTGTCGGCTCTGTATTCACTTCTTTAGCCGCTGCATCCACCTGATCCTGTATAGTTGTATCGTGTGAATCCGAAACATTTTCTTGTTTCTTGTCAGCTTCTTCCGAAACTTTGTCTACCTTTGCAGTAGAAGAAGCAGATGAATTGACACCGAGCAAGGCGGACTGATTGTCGTCATTAGTAAGTCCGTTCGAATCATTTAGAGAAAGCGACTTCTCGCTCTGCGTATTCGGATGCAGACTGCCTTCTTTCTTTTCAACATTGTCCCTTTGCACATGATGTTCAGAAGCATGTTCATCAGAGTTGTTAAGGGACAATGTTTTTTCTTCATATAAAACACTTCCATCCTGCAACAACTTAGATACCCTGTTCGCTCTCTTCTCCTGATTAGAGATTACAACTTCTTTACCATCTTTGCGAACTGTAACAGAAGTAAAATAATAGTATCGTTCTCCATCCTTTCCTTTGAAAGTCTTAACGAAAAGATAAGAGCTGTTACGTTCTGTATCCTTACCATTATTGGCTTCGCTGCTATCTTCTATGATTACATCAGGGTTCGTCAAGGTTGGCTTAACCATACCTAATTTTCCGTCACGTCCACGCTGAGCGAGTTTAAAATATTGGTTTTCACCCATCTTAACCTCACCTATAGGAGTTTCGACTTTTCCTTCCTCTCCGAACTCACTAATCCAATTCTCGGGGGTAAGTTCAAGTTCTGGCGCAATTTCCGCATTTGCTTTCATTCTGGAAAGCAATTTTTTAGAGTCTTCTTCACTTAGGCTTTTGCCGCCTTTGCCAGCATCGCCATTTTGCTGAACGCTGCTTGCTTTGCGCTGCTCTCTTGCTTCTGTGAGAGCTCGCTGTTGTTCTTTATCTGTTCCATTATTTAGCAAATTAAGTACATCATTGATAATATCTTGGTGTGACACCCTTATTTTGTTGTGATTAGCTGGAAAAATCGTATCTTTGCAATATAATCAACAACAAAAAAGAAAGGGTAATGATATGAAAGCGGTTGTGATTAGCTGAAAAAATCGTATCTTTGCAATATAATCAACAACAATGAAAAAGAAACAAGAAAAGAAAGCGCGTTGTGATTAGCTGAAAAAATCGTATCTTTGCAATATAATCAACAACGCTTAAAGCATTGAAAAAAGGGCAATGGGGTTGTGATTAGCTGAAAAAATCGTATCTTTGCAATATAATCAACAACTGAAGAGTAACATATGATAATGTATTCTTGTTGTGATTAGCTGAAAAAATCGTATCTTTGCAATATAATCAACAACCACTACCTTCGAAATCAGCATTCTGAATATGTTGTGATTAGCTGAAAAAATCGTATCTTTGCAATATAATCAACAACCTTCTGTACCTTCTTAGTGGCACTACCTTGGTTGTGATTAGCTGAAAAAATCGTATCTTTGCAATATAATCAACAACAGACCGAGAGTAGCATCAAGGCAAGCGTAGTTGTGATTAGCTGAAAAAATCGTATCTTTGCAATATAATCAACAACATATAGCTAATCGAGTAGCAGAAGCGGCACGTTGTGATTAGCTGAAAAAATCGTATCTTTGCAATATAATCAACAACTGAGGGCACTTGTGAAGCACGGCTCGATTGTTGTGATTAGCTGAAAAAATCGTATCTTTGCAATATAATCAACAACAAATTTTTTTATGGAACTAAACAAATTACGTTGTGATTAGCTGAAAAAATCGTATCTTTGCAATATAATCAACAACCAGGCATAACAAGTTAGTTTACGAATAATTGTTGTGATTAGCTGAAAAAATCGTATCTTTGCAATATAATCAACAACTATCACTGAAAGATACGGCACGGCAATGATGTTGTGATTAGCTGAAAAAATCGTATCTTTGCAATATAATCAACAACATATCTGATTAAATATTGTTCTTCGGGCGTGTTGTGATTAGCTGAAAAAATCGTATCTTTGCAATATAATCAACAACTGTGCGCAGGTCGCAACTCAATAGCCCAAGTTGTGATTAGCTGAAAAAATCGTATCTTTGCAATATAATCAACAACTTTTAAATTGTTTGTTTCTTAATTACACTGTTGTGATTAGCTGAAAAAATCGTATCTTTGCAATATAATCAACAACAATGGGCTCGGAATTAACCGAACCCATAAAGTTGTGATTAGCTGAAAAAATCGTATCTTTGCAATATAATCAACAACAAATACGCATGGCGTAACATCAAGCTATACGTTGTGATTAGCTGAAAAAATCGTATCTTTGCAATATAATCAACAACATGATTTATCTTTCATTCACGTTGCAAAGAGTTGTGATTAGCTGAAAAAATCGTATCTTTGCAATATAATCAACAACCGACTAAGGTAATTAAGGTTATTAAGGTAAGTTGTGATTAGCTGAAAAAATCGTATCTTTGCAATATAATCAACAACGGATAACATTTTTAAAACACACTTAATACGGTTGTGATTAGCTGAAAAAATCGTATCTTTGCAATATAATCAACAACCGACTTATTACAACTAATTAGTAATGAGAGAGTTAAAGTGATTATTAGAAATTTAAAATGCAAAGATGAAAATAGGAATGAAGATTGGTAAAAGCCAAAAACTTCATTCCTATTTTTTTGATGTTAGAACAACTCCAACTGCTGATATGGAGCAATGGTCTTCGTTTTAGTATGACAATGAAATATTTCCATATCGGCAAATTGCCTATCTGTTATACAAAGAATGCCAACATATCCTTCTTCAGGCAAGAGGCTCTTGAGACGTTTGATATGTACCTGCGCATTCTCCATACTGGCACAATTACGCACATAAATAGAGAACTGAAACATGGTAAAACCATCCTTAACTATCTCACTACGAAACTGAGCCGCCTTTTTGCGTTGCTTCTTCGTATCTGTAGGCAAGTCATATAAAACAAGAATCCACATAACTCGATATTCATTAAGTCTACCAATCATACTATTTCAGGATAAACAAGTTTACGACTTTCACCATTAAAACACTTTGCTAAGCTTGCAGTGGTCTGCCCCGCAGCAATCATCAACGGACTACGCTTGCCACCTATCTTCACATCAAGCACAGGGATGGAAAGAAGCTCACGTTTCAAATCTGTAGTTAGCTCCTCTCCTATTTCATGACTACCCATAATGCTAATGACGAGTTTATCAACAAATGGACGATAAGGCTCCATAATATCATCAGCAAGGCAATATGGATTATACTTGTTATGATGATGAATTCCCATAACAGGCAACAAACCACTTACCACAAGCGAACGAGCTATAACGCCACGCAAAATGGAATAGCCATAATTGAGAAGGTTGTTAGGCGGCTCACCATTCTGATCGCGAATGAAGTTAGGACGATTGACGAACAAATTTTTCCAATAATACACAGCAGCTCTCGACTCATGCATATCTGCATCGCCACTCTTTACATCCTTTGCCCACTTGTGCATGTTGGTATTTACCTTACCTGTTACTTCATCAAGAACCTTAGCCTGATTTTCAATCTTAGCCATTATAGTCTGCTGCCACATCTGCTTGCGCAAGGGGACAGAAGATTCTAACTGATTGCGAAAACGTTCTTGATAGGTTGTGTTGCCATGCAATGGCATAAACATACCAACAGGCATGTGTTGATCATTACAATTGATTACAGCCACTGTGTTATCAAGAAGCGCGGCAAGAAGTCCTTGCGTAATTGTAATCTGCTTATTATCAAGCACCACGACTCCAATATCCTCAATAGGAATTGTAGCTTTAGATCTTGCCTTCATCTCGTCTGGAATAGTTTCATTCTTTTCCACTTCAGGCAATTTCACAACCAACTGCTTATTACTCAACGATAAATAAGCAGGATTTCCGAAGTATAAAGTCTTCTTTATCATAGGCAAATTATCATTTTAAATAAAACAAAAGGGTTGCATCTGAAAACTATTTCTTAGCATCAGATGTAACCCAATTATTAATAATACCTTTCTTTAGCTTAAAACGCTATATCATCCTATTATATTCTTAATATGTCCCAATCTATCAACTGAAAGTTTATAACATGTTTTCTTTATTGCCGTGTTGTACATATCAGACGCTGCGATTTCGATCGCGCCATCTCTTAGTTCACCATAATTCCTCAACGGAACGCTATGCCATGGCTTCTCTGACTTGTTCAAAGGACTAACCTCTACTTTATTCAAAATAGGAGAAGCGAATGTAGATGAAACGAAGTAACATTCAGCCTTATTCGAAGACACCATCTTATATATTTGCCCTGCTCCATTGATATTATCTACATCGACGTGTTCATCTGCCGACTGTGGAACATAAACAAGATCATTAGGTGAAAGGGTGAATAGCAATGTATAATGATGCTTTGCGTCATCGTATTCCTGCTTGGCAATCGGAAGTTGTTGCTTCTGTCGCTCGATAGCTTCATGTAGCGCAATTGTCATGAAGCTTCTATCCCCATTCTCATCCTTATAAATAGCAAAGAACAAGTTAGTTCCCTTTTCAGCTTCAACGAACTTCTTATCCTTAGAACCTACAAAGCCGATAGGAAATTTGGCATCCGACTGTTCAAACTTGCGCACTGAATATATCGGCTTATGATCTTTACCGCCATTCAGCTCCTTAATATTACGGTTCATATCCTCTATACCATTAGGAGAAAGAGCCTCCTTGATATTGTCCTCGCCGTCTACCATATATTTATCAAGATGACGATAGAGAATGCGCTTGATACTATCATCTGTAAGATTCTTCTCTATATCACTGCGCTTTGCGAACAAGCTATCAGACAATCTTACACGCACTGCATATTTATCAGACTCCTTAGGAATAAATGATATTTCAACCTTCTTGAAGTCCATGCCATTCACTTTATACTCTCTGTCCTTAAAATATCTCACAAGAGTTTTCTTGTCGGCATGGTTATGATAGCTTGCGATAACATCAAGTATCACCTTGCGCTTTGCCTTATCAGTGATAGCGGAAACATTATCAAGAGCATCGGCTAACTTGACGGCCTTAGTTTCACGCAAGAAGACCTTGCCAAAAACAGTTGCCTTGTGCATCGACTTTCGGATGGCGATATTGTCGCCTTTTTCCTGCCTATCCATCACTTTCTTGCCATTGACATAATGACAATAATAATTGGAAGTGGTATTGATGATACGCAGGTTTTGCTTAAAGCTTACGATAATACCCTGCAAGACATTGCGCACATCCTGAGTGAAGCTATCCCAAGGCTTATTGAAAGTCCACACATAATTACCTTTATCATCAACTGCTGATTTCGTGCAAAGCGCGTTGCGCAAATCATGTCTGAATTGCTTACTCTTGGCATTTTCATTGTTGAAATAATTAATATGTTTATGTGTAGCACAAGCTATAACGATAGCGTCCATCGCATGATGACGATGATCGATACGCTTCTTGCTGAATCCCTGAGCATATTCCACCGGAATGTTTGTCTGGAAGAACTGCTTACCGTTTTCAGAGCGCCAAGCACCAAAAGCATTAGTATTGAGCAGGCGATTCATACGCTCAAAACGAGGCGCTACAAGCTCATTCCATACATCATTTATGCCCCACTCCTTTTTCAGACGGTCAGTAATTCTGCCCACCATTGAGACTACATGCTTGGAAGTGGCTTCTTCCTCCCCCTCTTCCCTTACAAACTTTGAGAAAAGCTCCAAAGCATATCTGCTGATATATCGAGTGTCGTTAAGCTGTCGGGAAATAAACTTATCAGGAATATCATCAGCCAGCAAATGTTCCTGCTTACTCTTGTTGCCAGAATAATGTTCCTTCACAAAAGTCTGATATTGATCTACACTGAATATCCTTACAGTCTTAGCGCCACACCTTACCAACTGTCCATGACATTTATTGATAAACTCCATACCGAGCATATTGCTCTTTTCCTTGTTTACCGCTGCCTCGCAGATAACTTTATTATTAAAGGAATCGTCAAAGAAGCGTGAACGCGGAATTACATGCTCGATTTCATATTCAGGAGTAAAAAGACGAGATAGCTGAATAGGCTCACCCGTATACGGCGAACGATATTTCTGCTCAAGCCACAGCTTATATCTCATTATTTCAGATGAAGTAACCTTCTTCGACGGATTGCCGAGATTATCCACAACAGATTTCACATCATCTGGTATTGTCTTCGCCTGTTCCTGCAATACGGTGCTCTCATAAATCTTCAGTATGTCCTGCTGCATCGGAGAATAAGGGCGCACGCTGTCGATATCATATTCTGGCTTGGCAAACTCCATGAGGAGCTTTTTAATGCGAAGATTAGTATGCTCATTATCCAACGCGCGCTGCGTTACTGCGGCACGCTTGTCGTTAGGCAACTTCAGCTCACGCCCCATCTCGATATGTATCTCGTCGGGTTTGCCATATTGTGCCCATATATCGCGCACCACCTTTGTAGCCTCTTCAAGCACACCCTGCACTACAGGGTTGCGAAGATTTGTCTTTCTAAACTCAAACTTCAGATATCGGTCTACGTCTTCTACGCTTTCAAATATAGACATATCAGTCGCTTCAGAATGGCGACCATAAATCACATAGCACGCGAGATACTCGGGAAGTCCTTGGAAATCCGCCATGCAATGTTTGCTACCCAGCTCCGCAATCACCTTTTCGGGCAATCTATCGAGAGGCGCTGTGAAATCATGGTTTAAAATTTTCTCTATGTTAGCCTTTGTCTTAGCGTCGATATCATCTTCACTCCAATGAGAACCCGACATCATGAGCGAAAGCATTCGCCTTATTGCCTTTCGGGAGTAAGAAGCATAAGAACTTTTAAACTGCTTCATCTTGCAGAACGTATCAGCGAATGAGTCAGCGAAGACGACTTTCTCATCATCAGTCTTGCCGCCGAAGAAATCCTTAGCCAGCGATGTCCTTTCGAGCTTTACGGCAAAAGTGCGCAACGCCGCATGAAGTTCTTCCCTGTTGTTGATGGAATAAAGTATGTGCCACAATGTTTCTTCGCTCTCTTCCGACAGAAAGAATCCTGCCCCGATTTTCGCCAAACGACTGTTAATCTCATATCGAGTTTCATTGAGCGGATAAGTCTTGTCTTCCACATAGTTCCAACGATACTGCTTATCGCTCAGCCTAAATAACTTCAGCAACTGATTCTGCTTTATCTCCTTCATCCCGCTCACCTTATCGTAAAGCTCAGCGACATCAGTAATATATTCAGCCGTCACGTCGTTATCAATTATCAATTTGCCGTCTACATTATCCTCGCGCCTATAAATCTTTAGGTTTTGCAGGAATTTCCATGTGCGAAACGCCTGAAAGAGAGGGTGAGATTTAGACAAGCACTTTATCGGCCGATGTTTTATCTCGCCCGTATCCTTATTTATATATGTTCGCTCCTCGTAAGGACAGTCAGAGATTTCTCCCTTCTTGCTCTTCAACGGGCGATGATAGAAAATGATGTCGTTCACGAAAAGATACGTAAAGTCGTTCATCATAATGCTCCTTGCATGATCATCATTGCTACGATACAACTCACGCACACACTTTTCATACAACCCCTTATCCCTTAGCTCAGGGATAAACTCCTTCTGCTTGTCAAGAATACGACGCAGTTCCTCACGGTAATATTTTCTCTCTATCGTGTGCACCAACCTGCCTCTTATCTTTCCGTCAGGGTTATCAAGCAGATTACCATAAATATACGAGCCCACGGTAAGCCCGCTTTCCTCAATGCTCTGCTCAGTGCGCTTCTTCAGCAAAGTCCAGTCATCCTCTTTCGGCAGGCGAATACTTATCTTCTTCTCGCCGCTCTTGTCTTTCTTTATGTTGCCGTCCTTATCGAGAGCTGTAGTAACGATACATTCCATCTTATCACCCACCTTGCATGGCTGCGCCACCGCCATGCGCTGCTTAACGCATCCATTATCATAAGTTATCTTGTAGCTATACAGCCCACCGGATTTTCTGCTTTCCTCATCTCGCTGCACATCCACCACTGTCAGCACCTTATATTCCTCCAGTTTATTGGCTGTGCTCTCGTCTTTTTCATCTCGCTGATAATATCCACGCTTAGTGTTGAAGTTGAGAATAATCCAAGCCAACTCTTCCTTGCTTATTGCCTGTGTAAGGGCTTTATGTCGCAAATAGTATATCGTCCAGTCATGAGGAATCTTTCTGCCGTCGGCCACCATTTCAGGATGATTTTTGGCAAACTCTGCCACCATCTCCTGAAACGACTGATCAAAAACAAACGTATGCTTATTGTCGGCTGCCAATTTATAAGGCAACAGGGGCTCACTATGGTTGATAAACTGCCCGGGATGGCGATCGAAATCTATCTGTCTGCTGTAATGCTCAGGCAGAAAGCCAAGTACATTAAGCACACGCAGCAAACGCTCACGGCGCAAAGCCGAGCGCTCATACATTCTGCGCACGCCACGAAAACCAGTTCTTACCGAAGCCTGTGACTTCAGCTTACCGTTATCATAATCACCCATGCTGCCAGCGTCCATCGGGATGATACGGCTGCCGGCATCTATTATTTTATGGGTGTCATCGTCTATTACGCTCCACCCTATGCTGTTAGTACCTAAGTCGAGTCCAATTATTCGTTTCATATTATTATGTTTTTTAAAAGCACACAAATTTAATAAAAACTTGCCTAACCTTTTGTCGGTTATAAAGAAATAATGTATATTTGCAACAGATTTTTTTAGCTAATCACAATAAGGATTATTCCGTTGTGAAAACTTCCAAGTCGCCACACTTTCAAAGTGCGGTGGCTTTTTTATTTGCGTTATCCTATGTGTTGCGTTTTATAAGAAAACACGAGGGCATAAAAACAACGCAACCACGCCTTCGCCATAGAGCGCGAAAACGCAGTTGCTATGTAAAATGAAGTTCAATTAATTCTGTGTATATTATTCTGATGAATAACGAAATGCTCAAAACATAGACGATAGCATCTATGATTATTGTGAAAACACTTCAAAGGGAATTTCTCAGTCGAGAGTGTCGTTCTTCACAAGGTCTACGAGGTTGCGGATTTCCTCGTCGGTGGAGAGGTTGAAGTCTCCCTTTATGCTGTTTTTGAGCGTAGACGCTGCGAGGGCGTAGTCAAGGCACATCTGGGGATCGTCGAAGACGGTGCGAGCGTGCAAGTAGCCGGCGCAGAAAGCGTCGCCCACGCCCATCGGGTCTACAATCTGCTGTATGTCGTAAATGCGAGTATGGTAAAGTTTGCCACCTGTAAAGATAAGACCGGTAAGCGTGTGGTGATCAGACGACATCTGATTGCGCAGAGCCATGATGAACACCTTGCAGCGAGGATATTGCTTCTGCGCCAACTCAAACCACTGACGGTAGGCTTCGAGGTCGATAGTGTCGGAGCTGCTTGTAGCACGGAAGTGAACGCCGTCGCATCCAGTGGCAACACGATATTCGCCCTGATCACCGAAGATGATATCGGCATTGGAGATTAAGTCGTGGAGGGTTTTGCTCGCGTCGGCTCCTTCATATTTCCACAGGTTCTTACGATAGTTGATGTCGCACGAGATGGTAAGCCCCATATCGGAAGCTGTCTTCACCGCTTCGAAAGTGGCGTCGGCAGCGTTCTGCGAGATGGCACAGGTAATTCCTGAGCAGTGGAACACCTCGGCATTCTTGAATATTTCGCGCCAGTTGATCATTCCCGGCTCAAGAGTGTAGAACGAGGAATCCTCGCGATCGTAGACCACCCTTGAACTGCGCAGCGACGCTGCTTCCTCAAAGTAATACGCGCCAAGTCTTGCTCCTCCGCGCACTACATGAGAGGTGTCTACATTGTTTTCTCTCAACGCCATAAGGCTGGCATCGCCAATCACGTTGTCAGGCACGCGCGTAACGTATTCCACGTCGTTGCCTAACGTGGCGAGCGACACTGCCACATTAGCCTCGCTGCCTCCATACACTCCGTTGAAAGGGCCGAGCTGCATTAGTCTGTTGTGCTTCTGCTTTGAAAACCTGATTAAGATTTCTCCTAAGGTTACAATCTTTCCATTCGTCATAATAATAGTAGTTTTTGATAAGACAAAGATACTATAAAAACGCCTACTGCCAAAACTATACTTCACTAATTTTATATAAATTTGTGGACAAAGAGTATCGATTCTTAGTTATTTTTAATTACTTTGCAACATAATATAATCAAATCAACTTATTTATGTCCGATTTTTCCAATGAAACGTTTCATCTGCTCGCCACTTCCGATGACATGATACCTTCTCGCATGAACAACCCCTTTCATCGCAGCCCCACTGCTATTGCTAAAATGGCTGCCAACATTCTGAAGAACTACATTTATGATGAAATGGTGGAGAATGAGAAGTCGTGGAGCAAGGAGACTACTCACGGGAAGATGTTTGGCGTGCTCGTAGTGCGTAGCGAGGATGGCGCGACTGGCTTCTTGGGTGCCTACAGCGGACAGATAGGCGGAAGGGAAGACTGGGAAGGGTTTGTGCCTGCTGTGTTCGACTATCTGCAGCCCGACGGACATTTCAAGACTACGGAAGCGGAAATTGTGGAGATTAACAAGAGGATAAAGGCCTTGCAAAAGGATGATACTGCGGAATGCGCTGCCGACGCTTCATCACGAAAAGCTTCTGATAAGGCAAAGGTGGAGGAGATTGCCAAGCTGAAAGCCACTCGCAGAAAGATGTCGAAGGAGTTGCAGACATGGCTTTTCTCTCAATTTGTGATGATTAATAAGAAGGGTGAGCGTAAAGACCTCAACGAGATATTCCGTGAGCGTTGTGGCAAGCAGCCACCATCGGGAAGCGGTGAGTGTTGCGCTCCCAAACTGCTGCAATATGCTTTCCTCCACCACTATGAGCCTATTGCCATAGCGGAGTTCTGGCTCGGCACGCGCCCCAACTCTGAAAACAGGATGAACCGCCGCTTCTACGGAGCATGCCTCAACAAATGTGAGCCTATACTCCACTTCATGCTAAACGGAGAGTTTCATCCGTAAATAGGAAAAACACAAAGCCTTACACAAAGCACATGATTATAGCCTGGGCGATGATTACGCGGAGGAACATATCCACAGGATATACGGTGGCATAACTGATGGAAGGAGTGTCGCCCTCGATGGTTTCGTTTACGTAGCCGAGTGCCATAGGATTAGCCATGCTGCCACACAGTATGCCACAGATAGTGCCGAAATCCATTTTGCGAGTGCGCAGCATTACAAGGCCCACTATCACGGTAGGCACAACGGTCAAGACAAAGCCGATACCTATCCACATCAAGCCCTCTGGGCGCACCACAGTGTCGAAGAACTTGCCGCCCGCTGCCAGTCCAAGGCAGGCGAGATATAAAGACAATCCCATCTTGCGAAGCATGAGCGACGCGCTGCGAGTAGTATAGGATATGAAACGCAGGCGAGGGCCAAGCGCGCCCACAAGAATACCCATGATAACGGGTCCACCGGCGATACCGAGATGCACCGGCGCGCTCATGCCCGGAATGGAGAGCGATACAGCGCCGAGGATAAGCCCGAGAATCATTCCGAAGAATATGCTGCCCAGGTTAGGCTCTTTAAGAGTTTTCACGGCATTGCCGATAAAGGCTTCTGCGTGGTCTACGTCTTCCTTATGGCCCACTACCGTAAGTCGGTCGCCATATCGAAGTATAAGGTCGGGAGTGGCAAGCAGTTTCACGTCGCCACGGATTACGCGGCTCACGTTCACCCCATAGGAATCGCGAAGATGCAAACTGCTAAGGCGACGACCATTGAGGACAACGCGCGTAAGCACTATCACTCGGCTCACTACCTCAGCGTCAATGCCGTTCCAGTCTATTTTTTCTCTGTTCCAGTCGGTCTTCACCTGCTCACCGAAAAGCACACGAGTGGCGTCTACATCCTCCTTCTGCGAAATCACCATCAGGCTGTCGTCTTTTACGAGCGGAGTAGACGTGCCGGGCACTATCACCTTGTCGTCGCGCCATACACGCGAGATCACGAAGCGGAAATGAGCAATGTTCGACAGCTCACCCACGGTCTTGCCCACCACGGCAGGGTTTTTCACCACGTATTGCCCCACGTAAGTCTGCGCGTCGTCGTTCACGTGCACCTCCAAATCTCTTGGCTTCACAAACAGCTTGCGCATAAACAGTATGGAGAGTATCACGCCCAATACGCCAAGAGGATAAGTAACGGCAGTACCCAATGCCAACGACTCAGCAGGCTCGCCGAGTTGCTTCAATGCCTGCTGCGCAGCACCAAGGGCAGGAGTATTTGTAGTAGCACCACAAAGCAATCCCACCATGTCCGGAATGCTTACAGGGAGGAAGAGCGTCAGCACCATAGCCAAAACAGTGCCCACTACGATGAGAGCGAAGCCCCAAATGTTCATCGGCAATCCCTCATGCTTGAGCGAACCGAAGAAGTTAGGGCCTACGTGCAATCCCAGCGCATATACGAAGAGCACAAGACCGAACGTTTCAGCCCAGTTGAGCATGTCGGTATTCACGCGCAGCCCCACATGACCTGCGAGGATGCCTACAAAGAACACGAAAGCAATGCCCAGCGAAATGCCGAACACCTTGATTTTGCCCATTGCTAATCCGAGGGCGCACACCGCAGCTATGACAACGATAGCCTGCACCGGTGATTGGTTTATCAACAGCTCTTCAATCACGATAGTCTGCTTTTAGGTGAACCAAAGTTACTATTAAAGAATATTGAGATACTTCTCAAGCGGCAGGCCCATATAAGGGTCGGCAGCGTCTTTATTGAGCGTAATGAGGTTGTACACGCCGTTCATCGCGAGCTTAGTGCTCTTTTTCAGCGAGTCGCCCTTCATGATATGCCCTATGAGAGTGGCAGAGAACACATCTCCCGTGCCGGAGAACGTGATAGGAATTTCCTCGTAGTTTACGATAAAGTATTCACCATTAAGATGATTATATCCTATCACCGATGAACGTCCGTCGATGATGATACTCGTAATGAGCACCGACTTCGGACCGAGTTTGCGCAGCTTATCCGTCATCTCTATAGCCTCGTCGTGGCTCAAGCCGCCCTCGCGGAAAGGCTCATCAGTGAGCAAGCAGGCCTCAGTGTAGTTAGGATAGCAAAGGTCAGCCACCTTCAACATGTCGCGCATGTGCTTCACGATGTTCTTCGGCAGTCCGTGATAGAGTTCACCGCCGTCGGCCATTACAGGGTCTACGAAAATCCTCGCGCCATTCTTAGCCTGCTTTTTGCAGAAGCGCGCTATCACCTGTGCCTGAGCCTCGGAAGGGATAAAACCAGTGGCGATGGCAGAGAAAGAAAATCCTAACTTGTCCCACGCGTTGATAGCTCCCTTGAGGTAATCGGTTGTATCAAGCATTTTATACTTTCCATACCCGAAGTTGTTAGACACGAGCGATGTAGGAAGATTGTATGTAGAGTATCCCATATATGAGAATATAGGGAGCATGGCGGTGATTGAGAGGTTACCCAGTCCCACCATATCACTTATGATCAGAATGTTCTTGTTCTTCATTTTTAGAATGATGCTTTGTAAAAATCGAGTGCAAAGGTAATCATTCGCGACGATATAACAAACAAAAAGTTACGTTTAGACTTTTTAATGTATCAATCTCACGTTTTTTCTCCTCGACATCTCACCTGGATTTGTGCCGGGAGCGCCTTCGGGCACTTCCATGCCGTATCGGCGGTAAAACTCTTTCCAATAGGCGAGAATTTCGCCCTTAGCGTTGTGAAACGACATCGGCACAGGAGCGAATACCCTCATGCCCGCGCTGTCTACGAAAGCCTTCTGCACCAGCTCACTGCAATATATAGAGTCGTTGCCCGAGAGATAAAGATAATCGTATGGCTTACCGATGTAGCTGCGCGCGTTGGCAAGGCTCTGCCTAACGTCTATTCCGCTCACGACACCTCTTATATAATATCCCTGCTGCGAAAGCAGAGAGTCGATGGGCGTAACGACCACCCCACCCCTCGTAGTGGCTTCCACCACGCTGTCGGCATTGAGGCATATCGCCACGTGGTCTATCTTCATTCCTCCTGCCCCCGTGGTTACATCGGTGATTTTGTTGTCACGTCCCGTAACATGGAATAGAAGTTCGCCGGGGTGAAGCAACGTGCCACAGCTCACAGGGCGCTGTGCCCATGAAAGCATAGGCAGGCAGGCGAGCAAGCCGACTATCAACAGTTTTCTCATTATCCTGAATTAAAGTAGTTATATGTAAAGTTTATATGTTATGTGCCAGAATGCTTTCCAGCTGCTCTGCGCTCAGCCCTGTCTTTATCACTCCGCTGTCGGCTACAGATATTCTTCCCGTCTCTTCCGAAACCACCACGCACAGAGCATCGCTGCTCTGCGTCATTCCCAACGCCGCGCGATGTCTTAGGCCAAGGCTTTTCGGTATGTTCACGTCATGCGAAACAGGCAATATGCAGCCTGCCGCGCGAATGCGCTTCTTGCTTATTATCATCGCTCCGTCGTGCAGAGGAGAGTTTTTGAAGAAAATGTTCTCTATGAGCAGCTGATTGATGTCGGCATTGATTTTTTCGCCAGTGTCCATGATGTCGTCCAATACAACACCACGCTCAAACACTATCAGCGCGCCCACTCTGTGCTTGGCCATGCTCATGCACGCCATCACGATAGGCATCACTGCCTCCTTATCCTCCTTTGCAGCTTCATCGGCAGAGGTGTGAAACAGCAGATGCGACAACCCACGGAAACGCTGGCGAGCGCCTAAGCTATAGAGGAACTTTCTTATCTCCTCCTGGAAGATTACCACCATGGCAATCACGCCCACGCTCACAAACTTATCGAGAATAGACCCCAGCAAGCGCATCTGAAGCACCTGGCTCACAAAGAGCCACACGAGGGTAAATATCATCAATCCGATGAACACGTTGAGCGAACGGCTCGCCTTCATCAGTCGGTAGACATAGTAGAGCATCATTGCCACGAGCACTATGTCGATAATGTCTTTCACTCCAAAGCTAAACGGCATAATCATTCATCTTATTAAATATATCAACAGCTTCGCGCGCCTCCTTCACGTCGTGCACGCGCAATATGTGAGCACCCTTCATGAGCGCCACCATGTTGATGGCGGTAGTGCCATTGAGAGCTTCCCCGGCAGATGTGCCCGAAAGCTGCCATATCATGCGCTTGCGGCTCACGCCCACGAGCAGCGGCAAGTCCATCACCTGCAATTTCTCCATGTCACTGAGCAGAGCATAGTTCTCGTCGAGAGTTTTGCCGAAGCCAAATCCAGGGTCGAGAATAATATCATTCACGCCTAACGCCCTCAGCTGAGCTACCTCGCTTGCGAACGCCTTAAGCATATCATGCACATTACTTTTCACCGACATTAATATATAAGGTACGCGCAAGGCAGCCACGGTCTCAAAAATCGTTTTATCCTCACTTTCGTCGAGCGGAGTGTCTACAACGCCTGTTAGTCCGCCCTCGCTCACGTCATTTATTATGTCGGCTCCATATTCTTCCACTGCCATGCGTGCCACTGAGGGTCGATAGGTGTCGATAGAAACCACTGCCTTAGGCTGCTCTCTGCGCACGATAGCCAATGCTCTGCGCATACGCTTCAATTCCTCTTCCTCGCTCACCACTGCTGCGCCCGGACGGGTGGAAAACGCTCCCACGTCGATTATCGTTCCGCCCTCTTCCATAATCTGGTTGGCGCGATCAGCAATCTGCGCCTCAGTCTGCATACGGCTTCCTTCAAAAAATGAGTCGGGCGTGGCATTAAGAATGCCCATCACCAGCGGCTTTTCGAGCGAGAGGAGTGTGCCTCCCGCGTTGATAGTATAATTCTTCATTTACGTTACAGTGTTTTTTCATGCGGCAAAACCCTTGTAAGCCACATTTTCTATGCAAAAATAATCGAAAAGGGCGACACTGCCAATCTTTTTTACTACTTTTGTACCCGAAAAAAGAAATTATTCATATCAACATGGAAATATCTGAACTCTACGAGATATTCACCGAACATCCCGTTATCACCACCGACAGCCGTGACTGCCCAGTGGGAAGTATGTTTTTCGCCCTTAAGGGTGAGAGTTTCGACGGCAACAAGTTCGCCTCGGCAGCTCTTGACAAAGGCTGCGCCGTTGCCGTAATTGATGAGAAGGAATATGCCGCCGAAGGCGACGACAGATATATCTTGGTGAGCGATGTGCTTGCCACGCTGAAGCTTCTCGCCAATTATCACCGCCGCGCGCTCGGCACGAAGATAATCGGCATAACTGGCACCAACGGCAAGACCACTACGAAAGAGCTTGTAGCGACGGTGCTTGAGAAGAAATACAACGTGCTCTACACCGAGGGCAACTTCAACAACGAGATTGGCGTGCCTAAGACGCTGTTGCGCCTGCGCCCTGAGCATGAGATTGCTGTGGTAGAGATGGGCGCGAGCCACCCCGGCGACATCAAGTCGCTTGTAGACGTGGTAGAGCCAGACTGCGGCATTATCACCAACGTGGGCAGAGCGCATCTTCAGGGCTTCGGCTCATTTGAGGGCGTGGTGAAGACCAAAGGAGAGCTTTACGACTATCTTCGCCATAGCGGAAAGCCAGGAGCTTTCATCTTCCTACACAACGAAAACGAACATCTGCGCGGCATAGCCGACGGACTGCCACACATACTTTATGGCACAGCCGACGACGCTTCGCTCTATGCGGGCGGCAAGGTGATAGACTGCGCTCCTTTCCTGCATTTCAGCTGGCGCCATGAGGGCGGCAAGTGGCACGAAGTGATGACTCACCTTATTGGTGCTTACAATATTTACAACATGCTTGCTGCGGCGGCAATAGGTCTGCGCTTCGGAGTGAGCGAGGAGCAGATTAGCGAGGCTTTGGCAGCCTACGTGCCGAGCAACAATCGCTCACAGCTCGACGTCACTGCCAACAACAAACTCATTGTTGATGCTTACAATGCCAACCCTACAAGCATGATGGCGGCATTGCAGAATTTCCGCGACATGGCAGTAAGCCATAAGATGGCGATACTGGGCGACATGCGAGAGCTTGGCGCGGTGAGCGACGAGGAGCACCAAAAGATTACAGACTTCCTTTCTACGGCAGGCATCGACAAGGTGTGGCTTGTGGGCGAAGAGTTTATGAAGACTCGTTGCGATTTCCGCAAGTTCCACGACGTGGAAGAGGTGAAGCAAGCCATAAAGGAGGAATCTCCAAAGGATTTCTACATACTCATTAAGGGCAGCAACGGCATTAAGCTCTATCAGCTCCCCGAACTATTGTAACAACAAAATTATTTTAGTATTCATAATTATTGATTTAGAAAACTCTCTATGTATCGGGCAGCGGCTCGCTCTGCATGGAGAAAAGCAGCTAAGAGAATAGATGTCTCAAGCTACATTGTCAATACCCCCCGGGCGTAGTCGTTCGGGGGATTTTTGTATCTGTATTTCTCTCACAGATTTCACAGAGAACACAACTACACCATGAAATGGCTCTCACGGATTTCACAGATGGCACAGATTTTAAGGGAACATTCGCTCACAGATTTCACAGATGACACAGATGCACTATGAAGAAACGCTCACAGATTTCACAGAGAGCACAGATTTTAAGGGAACATTCGCTCACGGATTTCACAGATGGCACAGATGCACTATGAAGAAACGCTCACGGATTTCACAGATGACACAGATGCACTATGAAGAAACGCTCACAGATTTCACAGAGAGCACAGATTTTAAGGGAACATTCGCTCACAGATTTCACAGATGACACAGATGCACTATGAAGAAACGCTCACAGATTTCACGGAGAACACAGATGCACTATGAAGAAACGCTCACGGATTTCACAGAGAACACAGATTTTAGGGGAACATTCGCTCACAGATTTCACAGAGAACACAGATTTTAGGGGAAACGGCTTCAACTGATAACAATTATTTCACAGATACGAAGGGAAATATCTTCAAACGGCAGCATTGAGATAAATTCCCATTGGTAGTTTTCGCCAAATAATATATTTGAAAGCTTTGCATAGTGGTAGTTTACATCAAATAAAACCTTTGAAGGCTTTGCACCCATGTAACTTTCTTCTTATATATTATTTGAAGGAATTGCATAGCGGTAGTTTTCATCAAATAAAAGATTTAAGATAAATTCCCCTTGGTAGTTACCCCCAAACAATTCATTTGAACGTTTTGCATAGCGGTAAACATCTGTGGAATCCATTTCTGCATAAAAACTTCGCATATAAATTTCTGTGATATCTGTGTAATCTGTGAGAGATACAAGCGTAAATTTCTGTGCCATCTGTGTCATCGGTGAGAAATACAAGCGTAAATTTCTGTGAAATCTGTGTCATCTGTGAGAAATACAAGCGTAAATTTCTGTGAAATCTGTGTCATCGGTGAGAAATACAAGCGTAAATTTCTGTGAAATCTGTGTAATCTGTGAGAGATACAAGCGTAAATTTCTGTGCCATCTGTGTCATCTGTGAGAAATACAAGCGTAAATTTCTGTGAAATCTGTGTCATCTGTGAGAAATACAAGCGTAAATTTCTGTGAAATCTGTGTCATCGGTGAGAGCACCAATCGGTAGCGATTTTCATCGCGAATAAAATAAGGAAATATTCTTACGGAAAAGTTTCTCATCTGATATATCGCAAGGCCAACTTCGGGGAGAAACCCCTCTTAACGCAAAATCGCCGGTACTCTCCACGAGCATCGGCGATTTGTGGTATGTTTAATTTAGAATTTTCATTCACAATTCCATCCTCCTCACGGGCTCAGGAATCTTCCATTAAACACATCTTTTACCTTAAAAAACTAATAACTAAAAACCTAAATCTATTACTACTAACCTAAACAATCTTTATTTTGACGGGTGCAAAGGTAAACATTTTGCGGGAACCTACAAAAGATTCCCGCTGAAATGTGAAGTTTTTGTCCCGAATTTTACGTTATTTAACTTACAACCTTAAATCTGATACGAAAAGCATGAGTCATCTCGTCCCAATTAGTGCCAAGAAGCACAAAGCGTCCTATCTGAGAAGTACTCCTCACGTGCTTGCCCACGCAGGGGCAAACATCGAAGTCGCCGATGCGCACCAATCGTATCGTTTCGCCTGCGTCATCAGGCAGTCGAGAGGCATCAATTTCGTCAGGAAGATTCTCACGATCTACCATCTCGTAAGTTACGGGTAAATCCTGATTGATGAGGTCGTTCATCTGCTGTTCAATCATTCGTTCCTCACGTCGGTCGGGCTTATGATCGAGTATGTAAGTTATCTTACTTTTCTTACGCTCGATATGCGCGTTGCGCGAACGCTCACAACCAAACAGACGACCCATCAGCTGGTTGAGCAAATGCTCCGTGGTGTGGGCAGGAGGAAACTCGTCCTTGTTGTGCTCGTTGAGCACGTAGCCTGTCTTGTTCATCTTTATACTGAATTTATATACCCTCGCTCCATAGGCAGGCACATCCATGAAGAATTGCTCCTGTGGAGAGAACGGCTGCTGAATTTCCTGACCTGAAAGCAAGTCTATTGCGCTCACCTCGCGCTTTGCCTCCATGTGCCAATGGTTAAAGGCATGAGGCGGAACGTTTACGCGCAGTGAAGCCTTGTCGGCGGAGAAATTACAAACCACAAACATCACTTCATCATCGCATTTGCGAAGGAAGGCATACTGGCTGTGGGCGTTGAAATAGCGCGAAGAAGGGTTCACATACATAAGGTCGAAGAACTCTCCTCTTGAGAAAGCCTTCTCGCGGTTGGCTATGCGCAGCACTCGCTGATACATAAGTGCCAGACGCTTTTCTTCTATCGTAAGTTGCTCTCGGCGGAAGTAGCCGCGATAGAGTGAATCCACGCACCAATAGTCGAAGATAGTGGTGCGACCATCGCGACCGCTGAAGCCTTCCTCGTCCATTCCCCTTTCGCCATATTCCTGCCCGGCATAGAGCATGAATGGGTTTGGCATCATGAGCACCATCGCCACAAGCGCAGGCAAAGCTTTCCTTGCGTCGCCGCAGAAGAAGGGGGAAGCCACTCGTTGCTCGTCGTGATTCTCAAGGAAATAGAGCATGTGGTCGTTGATGCGGTCGGTGGCTTGCCACTGACGGGTGATAGCCGATGCAGCGCGATTGCCGTTGATTACGTCGCGCACGCAGTCGTACATTCCCACCTTATCATATAAATAGTCAAACCCTGAGGCAATGAAGCTGCCATACTGCCATTGATCGTACACCTCGCCTATAAAGATGATGTCGGGATAGCGTTCCCTTACGATTTTTATGGCGTAAGCCCAGAAAGCCGTAGGCACCATCTCCGCCATGTCGCAGCGGAAGCCGTCTACGCCCTTCGATGCCCAGAAAAGCAGTATGTCGGTCATCTTGTGCCATGTGTCGGGCACAGGACTGAAGTGGTAACTTCTGCCTGAGGGGTTGCGATAGTCTATTCCGTAGTTGAGTTTTATTGTCTCATACCAGTCGTTTACGCCGGGGTGAGCGTCGAAGCGGTCGTTGCCCGTAGCCTTGGCAGGATATTCCACATAGGAAGTGCCACTGCCCTGCTCCAGGTCAATAGTAGGCGTAAACTGCTCGCCGGGACAATAATAAAAGTTGTTGTTGATGTCGAAAGCCTTTGAGGTGTCGTCGCCCTCGCCAAGGTCTTTCACTCCGTTAGGTTTGCATATAGAATGGTATTCGCGCGCCACGTGGTTGGGCACAAAGTCGATGATGGCACGAAGCCCCACATTGTGGGTGCGCATGATGAGCGATTCAAACTCGTGCATGCGTTCATTCACATCGACAGCGATGTCGGGGTCAATATCATAATAGTCGGTTATAGCGTAAGGAGAGCCTGCCTTTCCCTTCACCACTGCAGGGTGCTGCGTGGGAATGCCATACGCGGAATAATCGGTAGTGGTGGCATGGCGTATCACTCCTGTAAACCACACATGGGTAACGCCTAAATAGCGAATGCGACGCAGAGTGGCGTCGTCGAGGTCGTTCATCTTCCCCACACCGTTTTCGGCAATCGTGCCATGAGGCTTGCGCCCCAGGTTGCGATTGCCGAATAAGCGTGTGAAGATTTGATAGATAATTATCTTCCTGTTCACTTAAAAGAATGGATTAATCAAGTCCGTGTGCATTGACGTTCTTGTCGATGCGTCCAATCATTCCGCGGAGAGCCTTTCCAGGTCCGCATTCTACGAATTCGTCGGCACCGTCGGCAATCATGTTCTTCACAGATGCTGTCCAGCGCACTGAGCTTGTAAGTTGAGCTATGAGGTTTGTCTTGATTTCCTCTGCGTCGGTGTGAGCCTTTCCGTCTACGTTCTGGTAGATAGGGCACTTAGGTGCGTTAAACTGTGTCTTCTCTATAGCAGCCTGAAGTTCGTCCTTAGCTGGCTGCATAAGTGGTGAGTGGAACGCTCCGCTTACTGGGAGAGGAAGTGCACGCTTTGCTCCTGCCTCCTTCATCTTCTCGCAGGCAGCGCCAATGGCAGCCTTTGTGCCAGAGATTACGAGCTGACCTGGGCAGTTGTAGTTGGCAGGGATTACGATGTCGCTGTCGGTGCTCACCTCTGCGCAGATTTCTTCTATCTTCTCGTCAGGCAAGCCGATGATGGCAGCCATTGTGCCTTCCACCTTCTCGCAACACTTCTGCATAGCCATCGCACGAGCGTAAACCAGCTTCAATCCGTCCTCGAAACTGAGCGCGCCACTTGCTACCAAGGCTGAAAACTCGCCCAAAGAGTGTCCTGCCACCATGTCTGGCTTAAACTCTTCGCCCTGGCACAATGCAGAGATTACGCTATGCAGGAATACAGCAGGCTGAGTAACCTTAGTTTCCTTCAACTGCTCGTCGGTACCGGCAAACATGATGTCAGTAATCTTGTAGCCTAATATCTGATCTGCCTTGTCAAATAATTCTTTTGCCAATGTATTATTGTCGTATAGGTCTTTACCCATACCTACGAATTGGGAACCCTGTCCCGGAAATACGAAAGCTTTCATGTCTTTAATGTTTCTTATTATATTATGTTGTTCTGTGTATTTATCAAATGAGGGTTAAGTTGCTGCAAAAGTACTATAAAAAAAGATAAATTGAGCATTACGCCCATAAAAATACCATTTGATTTTAATTAATAACAAACATTTTCTTAGGAAAAATTTTGATACCGACACGAAATATGTTATCTTTGTTACCATGAAACTATCAATCATCATACCCGTTTATAACGCTAAGCCGACGATAGCGAGATGCATCGAAAGCCTGCTGAGGCAGAGCTTCCGCGACTATCAGCTTATTTTGGTAGACGACGCGAGCACCGACGGCAGTAAAGAGATATGTGATGATTATGTAGCTAAAGACCATCGCATACAAATCGTAAAACTACAGAAAAACGGAGGAGTGAGCGCCGCGCGCAACGCGGGGCTGAAAAAGGCGCGAGGAGAATACCTCACGTTTGTGGATGCCGACGACGTGATAGCAAGGGGCACTCTTAAGAAAGTAATGAACATTCTTGCCGTAAGGCACGACTACGACATATTGGAATATCCCGTGTGGACTAAATATGGCTCGCCCAAACAGCGGATGATGCGATTTAGCGACAAGGAATATTACGACATGGCGCAGTATTGGCTGGAAAGCAGAGCCTATGAGCACACGTTTGCCTACAACAAGATTTACAAACGCGCCCTCTTTGAAGACATCACCTACCCCGAAGGGCAGATATTCGAAGACGCTCAGGTGTATCCACAGCTGTTAGAAAGATGCAACATAGTGGCGACAACGAGCGAGGGCATGTATTATTACTGCTATAATGAGCATGGGCTTACGGAAAACGCCCGTGGAGAGCAGCTAAGGCATTTGCTTGCCACTCATTTGCAAATGATAAATAAAGGCATCTGCGATGAGGAATACTATAAGCATGTGCTCAACATTCAGCTCGACGTGTGTGAACAGACGGGCGACCGCCCTACTCTGCCCATAAAGCCTTACAGCTCGACGCTGAAACTGAAACTGCTTCACATCTTAGGACTCAGATTATTATGCAAGACAAACAAACTGCTGCACATATTCTACCGTCGCAGCCATTAGTAAGCTTTATCATCACCACATATAATCTTCCTCTCAGTATGCTTCAGGAGTGTATTGAGAGCATTACGAAGCTGTCGCTCAACGCGCGCGACAGGGAGATAATCCTCATCGACGACGGCACCGACGTTTCACAGATAAACGAGATGCACCATGAGCGCGACGAGATAATCTATCTTCGACAGCGCAATCAGGGGCTTTCGGCAGCGAGGAATATGGGGCTGAAGGTAGCTTCGGGCAAATACGTTCAGTTTATCGACGGCGACGACATGGTTCTCACAGCGCCCTATGAGCATTGTCTTGACATAGCACGCTATCACGAGCCTGATTTGGTGTCGTTCAACGCCACCAACCATAAGAATGTGGCAACGCCTATGACATTTGAAGGCCCTATGACGGGAGCAAAGTTCATGCGCGACAACAACATCAAGGCGTCGGCATGCAGCTATCTATTTAAAAAGACGATACTTTCCGACCTACGTTTCGCCCCGGGACTTCTGCATGAGGACGAGGAGTTTACACCGCAGCTTATATTGCGCGCGGAACGACTTTTCACCACCGATGCCGACGCTTACTACTACCGAAAGAGAGAGGGTTCTATCATGACAAACAACTCTCAGGAGCACCGCCAGCGCCGCCTCAGCGACACACTTCGCATACTGCTCCACTTGCAGGAGCTTTCAGCCACGCTGCCTGAGCTTGACCGACTGGCTATGAACCGTCGCATAGCGCAACTCTCGATGGATTTCCTTTACAACACCATAAAACTTACTCACAGCCGCAAGCAACTGCTCGAAAACATAGAGTTGCTGCGCAAGCATGGTCTTTATCCGCTGCCCGACAGGAACTACACGCGAAAGTATTCGCTCTTCCGCCGTGCCATCGACAGCAGATTAGGCAGAATGCTTTTGCTGACCGTGATAAAATAAAGATGATTTACTGAAAACATATAAATGAAAATACTATTCATAGGCGACGCAAGCAACGTAAACAACACTTTAGCCGAAGGACTTAAAGCATTAGGACATAAGACGCTCGTGGTGAGCGACGGACTGCGATGGCGTGACATGAAGCGCGACATCAGTCTTGTGAGGGATTACAAGCTACTGGGCGGCACACGTTATGCTGCTAAGCTGGCCACGCTGCTCCCTCGGTTTAGAAACTTTGATGTGGTGCAGATTCACAACCCATTGTTCGTGGATTTGAAGGCCTCGCGCATACCTTATATATATAAATACCTACGTAGACACAACCGAAAGGTGTTCATGCAGGCATTAGGCGACGACTGGTATTGGGTGAACAACAACATTAAGTTTCTTCCGCTGCGCTACAGCGACTTCAACATTGGCTCAAAGCTGCGCGATGACAAGTGCGCGGTAACTCAGCGTAGAGAATGGCTCGGCACCGACAAGGAGAAGCTGAGCAAGATGATAGCCGAAGACTGCGATGGCATAATAGCAGGGCTTTATGAATACTGGGCATGCTACGACATTTCGCTGCCCAAGAAGACTCATTTCATTCCGTTTCCCATAAAGTTACAGGAGAATTTGCCATCATCGTTTGCCGTGCCAAAGAAAGTGAGGATATTCATCGGGCTCGACATGAGGCGCATGCAATACAAGGGCACCGACATCATGCTCAAAGCCGCCAAGGATATTGAGCATGCCTATCCCGACGACGTGGAGCTTATCGTGGCACGCAATGTGCCATTCGCAAAGTATCAGGAAATGATGAATGGCAGCGACATTATCCTCGACCAGCTATATAGCTACACTCCCGCGATGAACGCTCTGCTTGCCATGAGCAAAGGCATTGTGTGCGTTGGCGGTGGTGAACCTGAGAATTATGAGATAATCGGTGAGCATGAGCTGCAACCCATCATAAATGTTGAGCCAAGCTACGACAGCGTGTATCATGCTCTGGAGGAAATCATTCTCCACAAAGACCGCCTGCCGATGTTGAAGGCTCAAAGCATTGAATATGTGAAGCGTCATCACGACTACATCAAGGTGGCAAAGCAGTATGAGCAGATATATTTAGGAAAATAACGTTTGGGAAATGTTATAAAACAGATGTTATAGTGTTTACTGTATTGGGGGAAATGCTATAACACAAAAAAATAGGTGCGCCCTACACATCGTAACGTGTAATGACGCACCTATTATCTTATTATCTTTCAGCAATCAGCAGGCTTACTCCTTCTCCGCTGCCTTTTCCTTCACATAGGCAAGGAACAGGCGGATAGCAGTGTTGGTTGCGTTAGTAAGGTTGATGTCGCGACCATTGTCCTCAGAGAGTTTCAATGTGCGGATATCGTCCTTGCAGCCATAAGCGAGCCATATAGTGCCGACAGGAGTTGCTGCCGTGCCTCCGCTCGGACCAGCCACACCGGTAGAAGATATGGCGAAATCTACATCGAGGGCATCGCAAGCGCCTGCGACCATAGCCTTAGCCACTTCCTCCGAAACCACTCCCTTCTCTTCAATAAGCTCATGGTCTACATGGAGAAGCTTTTCCTTTATCTCAGTGGCATACGACACGATTGCGCCCTTAAAATAGTTCGATGCGCCAGGCACTGCTATGATAGCCTCAGCAATGCGTCCGCCTGTGCAGCTCTCTGCTGTGCCAAGAGTCATGCCGTTGTCGTAGAGAATCTGCTGTATCTCTCTACTCAGTACTTTAGTTTCTAAACCCATTTTCTATTTTCTTTGTTTATTAGATTTTAGTGAATGCCGGAGCGTCGATTTCGCAGAAATCCTTGTCCTTGTATTTGAAGTAGCCTGCCGCTCCAATCATCGCAGCGTTGTCGGTGGTGTAGCTGAACTTTGGTATATAGATAGTCCAGCCATACTTCTTCGCGTGTTCATGGAAGGCATTGCGCAGACCATTATTGGCCGACACACCGCCAGCCACTGCCACATGCTTTATGCCAGTCTGCTTTACGGCAAGACGGAGCTTCTTCATGAGAATGTCTACGATGGTGAACTCCAAACTTGCTGCTATGTCTTCCTTGTGATGTTCTACGAAGTCGGGATCATCAGCCACCCACTTGCGCAGAGAGTAAAGGAACGATGTTTTCAAGCCTGAGAAGCTGTAGTCAAGCCCGGGGATGTGAGGCTCGGCAAACTTATAAGCCTTAGGATTGCCCTGTCGGGCGAGCTTATCGATGATAGGGCCGCCAGGATAGCCAAGACCCATCACCTTTGAGCATTTATCGATGGCTTCGCCGGCAGCGTCGTCGATAGTCTGTCCCAAAATCTCCATGTCGTTGTAAGCGTTGGCCTTCACTATCTGTGAGTTTCCTCCGCTGACGAGCAGACACAGGAATGGGAATGGTGGCGCGGTGTTGTCGTCGTCGCTTTCCTTTATGAAATGCGCCATTATGTGACCCTGCAAGTGGTTTACATCGATGAGAGGTATTCCTAATGAAAGCGCCAAGCCCTTTGCGAAGCTTACACCCACAAGCAGCGAACCCATAAGTCCTGGTCCACGTGTGAAAGCGATTGCAGTGAGCTGCTCCTTGGTGATTCCGGCGCGTTTGATAGCCTGATCCACCACCGGAACGACATTCTGCTGATGTGCACGCGACGCCAACTCAGGCACTACGCCACCGTATGCGCGGTGAACATCCTGAGAAGCTGTTACGTTGCTAAGCAAGACACCATTGCGGAGAACGGCAGCCGATGTATCATCGCAGCTGCTTTCGATACTCAGAATATATACGTCTGCCATAGCCATTAATATGTTAGGGTTTCAAGACCGTTTTCCGTCATAAGATAAGTGTGCTCCCACTGTGCAGAAGGAAGCTCATCGCCAGTGATAACCTCCCATCCATACTCGTCGTCAGCATCAAGGAACACTTTCCATGTGCCCTGATTGATCATAGGCTCTATGGTGAACACCATTCCGGGAACGAGCAGCATGCCAGTGCCCTTGTGGCCATAGTGAAGCACATCAGGTTCCTCATGGAATTCCACTCCCACGCCATGTCCGCACAAGTCGCGCACTACGCCATAGTGATATTTCTTGGCGTGCTTCTCTATTGCATGGCCGATGTCTCCTACAAATCCGAATGGCTTAGCTGCCTCCGCGCCGATTTCCATGCATTCCTTAGCCACACGAACGAGCTGCTCCTTCTCAGGAGTGGTCTGCCCGATGATAAACATACGAGATGCGTCGGCGTAATAGCCTTTATAGATAGTGGTGAAGTCCACATTCACGATGTCGCCCTCCTTGAGCACATCCTCTTCTTTAGGAATACCATGGCATACTACCTCGTTAATGCTTGTGCAGACGCTCTTGGGGAAGCCCTCATAGTTAAGACAAGCAGGCGTTGCGCCATGCGACGTACAGAAGTCGTAGCATATCTTGTCGATTTCCAGGGTGTTCATGCCTGCATGTATTTTCTCGGCTACCGCGTCGAGCACGCCTGTATTAATCTTGCCTGCTTCGCGTATGCCTTCTATCTGTTCCGGAGTTTTAATCAAATCACGGGTAGGCACTTCCTTGCCTTTGTTTTCCCAATACATGACCTTCTTGTCAAGCTCGGTAGGTTCCTGACCCGACAAGCAATGCCATCTTCTTTTCTTAAATCTCATAATAATATTACTTAATTAATATCTTTTCATTGCTCGATCCATTTCTCGACGGTCTTCCTTTTCTTTCAATGTCTGTCGCTTGTCATACTCTTTCTTACCGCGAGCAAGCGCTATATCCATCTTCGCGCGTCCATGATCGTCGATGAAGACGAGCGTAGGCACAATGGTGAAGCCTGGATTCTTGGTTTCCTCAAGCAGCTTCTGTATCTCGCGCTTGCGTAACAGCAGCTTGCGGTCGCGCTTAGCCTCATGATTGGAGAATGAACCATAGAAATAAGGTGAAACGTTCATTCCCTTAACCCATATCTCGCCGTTATTGATGTAGCAGAAGGTATCTACAAGCGAGGCTTTACCCAGTCGGATAGATTTTATCTCTGTGCCCGTGAGCACTATTCCGGCGGTAAAAGTATCTACGAAGAAATACTCAAACGAAGCCTTCTTGTTTTTTATCTGTATGGGACTCTTTTTACGGAGTTCCTGTTCGTCTTTGTTCATAATAAATTTATTTTTCAATTATCGCGAAGTCGGAAATGTGCTCATCGATGTAATGGGCAACGGCACTTGTCCAGTCTTCTTCGTTTTCTACAAAGCAATCGTCGAAAGCATCAAACTCCTCATACTTCTCAAACATTGCCATAAACTCTTCATCAGAGCAGTCGCGCTCTATTTCCTCATGGTATTTGGAATAAAGACGGTGGCACTTATTGAGCACCTTATGCAAATCAGCAAGCCCCCACTCTCTGAACACCTTGCTTAGCGGATTCAGGAAGATGAAGCCACCATAGCCATTATGGATAAGCTGAACAAATCCACCGTCCATCACCTCGTCACGCAATATCTGGTAAGCGAGGAGTGATATCTGGGCAGTGGAAAGCTGCGCCATATTGTCAGCGTTAAGCTCACCGCCTATAGCATTATAAATGGCATCGGTGAAGCATTTCATAAATTCATCCATGCCTTCATGAGCCGCGCTTATCACGCAGGCTTCCTTAATCTTTACTTCCACCATTTTGTTATTTGTTTCTTTTCGTTTTATTATTAATCTTTATAAGCAACAGACCAATGCCTGTCCATATCAGCTCGCGAATACGCACTATCAGAGCTACGAAGATGCCTGCACCTGCCGTCATGCCCAAGCCCGAAACCGACATGAGGAAGCCTCCCTCTCTGCCGCCAAGCTGCAAAGGCATAAAAAAGAGAATATTAGCGAATAATGAGGTGAACGCTATCACAAGAATACATTGCAGATAGTTCACGCTCGGCATAAGCACAAGCAAGATGAAGAACACTTCCAATGCGGAACACACTCTGCACATCACCTCAAGGCTCACTACGGAGAGGAATGTCTTTCGGTTCTGACGGTTTAACGCCGAAATCTGCCTGTCAATAGTGTCGAGTTCCTCCCTATGTTTAGAGATGAAAGGCGCAGCCCATCTCTTAATATATGGTATGTGGCTAAAGACATTGAGCATTCTCACCGCCAAGCCTTTGCGATAGCCTGAGATGAAAAACCACACGCCCAAACCGCAAAAGGCTGCCGTAGCGCCAAGCATTATCGCCATAAACAACGACAATGGCTGAATGGCTACATATAGCGCGATGGACAACAGCCAAAAGCAGAAGTGGCTGAATATGTGGGTCATCACATAAAGAATTACCGATGAGGAAGCTCTCTCCGTGCCAATACGTGGCGCGAGTTCCATTATGCGGTAAGGCTCGCCTCCCATAAGTCCGCCGGGAGTGGCATAATTGAGGGCGAAGCCCGAAACCGTGATTTTATAAAGCCACCAGAAGGAAACAGTGCGTCTGTCATCATCTGTTCTGCCTGCCTTTATGATGAGATACCACGCTGCGGTGTTGAAGATATAGAGAAATGCCCAAAGCACGACGACGGCAAAGAACCAGTAGCCTGCGCTGCATAGTCCTCGCCACACTTCAGAAAAGTCGAGCTGACTTATCATGACGATAAGCACCACCAGCCCGAAGATGAAGAAAGCGTTTTGGTATTTCTTGCTCATTTGTAATATTAAGCCTGCTGCTCCTCGCCGTGGCTATTATGCTCGTGATGTTCTTCCCTATGCTCTTTATGTTCCTTGTTTTCCTTCTTGTCAGAAGACGTAGGACGGGCATAACGAGCCTTCTCGCCATCATCTTTCTTGTCCTTATAAAGCTTTGGAAGAGGGTTGGCGTAAGGCTTATCATATTCTATTCTGTTGCGATACACGTCGATAGCCGTATAAATAGCATGACGCATAGAAATCTCATTGGCTACACCCTTGCCGGCGATGTCGAATGAAGGCTCATTCTCCGGCGCGGTGCATACAACAGGCAGACCAGCCACAAGAGTAACTCCGCTCTCTATCTGCAACGACTTGAAAGGCAGCACGCCTTGGTCATGATACATGGCAAGCACAGCGTCGAAAGCCTCATATTTATCAGTTGCGAAGAAATCTTCCGCTGCGTAAGGACCGAAAGCTTGCAATCCGCTTTCAGCCATCATGTTTACAGCTGGGATGATAGCCTCTTTCTCCTCCTGTCCGTCAGCGTTAGGATTGAGGGCGAGGATTGCTATGCGTGGATTGGTGATGCGGAAATCGCGACGAAGGGTTTTATACAGCAAAATGGTTCTTTTTACTATATTCTCGGTCTTCACCTCGTCGGCAACATTCTTCAACGCAAGCTCGTCGGTAAACAGAGCCACGCGCATACGCTCATTCACATACAGATTCATCACGCCTTCTCCCTCGCCAAGGCATGTATCAACATATTTGTAGACACCTTTAAACGGAATGCCTTCCACTTTAAGATTCTGCTTATCGAGCGGCGCAGAGACAAGCACATCGAAAGCACCCGCGCGATAATCGCTCATGGCCTTATCGAGAGCCTTTATGGCTGCCTGACCGGAAGCTTCGGTAGGCATTCCCAAGTCTACTCTCACGTCTTCATCGAAGCATGGAATGATATTCACTTTACCATTCTGCGCGTCCTTGGCGTTGTTAATTATAGTGAAATTGGCGTTCATGTCCATAGCCTTCGCATGATATGCGGCAATCTTAGGCGAACCGTATATAATAGGAGTACACAGTTCAAGCATATCTGGCTCGGCAAAGGTTTTGAATATCAGCTCGTATCCTATGCCGTTAGTGTCGCCGTGTGTGATAGCCACACGAATATTTTTATTTTCCATTTCTATATATATCGAATTAATTGTTGTTTTAGTTTGTTTTCTTATTCATTTTCAGGCTGTATGCCATCGCCTCACATTCACGCATGGCATTGCGCTTATCTTTATTCGGGGCGAAAAGGAATGCATCGACAATGAGATAGCCTTTGTTCCCGTCCTTTATCATGCGGCTAATGAAAGGTCCGCCCATAGCGTCGCCCTGCATTTCCCACAAACCACGCACAGTCTTATTGTAATGAGCCTTGCTTTTAAGAGCAAAGCAAGTGCTATCGGTTATCATCGTGCCGGCAACCGTCATCATACGCATATCATCGGTTTCGCCTTTGATGTTGCGTCCCCATACGCTGTCGCGCTTAGCCACGAGATTATCAAGGCAAGACACACGATATACGCATACATTCTTCATCACCGTGGCGGAGTTGTTGGAAAACCAAAGGAAATCCTTTGCCTTTCGGCTATACATCATGTCTATTGATAGCCACAGGTCAGCACCGAACATCTTATTCGCCATGCGCGAAGCTTTCACGTCGTGTTTGCGCTTCAGCTGAGCAAGCCATGTCTCCATCTCCCATGCCGAAAGCAGATCGGAAAGATACTTGCCCTGAACGAGCATATCCTTGCGCATAGCCTCAACAGTCTTTGCGTATATTCTCACCACAATCTGCGGCTCAGCATATAGGTTGCGAGTAAACTTTATCCTGGTCGCTCCCTCATGCCTTGCGTCTATATTCACCTCCACGATAGCTCTCGCCAGCCTTGTAGTGGCATTAAGGGTATCTACATTAGCAACGAGATTAAACATCGGCTCGCTTTGTGGCAACGCTTTCATCGGCTGCTGCAATACAGAGTCGATTACGCTGAGCGCATCGCTGTCCCTGCCACTCACAATCACATCATAATGTCTGCCGCCTGAAGCAGGCATCAAGCTGTCATTGCCATTGCATGAAAGCATTGTGATTATCAATATGAGAGGCAACAGGTATCTCATCGTTACGTTATTATCGTTTGTTCTCCTTCTTAGCCGTAGAAAGCAATCCACAAGCTGCGAAGATATCCTGTCCGCGACTTGCGCGAATGGTTGTGAATATGCCGTGCTGAGTGAGATAATTGCGGAACTGCTCCATCTTAGCATCGTCCACTCCGTGGAGAGGTACATTCGGAATGGTGTGGAAACGTATCAAGTTGATTCTGCAATCAAGGCCTTTGAGCAAGCTTATAATACGCTGTGCATGAGCCTTGTCGTCGTTGAGTCCTTTAAACACGATATACTCAAACGACAGGCGACGCTGATGTGAGAAGTCGTAATTACGCAGAAGCTCAACTACATCTTCTATCGACATGCCACGCTCCGCCGGCATAAGCTCTGAACGTTCCTCTGGCACAGCGTCGTGCAAGCTGATTGCCACATGACACTGACTTTCCTCAAGAAATCTCTTAAGCTTATTCTTCACGCCCACGCTGCTCACCGTAATGCGCTTCGGACTCCACGCATAACCATAAGGCGCGGTAAGGATTTCAGTGGCGCGAAGCACATTATCAAGATTATCCATAGGCTCGCCCTGCCCCATAAACACTATATTAGTGAGCTTGTCGCGCTCCGGCAACGCGTAAATCTGATTAAGGATATCCGTAGCCGAAAGACTTCCCTCGAAGCCCTGCTTACCAGTTTGGCAGAATAGGCAGTTCATCTTGCATCCCACCTGGGAAGACACGCACAGAGTGGCGCGATCCTCTTCAGGGATATATACCGTCTCCACAAACTTGCCCGAAGCCGTAGGGAAAAGGTATTTTATCGTTCCGTCCTTACTCTTCTGAGCATCGATGGGAGCTTTGCATCCTATCGTGTATTGTTCGGCAAGCCTTTCACGGTTTGCCTTTGAGAGATTTGTCATCTCGTCTATAGAGGCAACATGGCGTTCGTAAAGCCATTTAGCCATCTGTCCACCTGTAAACGCCGGCATTCCAAGGCTCTTAGCCACATCTTTAAGCTCACCGAGAGTCATGCCGAGCAAAGGTATCTTATTTTCTTCCATATATAATCTATGTACGAATTCTTAGAAAGTCGTGCACGAAAAAATATTTTTTCATGCAGACAAATTATTTTATGTCTACCACAAGATTTTCTCTTGCCAGTATAGAGTTTGGGAATATCTTCTTAGCTTCATCAAGAAGCAGTTCCTCATTATTATATCGTGCGCTGAAATGTCCCAATATAAGTTGCCCTGCATTGGCACGTTTCGCTATTGTAGCCGCCTGCTCTGCCGTGCTGTGATAATAGAGTTTGGCTCTATCCTCGTAATCAGAAGCATAAGTGCTTTCATGATAGAGCAAAGACACATTCTCTATCTCCTTGGCAAGGTCGGGCACAAACTTCGTATCGCTGCAATAAGCATAAGAGCGTGGAGCGTCGGCAGGTTCAGTAAGCTGCTGCGAAGTGTACACCTTGCCTTCCTCCGTAGTCCACGACGCGCCATTCTTAATGTTGTTAATCTGCGAGAGTGGAATGCCGAGGAAATCTATCATGTCGCGACGTATGTGGGGCAGAGTTGCCTTTTCCTTAAACAAGAAACCGCAACAAGGCACGCGATGTTGCAAAGGAAGCGTTTCCACCGTAAGGCTCTTATCATTGTAAATCACCTCACGCTTCGCCGTATCAATGGCATGGAACACGACTTCATACTCCATATTAGAGCAGAAGAACTCCAAGTTGGCCTTGAAAATATCCTCAAACTCGGCAGGGGCATACACATGAAGCGGTGCTGTGCGTCCGAGCATACCAAAAGTAGAAATCATTCCCATGAGACCAAGGCAATGGTCGCCATGACAATGACTTATAAATACCGCAAGAATCTTGTTGAAATGCTGGCGCGAGCGTCGGAGCTGAATCTGCGTGCCTTCGCCGCAGTCTATCATAAACTCCTTGCCACGCATCTGCACCACCTGCGACGACGCGAAATGCTTTATCGTGGGCAAAGCACTTCCACAACCGAGTATGTAAACCTTGAATGGTTCCACTTTTTCTTATAACGAAGATTTTATTTAACTCGCTTATACACAAAGATACCCTTGCCGTTCTCCAGATACATGCTGTCGGCACCGAGTTCATTTATATCGAAAGTATCCTTGTTGAGCAACAAGCGGCCATTGAGAATACGCCATGAAGTCCAAGGGTTGGCCTCAGCCTTAACATTGGATTTCACCTCACCGTCTTCCATTATTTCAAAGTTCTTATCCACGCTTGTCCACTTTCCCTGCAAGGTGGTAAGATTGATAACCTTTGTAGCTATATTCTCGCCATCTATCTTTGTAGCGACAACTGCCAGTCTGTCGCCGGCGAGCAGTCCGCCTTCCACCTCGGAAGCAGGCTCTGCGTCTTCATCGTTGAGCATAAACTGCAATGTATCGCCGTCGCCGTTGATAAGCTCAATGGTGTGCATGGCAGTATTCTCACCACATACGCCATAGATGGTGGTGTCGTTTTCATTCTGTTCTTCCACAGGCTGAATCTTAGCCACATTTCTCTTCTGCTCATTGCACGCAACGAGAACCAACGCAGCGAATATCACTACATAAAATATCTTTTTCATATATATATTTTCATTTAGTTTTTAATCTCTTTCCTTGCTCTTGGCCTCATTCCAGAATTCATCCATCTCGCCGAGAGTCATATCCTTAATGTTTTTGCCGAGTTCCTTCGCCTTTTCCTCAATATAATTAAAGCGACGGATAAACTTCTCGTTAGTCTGTTCCAAAGCATTGTCAGGATTAAGATGATAAAGGCGCGCAGCATTGATTACGCTGAAAAGGAAATCACCCAGTTCCGCAGTGCTTCGCTCTTTATCTTCCTTTGCCAGTTCCGCCTTCAGCTCGCCAAGCTCTTCATCCACTTTCTGCCAAACGTCTTCACGCTTCTGCCAGTCGAAGCCCACATTGCGAGCCTTATCCTGCACACGGTAAGCCTTTATCAGGCTCGGCAAAGCGTCGGGCACACCGCTGAGCACGCCCTCGTCGGGTTTGTCGGCACGTTCTTTCTGCTTTATCTGTTCCCATGTGCGGAGCACCTGCTCCTCGGTTTTCACTCCGGTCTGCTCGCCATAGATATGCGGATGGCGGAATATCAGTTTGTCAGCTTCCTTATTGCAAACGTCGGCAATGTCAAACTGCCCCTTCTCGTCGCCCATGATAGCATAAAAAATGACGTGTTCAAGCACATCACCAAGCTCCTCACGAATATTTTCAGCGTCGTTCTTCATGAGAGCGCTGCTAAGCTCATAAACTTCTTCTATTGTGTTGGGGCGCAGGCTTTCATTGGTCTGCTTTTTGTCCCAAGGACATTTCTCACGCAAAGTATCCTGTACATCGATAAGCCTGCCGAAGGCTTGCAATTTTTCTTCTCTTGTATGCATTTGGTAATTTATTTCTGCAAAAGTACGTATTTTCCACCTAAAATTAGTAATTTTGCACAGTTTTTTAGCTAACTATAAATTACGCGTATATTATTTTTATACTGATTTTGTTGGTATTTTGAAATATATAAGAGTATAAAAAGTAAGAAAATAATAACATATAAAAGCAATGGAACTAAACAGCAAGTATGATCCAAGCGAAGTAGAGTCGAAATGGTATCAATATTGGCTCGACAAAGAACTATTCAGTAGCAAACCGGACGGCAGAGAGCCTTACACGGTCGTAATCCCTCCACCAAACGTTACAGGTGTGCTCCATATGGGACACATGCTCAACAACACAATTCAGGATATCCTTGTGCGTCGTGCGCGCATGGAAGGCAAGAATGCCTGCTGGGTGCCGGGCACCGACCACGCTTCAATCGCTACTGAAGCTAAGGTGGTAAATAAACTCGCTGAACAAGGAATAAAGAAAACCGATCTCACCCGCGACGAATTCCTTCGTCACGCATGGGACTGGACTAACGAACATGGAGGCATAATACTTAAGCAATTGCGCAAACTCGGTGCCAGCTGCGATTGGGGACGCACGGCATTTACTATGGACGAGACCCGAAGCAAAGGCGTTATCAAAGTATTCTGCGACCTCTATCGCAAGGGCTACATCTATCGCGGCGTGCGCATGGTGAACTGGGACCCTAAGGCCCAGACAGCCCTCAGCGATGAGGAAGTAATCTACAAGGACGAGCACTCTAAGCTCTACTATCTGAAATATTATGTAGTAGAACAAGACCAGGTAGAGCGTAAAGACGAGGGCAACGTGATGCACAAAGACGAGAAAGGCTACTACGCTGTCGTTGCCACCACCCGTCCTGAGACAATCATGGGCGATACAGCAATGTGTATCAACCCTAACGACGTAAAGAACACATGGCTTAAAGGCAAGCATGTAGTTGTTCCTGCCGTTGGAAGAGAGATACCTGTAATTGAAGACGACTATGTAGACATAGAGTTCGGTACAGGTTGCTTGAAAGTTACTCCTGCCCACGACATCAACGACCACAACCTCGGCTTGAAGCACGGACTGGAAACTATCGACATTTTCAACGACAACGGAACTATCTCTGAGGCAGCAGGCATGTATGTAGGCATGGACCGCATGGATGTGCGCAAGCAGATTGCCATCGACTTGGAGAAGGCAGCGTTGATGGAGAAGATAGAGGACTACAACAACAAAGTAGGCTTCTCTGAGCGCACGAATGTGCCTATCGAGCCAAAGCTTTCTACACAGTGGTTCCTGAAGATGCAGCATTTTGCCGACATCGCTCTTCCTCCTGTAATGAACGACGAGATAGAATTCCACCCTGCAAAATATAAGAACACATATCGCCACTGGCTTGAAAACATCAAAGACTGGTGTATCAGCCGTCAGCTTTGGTGGGGTCATCGCATTCCTGCTTACTACTTCAACAACGACGGACATCGCGACTTCGTAGTGGCAGAAAACGCTGAGGAAGCACTTAAGCTCGCTCAGGAGAAGAACGCCAACATCAAGGCAAGCGACTTGGAGCAAGACAGCGACTGCCTCGACACATGGTTCTCATCATGGTTGTGGCCAATGTCTGTGTTCGACGGTGTGAACAACCCTGACAACGAGGAAATCAATTATTATTATCCTACATGCGACCTCGTAACAGGTCCGGATATTATCTTCTTCTGGGTAGCGCGTATGATTATGGCAGGCTACGAATATCGTGGTAAGTTCCCATTCAAGCACGTCTACTTCACCGGTATCGTGCGTGATAAGCTCGGCAGAAAGATGAGCAAGAGCCTTGGCAACTCTCCAGACCCTATCATGCTTATCGAGAAATATGGCGCCGACGGTGTTCGCATGGGTATGATGCTTTCAGCTCCTGCCGGAAACGACATTCTTTTCGATGAAAGTCTGTGCGAGCAGGGCCGTAACTTCAACAATAAGATATGGAATGCCTTCCGTCTTGTTCAAGGCTGGCAGACCGAAGACAATGCACAGCCAGAAGTTAATAAGATTGCAGTTGAGTGGTTCGACGCTAAGCTGAAAGAAGTAAATGAGAAGACAAACGAGCTTTTCAAGACCTATCGTATTTCAGAAGCTCTCATGGCTGTTTACCGCCTGTTCTGGGACGAGTTCTCAAGCTGGTATCTTGAAATGATTAAGCCGGAATATGGCAAACCAATCGACAAGGCTACGTTTGATGCTACGCTGCGTTTCTTCGACGCATTGCTCAAAATGCTTCACCCATTCATGCCATTCATCACCGAGGAATTGTGGCAGCACATTTACGAGCGCAAGGACGGCGACTCTATCATGCGTGAGATGCTTAACATTGACGCTCTCAACGACAGCGACAAGAAGTTGCTCAACGACATTGAAGCCGTTAAGCAGATTATCAGCAATGTGCGCACTGTTCGCAATCAGAAGAACATTTCTCCTAAGGATGCACTCGAGCTTAACGCTATCGGCGCTAACAACTACGAGGCTTACAACGCCGTGCTGACCAAGATGGCTAATCTCAGCGCAATCAATGTAGTAAGCGACAAGAGCGCAGACGCTGCATTATTCATGGTTGGCACTGATGAGTATGCTGTTCCTGTAGGCAACCTTATTGATGTAGATGCTGAAATAGAAAAAGCAGAAGCTCAGCTGAAGCACCTCGAAGGTTTCCTTATGGGCGTAGAGAAGAAACTTTCTAACGAGAAGTTCGTAGCTCACGCTCCGGAAGCAGTCGTAGCTTTGGAACGCAAGAAGAAGAGCGACTCTGAAGAGAAGATCGCTGCTTTGAAGGTTTCTCTTGAAGAACTTAAGAAGCTCAAGAAATAATAAGAAATCACCTTTTCATATACTCCCCCATTTTCAACATTGTGGGGAGTATATATCACAAAAAGCGGCTGACAGATTGATTTTCTGTCAGCCGCTTTTTATTCGTTATATTGCTATGCCACATTGCATGACATCGCATTTACCGATATGTAAGATTCAAATTCTGTTGTCAATAAACCACATCTTCCAAGAACAGGGCATTTGCCGGCATGCTCTCTCCCGCATCGCTGCGATTATGTCCCGACACCACATTCTTGAAATCCTCAATAGACAGCTTACCTCTGCCCACATCCACCAATGTGCCGACTACCGCGCGCACCATATTGCGCAAAAAGCGATTTGCGGTAATCTCAAAATACCATTCCGTAGGCGACTGCTGAATCCATTTCGCCGTAGTAACATCACAAAGAGTGGTCTTCACATCGGTATGCGACTTGCAGAACGCTGCGAAATCCTCTACCGTAAGAAGATGTTCCGCCGCTTCATTCATCTTGTCGAAATCAAGAGGGAAATTTATCTGGCATGAATAAGCTCTGCGAAACGGATTTTTAGCCGTGTGTATATAATAATGGTAAGTTCTGCTCTTGGCAGAGAAGCGCGCGTGCATATCATCAGCCACATGCTCCACATTATATACAGCGATATCCTTAGGCAATAATCTGTTGAGCTTATAAGCAAGCTGCTTGCAATCCAGCTCTCGCTCTATATCAAAATGGGCAGCCATTCGTCGCGCGTGCACTCCGGTATCTGTGCGCCCTGCTCCCACTATTGAAATATCTTCACGCAGAAGCGTAGACAAAGCTTTCTGCAATTCTTCCTGCACAGAGTTGGCATTAGGCTGCACCTGCCACCCATGATAAGCCGTGCCGTCGTAAGAAAAATAGATAAAGTATCTCATTTATTATCTCTTTTGGGCAGCGCGTTTAAACATGTGTCTGTGGAAATCGTCTTCCGCCTTTATTATTCTATACACCTTTGAAGCCGGCAATATCTTCAAAAACTTATTATGATATTGCTGTTGTATCTTCTTCATCTGCAAATCGTTGTTATCACGTTTGCGTATAGCCTCGGCTGCTGCCCCCTCGTCGTTGGAGTTTATATTATGGAAAGCACGGTTGTCGAAATAGGCAAACTGCTTACGGCGCATCTCGCGATAGAGCGGAAAGAACTTTGAAGCCTCGGCAGGAGACAGCGCAGCCTGAACAGTGATATACTGCTCTAATCTCATTTCAAAGCGCTGCGGATTAAACTGGCGAGGCGGCTCTGCATTCACGCACACAGCGCACACGCACAATATAAACGACAAGACCAAAGCCTTGAAAGCCGACATAATATTTATATTTTTTCTATTATTCATTTTCTGCTAAATAAGTATACATATCCTCATTATCCATCATGGAATATTCCATTGCCTCGTCGATATTGCTATTATCTATTGACAACGACTGCGCTGAAGGATTGCTGCTCAGCGCAGGCACAGACTGATGGCTGTCGATATTGCCACCTATCACAAACACCGCCACGAGCACACTTGCTGCCATCAGCACGGCAGCCGTAAGTCGCCTGATAACGGCACGTCTGCTTGCCGCATGAGGCTTCGGCAAAGAATCCTCACTCGCCTTTTCATTCGGAATATGGCTCATAACATTGTCCACGAGACCATCAAAATAGCCATCGGGAACACGGAATGGAGTTTCACGTCCAAATCGTTCTGACAAAATGTCTGTATATCTATCTTTTTCCATTGTTTTCCTTTTTGCTATTCTCTATCATTTCTAATTGTTGTCTATCTATATAGACGAAAATGAGCACCGATAGTTTAATCGTTATGCTGAAAAAATTCCGTAATCTTCTTCACTGCCAGATGATAGCTTGCCTTCAAAGCCCCTTCGCTTGTGCCGAGCGCCGCACTTATATCAGCATATTTCATATCATCGTAATAGCGCATATTAAACACCATGCGCTGCACATCCGGGAGCGTGGCTATCGCTGCCTGGAGCATTGCCGAGGCTCTGTCGCCATCGAAATAGTCATCGGCAAGGAGTCTGCTCGCCACCGCCTCCATGTCGTCTACTTCGGCAGACTGCCTGTTGCGCTCTTTTCTCAAGAAATCAAGTGATTCATTTATGGCTATACTATACAGCCATGTAGAGAGTTTCGACTTACCCTCAAAGGTCTCGATATTGTTCCATGCCTTCACGAATACATTCTGCAATATGTCGTTGGCATCCTCATGGTTGAGCACGATGCGACGAATCCGCCAATACAGCTGTTCGCCATATTGCTTCACCACATCTGCAAAAGCCCGTCGCCTTGTATTCTTATCCGCCAGGCTTCTCACCAAGTCTTCTTCATCAGGAAACTGCCCCACTCTCTATATTATTAGATGTGTACACTAAGAAGATATCAGCGTATAGAGATTTTTCTCACCACTTTCCCCACCTTTATAATATAGCATCCTTTCGTGAGGTTGAGGTCGTAACGCTTATCCTGACCGTCAATGCGCACCGACTTCACGCAGATGCCTGCGAGGTTATACACCTTTAATATCTCGCCTGCTCCGCCATTAATGCGCAACACCGAGCCTGACACCACATTTATTGTAATGCCCTGATCATCATTATCTATCAGCTCTGTCGTTTCAAAAGGGAATGTAGAAGCAGACGCCGTTCCCATACATAGAAACGCCATCAGCAGTATTGGTAGTAAACGTTTATTTTTCATACGCAAAGGGGTTATTATCTCTGTCGATTTATGTTCGACTATTGCAACGTTCTGCAATTTTAAAACGCAGTTTTAATTGCGTTTGCCTTGCATTACGTTATTGCAAAGATAAGTAATAATTTCAAATTTTGTTCTCTTTAAGAGGAAAAACAAGGCAAATGAGTAATTCTAAATTAACTCATTTTTGCGCACACAAGACGAATTACTTATCATTATAATGTCCTTCAAGCGCGGTTACAAGCACAACTACGACATCATCAAGAATATCGTAAATAATGCGGTGCTGCGCTGTTATGCGACGTGAATAAGTAATACCATCACCACCCACGAGCGGTTCGGGATGACCAAGACCAGTGCGTGGGTGATCCATTAATTCATGTAGAATTTTATTTAGCTTTTTATATACGGCAGGATTAGATTTTTTCCACTTTGCAATCACACGAGTGGCGTTCGACGAAAAATCAAGTTTATATGTCATAGTGATGCGAGATATTCGTCCAACTCATCATGTGACGCAACTTCAATCACTTTGCCATCACGATATTCTTTGCGCGCAGCATCTATTTTTGCTAATAGTTCAGGCGTTGCAACTAAGTCTACTTCATTCTCTTCCACCGATACGATAGTGTAAAGACGTTGATTGCGACGTATGAAAACACGTTCACCTGCATCCACGCGACTAAGCGAGTTAGCAAGATTGTTACGAAATTCTCTGACTGTCAATGTATTCATATCTTTCTTATTTATATATCTTATCTTATGCAAAGATAGAGCAAGGCGAACGCAATTAAAATTATATTTTAAAATTGCTGAGCCGAAGCCTATCTTATGCAAAGACAGAGCAAGGCGAACGCAATTAAAATTATATTTTAAAATTGCTGAGCCGAAGCCTATCTTATGCAAAGATACATTTTATTTCTTATATATTAATATGTTTAAGGACAAAAATGTGTACACATATTAATTAAAAGATTTCATCACGCTTACTACATTGGCTTGATTGTATTCTCTATGAAGGAAATATCTTCTTCACTCAACTTATATTTCTTATACAGCTGCGCGTCTATCTCCGCTATACTCTTACTCCAATCTATATCCGATTCTTTCGTGAAATCTTGAAGGGGAACAAAACGATATACCTCACGTCCTGCTCCCTGATCCTGCTTTCTTATGCCGATTAACATTCTAACAAACTTAGAGCTGATATATTTATTACAATGCTTAGCTTCATCAAAGCTATTGAAAGGATAAATTTGCACAAATGTTTCCGTACATATATCCAAAGGTTTAGCTACAATAGCTTTAAATGTGTTATCCTCTAAACGTCCAGAACCAAAATTTCTTGGAACAAAGATTTTATAACAATATAATCCATCATTTTTAGGTAATGGATAATTCTTTGCTATATATCTTTTTACACGATGCTGCTTTTCATCCAATCCATAAATCGTAATTCCATCAATTTGAGAAATCTCATAAACGTCAGGCAATTTGTATTTAGCTTGATTCTTGAAGAAATCACCTCGCAAGCCATATGGCTTCATAGAAGAAACCATATCTTTCAAAGACTTAAAGGAGTTTGAACATACCTTTGCTTTAAGGTTAGCAAGTCTTACATCACGAATAAATATATCTTCGTCATTATCACGCATATATCTTGTTGAAATATCAACCAGAGTATTATCAATATTATGGGCATAAATATTGCATTTGCCATTATATGCCCTATCCCACAACAGATAGCATATACCACCTTTAATTTCTACATTCGCGAAACACGTTCTACCATTAAGGAAATCATGCAACACCGATATATGCAAGTCAGACAACATATCTTTTCTAAATTCATCAAGTCCTTTACCACCTGAATACCAACGAGCTGGCATAATCATAGATATGTAGTTTGGCTTTATCTTTTTTGCTATATCAACAAAATGATTATAGACAGGTGTCGCACTTGCGCCTGCGCCACCATCCATAACTTGATACGGCGGATTACCCACAATAGCGGTGAACTTCATATTTTCTTCATCATTAGCATTCCAATAAGAACGACCATTGGAAATCCTCTGGACAAACTTATCTGATTTATTCTTAATTTGATTTACCAAATCCTCAAAATGGCGTGTGTTTACTTTAGCGTCGCGGAAGCCGACAAGGGTGCGCTTGGTGATACTCTTTGCCATTGGCGTTTTGCATATCACGAAAAGGTTGTGGCGCACTACATCGTCCCACACAGCACGCTGATTATCAATACCGCTGACGGAAAACAGCGATGAAGCCAGCTTGCTGCGATATATGCCATAAGCCATATACAAGGGATAAAGACCACTCTTGGAGTTTATCTCAAGTATGCGCGCATCGGTATCAAAGCATTGCTGCGTAACCTTGCCACGATCTATAAAACGTGGCTCTTCAAGGGCGTGCTCATATTTGTCGTCAAAGAAGCAGTAGCCTCCAAGACAGTCGCCAAGCTGCATATTCACCACGCGCCACGGCGTAAGCACGGTTTCCTTGTCGGGATTGCGGAATGTAGAAAACAAGCCTGTGATGCGCTGAATACGCTCCTCCACTGTAAGATTGTCGGCAGCACGGGCAATGGCACGAATGCGCTTACCTGCGGCAGCGAAAATATCACGATCGTAATATCGCTTAAACTTATTAAACGTGGCTTTGTCTACGCCTTTAGGCATGAATTCCTCCCACGACTGAGAATCCACAAGACGGGTGAAATTGTCAATGGTTAGCTCCTTTTCCTCGTCTTTAATATCTGCGCCATATATCATCAAAGGCATACGAATGGAAATGCCACGAAGGATTTCTATTGCCGACTGTCGGGTTTTCTTTGCCTTGTTGAGTTCCTCCAATCGCTTTTTCTCCTCCTCGGTAAGCTCATTTTTATGCTGACGCTTTTTCTTTTCGAGCCGTTCCTTTTCCTCGTATTCCTCATTGGTAAGTCCCTGAGTGTTGATGTCGATATTATTCGTCTTGGGCATTGCCTTTGTCTTGCCGATAATATCTTTCAGTCCCTCAAAGTCTTTCAAGTCCATATCGCCAAGTTTTAGCAGCTCGTCATTATAAAGGCTGTTGTCTTCAAATCCGTTTTGCACCACTCGCTCCACATACACCTTTTTAAGCTGTTCGAGCAAATGTGGCACATCATATTGAAGCATCTTAGAACCCTCAATAGAGATGACAGGGCAGAAATTCAAGAATTCGCCCATAATCTTTCTGTCGCCGTCAGTGGTTTTGCCTGCCCTTGCCGACACCTTAGCCGTTTCGGCAAGCACTTTTAGAGTGCGGTCGGGGGCGAAATCGAACACATAGCATTCCTCTTTCATGCGTCCGTTTATGGTAGCAGGAGTCTGCACGCGGAATATGGTCTGCATATAGCTACTCGCAGCCGTGCTGTAAGAACCGCTGAGCATGAAAACGCCCGTCCACGCCTTTACGCTCACGCCTGTGGTGAGCCTTCCACAAGAAAGGGTGATAGTATAGGATTGCTCCGGATTATCGCCGATGGCATTTTTCACCAAGTAGAGAGCATCGCTGCGTTCCTCGCCGTCGTCGCCCTCACCTGCAACATTCACCACCTTGAAATACTGAAACACGGGATGGCTCTGAAGCATTGCGCTCAAAGCCTTAGCTTCTTTCACTCCCGGAAGCATCCAAAGAGTGTGGCGAAATATGGAGCGATAAGTTTTATTGGCATAAGGATAAAGGCTGTCGTCATCTTCCTTGGTGAGCAGATTGAGAAAAGCCCACACGTCGGCAGCATGGACGAAAGAGCCATTATCATCGGTGCGGAAAAACTCACGGAAATTGAAAGCTACGTCTTCATCCTTAAATTCGGAAAGCAGACGACCGAGGTCGTAAGTATATATATTGAGAGTAGGCAGAGAAGCATAGGGATTAGGATCGCCGAAATGGGTTTTATCCCAATCGTGCTTAGCGCGCTGCTCCATTACGTAATCCCACGTGTAAATCTCCTCTTCCTTGAAATCGTCGAGCAGATTAAACGGTGTGCCCGACAGACGCAACACCTTAGTAGAGGGCTTTTCCAAAGCTTCCATCACGGCAATACCGAGTTCGGTCTGCGTGCCCTCATGAGCCTCATCTACGATTATAAAATTCCAGTCGGTGGAAAATACATCATCGTTTTTATCAAACTTTCCTCCTACCTTTTCGCTTCCTCGGAGATCTTGCATAGAAGCGAAATACACATAATTGGTTTCGCCCATGGCTGCTTCTGCTTCCAATTCAGAGAAAAGACTGTTGCCATAGGCTTTATCGCATGAAGCATCGTGCTTCTTAGAGCCATATTTGAAATCATGGCGGTCGAAGAATATCTTGCCAAAATCCTCAAACCATCCAGCGTCTACCACTGGGCGATGAGTGAGGATAAGAGTGCGACGGAAATTCATATCCTTCACCACTTGCAAGGCGGAGAGAGTTTTGCCGAAACGCATTTTTGCGTTCCAAAGCATTTTGTTGCTATGGCGGAAATGTTTCTCGGTCTTATCAATAGCAGCCTTCTGCTCAGGGCGGAAGATTATAGGGTCGCGCCCGATGTTCACCTCGCCGGCTGAAAGCGACATTCTGCCCTCCTTCACAGCGGCGATTGCCTTTTTGATGGTTTCAAGGTCGGTAATAAACCACTCGTTGGCATTGTTGCTTTTATCGAACACTTTGCGCTTAATGCCCGAACGGAGCAGCACATAGTGCACTTCCTTGTCGTTGAAGGAAAGTATCTCCTTACCTTTATTATATATGGTGCTCTCGGTGTAGCACAAATCGTAGACAATGCCTGCCGTCTGCGTATACTCATTTATGCGCTTGCGCGCAGCGTTGTTAAGCTCTGTGCTGCATGGGCGCAGAAGCAGATAATTGGCGTTGCCGTCGTAAGTGGTTTCGCCTATCTTCCAGCACCCTCTGTGGGCTTCATCATTTATGCGAAACACATAAATAAGTTTGGGTTTCAATGAAGACGTAAATCTTGCCATACTCTCAACCTGTTCTTTTATATATATGTAGTTTTTATATTCTCAAAAAATCGCTTTACCTCACAAGCGTAACAAACTCAATTTCAGAGCCTTTACCTGGTCGGCTAAAGCTTTTATGCCAATCGCGGATTACGCAATATGTGCCGTTGTGCTGACGGATGTCGCCCGAAGCGCAGCCTCGGCAAGGCACTGTGGCAGCCACGCCTGAAAACATATCAGCCGAATTTGTAACCTCATCATGGCATGAGCAGGGCACTACGCATTTCAGTCCGTCCATCTGCCACAGATTCCATGAGATGATGTAGGCGAAAGCCTTGGCATATCGCTTAGGCAAAGGCTTAGAAAACTTATGCTTGAAATTGTCGATTACGGTGTAGAACACCGCTTCGCGAGCAAGCAAAAGGTTATCGCCCTGCCATTCATAGCCGTAAGTGCTCATGAGGGCTACTTTTGCGGCATGGATCCACTCTTTTTCAGTAATCGTGTTTTCATTTACCACTCGCAGCTTTCTGTCGAGAAAGCCTATGCGACGCTCCACTCTGATTTCCTCGCCTGTGGTGGAATCGTAGCGGCTTACTATGTAAGGGGCTTCGCCACATGTGATTTCCAAGCGATTATCTTTCACATAGTCTTTCCATGTTTTCCCCATGGGGAACGAGATTTTGCCGTGGGTGGAAGCCCAGGCATGAGTGCCGTCCTTTTTAGTGATTTCGCGATTGAAGACGCCTTTTCTGCCAAACCACTCGGCATCAATGAGATTGTTTTGAGCATTGCAAATCCACGAGGGCGTGAAAACCTCTGCCATATCTCTGGAGCGAGATTCCTGGCGCTCTTTGGCTTTCAGCACTCGCGGCATTATCACTTTGCTGCGAGAGCCTGTAATAAGTTGCGGAAGAATAGGAGAAGTGTATTCATAGCCATGTCCGAGCTGCTCGTAATCATGAGTAGCCCAAAAGATGTTTCGCTGCTGCCCTTCGGGTAGCCCTCTGCTCATAGTATGATCCTTGAGCAGAGCCGCGAACACATCAACGCCATAGGTATTGAGGAGATTATCCTCAAGAATGTCGATTTCGTCGGACATCGCGTTTGCCTAATTTCCGGTCTGTGCTTGTCGGTAGCGATGCCATCTTCTTTCATGTGCGGGAATAATCGGGGATTTTCATAGCTATTCTTTTGCTTAGGGCACAAAAAAAGCGCGAGCAAATGACTTGCTCACGCTAAGGCCCTAGGAATAGCCCGAAAGAGAGACAAGCCAAACGCCCACGCATATACGCGCAGACATTCGCATCTTGTCATTCTCTTTCAATTATTCCACTTAGAATTTCCTAGGTTCTAGCGTGAATGAACAATAGCAAACGCTATATTTATTATTTTTCCATTAAAAAATTGGAGAATTTCTTCTCCACGGCAAAGGTATAACTTTTATTTAATTCGGACAAACAAATGGAAACGAATATTTTGATGAAAATTCTTTGCGCGTTATAAATAATAATAGTACTTTTGCCCGATGATGTTGCCCGAAAGAACGAACGGGCAATATCGCACGATTACAATGTTGCCCCACGGAAACAACGGGCAATATCGCAAGATTGCAATGTTGCCCCACGGAACTAACGGGCAATAATGCAAGATTACAATGTTGCCCCACGAAAACAAGGGGCAATATTGCAGGATTACAATGTTGCCCCACGGAACGAACGGGCAATATCGCAAGATTGCAATGTTGCCCCACGGAAACAACGGGCAATATCGCACGATTGCAATGTTGCCCCACGGAACGAACGGGCAATATTGCACGATTACAATGTTGCCCCACGGAACGAACGGGCAATATTGCATAATTACAATGTTGCCCCACGGAAACAAGGGGTAATATTGCAGGATTGCAATGTTGCCCCACGGAACGAACGGGCAATATTGCAGGATTGCAATGTTGCCCCACGGAACGAACGGGCAATATTGCAGGATTACAATGTTGCCCCACAGAAACAAGGGGCAATATTGCATAATTACAATGTTGCCCCACGGAAACAAGGGGCAATATTGCATAAATGAAACACATAAATGAAATACAAATAAAAATGAAAGAAACTAATCCTTTTAAACCGTATATCAGCGATGAACAGCTTGAGGCGCTCGACATAACAAAAAGCGAGACGCTCACGGCTTCGCCACTGCTCAACGCCGTATATGAAGCTTTTGAAAAGTTGGGAGCGAAGCCAAGCACATCGCTCGGAAAATACCTCAATCTCGATCCGAAGAAGATTTCGGCGGCACTGGAAATCGCTACAGGCCACAGCTACAGCTATATACGCAATCTGTGGATAGAAAAAAGGCTCGCAAAAATAGCTGAAGAGCATCCCGACTGGGGAAAAGACGAGAGAGCAAAGGCTGTAGGATTTGCTAACTATATTGCCTTGTGGCGCATGGGCCACCGCGAGAAGCGCAAACGAGAATACCGCATATTTAAAGAATACATGAACGCACCTTACTTCTAAATAAGAGAAAATGGCTGATTTTCAACGAAGAATAGACACAAGGCTGCGCAAGGCGCTGAGGGATTACCGACTGATAGAGGACGGCGACAAGATATTGATAGCCCTCTCGGGAGGAAAGGATTCGCTCGCCCTCGTGGAGCTGCTTGGCAGACGCATGAAGATATTCAAACCGCGATTTACGGCTGAAGCTATTCACGTGAGAATGGAAAACATTGACTATGAGTCGTCTACGGAATATCTTGAGAAGTTTTGCGCCGACTGCGGAATAAAGCTCCATGTGGTGACAACATCGTTTGACGCATCGACCGACAAGCGTTCTTCACCATGCTTTCTCTGCTCATGGAATAGGCGCAAGGAGATGTTTCGCCTGGCACAGGAGCAGGGTTTCAACAAGATTGCTCTCGGACATCATCAGGACGACATCATTCAGACAATGATGATGAACTTGCTGTTTCACGGACATTTTGAGGGAATGAGCCCGAAGCTGAAGCTCGACAAAATGCCGATAACGATAATACGTCCGCTATGCCTGGAGCATGAAGACGACCTTAGGGCAATGGCAAAGGAGCACGGCTATAAAAGCCAGAAGAAGATTTGCCCTTACGACAACGACACGAAGCGCGCGGAAATGGCGGAGCTTTACAAAAAGATGGAAGCCGTGAGCCCTCATGCGCGCAATCATATTTGGAATGCGTTGCAAAGCAAATAAGCGAAACGTATTCGCAAGAATTACGTTGCAGAATAAATAAAAAACTAAATATCATGAACGAAATCTTTGAATTACTCGACAAACTTCTGAAGCTGTGCGGACTCCACGGAGCGCAGATAGCGATAGCAAGCCACATTGCCCTTGTGGCATTGGCAGTAATCATAGCGTGGATATGCGGATATGCCTGCAAACGATTGCTGATACCTATAATAAAAAAGGTGACGGCACGCACGGCAGCGAAATGGGACGACATAGTGTTCAGCGACAAGGTGCTGCGCACGGCATGCCGAATAGTGCCGGCGATAGTGATATGGGTGTTGCTGCCAAAGGTGTTTTACCTGTTTCCCGATGTGGAGGAAATGCTCAAAAGGCTTACGGCAATCTATATAACGGTGATGACGGTGTGCCTGGCAGTGGCGCTTATCGACAGTTTCAACAAGATTGACATGGCGGCAAGCTCGTCTACAAGGCAATACATAAAATCGTTTACGGGCTTGATGCGCGTGATAATAATATTCCTCTCGGCGATAATAGTGATAGCGATAGCGTTTGGCAAAAATCCGATGACGCTAATCGCAGGACTGGGCGCGACTTCGGCAATACTGATGTTAGTGTTCAAGGACACTATTGAGGGTCTTGTAGCCGGCATTCGCCTGACGAGCAACGACATGGTGCACAAGGGCGACTGGATAACGGTGCCCACTGCTGGTGCCGACGGCATTGTGCAGAGCATTACGCTCTCTACGGTGAAGATACAAAACTTCGACAACACCATAATAACGGTTTCGCCCACGGCACTCGTAAACGGTTCTTTCCAAAACTGGAAGGGAATGCAGGAAGGAGCAGGCAGAAGGGTGAAAAGAATGATTTTCTTCGACTTCCGCTACATTAAGCGCATGAGCGAGGAACGCCTGAAAACGCTTGCCGACAAAGGGATTATCACTGCGGAGGAAGCCAAGGGCGAACACGTGAATATGGAGCTTTTCCGCACGGCAACGGAGCGAATGCTGAGGGCACGCCCCGAGGTGAACGCGCGGATGACTCTCATGGTGCGTCAGCTGCAAGCCACGAGCGAGGGACTGCCCATGGAGATTTACTTCTTTCTGAAAGAGAAGGAATGGGTGGAATATGAGCATCAGCTTGCCACGATAATGGAATGGATATATGCCATAGCTCCGGAATTTGAACTCAAAATTTATCAAAAATACATACAACAATAATGGAAACGATTAAGACAAGAAAATCAATAAGAAAATATGCCGACAAGGAGGTGAGCGACTCTCTGCTGCGCTCTCTGCTCGCCGACGCTGAACGCACTCAGACAATGGGCAATCTGCAACTCTACAGCGTAGTCGTCACTCGCTCTGAGGAGATGAAGGCTAAGCTTGCGCCTGCTCATTTCAATCAGCCTATGGTGAAGGGTGCGCCTGTGGTGCTCACATTCTGTGCCGACTTCCGACGCACAAGCGCATGGGCGGAAAACAGAAAGGCTGTGCCTGGCTACGACAATTTCCTTTCGTTTATGAATGCTGCCACCGACGCCCTACTCTATTGTCAGACATTCTGCAATCTTGCCGAGGAGAAAGGTCTTGGCTTGTGTTATCTCGGCACTACGGTTTACATGCCACAGATGATTATCGACACGCTGAAGCTGCCTAAGCTCGTGATGCCTGTTGCCACGATCACTCTCGGCTGGCCCGACGAGAACCCACCGCTCAGCGACCGTCTGCCACTCGACGCGATAATCCACAGCGAGGAATATCGCGACTACACTCCGCAGCTCATCGATGAATATTACTCTGCCAAGGAGGCTCTGCCTGAAAACAAGCATTTTGTGGAGATAAACCACAAGGAGACTCTCGCGCAGATATTCACCGACATTCGCTACACACGAAAGGACAACGAGGCAATGAGCAAGGGTTTCATTGAGGCATTGAAGAAGCAAGGGTTTATGGAATAGCTGTTTTCCCCAAAAAGCATGATAAATAACAGTGCTCACACATAGCACGAGACAAAAAATAAAAAGCGTCTTTCCATCACGGATAGACGCTTTTCTCTATTGTTATTCCTGAATACATAGCCTATTGTCGTCACACGAAATTAAAACATTATTTATTGTTGCTTATATGCTATGATTCTTACATTAATATATATAGTAGTATTTTCCTTTCTTATGCGCTGACTGGCAAGTTACTTATCGGCTTTAGCGCAGTTGTCGCAGCCTTTGCAGTTGTCGCACTTCTTGCCCTGCTTATCTTTGCATTTATCACATTTCTTGCCGTGATTGCCCTTGCCGAAGTTGCCTTTGCCATGACGACCGCCACCGAAACCACGTCCGCGCATTTGGGCTTTCATCTCCGTGTAGCTCTTATATTGAGCTTCAGTGAGGATTTCCTTCATGTCCTTGTCGTAAGCCTCCATCTTGGTCTTCATCTCCTTGAGGCGCTTCTGCATATCTTCCTTACTTGGGCGCTCACCATCTCGCTTGCCACCCATAGGGCGCATCTTGTCGGCATATTTCTTGTTGAGCTTCAGCAGCTTTGCCGACTGCTCGCTGCTAAGTCCCAGCTTCTGGGTCATCATCTCGGTGCGCTTCTTAGCGAAGTCCTCACCATTCTGTGGCTGCGCTGAAACGCTTACACCTGTTATAAACGTCAATGCTACAGCAAATATTGCTCTCTTAATGTTAATATTCATAATCTTGTTCCTTTCTATATTTTTTAGGATTATAAATGTTGTTGTTAATGATGATACCTTTTTTAAGAATACCATTCTTTTTCAGTTGCAACTATACATAAGATGCAAAAAGCGACGGATAGTTTAATCAGATTGAGAAAATAAATGTATTTTTGCATTGATTTAAATGCTTTAAGAAAGTATTCTACCGCCAAAATACGTAAATAAAACACCTATATATAAATGAAACATACACTCATATTAATCCTCGCCGCCCTGCTCATGGGCATGGGTTTCATCGGCTGTTCCGACAAAAAGACGGAAACGCCACCCACGCCAAAGGAGGAGAAAGACACCGTAGCCATAATGATAATGCAGATGCAGCGTAGCTCACGCCTGTATTCCACGGAAGCGAAGATAAGAAAGATAATCGTGGCAGAAGACACGAAGCACGCCAAGGGCAGTTTCATGAAGCATTCATTCGACGTGGCTCTGCCAGGCACAGCCCGAAAGATTGCTATCCCGATAGACGCCACAGTGAAGGCTTATATCGACATGAGCAAGATAAACCGAAACAGCATAAGGCGCGACGGCAAGAAGATAGAAGTAATTCTGCCCGACCCCGAAATAGAGCTTACTTCCACCAAGATAGACAACAAATCAATTAGGCGACACGTCTCATTTTTCAGAAGCGACTACACCGACAGCGAGCTAACCCAGCTGCAACAGCGAGGACGCAATGCCATCATCAATGATATTAAGCACCTCGACATAATAAGGAGAGCACAGGCAAGCGCGTCGCGCACCATCATTCCGATAGTGGCGCAGATGGGATATAAGGAGGAAGACGTTACGATAACATTCCGCCGCGACCTCACCAATGGCAGTCTGATAACGATATTAAAGGAACATTATGAAAATAACTGATAGCATAAAAGCGACTGTAAAACAGAATATTATGGTGGCAGTAATCACCGCCACCATCGTAGCGATAGTGATAGGTTTTCTCGTGTGGCTCAACAAAGACAACTCCATAAGCGTGAAAGAGGAAGAGCAGGTGGAGATGTCGCCCACCATGGTGGAGAGCATAAGGGATATAGGTGAATGGGAATTTATGTCGATAAGCGACGAGGAGCTTGTGAGCACCACTCGCAAAGGCATTTTCTCTGACGACGAGCTGTCGCGCATATATTATGGCACTCTGCGCCTCGGCTTCAACGCCAAGGATTTGAAAATCACCACCACCGGCGACAGCGCTTATGTGCAAATGCCAAAGATAAGGCTTCTCGATGACAACTTCATCGACGAGGCTCGCACCCGCAACTTCTTTGAGAGTGGCAGCTGGACTGACGCTGAGCGCGCCGCCCTCTACAATAAGGCAAAAGCTGCGATGAAGAAGCGTTGCCTTACCAAAAGCAACTTCAACAACGCAAAGGAGAACGCGCAGAGCGAGCTTACTAATATCATCAAATCCTTTGGATATGAAAAGGTTACGATAAGGTAAGGAAGAAAAAGAGTCTGCCATTTTCCGGAAGCGTGAAAAACTCACTGACCTGGCTTGCTGGCATTGTAAAAAGCGATGCACTCACTCTCACGAGCTGCGCATCGCTGGCTATAAACTTAGCTTTATGAAGCTATGAAATATTTCTTAATTTCTCACAGATGGCACAGATGAACACAGATTTTGAATTCTAATGGATTCCACAGATTCCTCTGTGTTTGGGTAACGTTCTAATGGCGTTCGAACACTATTAGAACGCCATTAGAACATTGAAATTAATCACAGACTGCACGAACAGAAGCACCATCACGTTTTGGAACATCATCTATACGATGCCCATCTTCCCATAAATGCCAATTACGTGCAATAGAATCATCATCAAAACTTGTAGACCATAAAAAAGCACTTGAAGTGCTATAAAGGATTTCATTTCCACCTCGGTTAAAATAGTATTTTCCTGCAAAAGGAATAAAAATTCCCTCCGAATATCCAGCACGAGTTAATAACATACCTCTTCTCGAATAATTATTAGGATAAGAACGTGAAACTGCACTCCATAATTCATACATTTCTTCTTTTGTCGGCATACGCCATTTTCCTCCCCATTTTATACGAGCAATATCATGTCCACTTGCGACTGTTATTTTTTCTGTAGCTGACCAACATTGATTGATGTTCGCATATTCTGTTGTAGCGCCCCATTGGTAATATTCTCCATAGTCTGCACGATTACGCGCTCCGATATTCCTATCTGCCCATTTCACAGATAATCCTAAATCTATTGCTTTAGGTGTCGCGTCCATGTTTACTGTCGCTGTATAGATCGTGTTTGCAACATAAGCACGAGAAGGTATTGTTCCTCTATATCTCACTCCTCCATCATCTATAGACAAAGTAAGCGTTGCCGTCTGCGGAATAATGGAACATTCAAATGTAGCTGTCGTAACATCATTACTTGTACTTGACGCTCTTGAACAAAAGGCTGTTATCTGCGTTGCGCTGCCACTCGCTCCCGTAATCGAACCATTTGAAACAGTGCCGGTAATCTTCGCTCCATCTATTTTCAGACTATTAATAGTGCTGTTCACAACATATTTAGAGCCTGTAAAATTACAAGTGATAATGAGTTTGGCAGTCTTATGAGAGAATATGAGAGAGTTTGAACTTCCGCTATGATTAACAGTCTGCGTAGCATAAAGCAGACAACTCTTTTCATAATTTGCTGCTGTAGATTGATTAGCTTGCACAGAGAAAGAACCGAGCGATGCAGAATAAGGATACCATGCCGAAACGCTCACATCAGAAGTTGTCGCGAAGTAATACGGAGTGCTTGATGTTATCGCTCCATTGGCAGCAACAGAGTATTTATATACTTTTCCACTTGCCATGACAGAAAGATTTCTGTCGCTCATATTCGCCCATGTGTTGTCTTGTGGAGCGCGAGTTTTTGCTTCGTCGTCAAGCATAAACTTGCTGACTTTTGAAAGTGTACCATCCAACGAATCCTCCAGCAACTTATATCCCCACGGATCTATATCCTGTGGAGCGACCAAAGCATCATAACTTCCTGAAAATTGAAGTGCCATGCCTTGCTCATTCTGCGCTACATCATCCGAAGAGCAAGCAGCGAAAGTCATAGCAATAACCGCCATGAGCATTCCAAAATAAAATTGTTTCGTTTTCATATTCATCCTCCTTGATTTTTTTGATAAATGTTTCAAAATAAAGTTGGTGGAGAAATAGAAGCATAGTATTATAACTTATATTAGAATACAAAAAGTGAACGCTTCTGCATCTACTCCTTGAGCTCGTCGGAAAGCCTACCCAAATAGATAACAGTCACGTCCACGCATATACGTAAACATTGGCTTACTATCCATGTCCTTGGGTATTGAAATTTCCGACGTTTCAAGAAGGACAAGTATAATAGCTAATGCTAATATTCAAAACCAATAAGGCACGCTACACCCAAACATAAGGTGCTACGCACTTTTCTACTTGCAAATATAAACATTGTTTTCTAATCCACAAGCAAAAAGAACAAAAAAAATGAACTTTGAAAGTAAGACAGAAAACTTTCAAGGTTCATTTTAATGATATTTGCAAGCCTATTAATGCTGCAAAGGTATCTTGTTTATTCGGCGCACATGGCGACCGCCCTCAAACTCTGTAGAGAAGAACTCGTCCATTATCTTGCGAGCCATGTCGGTATCGATAAATCTGCCTGGCATAACAAGCACATTGGCATCGTTGTGCTGACGAATAAGGTGAGCAATCTCCGGTATCCAAACCAAGCCGGCACGAACGCCTTGATGCTTGTTGAGCGTCATGCTTATGCCCTCGCCCGATCCGCAGATGGCAATGCCTGGATAGACTTCGCCTTTTTCTACAGCGTCGCCCAAGGCATGACCATAGTCGGAATAATCGCAGCTCTCTTCTGAAAGAGTGCCGTAGTCCTTATACTGCATGCCTTTTTCCTCAAGATATTGCTTAACAAACTGCTTTAAAGCATAGCCGGCATGATCGCTCGCCAAACCTATAGTTTTTACTTCCATCTTTATTATAAAAATAATCTCGACAAGAAGAAATAATCCTGCCGAGATTAATATTAGAAATTATCTTTATTCAGCCAAGAAACTCTTTACTTGGTTGTAAACATTCTGACCTGTGAAGCCAAGCTTCTCGTCGAGCACCTTGTAAGGAGCAGAGAAGCCGAAGCTTTCCATACCGAATATCTTACCATTTGCGCCTACAAGACCGAGAAGATTTACAGGAAGACCTGCTGTCAATCCGAAGATCTTAGCGTCCTTAGGCAACACGCTCTCCTGATATTCCTTGCTCTGGCAACGGAACAATCCCTCAGAAGGAGCGCTCACGATGCGGCACTTTACGCCATCCTCGCGAAGCAACTTAGCACCTGCCTCAAGAGTAGAAACCTCAGAACCGCTTGCCACGAGGATTACATCATAGTCGGCATCGCTGCCTGCTACGATATATGCACCCTTGCGAGCCTGCTCGTAGTCGTTGCCCTCTGGCAATTTCTCTATGCCCTGACGAGAGAAGATAAGGGCTGTAGGAGTATCCATATTCTCCATTGCCTGTGCCCAGCATACTGTTGTTTCGTCGGCATCGGCAGGACGGAACACGCGAACGCTGTCCTGACCCTTGTGGTTCTTCAATTTCTCCATAAGGCGGATTTGTGCTTCCTGCTCTACTGGCTCATGAGTTGGGCCGTCCTCGCCTACGCGGAATGCGTCGTGAGTCCAGATAAACTTAACAGGCACACGCATCAAAGCAGCGATACGAACAGCAGGCTTCATGTAGTCAGAGAATACGAAGAATGTACCCATAGCAGCGATGACACCGCCATGAAGCATCATACCGATACACATATCAGCCATGGTAAGCTCTGCTACACCTGCCTGGAAGAACGCGCCAGAGAAATCACCGCGCACCATGCTCTTTGTCTTCTTCAAGAAGCCGTCGGTCTTGTCAGAGTTAGAAAGGTCGGCAGAAGCGCAAATCATGTTAGGCACCTGCTCTGCCAATACACCGAGGCACGCTGCAGAAGCGGCACGAGTAGCAGAACCTGCTTTCTGCTCTACCTTTGTCCAGTCAATCTTAGGAGCTTTGCCTGAGAACCACTCCTTCATCTGAGCAGCCTTCTCAGGATTAGCCTTTGCCCAAGCAGCCTCAACAGCCTTACGCTCAGCGACAATCTTCTTCAACTCTGCCTTGCGGTCGTCGTACAACTTCTGTACCTCTGGGAAGATCTTGAATGGATCGTCAGGATTACCACCGAGGTTGTTGATTGTGTTGCGATAAGCGTCACCACCGAGAGGTGCGCCGTGAGTCTTCACATTAGCCTCATAGCTTGAGCCGTCTTCCTTCAAAGCGCCCTTACCCATGATGGTCTTACCAATGATGAGAGTAGGACGATTTTCTTCCTTCTGAGCAGCCTTCAAAGCCTCGCGGATAGCGTCAGGATCGTTACCATTGATTTTGATTACATTCCATCCCCAAGCCTTGTATTTAGCTTCTGTGTCTTCAGTCATTACGACGCCACACTCTGTAGAAAGCTGAATATCGTTAGAGTCGTAGAACATGATGAGGTTGTTCAAGCCGAGATTACCTGCTATACGACCTACGCCCTGAGAGATTTCCTCCTCTACCGCACCGTCGCTGATGTAAGCATAGATGTAGTGCTGCATTACATCGTGACCCAAGCGAGCCTCCAAGAACTTCTCTGCTACGGCAGCACCTGCTGCGATGGCATGTCCCTGACCGAGAGGACCTGATGAGTTTTCAATGCCGCGATTAACATCAAGCTCTGGATGACCAGGACATGGAGAATCCCACTGACGGAACTGCTTAATTTCCTCAATGGTGAACTTGCCCTGAAGAGCCAAAGCTGCGTAAAGCATAGGGCTCATGTGGCCTGGATCGAGGAAGAAACGGTCGCGACCTGTCCATGTTGGCTCGTCTGGATCGTAAACCAAGAATTCAGAGAAGAGCACATTGATGAAGTCGGCACCGCCCATTGCGCCGCCCGGGTGACCAGAATTAGCCTTTTCAACCATAGAAGCAGCAAGGATACGAATATTATCCGCTGCCATGTTCATAAGTTTGTTGTCGTTCATTGTATATTTAAATGTTTAAATTTTTATTTCAAGTTTAATACTACGATAGATTTTGCAGGGAGAGCAACAGAAAGCTTTCCTTTCTTCAGCTTAGCACCTTTGAATACAACTGGCTTCACATTGTCAGGGTGTTCAAAGTCGTTATAGTCGCTCACATTCTTGCATGTAAGAATCTCTCCACTCACGGTCTTAGCGTCAGCGCCGTCGAGATTGATGTCCACCTTCTGCGCCTTGTCGAGGCTGATGTTAGCCAAAGAAATGATGTAGCTGCCATCCTGCTTCTTAGCCGCGCTTGAGCTAATCATAGGAATAGTAGCGCTGCCGTCGATGCGCAAGTTGGTCTTCTTGTTGATTGTCATGCTGTCGCACTTCACGTCCATAGGAAGATAAGTTGCCTCCTGGAAGCCCTTATACATATCAAAGACATGATATGTAGGAGTGAGCACCATGTGACCTGTTCCCTTGGTATCGGTAAGAATCATGCTCTGCAACACGTTTACCACCTGAGCGATGTTACACATACGCAAGCGGTCGGTATGACGTTGGAAAACATTCAGGGAAAGAGCTGCTACGAAAGCGTCGCGCATAGAGTTTTGCTGATAAAGATGACCTTTGATTGTGCCTGGCTCTTCATCCCACCAAGTGCCCCACTCGTCTACAAGCAGACCTATCTGCTTCTTCGGGTCTTCCTTGTCCATGATTTCAGCGTGCTTATTGATTACGCTTTCCACCTCAAGGCATTTTCCTATTGTCCAATAATAATCATCATTATTGAATTTCAAGGCAGAACCCTTGCTACCATTCCAGCCTGTAACGGTGTAGTAATGCAAAGAAAGACCATTCATGCGATGACCAACATTGTGAGCCAATGTCTTAGTCCATTTGTAATCATAATCACTTGCTCCGGATGCGATTTTATAAAGCTCATTGCCGTCGTAGTTGCGGCAGTAAGTAGAGTAACGACGATAGAGATTGCTGTAATACTCTGGCGACATACTACCACCGCAGCCCCAACTTTCATTACCTACGCCAAGGAATTTCACCTTCCAAGGTTTCTGTCTGCCGTTCTTTCTGCGAAGACGTGCCATAGGCGTATCACCGTCGCTTGTCATATACTCCACCCATTGAGCCAGTTCCTGAACTGTGCCAGAACCTACGTTGCCGCTTATATATGGCTCACATCCGAGGAGTTCGCAAAGATTCAAAAACTCATGAGTACCGAAAGAGTTATCCTCTATCGTTCCGCCCCAGTTGTTATTCTGCATTGAAGGGCGCTCGTTGCGAGGACCAATGCCGTCTTTCCAATGATATTCATCGGCAAAGCAGCCACCCGGCCAGCGCAACACAGGCACTTTCAAATTCTTCAAAGCATTGAGCACATCTGTGCGATAACCTTGTGTGTTAGGTATCTTTGAATCCGGACCTACCCACAGACCGCCATAAACGCAAGAGCCGAGGTGCTCAGCGAACTGTCCGTATATCTCCTTATATATCTTTTGTGTACCTTTCTTGGCATGAATGGTAAGCGTCGCGTCCTGCGCGAACGAGCCTACAGACATTGTTGCCAAAACAGCCGCAATAATAGTTCTTTTCATTTATCAGTTTTTATCGTTATACATATTTATTAGTTTCATATAAGTAAGAATTGTCCTTTCCCCTGTTTACGAAGAAAGGACAAATCCATTTTATTTCTTAGCTTCTACAGCCGCGCTTTCGATAGCCAGACAAGCCTTATAGTTTTCTATATACTTGTTGAAACCATCTACTTCTTCCGCTGTCGGAGCTATTTCCACGCCAGTTTCCTTAGCGAAGACTTTCTCGTCGAGGAAGTCGGCCAACGACTGCTTCTTATCATTGTTTACCAAATAAGAAGCAAGCAGAGCGATACCCCATGCGCCACCTTCACCTGCTGTTTCCATTACTGTGATAGGCGAATTGAGAGCAGCTGCCAGCATACGCTGACCCACACCCTTTGTTTTGAAGTAACCGCCATGACCTGTTATTCTGTCTACCTTTACGTTTTCCTCTTTCAGGAGAATATCGTTGCCAAGTTTCAGCACGCCGATTGCGCCATAAAGGTTGGCACGCATGAAGTTGGCGAGATTAAACTTGTCGGTAGCTGAACGTACGAACAATGGTCTGCCGTCGGCAAGGCCTGTCACAGGTTCTCCTGAAACATAGTTGAATGCCATCAAACCACCACAATCGGCATCTCCCTCGAGAGCCTTATTAAACAGCTTGACATACAACTCGTTCATATCAACCTTCAAGCCCAGCAGCTCCTGATATTCCTTAAACAAGCCCATCCACGCATTGATGTCGGAAGTGCAGTTGTTGCAATGCACCATAGCGACAAGGCTGCCGTCAGGAGTTGTCACCATATCTATCTTCTCGTATGGCTTTGAAAGTTCCTTTTCCAAAACTATCATTGAGAAAGAAGAAGTACCTGCTGAAACATTTCCGGTGCGCTGTTTTACGGCATTTGTAGCTGCCATACCTGTGCCGGCGTCGCCCTCAGGAGGACAGAGAGGAACACCTGCCTGCAAATGACCAGAAACGTCAAGACGCTTCGCGCCCTCGGCAGTAAGTTTGCCTGCGTCCTCGCCCGCTACGAGCACCTTAGGGAAGATATCAAGAAGCTTCCAAGAAAAGTTCTTAGGAGCAATAAGATTATCAAACTTAGCTACCATCTCGGCATCGAAATCCTTTGTCTTAGGATCTACAGGTATCATGCCGGAAGCATCACCTACGCCGATAATCTTCTCTCCCGTGAGCTGCCAATGAATATATCCGGCAAGCGTAGTCTGGAAATCAATATCCTTAACGTGTGGCTCATTGTTGAGAATAGCCTGATAAAGATGAGAGATACTCCAACGAAGAGGGATATTATAGTTGAAGAGCTTAGACAATGCGGCAGCAGCCTCACCAGTATTAGTGTTACGCCATGTGCGGAAAGGCACGAGGATATTCTGATTCTTGTCGAATGCCATATATCCGTGCATCATCGCGCTGATACCGATAGCGGCGAGATTTTCTATCTCAACGCCATACTGAGCGTTTACATCCTTGCGAAGATCGGCATAGCAATCCTGCAGACCGCTCCATATATCCTCTATGCTGTATGTCCAAAGGCCATCAACCAACTGGTTTTCCCAAGTGTGGCTACCTTGCGCGATAGGCTTATTCTCCTGATCCACCAAGACAGCCTTAATACGGGTAGAGCCAAACTCGATACCGAGAATGGCTTTACCTGATTGTATGAATTCTTTTGCGTTCATAATTGCTGATTGCGAATAATCAAATTTCAATTATTTCAACGCCTTGTTAAGCATGTAATAAACCTCGTTGGTGCGAAGCAGCTGCTTCCAGTTCTCGGTAGTTGTTTCCTTGTTGATAGAAACACACTCGATATCTGCCATTTCAGCGAAGTCCTGCCAATATTCAGCATCGATATCATAAGAGAACGCGCTGTGGTGAGTACCACCGGCAAGAATCCATGCGCCAGCGCCAACCTCGAATGTAGGCTGTGGAACCCAAAGGTTAGAAGCAACAGGAAGTTTAGGCATCTTCTTTGGCTCGATGCACTCTACGTCCTGAGTAATCATGCGCAGACGGTTGCCGAGGTCAACAACCGTAGCCTTTGTTCCGCTGCCGGTCTTTGATGTGAACACAAGACGAGCGGTAGGCTGCTTGCGGATACCGATACCGAGGAAATGTACCTCCAACTTTGGCTTGTCGCTTGCGATAAGTGGGCAAACCTCAAGCATGTGGCTCTGAAGGATAGAAGTCTGACCTTCAGCGAAGTTCAATGTGTAATCCTCAAGGAATGAGCTTCCGAGAGGCATACCCTGATTCATAACGAGAAGTGAGCGGTAAAGACAAGCTGTCTTCCAGTCGCCTTCAGCGCCGAAGCCGATACCCTCTGCCATCAATCTCTGTGAAGCAAGGCCAGGAATCTGGTCGAAGCCTACGAAATCAGGATCATTGATGTCGGCATCGCCGAGGTCGTCAAAGTTGGTTGTGAACGCTGTCGCGCCTTCATCCTTCAATACGCGACGCAAAGCGATTTCTGCCTTGGCAGCGTTGCGAACTGACTTCCAATAAGCCTCATCGCCTGTCTCGTCTATCTTGATAGTGTATTCCTTCTTATATTCCTCTACAAGAGCGTCTACATCAGCGTCAGACACCTTCTTGAAATAGTCCATCAATGAAGATACTGGATAGTAATCTACATGATAGCCAAGGCGCTGTTCAAACTCTACGCGGTCACCATCGGTAACGGCAACGTTGTTCATGTTCATACCAAACATAAGACAACGCACATTCTTTGCGTCGGCCATGGCAGCAGCTGCGCGAGCCCATACAGCAATCTTCTTCTGAGCCTCTTCGCTCTTCCAATAGCCTACTACCACCTTGCGCTGAACACGCATACGAGTGCAGATATGTCCGAACTCGATGTCGCCATGAGCACTCTGATTGAGGTTCATGAAGTCCATGTCGATATCTTCCCATGGAATTTCAGCGTTATATTGAGTATGGAAGTGGAGCAATGGCTTCTGCAATGCCTGCAAGCCCTTAATCCACATCTTGGCAGGAGAGAATGTGTGCATCCATGTGATCACACCTACGCACTTGTTCTCGCATGTAGCAGCCTTCATCACAGCCTCTACCTCGTCAGAACTGTTGGCAGTACCCTTATATACCACTTTGATAGGAATAATGCCTGAAGCATTAAGTCCGTCAACCATTTCTTTAGAGTGAGCGTCTACATGCTTAACAGCGTCGCCTCCATAAAGAAGCTGAGCGCCTGTCACCCACCAAATCTCCAAATTATCAAAAGTCTTTATCATTGTTTTTATCCTTTTTATATTGTATTACTTATTTTTTCTTCTGTCCATAATAAGCATTAGGGCCATGCTTACGGCTGTAATGTTTTTCTACGAGCAAAGGATTCATAGTCGTAGATGGATTTACTGAATAAGACACAAAAGCCATCTTTGCCACCTGCTCCATTACAACAGCGTTGTAAACAGCATTATCAGGGTCTTTACCCCAAGAGAACGGACCATGATTCTTTACCAACACGCCCGGAGTGTCGTCAGCCTTCAAATCCTTGAAACGCTCAACGATTACATTACCAGTTTCCAATTCATATTCACCCTTCACCTCTGCTTCATTCATATCGCGAGTGCAAGGAATATCATCATGGAAATAGTCGGCATGAGTAGTGCCGATATTTGGAATGTCCTTGCCAGCCTGTGCCCAAGCCGTAGCGTATGTAGAGTGAGTGTGAACGATACCGCCTATATTTGGGAACGCACGATAAAGCACGAGGTGAGTAGGAGTATCTGATGAAGGATTCAAATCGCCCTCAACTACCTTTCCTGTCTCAAGGTCTACGACTACCATGTCGCTCGCCTTCATAACATCATAACTTACGCCTGACGGCTTGATAACCACCAAACCTTTCTCACGGTCAATGCCCGAAACATTACCCCATGTGAATATTACCAAGTTGTGCTTCACCAAATCAAGGTTCGCACGAAAAACCTTTTCTTTTAGTTCTTCTAACATATTTATCTTTTTTATTCTTATATCTGTCACCCCATGCACACGCTCTTTTCCTCATGCGCATGGGATGAAATGATATCAAGCTATCTTAAACGGAGTACCTGCCTTATACAGTCGTGGGCAGAACTTATACAAAGCCGCGCCACGCTTAGAAGACAATCTGTCTATATTTCCCGTAGGCTGAATGCTGGCAATATCTTTCACGCGCTTGCGGAAATTACGCTTATCAAGCGGACGCTGCCATATCGCCTCGTATGTCTTCTGCATCTGAGTGAGAGTAAACTCCTTAGGAAGCAGATGGAAAACTAACGGATCATGTACCACCTTTCGGCGCAACAGCTCCACAGCCTTATCCACCATCTTGTTGTGATCAGAATAGAGCTGAGGAATATCATCGAGATCCACCCACTCCAAATCATATTTCACAAGCTGGTCGTAGTAATAAGAATATATGTCGATCAGCGCGCAATAAGCCACTGAGATGACACGCTGTCCCGGGTCGCGGTTTATCGCACCGAAAGTGCCGACCTGCTCCGTATATACATTCTTCAACCCTGTAAGTTCATAGAGCACTCTGCTGACAGCCTCATCAAGACTTTCCTGCTCCTTCACGAAGCCGCCATACAAAGATTTCTCTCCCTTTCCGGGGTTCATTTTTCGTTTTCCTATTAATACCTTTATTTTATTATCCTCGAATCCGAAGACCACGCAGTCTACAGAAACAAGAACTTTTGAATATTCTTCGTAATAAGCTGTCATTTTCTTAAAGGTTATTTTTATCAGTAATGCGTTTTATTTGTGTGTTTTCTTCATGCAAGAGTAAATGACTGAATTTCACGGATGAAACTTATCACTTATTTACCAAAGAATTACATAGAGCAGGAATGTAATAGTTACGATTCCGATAGTGCCGTATGTATAAGCTCTTGATGTCTGGAACAAGTCCAAGTTCACAGGCAAAGCCTTTGGATCGGCCACGGTGTCCTTAGAGTTGCTGTAAAGCCATACTGCAGAAGAACCTGTAAGCACGCCGAAGAAGAAGAATGCCTGGAAACCTATATCATTAAGATAATCCACCAAATTAGCGTCAGGATTTACAGTAGTGTGAGTAGCTCCGATACCGCATACAATTGCAGCTGCGATAATCATAAGCACGCCTGCACCACCGAGCACCTTTGCCCAGAGAAGCATTGTCTTCTGTTCCTTTTCTGTAGGAAGCTCACACTTCACGTATCTTCTGTCTACATAAGTCATTACAACGAAGAATACGAACAAGATAATGAAGATGTAGCCGGCACGGAACTGGAACGCTACGTCTGGCAACATCACCTTAAACAACACGCCCAATGGGATTGTGATGATTGCGCTCCAAACAGCAGCGAGCGAACTTGCGCGCTTCCACAGCAAGCCAAGACCAAACACGGTGATGATACCCGGATAGATGAAGCCTGAATATTCCTGAATGTATTGGAATGCCTGATCCAATCCGCCGAGCAATGGCTTAACGGCGATAAGAGCGATAAGCAATGCTGCCACAGCCACCATACGACCTACATTTACAAGCTGTCTATCGTTAGCTTCCTTGTTGATATACTTCTTATATATATCCATTGTAAACAATGTAGAAGTAGAGTTGAACATTGAAGCGAGAGAAGAAATGATAGCAGCAGTCAATGCAGCAAACGACAATCCCTTGATACCTGTAGGAGTGAAGTTGCGGATAAGCCATGGATAAGCATCGTCGGCAACATTAATCTTGCCAGCGAGATTCATGCTTGCAAACTGGTCTGGATTCTGCATGATATAGTAAGCGCAGATACCAGGCAATACCACGATGAAAGGAATCAATATCTTAAGGAAGCCGGCAAATACAAGACCTTTCTTTGCCTCTTCAATATTCTTTGCTGCAAGACCTTTCTGAATGATATACTGGTTGAAGCCCCAGTAGCCCAAGTTGGTAAGCCATACGCCACCTACCACGGCTGCGATACCTGGCACATTGGCGAACGCGCTTGCGTTGTGGCTTTCCTGAATTACGAGATGGAAATGCACATCGGTAGCATAGTTGCCTGTAGTAAGGTCATGATATACAGAACCGAGAGCACCAAGAGCGTCAGTTCCCATTACTTTACCAATCTCGCTGAGAGCTACATAAGCGGTGATAAGTCCGCCACCCACGAGGAATGTAACCTGCATAACGTCGGTCCAAGCCACAGAAGCAAGACCGCCATATATAGAATAGACACCTGCTATGACAAACAAGCCGAAGATGATGAGCATACGCATAGAAACAGCTATGCCGAAGATTTCTACCGACAATCCCTGCAAGCCGAGAATCTGCTCAATAGCCAATGCTCCGAGCCATGCCACAGAAGTAAGATTTACGAATACATAAAGGAAAAGCCATAGTATTGAGAATGCCAAGCCCACACCGTCATTATAGCGTTCGCGAAGGAACTGAGGAATGGTGAAAATCTTTCTGTCGAGCATCACCGGCAACAGGAACTTACCGATAACTACAAGCGTTACGGCAGCCATCACTTCATAGGCAGCTATTGCGATACCGTCACGATAACCTGTGCCCGACATTCCGATAAATTGCTCAGCACTGATGTTAGCAGCGATGAGAGATGCGCCTACAGCCCACCAAGTAAGGGTGTTTCCCGCCAAAAAGTAATCGTTAGCACTTTTTTCTTTTCCGTCCTTGCTACGGCTCAAAAACAATCCCAAGCCCACAAGAAGAATTAAGTAACAAATTAAAATGATAAAGTCAATAGTCTGAAATCCTGATTGACTTATCGCGTCTGAAATATTCATTTTAAAATCTTTTAGTTATTATAGAGTTTAATTGATAATAGTTATTCTTTAATCGGGTGTAAAAGTATCACTTTAAAATCAAAAAACCATGAAATAACCAAAGAAAAATCACCAATGATTTAAAATTTTACACTTTTTATGCTTTATCCGGCGTTATACGCATCGTGCCAGCTTTATTAATCAAGTCTTTCACCACTTCGCCTCCCACGATTATGCCCTCGGCAGCCGGCACAAAAGCATTGCTTGCAGGCGCGCTTTCGTCTATTTCCTCGTCTGCCGTGTCGTAGTCGCCAGGAGAATAAGGAATGCTCGCAAGCGGCACTTCCTCGCTATACACCACCTTGGCATGAAGTATTCCCTCCTTGCGCAGTCTTTTACGTATGGCTTTCGCAAGCGGATCCATTCGCGTCTTTGAAAGGTCGGTTATTTTAAAAGATGTAGTGTTCAGCTTATATGCCGCGCCCATGCTACAGATTATAGGCACGTTCAACTTGCTGCATCGGCGTATCAGCTCTATTTTAGCCGAAACAGTATCAATGCAGTCTACCACATAATCATACTTGCTCAAATCCAGCTCGTCGGCATTGTCTACAAGATAAAACATCTTATATTTATTTACAACGCAGTCGGGATTTATGCTATGAATACGCTCTTCCGCCACATCCACCTTATATCGTCCGATAGTATCCATCGTGGCGATAATCTGGCGATTAAGATTTGTCTCGCACACCTTGTCGTTATCTATGATGTCTATCGTGCCGACACCGCTACGCGCCAACACCTCGACTACATAACCTCCCACTCCGCCTACGCCGAATACGGCAACTCGTGCCCCCATAAGCGTCTGCATGGCAGGCTTACCAAATAAAAGCTGTGTTCTTGAGAACTTTTTCTGCATCATCAGTCTATAAATCGCTTTGTGATGTCTGTGTATTTATCTATTCTGCGGTCGCGAAGGAATGGCCACCAACGTCTTACCTGCTCGCTGTGCTTCAAGTCTACGTCTACCACTTTCGTAACCTCTTCCTTATCATCAGCGCGATAAAGGAACTCACCCTGAGGGCCAGCCACAAAGCTGCTGCCCCAAAACTGTATTCCGTTAGTCTGCTTTGAAGGATCTGGCTCATAGCCAATTCTGTTTACAGCCACCACTGGCAGTCCGTTAGCCACGGCATGACCTCTCATCACCGTCGTCCACGCCTCACGCTGTCGCTGCTGCTCATCATCAGTATCAGAGCTTTCATATCCTATAGCAGTAGGATAAATCAACAGTTCCGCGCCGGCAAGAGCCATCAGTCTGGCAGCTTCTGGATACCACTGATCCCAACATACGAGCACACCAAGCTTGCCCACCGATGTTTCTATCGGCTTAAAGCCTATATCGCCCGGAGTGAAATAAAACTTCTCATAATAAGCAGGGTCGTCGGGAATGTGCATCTTGCGATATTTTCCCGCTATCGTGCCGTCACGCTCTATCACCACGGCAGTGTTATGATACAATCCCGGCGCACGACGCTCAAACAGCGAAGTGACAAGAACTATATTCAGCTTTTTAGCCAACGCGCCATAGAAATCCGTTGATGGGCCAGGTATCGGCTCTGCCAAATCAAAATTATCCACAGATTCCGTCTGGCAGAAATACAACGAGTTGTGCAACTCCTGTAACACCACAAGCTGCGCTCCCTCCCCTGCCACTTTCTCTATGCTTGCGGCAAGTTTCGCTTTGTTAGCCTCCACGTCGGCTACATTATGCTGTTGAATAATTCCTATCTTCATCTTCTTCGTTCTTTTAAAAAGTTTAAACAGGCACCTGCATCGTAAGGCAGTGAATGCTTCCATGCTGTCTTATTATCACACCGGCGCCAATGCCAATAATTTCTCTGTCGGGGAACACTTTCGCTATCGTGTCCATCGCCTTTCTGTCCGCTTCTTCCTGATTATATGTAGGCACTATTACAGCGTCGTTGATTATCAAGAAGTTGGCGTAAGTGGCAGGCAGACGCTCTCCGTCGTAGCTTATTGCCTTAGTAAAAGGCAGAGCCACGAGTTTATAAGGCTTTCCGTCAATGGTGCGCAGAGTTTTCAGCTGATCTTCCAATTTCTTGAAGTCGGCATACTGCTCATCATCCTTGTCGTCACACTTTATATATAATAATGTGTCGTCGGGGCACACCCTCACGATAGTGTCTATATGTCCGTCGGTATCATCGCCAATGAGATTACCATAGTCGAGCCACACCACGCGCTCAGCATGAAGACGCTTTTTCAGCTCCACCTCTATCTGCTCCTTGTCCATCGGCTGATTTCTGTTAGGAGCGAGCAAGCACTGGCTTGTAGTAAACACCGTGCCCTTGCCGTCGCTTTCTATAGAACCACCCTCAAGCACAAAATCCAGATTATCCTCATATTCTCCGGCTATCGCGCCCTGCTCAAACAGGTTGGCATTTATCTCGTTGTCCTTTTCAGCGGCGAATTTCTCACCCCAACCATTAAATCTGAAGTCGAGAAGCTTTCTCTTTCCGCTTCCGTTTTCAGGCAGCAGCGTGATAAATCCATGGTCGCGCGCCCAAGTGTCGTCATTATCTATTCTGTAGATACCCACATTCAGCATCTCGTCGGCATTGAGTTTGCTGTCGAGTTTCGCGATAAGCCTCTCCGGATATTGGGCGGCAATGATGAGACGCTCATGCTTAGCTATCGCTTTCGCCATCTGCACCATTGTCGCCGTTATCTCGTCGAGATAATCACGCCAGTCGGTGTCTTCGTGCGGCCATGTTATTATCACGGCTTCCTGTCTGTGCCATTCTGCAGGCAATATATAGTTATTCATACCTATTTTTCTTTGCCTGCAAAGGTAGTGATTTTATTTTAAAAAGGTCACAATGCCGGCCTCATATTCCCATCGCCGTCGCTACCATGTGCGGGATTATCGGCGTTCTCACCATTCGCAGGCTGTTTCTCCCCACCCTGCTCGTGCTTCTCGCCACCGCTGTCAGGCTGTTCGTCAGCGCCGCCGCTTGCGTGCTCCGGCTCATTCTGTTTCTCGTCGCCATTCTCATTCTCAGGCAGAAGTTCAGTCTTTTCCTCCTTCTCCTTTCCGCCATTAGTCTTATCCTTGTCGGCAGCAGTTTCATTCTGCTTCTTCTCGCCCTCAGAGCCAGAATGAGTCTTGCCCTTGGCAGGCTGTTTGCCATTCTTGTTGTTATCCTCTTTCTCCTCGCCATCCTTGCTCTTCGGCTTCACGAGGTCGTGAGTCTTATCCCAGTTGTCAAGGGCATTAGCGATGGTGTTCACTGTGGTGGTGCAAACGCCATTTGCGTCGTCTTCCAGCTCCGCGCTTCCGTTCAGAGCCTTAGCAAGACGCCAGAAAGACTCCTCGGTGTTGCTTCTTGCTTCCGTCATTGAGAGCACACCCTTCTTCTCGTTGCTTCTCACGATATAAGCGTCGCTCGCCGCATCAAGCACCTCCTGCAAACTGCTGATATCCTCGTCCAGCTTCAGTGCCTTCACGTCAGCCGTGTAGCCAGTGTTCACCTTGCGCAAGAAGCCATTCAGCCTACCTATCAGCTCGCCCTGTCTCAAGCGTGTACTTACATGCACGCCATCGCATAGCTTGCCCATTCTCCCTGCCGACTGTCTCTGCGTAGCGTCTGGCGAAACGCTGTATTTATCCACGCTTCCGAGGATAAATCGGTAATACTTCAGACAGATGTTCAAGTTATCGTCCAGCACCTGAGTCTGCTCCGACGCCCTCACCACGTTCCACGCGTCGATCTCGGCATCATAATCATTAAGGAAAGCGTTCACCTTCTTCATCAAAGGCTCTGAGAACGACTTACCCTGTAATCCTTTCGCTACCACTCCGTAGCGACCGACGTGAAAGGAATTTGTCAATCTTGCGTCGGATTTCTTTTTTGTTAATTCACTCATACTTTAAAAATTAAAATTTAACACAATGTATAATAATACTATTTATTGAATATTTCTATATTTATGCACATAGCACACCATAATAATGCCTGTCGCATTTTGGGCAGACGTAATCACTCTGACGCCTTACGCCACAGTTTTCCGCGCTGTCAATTCTCCTGTCAGCCTTTCTTGCTCCGCACAAATGGACGCAATGTCAGCCTACAGTTTCTGTTTCGATAAGTTTAGCTTTGATAACCCTTTCTCTGCATCAGCGAAAGAACAGTTCGCCGTGCCTGTTTTTCCAACAACATTTTGTGTGCATTTCGAGTGATTAATGTCTTCACGACACCATTTCTCCTCATAACGCTTGCAAAGATAACACTTCGTTTTAAAATATGCAAGAAACAGAATAAAAAAATATCATTTTTCGCCATTTTTTATTTT
>JAIKZG010000036.1 GCA_024682415.1 Prevotella sp.
AATATATAAGATAATGTACAACACAGTCGATTTATATATGAATATGTTAGCGACTTTGCCAGACGAAACAAAATTCGATATAGCAAAGAAACTGCTAAATTCAATAAAGCAGAAAGCTGTTTCTTTTGTAGGCAAGAAAACAGAAGAAAAAGATGCTTTTGCTGCTCTAAGCAATGCTTGGGATGATAACGATATGTCTGCAATTGAAGTCGCAGAAGATTTAAGAGCACATAGAGTGTTTACAAGGAATGTAGAAGAGTGGTAATATGACGAAAAGATACTTATTAGATACGTGTGTCTGCATTTCAATATTGAGAAATAAAGACGGTATTCGTGAAAAAGTAAAGTCTATAGGATTAGATAAGTGCTTCATTTCGGAAATTACCATTGCAGAACTATGTTATGGAGCTTCTAAGAGTGGCAGAAAAGCCGAGAAGATAAAAGATGTAGAGCAAATAGCTAAAATGTTTACTATTATTCCTGCTTTCAATTCTTTTCAATTGTATGGCGATGAAAAAACACGCTTAGAAAGCGAAGGAATGCGCATCGATGATTTTGATTTATTGATAGGAACTTCTGCTGTATATAATAATATGGTGATGGTTACATATAATACAAAACATTTTGAGCGTATTTATGATATTAAAATAGAAAATTGGATTGCATTGTAAAAATATTTTAATTGTGTTTTTTATGTGCTATCTCATCCATGAAGCATATGGAAACATTAGATAGAATGCCATTCACCAAGAGCAAGGTGTTTGAACGTCTGGCAAAGATTGCCGATGTTCGCTCTCTCACCGAGGAAGAGAAGTTCCAATATGATGAGAGCTTGAAGCACTATCGTGACAGCAATGCCGTTCTCAGAACTGCCGTAGAGGATGGTTTTGAGGAAGGGCGTGCCCAAGGTCATGCCGAGGGTGAGGCTATCGGTATTGAGAAAGGACGTGCCGAGGGAGAAACCATAGGTGAAAAGAAAAAGAGCCTTGAAATTGCTCGCAACCTAAAGAAGATGGGTATGCCGATAGATACTATTATCCAGGCAACTAATCTTACTGCCGAGGAAATTCAGAATTTGTAATTACTACATATATAATAAGGTATAATGATGGGAAGCTGTAGATGGCTTCCCATCATTTTTTTCTTCTTTTTTGCTTGCAGATTAAAAAATAAGATTTATATTTGCAATAGATAGATGACGTTGAGGCTTTTCAGCGTAGAAAAGCGGAGTGTCTATTGACACATATATACAGAAAAGGCGTTTACTTAACGCTTGTTTTTGACTATTACGAAATCTAGCAAGTTTCAGCTCCGTCAATAACAAGAACATAAAGGGTAAATGTCCTAATGTTGGTGTATAAATACACTACTTTTGAGTAGGAGCCTGCGTGCAGCGGTGCTCTCCATTGTTCTTCCTGTCTTTAAGGCATATATTATATATAATAATGTATGTTTGTAAGGTGGGGAAGTTATGATTGTATGGGGAGATTACGCCCGTATGCGTGCAGACTCTGAAAGAGAGTAGAATCGTATTAATATATTATATCGACGTGGGATGTTTGTACGGAAATGTTTGTTTTAGTTGGAGCAGGGCAATGCTAGAGCCTCGTAATGGACTAAGGCAAACAGACGGGTACAAGCTCCTACGTCTTTTTTTGTATGTATGCAAATGGATTTAGGAGAATGTATTTTTAATATGTGTATCTGATTAGGGGAGCAATCAGAGTGATTTTTCTAAATCGACAAAACAATTATGAACATCAAACTAATTTTTATATTGGCAATTGGTGGCTTGGGCAGCGTTCTATTGAATGGCTGTTCAAGCTCTGACGAAGCTCCTATTGATAGCAAATCAGGCAAAGCTCTTACTCTCGACGCAAGCTTCTTGCGCACAGAATCTATGAATATAGATACTCGTGCTATTGCGATTAGCAGTGATACTGTCTTTGCCGGGGTGATGCACTATAAGGAGGTGGAAATGAGTACAAGCGAAATTTCTCGCGCTCCGCTTGATGATAGTCCTACATGGAGCGGTAGTGAAGCAGTTACTGTGAAAGTAGATGGCAGATATTTTGAATATTCTATTGGCGGAAGCGGCTCTTCATCAACGATGACGAGCGCATCGCCTTATTATTTCACTACAACAAGCAACGTTACCGTCAACGCTTGGTATCCTTCTTCTGGCGCGGCTAACAAAACTACTCACGAGGTGCTTGCTAATCAATCAACCGATGCGAATTTCAAGAATAGTGACTTTATGTATGGTAGCGGAACAGTTTCTCATGCCAATAGTGCCAACAGTATAAGCATGGCTCACAAAATAGCTAAAGTTCGTGTAACTGTGAATGTCGTAAATCCAAGCTATCTTAATAACAGCACTGTTAATAGCGTAGTGCTGAGCGGAACAAAGCGCAGTAGCTCTGTGGGTAGTAATGGAGCATTGACAGCTTCGGGTGATGCAAGCGATATCACAATGCACAAAAAGAGCAATGGAGTATATGAGGCTTGCATCATTCCGCAGACTGCTACTTTGACGTTTAAAGTAAATGTAGGTGGAACAATCTATACTTCTACAGCTGTTGCCTCTCGCGCTTACGCTGCAAATAATATCTATACCGCAACCGTAAAGATAACGGCTCAACCATTGCTTTATCAAGGCGATGGCGCAGTAAACATAGGTGATTTTTATGGCACGTTTGCCAATGGGCAAGCTGTTCTTATAGACGGAACTACAGCTGCTGTTGCTGCTGCCAAAAATCGTGGTGCTATTCCGATAGCCATTGTTTACTCTACTTCAACGAGTAGTACCGACAGAGCCAATGGCTGGACTAAAGGTTATGCTTTTGCGTTGAAAGAGGTTGGCAATTATGCGTGGAGTACAAATACTTCATCTACAGTAATGGCAACTGTTTATAGTTGGGGTGGCAATTGGGCAAGCATTAGAGCATGCACGGAAGATTATGACGGCTACACTGCTACACGACGCATTACAAATAATGGTACTTATAATGCAACGACATATCCCGCATTTTTCGCTGCTGTTAATTTCCAGAATACGGTGACAGCACCGCCAACATCAAGCAAATGGTATTTGCCGAGTGACGGACAGTGGTATCAGTTCTTACGCCAGATAGCTCTGATTCCAGAAGGCTCTACAGCGAGCATTCATGCCCCTTCCGGTATGTATTTCTCTCCAAACAAGACTTATGAAGGGAATATAAACGATAAGCTGTCGGTAGCAGGTAGTGGCAATTACACCGCATTTCCTATTCATCCAGCTGCGCGCTCTTACTGGAGCAGCAGTGAGGCGAGTGCGTCCAATGGCGTGCTCGTGATCTTCCAGGGCGGTAGCCACTCCGGTCTCTATTTTTACCATGCGAACTGCGCCAAGACGCTTGCGTACTGCGTCAGGGCTGCGGTTGCTTTTTAATCTATTTATAAGTGCCTTTGCATTGTCAGCCCGATGAGGGCGTTAAGACAATGCAAAAAGGCACGGATTTAAATATTTATCTATTTAAGCGAAATAAAAATATATGACAAGTGAACAGAGCTACATCAGCGCACAGGAGAAGAGCGAAAATAAAAACCTGTATCTTTTTAAGGTGGGAGGTTTTTATCACGCTGTGAACGGTGCTGCTTTTGCTTTGCATAGAGTTACGGGTTATCAGGTGAGAAAGCAGCACAGAAAGGCTGGCGACAATTTTCTGCTTGGATTTCCCATAGCGCAGATTGCCGAGGTGAAAGAAAAATTGAAGCAATGCAATATGGCTTTTGAGAGTTTCGACCCTACGGAAAATACAATAATATTTCATGGAGGCAACCCCACGGTGGATTTGTCGCTCGTGACGGAGGAAATAGATGAACCACAGACAGAGCCGATAAATCTGTTGCGTGAGCCGCAGCCACAGGGCAAACCGCAGGGAAATAAAAAGAAACAGCAGAGCACGGCAATGGATATAGTGATAAGGCTCATTCGCCTTGATGTGGCTAACATGACACCGATGGAGGCTATCGCAGCTTTGGCAGAACTGAAAAAATTGGCTTTGGCAATATAGCTTCTACATCACAAAGAGTGATTTTAACTTTCATAAGAACATTATGGCAATAGCTCAAACATTACAGATTTATAAGGATTGCTACGAACTGTTGAGGCGCATGCTGCCACTGATAACGAATTATCCGCAGCTCGTGAAGCGCACAATAGGGACGAGAATAATAAACACGCTGCTTGAAATGATGGAACTGATAATGGAGGTGAACGAAACCGCGCCTAATGAGCGACAGCCTTATTTCCGCTCTCTGCGCAGAAAGTATTATCATCTGAATATGCTTTGTAGAGTGAGCAGCGACGAAAAGGCTTTGACCATGGAGCAATACACTGTAGTGGCTCTGTCGCTAAACAAGATTGGAAAGCAAATCAACGCGTGGAAAAATGCTTATGGCAGCGCGAAATGAAAAAAATGAATAACGATGGCATTGATGTCTGTCGGCATGGAGCAGATATTTATACGATGGACTGAATCTGAGGGTTACGGCTCTCGACAGCTTCCATTTAAAAGAAAAAGGACCGTCGGCAGGCGACATAGGGCTTTTCTAAAAAAACTCATGTCGCTCGCAAATATGAACACGACGGAATTGGGCAGCTGAACGCAATTACTGGAGCAGCAGTGAGGCGAGTGCGTCCAATGGCGTGAACGTGAACTTCGAGGGCGGTAGCAACTCCGGACTCTATTTTTACAATGCGAACAACGCCAAGACGAATGCGAACTGCGTCAGGGCTGCGGTTGCTTTTTCTTAATGGAATGTTACCATAACATATAAATAAAGATATTGGATTATTATCTTATGTATACACCCTATGGATAAGAATAATGAGATTGCCGACGGAATAGTGCTCACGCCAGAAGAATGGAAGGAGCTTTTTGATGAGCCTTATCATGTTTATGGGAATATGACGTGGGATGAGTTTCTTGCGTGGGATAATGATGAAAAGGAAGACTATTTTTCGCTTAGCGATGTCTTCGAAGCCTACTACACTTGTCGCCGTCATAAGAGAGGCACCGTCAATGCCATTCGTTTTGAAATGTTTTGGGAGAGTAACTGCATTTCTCTATGGGAGGAACTTAACGACGGCACTTATCAGCCTGGGCGCTCCATCGCTTTTGTGGTGGTAGAACCTAAACCGAGGGAAGTGTTCGCAGCGACTTTTAGAGATAGAATTGTACACCATCTTATCACTAACGAGTTGCAACCGATCTTTGAAATGATTTTTGTAGATAATAGTTATAGCACCCGACCTTGCAAGGGCATTCTTTATGGCATAAATCATGTGGCGTGGCAGTTGGAACACATCACTGAAAACTACACCGCCAAAGAATGTTACATAATGAAGCTCGATGTGAAAGGCTTCTTCATGCACATTGATAAGCGCATAATGTTTTCAATGCTGAAGCAAGTGATGTTGAGGCGTTATCGCGGTAAGAATCTCAATAAAATGATAGAACTTATCCGCATTGTGGTGTTTCATCGTCCGGAGCTTAATTTCAGGAATAAAAGTCCTTTATGGAAATGGCAATTGCTGCCAAAGGAGAAGAGCCTGTTTACGGCTGACGGTATGCACGGACTGCCGATAGGTAACATCACGAGCCAGCTGTTTGCGTTGCTCTTTATGAATCATCTCGACAAGTGCATAATAAGAAAACATCCTAATGTGGGTTATGGTAGATATGTAGACGACATTATTGTGATAGGCAAGGATAAGCAGGAGTTGCTTAATGTGAGGGAAGAAATACGCCAATGGCTACAGAAGCGTGGTATGACGCTGCACCATGATAAAATGTATTTGCAGCATTATAAGCATGGTGTCGCTTTTATCGGAGGCATAGTAAAGCCATGGCGAAAATATATAGGCGAACGCACGGTGCGGAGGGCAGAAAACATGATTAGTTATTATAATCAGTTGGCGTGTCGTCGTGCTGATATGGTCTTTGAAAAAGGATTTGAGTTTGCTGAGCGTCTGAACTCTTATATCGGGTTTCTTCGTCATTATGATGAATACAGACTTATGCGCCGACTGATAGGCGATGTGTCAAGTAAATGGTTCGATGTGATGAAGTTTAAAATGAAAGGACGCAGAGGCAAAGCGGTGTTGAAGCCTTCGTTTAAGCAATGGATGCTTGCAAAGGTTGATGCCGAGAATAATGAACATGATTTAGATTGAATACGTTTTCATAGCTTCATAAAGCTAAGTTTATAGCCAGTGGTGCGTAGCTCGTGAGAGTCAAAGCACCACTTTTAAAGAAAATGTTTCAAAATAAAAATAGGGAAAGTCATTTCCCAATGAGGGCGACCAGCTTTTCGTTTTCAGCTGATCACCCCCTCCTTGAATTGCGGTGCATAGCTCGTGAGAGTTGTGCATCGTTTTTTATTTCTTCCACAGTCCGTGGAGATTACAATATTCGCGCGCTGCGGTGACTTCCGCCTTGGTGAAAAACTCGGCAACGGGCTTCTCGCCCGGCTTGAGATATTTGCGGAGAGTGCCATCGGCAGTGATAAGCTCAATCCATTCTATGTGGTGGTTGTCGAGCATAGGGTGCTCCACGCTGCCCACCGTCACGCGGTAGCCACCATCAATATTTTCTACTACAGGCACATGCTTTTCTACGGCAGCGTCTTGAGAGTTTTCTGCCAACAGCTGCATCGGCTGACCGCAACACGACAATGTGCCGCCTGCCGGATGGACTACTTCCACAATGTTGCCACACACCTGGCAGCGATAAATTTGTCTTCTTTCTGTCATAAGTGTAAGTAATTTAAAGGTTTATATAAGGAATGAAAACGTTTTGATGTGGTAAAAATACGCATAATGCGCCATATTGTGTATTCTTGGAAATGTTAAAATAAAATAATTAATAGGCAATGGGATATACTTTTCTGCCCTAACATCAGACTAACAGGCATAAACGAATAAAATAAAAAACATACATAGATTTTGAAAGATATGAAGAAAACGTGCTTGGCAGTACTCGCGATGGTGGCTTTGGCAGCCACTCCTAATGAGGCGGACGCAAAAGAATGGTCTTTGCAGGATTGCATAGACTATGCTATTACTAATAATATTTCGTTGCAGAAGAACACAATACAGAAACTCAGCGCGCTTGAGGATGTGAAGGAGAGCAAGAGCATGCTTCTGCCGTCGCTCGGCTTCTCTACAAGCCAAAACGTGACTTATCGCCCATGGCCCGAAACAGGCAGAGCGACAGTAGCCAACGGATATGTGCAGTCGAGCGTGGACAAGACATATTATAATGGTATGTATGGCGTGAATGCCAACTGGACGGTGTGGAACGGCAACAGAAACCGCAACACGGTGAAGATGAATAAGCTAATAGCGCAGAAGGCGGAACTCGACTCTGCCACTACTGCCAACTCAATAGTGGAGCAGATAGCGCAGCTGTATGTACAGATTCTTTATTCCACTGAGGCGATAAAGGTGAATAAAGAGAGCTTTGAAACGAGCAAGAAGAACGAGGAGAGAGGTAAGGAAATGGTGGCTGTGGGCAAGATGAGCAAGGCTGACTTGGCGCAGCTCACTTCGCAGCGCGCGCAAGATGAATATAATGTGGTGCAGAGCGAAAGCAGCATGAAGGAATATAAACGCCAGCTGAAGCAGCTGTTGCAGATTACAAGTGAGGATGAGTTTGACGTGGCAATGCCTTCGGCTACCGATGATATGGCATTGCAGGCAATTCCTGCTCTCGGCGGTGTGTATGCAAGGGCTTTGAGCAGTCGTCCGGAGATTGCAGGAGCTAAGATAGGAGTAGAATCGAGCGACCTCAACATAAAGATTGCCAAGGGAATGCGTCTGCCTACATTGGGATTCACGGCAAGCGCTGCTACCAATACTACTTCCATGAGCGATAATAAATGGGGACGACAGCTGAAAAACAACTTTGACGTGGGAGCCGGCGTTTCGCTCACCATTCCTATTTTCGACAACCGCTCGGCAAAGACTGCCATCAATAAGGCGAAGTTGCAACGACAAAACTATATGCTCGACCTAAAGGATAAGCAGACTGCTCTGCACGCTGCAATAGAAAACTATTGGCTGCAGGCTAATAATAATCAAAACCAATTCAAGGCGGCAAAGGTGAGTGTGGAGAGCGCGCAGACGAGCTATGATTTGCTTAGTGAGCAGTTTCGCTTAGGATTGAAGAATATCGTGGAGCTGATGACAGGCAAGGATAAGCTTCTCGCTGCCAAGCAGAGTGAGCTGCAAAGCAAATATCTCGCTATTCTCAACATCAATATGCTGAAATTCTATGAGAATGGAAAAATGAAATAAAAGCAGAGAAAACGAGAGAAAAGATATACATATATAAATAAGGAGAGATTATCTTTTTTTCAAAAAAAATCCGTGAAGTCTTGCTCATTACTCAAAAAAAAATTAATTTTGCAGCGTATAAACCAATTGCGCCTCATCGGAGGGCAGAATATAAACAACATAAGTGACATATGATAAACAGGGAAATAATACGTATTAAAATCGTTCAGTTAACCTACGCATACTATCAGAACGGTAACAAGAACATGGATAATGCGGAGAAGGAACTTTTGTTCAGTCTCTCTAAAGCCTATGATTTATACAATTATATGCTTGGACTCATTGTGGCTATCACTAAAGAGGAGCGCAACCGTGTGGAAGTTGCTACAAGACAGGCAGAACGCGAGGGTGTAGAGGCACCATCACAGAAATTCTTACTGAACAGATTTGCCGACCAATTGGAAAACAACAAGATGCTTCAGACTTTTGCTGAAAATCAGAAGCAGACTTGGAGTGAGGATATTGAGTTCGTGCGTAAGCTATGCGTACAGATTGAGCAGAGCGAAACGTATAAGGAGTATATGGCAAGCGATGCCGATGATTATGAAACAGATCGCGAGGTATGGCGCAAGCTATACAAGCAGCTCATTCAGAATAATGAGGAGCTAAGCTCTATTCTTGAGGAAAAGAGTCTTTATTGGAATGATGATAAAGACATCGTAGATACTTTCGTGTTGAAGACTATCAAGCGTTTTGATCCGGCTAACGGCAGCAAGCAGGAGCTTCTTCCTGAATATCATGACCCTGATGATCAGGATTTCGCGTTGCGCTTGTTCCGCGCCACTATTCTCAATGCCGATCAGTATCAGCGCTATATGAGTGAGGCTTCTGTAAACTGGTCGTTTGCACGACTGGCTTATATGGACATCGTGATTATGCAGATCGCTATCGCCGAGATGCTCACTATTCCTAATATCCCGGTAAGCGTCACTATCAATGAATACGTAAACCTTGCCAAGACTTACAGCACTTCGCGCAGCGCAGGCTATATCAATGGCATGCTCGATGGTATCGCAAGACATCTTTCTGAGACAGGAAAGTTGCTCAAGCCAGTGCCAGAGCGTCATAAGAAAGCACCGGTTCCACGCGTAAATGAGGAGCAGGCTCCACAGCAGCCGGCAAGAGCGCCTCGCAACAGAATTGGCGGACAGCACAGATAAAAATCCGTGCATGGAAAAATAGAAATCAATAAACATTAATATAATAATATGAATGCAATAATATTAGCTGCTCAGGCAGCACAGCAGCAGGGCGGAGGAATGAGCTTCCTCATCATGATGGTGGTCATTTTCGTGATCATGTGGCTGTTTATGATTCGTCCTCAGCAGAAGAAGCAGAAGGAAGTACGTAATTTCCAGAATTCATTGGCAGATGGTGCTAAAGTCGTAATAGGCAATGGCATCTATGGCACTGTTAAGCGTGTAGACCTCAACACCAATAAGGTAGAGGTGGAGATTGCTCATGGTGTCGTTGTAGAAGTGGATAAGAGCGCTGTTTTCGCTGATGTTGCAAGCCAGGCAATGGCTAAATAAGGCAAATGAAAACGCTGCTATCAACGATATTAAAATTATTCAGAAACGCCCTACTCATAATATTGAATAGGGAGTTTCTGATTTTTTTGTTCTTTCTCTTTCTGAGTGGAGCATTCTGGCTCGGCATTGCGCTGAATGAAACGGCTGAGCGAGAAATCCATATTCCGGTGAAGCTGGTAAACATTCCTAAAAACGCCATCATCACGACAGAGCTGCCCGACACTATCTCCGTGGTAGTGAAAGACAAGGGTTTTGCCCATGCAGCCTATATGTATGGCGACCAGATTCATGCGCTGAGGGTGAATTTCGCTCTTTTCGCGCAGAAGGAAAAGGGGCATGGAATAGTTTCGAGCACGGAAATACAGAAGATGGTGATGCAGACATTGTTCAGCACATCTAAGATTACCGACATCAAGCCCGACAATATGGAGTTTTTCTTCAATTACGGGCAGTCGCGCAGCCTGCCAATCACCATAAGCGGAACAGTAAGAACAGGGCATACCTACTATCTGGCTAATGTGAAATTCTGGCCATCAATGGTAACAGTATATGCCAACAAGGATATTCTTGATAAGATAACAACCGTTTATACGGAGAAGCTTGACATCAAAAATCTTACCGACACTTCATTCGTGAATGTGAAAATCGCGCCTATTCGTGGAGCGAAAATCATGCCGTCGGTAGTGCGTATGGGATTGTATCCCGATATTCTGACGGAAGCTTCTGTAGAAGTGCCGGTGGAAGCAGCGAATATGCCCGAAGGAAAGGTGTTGCGCACTTTCCCTGCAAAGGTGAAGGTGATTTACACCGTTGGCACAAGTCATTATAAGAAGGTGAACGTAAATGATTTTAAGGTCGTCGTGGATTATAATGAGATAGCGAAAAATCCATCAGACAAGTGCCGACTTATTCTGAAAACTATTCCGTCGATTGTCACTTTTGCGAGACTGGAAAGAAATCAGGTGGATTATCTTATTGAGCAGCAGTAAGAAAAAGGAATTTCTGAAAAACAGAAAATGAAAATAGCGATAACTGGAGGTATCGGTTCGGGCAAGAGTTATGTGTGTGATGCGCTGCGCCGACGTGGAATAAAGGTCTACGACTGTGATTCGGCAGCGAAGCGGCTTATGAAAAGCTCGCCAGCGTTGATACATGATTTAAAGCAGCTGATAGGTGACGACGCTTATAATGAAGACGGCAGACCATGCCAGAGAGTTATAGCAAAATTCCTATTGGAGTCGGAAGCTAACAAGCAGGCTATAAACGACATCGTTCATCCGGCTGTGGCAAGAGATTTTGAGCAGTCTGGTTGCGACTGGCTTGAAAGCGCGATTCTTTTTGACGCAGATTTTGATAAAAGAACGCATTTCGATTATGTGGTATGCGTGTCGGCGCCTTTGAATGTTAGGATAGAGCGAATAATGAAGCGTGATAATATCGCTGACTCAGAGGCAAGAGAATGGATAAAGAAGCAAATGCCTCAGGAGGAGGTGGCGCAGCGTTCAGATTTCGTAATAGAAAATGACGGCAAAGCCAATATCGAGCAGCAGATAAACAAGATAATAAGTAAATTAACAGATTAATAAAAATATAAAGAAAAAAATGGAAGCAATACTTTCAATAGCCGGCAAACCAGGCCTTTATAAATTGGTTTCTCGTGGTAACATGAATCTCATCGTGGAGACTCTCGATGCTACACATCGTCGTATGCCAGCTTTCGCTACCGATCGTGTGACAAGCCTTACAGATATAGCAATGTATACCGACGAAGAGGACGTGCCATTGTGGCAGGTGCTCAAATCGCTTGGCGAAAAGGAGCAGAGCAAGCCTTGCTCTCTTAGTTATAAGAAGGCTTCAAGCAAGCAGTTGCGTGACTTCTTTGCTGAGGTTTTGCCTAACTTCGATCGCGATCGTGTACACGACAGCGACATCAAGAAGCTTATTCAGTGGTATGACATCTTGATAAAGGCTGGCATTACCGATTTTGAGGCTGCTCTCAAAATAGAAGAGGCAGCGGAAGACAATGCTGAATAGTATTTGCAATGTTGAGATTGCAATTGCATTATAAAATAAAGGACGCGTGAAATATCAACGCGTCCTTTTTTTGTGGATTATAGAAAAATTAGTATTTTTGCACAAACTTATATGAGCGAGGTTCGCTTGTCTTTTGTATGGCGAACCGCATGAAAATATTAATGAATAATATCGATAACATATCAAACGAAGAACTTGACGAACGCGTAAACAGGGCGGTGGAAAACTTTATGCAAGGTTATGGCTGCTGCCAGAGCGTAGTGGCTGCTTTCGCTGATTTATATGGCTTTACGGATAAGCAGGCAAAGCAGATAGGCGCAGGCTTCGGAGGCGGAGTAGGCAGACTGAGAATGATGTGTGGAGCTGTTTCGGGAATAGTTACTCTCGTGGGTATGGACTGCGGACAGACAGAAGGCGACGACCGGGCAGGCAAGTCGGCTTGCTACAAGGTGGTGCAGGAACTGCTCGAAAAATCAAAAGAGGAAAATGGTTCGCTTATCTGTGCTGAATTGTTAGGACTGAAAGGGCCAATTCCGAAAAACAATTATGTGGCATCGGAGCGCACGGCGGAATATTATAAGAAGCGTCCTTGCGCTGCTAAAGTGGAAAGTGCCGCCAAGATATTTGCTGAATATCTGAAAGAGAAAAAGGCGAAAATCGCAAATGATGTGTAGACGACTGTAGAGGAAATCTACATCATTTTTCTTTATACAAAACGAAGATTCTATAAATTTTATAAAATTTATTTTTTTATGATTTACACTAAGGAAATCGAGAACATGTGTGTTGTTCAGAAGGGCCCTAATCATGGTCCTGCACCTATTCCTGAAGAAGGTAAGTGGGTGAAAGCAAAAGACGTAAAGGACATTTCTGGTTATACTCACGGTGTGGGTTGGTGTGCTCCTCAGCAGGGTACATGTAAGTTGTCTCTTAACGTTAAGGAAGGTGTTATTCAGGAGTGCCTCATCGAAACTATCGGTTGTACAGGTATGACTCACAGTGCTGCTATGGCAAGTGAGATTCTTCCTGGTAAGACTATCATCGAGGCTTTGAACACTGACCTCGTTTGCGACGCTATCAACACAGCAATGCGTGAGCTTTGCTTGCAGATTCTCTACGGACGTACACAGAGCGCATTCTCAGAGAATGGTCTTGCTATCGGTGCAGGTCTTGAGGATCTTGGTAAGGGTCTTCGTTCTCAGGTAGGTACTCTTTATGGTACTGTAGCTAAGGGTACACGTTATCTTGAGCTTACAGAAGGTTATATCACAAAGATGTTCCTCGACAAGAACGACCAGGTTTGCGGTTATGAGTATGTTTCTCTTGGCAAGGTTATGGATGCTGTTAAGGCTGGTAAGGATGCCAATGAAGCTATCAAGGAGTTCACAGGCCGTTATGGTAGAACAACTGCAGAGCAGGGTGTTGTTAAATCTATTGATCCACGTAAAGAATAAGGAGACTGAAAAATGATAAGAAAAGTAAGTTTTGAAAGTCAGGAGCGTCGTATCGATAAGGTTGTGGCTGCTCTTAAAGAGAACGGTATAAACAGTATTGAGGAGGCTAACGAAATCTGCGAGAAGGCAGGCGTTGATCCTTATAAGATATGTGAAGATACTCAGCGTATCTGCTTCGAGGACGCAAAGTGGGCTTACGTTTGTGGCGCTGCTATTGCTATCAAGAAGGGCGTAAAGAGCGCAGAGGAAGCAGCTGCTGCCATCGGTATCGGTTTGCAGAGTTTCTGTGTTCCTGGTTCTGTTGCTGATGATCGTAAGGTAGGTCTTGGTCATGGTAACCTCGCTGCTCGTCTTTTGAACGAGGATACAGAGTGCTTCGCTTTCTTGGCTGGTCATGAGAGCTTCGCAGCTGCTGAGGGTGCTATCAAGATTGCTGAGATGGCAAACAAGGTCCGTAAGAAACCATTGCGCACCATCCTTAATGGTCTTGGCAAGGACGCAGCACAGATTATTTCTCGTGTAAACGGCTTCACATACGTTAAGACTCAGTTCGACTACTACACAGGCGATTTGAAGATCGTAGAGGAAATTCCTTATTCTGATGGTCCTCGCGCAAAGGTTCGTTGCTATGGTGCTGACGACGTTCGCGAAGGTGTAGCTATCAACTGGAAGGAGAATGTAGACGTTTCAATCACTGGTAACTCTACTAACCCAACTCGTTTCCAGCACCCAGTAGCAGGTACTTACAAGAAGGAGCGTATCCTTGCTGGTAAGCCTTACTTCTCAGTAGCTTCAGGTGGTGGTACGGGTCGTACTCTTCACCCAGATAACATGGCTGCAGGTCCTGCATCTTACGGTATGACTGATACAATGGGCCGTATGCACTCTGACGCTCAGTTCGCAGGTTCTTCTTCTGTTCCTGCTCACGTAGAGATGATGGGCTTCCT
>JAIKZG010000011.1 GCA_024682415.1 Prevotella sp.
ATACGATAAAATTCTAACTGCGAATGAAATTTCAAAACTTTATTGTAGTGTAAAGAAATAAAAATTATATATGTGATAACCGCCACGCCTATTTAATAGTGACGGTTATCATATATGTTTAGAAAGCAATTGCTGGAACTATAGAATAAGTCTTTTGTTTATCACCAAAATCTCCCGCTCCAGTATCACGATTAACAGATCGTATATACATACGATTGTATTCAATACCGAACTCATAAAGATAGTATTTATTGCATTCCGTTGAAGTCCACCATCTTCCTCCAAAGATACTCGTATCAACAGTTCCATAATTAGCAGCAGGAGCATAATAGGTATTATATGCATTGGTCGTACGACCATCATTTTTATAAAAAATATAAATTTCTCCAGCCACATTCCATGGATAATCTTGTTCTGCAGGACAACCTAATATATTCATACAATAATCATATATTTGACCGGCAGATGGCAAAAACCATCCACTGCTACCATAAGGAGGTGATACTTTTTTCCTATATCCTATTGCATTGTAAAAAGCAGGATAACTTAAAACTTCACCTATAAGGCTTGTGTTTGTATATCCTTCTTTATCAGCTAAAGCAGCTTCTATTGTTATCTTATTTTCCAAATTTGTATCAATGTATGGTCCCCATACACTACTTCCATTTTTGCTTAATGATATAGCATAACCATGTGTCCATCCATGTCCTTGATCTAAAGAACTTGTCTTTGTAGAAAAAATTAAAGCAATAGGTGATATACTTTTATTCTTAGCAGATGCTAAATCAGCCATTTTAACGACATACGCTTGACCATTTGCTGCCATTGAATAATAGTCACCTACTGCAATACTTGACCCTGTGAATATACTCAATTTACTCGCAGATAATTTTACAGAAATATTATGCCCACAATCAGTGAATTATTTGCAGTATAGGCGTAAACTTTTGCGGGTTTCTTTGTATATATAGAAATAAATAAGTAGTGACTTCTATGAGTTTAGTTAAACAAGAAAGCATATAAGAAGCGTTATCTTCTTAACAAAATTATGGAAATGGGTAGTGAGGAATGATGGCTAAAAGGGTGGTTTGCCCACAAAAGATTGATTTAAATCGGCTATGAGTATATTAATAAGGAAGCACAAAAAAGATGTGTTTTCAAGACTTGTGGTTATTAACAACGTTTAACAACGAAGTGAAACTATGTTTATAGTTGTAGCAGATTGTTAATAAGAAAGTGAAACTATGTTTATAGTTGTAGCGGATTGTTAATAGATTGTGAAACTATGTTTGTAGTTGTGGCGGAATGTTAATAGGAAGCAAAACTATGTTTGTAGTTGTAAGGGAATGTTAATAAGAAGGTAAAACTATAGCTGTAGTTGTAACAGATTGTTAAAAACGAAAGGGCGCAATGAGGGTGGCGGAAACTTCTGAAGGGAATTCTCGCAGAAAGAGAGCCTTCGCAGGCTTATTTATTTAAGATTTTGGCTTTTCTTTTGAGATAGTCGCGAGGGGTGAACTTCACGTTCTCATTACGCTCATAAGATAAGAGCTGGATTTTAATGCTTATCGCCGACATGAGGGCTGCTTTCTTGTCGTCGAAAATAGTTTTCACGCTTTTGTTGGTGATATTCGGCTTTGTGGTGTTGATGGTGGCGACAAGTGGCTTCAGCTGTTCCAAGAAATAGGCAGCGCCTTTGTGGATGCGCTCTTGCAGGTCGGCGGCGTTGATGTCGGCATTGGCAATAAGCATATTTACATATTGATTGTGGAAAGCTGCCGAAATCTGCATCTGCTTTTTTAGAAATGCTGACATATCACGGAAATTTTCCACAAGGGTGGGGAAGCGTTTATACATGTGCTCCGCCATAGTGCGATAAAGGCTTTCCGCGCTCTGCTGACATTCCGCCAAGCTGAAAAGTTCGTCGAGAAGCTCTGCCACATAGTTTATCTCTTGAGCATGGAGCGTTTCCATGGTGGGACGCGCTGCTTCTGCCGATTTGTTGAAGTTGTCTACGCAGCTGTCGTTGATGATGGCGTCGCTCGTGATAGGCTCTGAGAGCACCATTCCTTCAAGAGATTTGCAACGGCTGAGGGCTACATACGCCTGACCATGGGCAAAGGAATGGGAAACATCGATTATGGCGTGGTTGAAAGCGAGGCCCTGACTTTTGTGAATGGTGATAGCCCACGCAAGGCGCAGAGGGAACTGCTTAAACTCTCCCTCTACTACTTCTTCTATCTCGTTGGTGGAGGTGTTGAGAATGTATTTTGAGTTGGTCCATTTCTCCTGATCGATGAAGAATTCGTTGCCGCCCTCCTTAGGTTTCACCTTGATGTAGTTGCCGTCGATGGCGGTAATCTCCGCCACCATGCCGTTGTAGTAGCGCCCTAAGCCTTTGGAGTCGTTTTTAATAAACATCACCTGTGCGCCTTTCTTCAACACGAGGGTTTCCTCGGCAGGGTAGGAGGTTTCGGGAAATGTGCCCGAAACATCGGCAGTGTAGTAGAAAGCGTCCTCGTCAATGCTGCGCAGCTTTTCATCGTTGATGTCGTCGGCAGGCTTGTTGTGGGTGGTGAGAATGATGTAGTCGCTGTCTTTGGGCGGAGTGAAGTCGGGGATATATCGCTTGTTAAGCTCAGCGAGGGTGCGGTCGTCGGCTTCGTTTGCTCTAATCTTGTTGAGAAGATTAAGGAAAAGAGGGTCTTGCTGGCGATAAACTTTTTGCAGCTCAATATTTACATAGGGTGTCATGTTGAGCGCATGGCTGGAGAAGAAATACGGAGTCTCGTAATATCCTCGCATCATTTCCCATGTCTCGGGCGTAACCACTGGGGCGAGCTGCTGCAAATCGCCTATTAGCAATAGCTGCGCTCCGCCGAAAGGCAGATGATGGGCAGCACGATAGCGACGCATCACGGAGTCTACAGCATCGAGCAAATCGGCACGCACCATACTTATCTCGTCGATTACAAGCAGGTCGATAGACTTGATAAGCTCTTTCTTCTTCTTGCTGAATTGATAGCGTTTGTCGTCGCTCGTGTGAAAAGATGTGCCCGGAATGTAAGGCGAGAGAGGAAGCTGAAAGAAAGAGTGAATGGTTACTCCGCCGGCGTTGATGGCGGCAATGCCCGTAGGGGCTAACACCACCATGTTCTTTGGCGAGTTTTTCTTTAGCTCTCGCAGAAAGGTGGTCTTGCCTGTGCCAGCCTTGCCGGTGAGAAAAATGTTGGTACCTGTGTTCTCCACGAAGTGCCACGCCATCTCTAATTCTTTGTTTGTCTCAATCGTTTTCTTTTCCATTGCGGGTGCAAAGGTAATAAAATCTATCACTATTTTTAAGTATTTTGCGCGCCAAAAACCGAAAAGCGAGCGTTTCGCAACCTTGTTGCAACTATTATTTATTATCTTTGCATGCAAATAAAAACAGAAAATGAAATTATCAGGACTAAATACAGGCGATAAAGGTGTTATCGTAAAGGTTACGGGTCATGGAGGATTCCGAAAGCGCATTGTGGAAATGGGCTTTATAAAGGGAAAGACGGTTGAGGTGCTTCTCAACGCTCCTATGAAAGACCCTGTGAAATATCGTATAATGGGATATGAAGTTTCCTTGCGCCATTCTGAAGCCGACATGATAGACGTGATTTC
>JAIKZG010000001.1 GCA_024682415.1 Prevotella sp.
ATAATATATACAAATTAAGCAGCTACGAATTCATTCGTAGCTGCTTAATTTTGTGGGCCATCTAGGGCTTGAACCTAGGACCTCCAGATTATGAGTCTGTTGCTCTAACCAACTGAGCTAAAAGCCCGATTACCGATTGCGACAAGCGCACATCTGATAATTTTTGTGATGCAAAGGTAAGTAACTTTTGCGAAACTTCCAAATTTTAGCCATGAAAACTGCGGCATTACAGCCAAATCAATAGTTAAAGAATATTTCAGAAAAGACTATACGCATGTTTTTTTAACTATCTTTGCATTTATATGAGTACGAAAAAGGCATTAATCAACGTTATTCTTACTGGTCTTTCTGAGAAAGAAGTGGAAAAGAGTAGAGCGGAGCACGGACAAAATGTGCTCACACCACCCCGAAAAACTTCAACTTGGAAGTTGTATTTGGAGAAATTCAATGACCCAATGATAAGAATTCTTCTCATTGCGGCTACGATTTCTCTGCTGCTTGCGTTCATAGAGAATGATTTCCTGGAGACAATAGGCATATTTATCGCTATATTCCTTGCCACTACCGTGGGATTTGTTTTTGAGCTGGATGCTGATAGAAAGTTTAATATTCTGAATGCCCTCGGCGAGGAACAGCCTGTAAAGGTAAGACGCGGAGGCGAGATAATGGAGATACCTCGCAAGGATGTTGTCGTGGGCGACGTGGTATATGTGGAGGTGGGCGACGAAGTGCCTGCCGACGGTACGCTGTATGAATCGGTGGATTTGCAGATTGACGAGTCGAGCCTTACGGGAGAGAGCATCTGCACAAAGAATGCCGACAAAAAAGCTGACGACGGCAAGAATGCTTATCCTGCCAACATGCTTTTGCGCTCAACGATGGTGATGAACGGTCGCGGCACGATGGTGGTGACGGCAGTAGGCGATGATACTGAGATAGGAAAGGTGGCAAGAAAGAGCACCGAGGAGACCAATACTAAGACTCCGCTCGCCATGCAGCTTGAGAAACTCGCTAAGCTGATAAGCATGATTGGCTCGGGGACAGCTATATTGGCGTTTGCTATATTCCTTGTTCACGACATACTGACAGGCAGCATCTGGCACACTGATAATTATTTCGGAATGGCGCAGCATGTGCTTGGCTATTTCATGATGGCAGTTACGGTTATCGTGATGGCAGTGCCTGAGGGATTGCCGATGGCTGTAACGCTTGCCTTGGCATTGAATATGCGCCGAATGCTGAAAAGCAACAACCTCGTGAGAAAGCTTCACGCTTCGGAAACGATGGGAGCGGTGACTATAATATGCACCGACAAGACTGGCACTCTGACGCAGAACAAGATGCAGGTGGCAGAGATGAATATGGATGAAGAAGGCGTGGCATTGATGGATTGCGCCATAGCTGCCAACACCACTGCCGACATCGACAGTGAGGGCAACGGAATAGGTAATCCTACCGAGGTGGCATTGCTTCTTTGGCTGAAAAACAACGGCAAAGACTATAGACGGATAAGGGAAAACGCAAAAGTGATAAAGCAGTTGCCATTCTCAACGGAGAAGAAATATATGGCAACAGCAGTAGAAGTGGATGGCAGAAAATATGTGCTCGTAAAGGGCGCGCCGGAAATCGTGCTGTCTTTTTGCAAAATTCATGCAGAGAAAAAAGAAAAAATCAACAGACTTTTAATAGGCTATCAGCAGAAAGCCATGCGCACTCTCGCTTTCGCTTATAAGGAAATGGCGGATGGCGAGGAAATCTCTGTAGATGGTCTTACTTTCCAGGCTGTTACAGCAATAAGCGACCCCGTAAGAAAGGATGTGCCAAAGGCTGTTGGCGAATGTCAGAAAGCTGGCATAAAGATTAAGATTGTTACGGGCGACACCACGGCTACAGCTAAGGAGATAGCCTGCCAGATAGGTTGCGTGGGCAACAATGAAACGGATGATGCTTTTATCACTGGTGAGGAGTTCGCTGCTTTATCAGATAATGAGGCTTCAAAGAGAGTGCAGGCATTGAAAGTGATGTCGCGCGCGCGTCCTGCCGACAAGCAACGCCTTGTGCAGCTATTGCAGAAGCAGAATGAAGTGGTGGCGGTGACAGGCGATGGCACAAACGATGCTCCGGCATTGAACTATGCTCATGTTGGTCTATCGTTAGGTTCGGGCACAAGTGTGGCAAAGCAGGCTTCCGACATTACATTGATAGACGACTCTTTCGGCTCTATTGTGAAAGGCGTGCTGTGGGGGCGCTCGCTGTATAAGAACATTCAGCGATTCCTCTTCTTCCAGCTCGTGGTAAATGTGGCAGCGCTGCTCATTGTAATAGCAGGAGCGATAGTAGGCACGGAAATGCCTCTCACGGTGACGCAAATACTATGGGTGAACCTCATTATGGACACGTTTGCCGCTATGGCGTTGGCTTCGCTTCCTCCTTCTAATGAGGTGATGAACGATAAGCCTCGCAATCAGAACGACTTCATATTGACACGTCCTATAGTTAGAGGTATCCTTTGGTGTGGCATAGCTTTCTTCATCGTGTCGTTCGCTTTCCTTATGTGGTGCGAGCGTCATGGTTCAGGAGCGGGCATGGTGGATACCCATGAGCTTACTCTCTTCTTCACTACGTTTGTGTTTATACAGGCGTGGAATTTGCTCAACGCTAAGTGCGTAGGCTCAAGCCACAGCGCGTTTCATCATTTCTTGCGCGACACATGGCTCATTGCCGTCCTCTTGATTATATTCGGCGGACAATGGCTTATCGTAACGTTTGGCGGAAAGATGTTTCGCACGGAGCCGCTTTCATTTAATGAATGGATTATTATCACTGTCGCTACGTCGGCAGTATTATGGATAGGAGAATTAATTAGATTATGGAAAAGACTAATATCAACCCGAACAACAAAGAGATAAAGAACATCGTTTTCGATCTTGGTGGAGTTATCGTCAACCTAAACGAGGAAAAATGTAAGGCAGCATTTGAAAAGATTGGTGCCGACATGATTGTGCATCGCTGGCCCGACAGAAAGTTTGATGATATAGTGAACGCTGCCAACAGCGGCCGACTCGACGCTAAGGCTTTCTGCCAGAAGGTGAGAGAGCTTGGCGACTTCTATGCGCGCGACCAGGAGATAATGTGGGCATGGAATGAGCTTCTCATGCCTATACGTGAGGAGAAGCGTGAGTTGCTTCTTTCGCTCGGCTCTAAGTATCGCCTGTTCCTTTTGAGCAACACCAACGACATTCATTGGGACAAATGCGCTGAGCAGTTGCTGCCTATGCGCAGATATTATGCCGAGGACTATTTTGAGAAGATATTCCTTTCTTACAAGATGCGTCTTCTCAAGCCAAGCACCGACATCTTCGCGCAGATGATAATAGAAAGCGATATCGACCCTAAGGACACTCTCTACATCGACGATACAGAGAGCAACTGCCGTATGGCTCGCCGACTGGGCTTCGAGGTGCTTCATGAGACTACGGGCGACGATTGGATGAAGTGTTTCAAATAATTTCAGGATAACGTTTATATATATAATAGGTATTAGATGAATACGATAAAATTGGGCATTGATAGCGAGGTGGACGTGAAGCCATGCGTCGCTACCATTGGTTTCTTCGACGGTGTGCATCGCGGACATAAATATCTCATAGACCATGTAAAGGCAGAAGCCGCCGAGGATGGTCTTGAGTCGATGGTCATCACCTTTGACCGCCATCCCCGACAGGTGCTGCATAGCGATTATGTGCCACAGCTGCTGTCTACCACTGAGTCTAAACTCATATTGTTTGCCCTTACTAAGGTGGATAATGCCGTGCTCTTGCATTTTGATAAGCAGATGGCTGCGTTTACTGCCAAGGAGTTTATGGAGAAGATATTGCGCGACAAGCTCAATGTGAAGAAACTCGTAATAGGCTACGACCACCGTTTTGGTCACGACCGCGCAGAGGGCTTTGACGAGTATGTGCGTTATGGCAGAGAGCTTGGCATTGAGGTGGTGCGCAATAATGCCTTCGAGCTTAATGGCGTTAAGGTAAGTTCTTCCGTGGTGCGCTCATTCCTTCAGGAGGGAGAGATAGAGTTGGCCAACAACTGCCTCGGCTATCCTTATATTATCACGGGCGAAGTGGTGGAAGGAGAGCAGAACGGCAGAAAGATAGGCTATCCTACTGCCAATCTCGACACTAAGGAAAGCCATCAGCTCATTCCGGCGGCAGGCGTTTATGCCGTAAAGGTAAGGCTTAATGGCACAATGTCGTGGCGACCGGCAATGATGAATATAGGCTCGCGCCCTACATTCAACGGCAAGGGCAACACCATAGAGATTAATATTTTCAACTTTGATGACGACATCTACGGACAGCAACTGCAAGTGGCTTTCATTCATCGCATACGTGAGGAACAGAAGTTCTCTTCGCCGGAGGCATTGGCAGAGCAGCTTGCTGAAGACCGCAGAATGGTGGAAAAACAATTCAGAAAGGAGATTGACGATGAATAAGAATTTAAGAATATGTTTTGACGTGGCATGGTATATCATCGTGTTCTTTTGCGTTCAGCTTGCGTGTGTGTTGCTCCTTAGCGGAGTGAAAGTTATCCTCGGCAACGCTACCATCAATAGTATTGCCGGCTTTGATGACTACAGCTTGATAGCTGCGACAATTCTGAGCAATGTCATTGCCATCGTGTTGTTTTATAAGCTGAAGTGGACTCCCATGAGCCGCGCTTATATCAAGTCACGCCCTTGGGGAGTGCTTCTGTGGGCTGTGTTCTTCTCGCTCGGCTCAATACTTCCTTTAGAATGGATAAGCGAGATGCTCAATGTGCAGCTTTCTTCTGATTATGCAGAACTGTTTGAGAGGATATTGGGCAAGCCGTTAGGATATCTTGCCGTGGGCATTCTTGCCCCGATAGCAGAGGAGATGCTTTTCCGTGGCGCTGTGCTCCGCAAGCTGCTTGGCTTGTTTGGCGAAAAGAAACATTGGATAGCGATATTCATCTCTGCCCTGCTATTCGGCTTGGTGCATGGCAATATCGCTCAGGGCTTCAATGCCGTGCTGTTGGGAATGATGCTCGGATGGCTGTATTATCGCACAGGTAGCATTATTCCAGGTATAGCCCTCCATTGGACTAACAACACCGTGGCTTACGTGATGTTTAATCTTATGCCGAGCATGAACGACGGCAAGCTTATCGACCTATTCCATGGCGACAACCGCCTCATGATGATGGGCATTGGCTGCTCATTGCTCATTCTTCTTCCTTCGCTCCTGCAACTATACCTCAGAGCAAAGAAAGCATAATCATTTCTCACAGATGATATTTTAATCTCTCACAGATTTCACAGATAACACAGATTTCTCTTTCTAAGTATAGAATACAAATATAATCCGTGTCATCTGTGAAATCTGTGAGAGTTTTTTATAAGGAATAAATCAGTGAGAACTTTTTTTATTATATAATCCTAACAAATTAGGATTGTGAAGAAAAGCAAAACAGACTACCTTTGCACCCGAAATAACAATAAATACATATATGAACAAACTATTCGCATTTGGTACTGTTATGCTTTTCGCCTTGCCTCAGCTGGCGATGGCAGAAAATATCACCAATAACACAGCTGTAAGCCTGCTCGACTCTTCGCGTGTACACGACATTGATGAAGTGATTGTCGTGTCGCGTCCGAAAGATCATTCCATATTGCGTCGTCAGTCGGTCAGCTCTTCATCTTTTTCCGGCATTGACATGCAGAAGATAGGAGCTAAAGACTTGCGCGACCTCTCTCTTTATGTCCCTTCTTTCACTATGCCAAGCTATGGTTCTCGCTACACCTCATCTGTGTATATGCGCGGCATAGGCTCAAGAATAAATAATCCTGCCGTGGGCATATATATTGACGATATGCCTTTGCTTTCGAAGAGCACATACAATCACCACACATACCAATTGTCGATGGTAGATGTATTGCGTGGTCCTCAGGGCACACTCTATGGTCAGAACACGGAAGGCGGTATTATTCGTATGTACACCCTCAACCCTATGAGCTATCAGGGCACAGACATCACTCTTGGCGGTGGCTCTCATGGTTATCGCAATGCGGAGGTGATGCATTATGGCAAGCTTAGCGACAAGTTCGCGTTCTCTTTGGGCGGTTTCTATACTGGCGAGAACGGTTTCTTCCGCAATCTCACTACTGGTGAGCGTGCCGACAAATATAATGAGGCAGGCGGAAGAATGAAGTTGGTGTTCCGTCCTGACAATAGATGGGACGTGAATTTCATTGCCGATTATCAGTACACTCGTCAGAATGGTTTCCCTTATGGGCTTATGAACCCTGCTTCGGGCGATGTGGAAAGCACAAGCACCACATATCAGAGCAACTATCGCAGAAATATGCTCAACGCTGCGCTCAACCTCAAATTCCGTGGCAACTATTTCGACTTCTTCTCTACCTCTTCTTACCAGTATCTCAAGGATTACATGTTTATGGATCAGGACTATCTGCCTGAGGATTATATGCACCTCACTCAGCGTCAGTTTCAAAACGCGTTCTCTCAGGAGTTTGTGTTGAAGGGTAATCAGAAGAGTTTCTATCATTGGCAGGCAGGAGCATTCTTCTCTGCTCAATGGATGAGAACAGATGCGCCAGTATATTTCGGCGAAGCGATAACAGGCAAGATAGGCGGAGCTATTCAAAACGCTATGTACACAGCCATGGTAAACAGCATGGCAGCTCGTATGGCGCAAGGCGGTATGCCTATGGCAGTGGCAAAGCAGATGGCTGAAGCCAACATCGCAAAGGCTGGTGGCGTGACAATGAGCGTAGACATGGCAGCGCCTGGCATTTACCACACTCCACAATACAACCTCGGCTTCTTCCATGAGTCAAGTTTCGACATTACCGACCGCCTCACCGCCACCATCGGCGCGCGTTTCGACTATCAGAAGGTGAAGCTCGATTATGATGCTTCAGCGTATATGAGCATGACTGCCAATGTGATGAAAACAGTGGCTACCTATGTGCTCCGTTCGGCAGTGGCTAACAAGATGCACGAAAACTTCAATCAGTTCCTTCCTAAGTTCGCGTTAAACTATAAGGTGGGCAACGACGGCAGCAATATCTATGCCACAGTAAGCAAGGGCTACAGAGCAGGCGGATTTAATTTCCAGATGTTCTCCGACATTCTTCAGACCGATCTTAACGCTAATCAGCAGAAGGCTATGCGCTCAAGTTATGATGTGGAGCACACCGCTGCCGATTATGAGAATATGGCGAAAACCATTACTTATAAGCCGGAGACAAGCTGGAACTATGAGGCTGGCGCTCATCTCAATCTTTTCGATAATAAGCTGCATTGGGACATTGCTGCCTACTATATGCAGGTACGTAATCAGCAGCTCTCTGTAATGGCTGGCGATTATGGCTTCGGTCGCCGCATGGTGAATGCCGGCAAGAGCTATTCATGTGGTATCGAGACCTCTCTTCGCGGCAATGCCGTAAACAATCATCTCTCTTGGGCATTGAACTACAGCTACACTCATGCCGTGTTTGATGAATACAGCGACACTATCACCATGGGCACGGAGAAGACATTTGTGGACTACAAGGACAAGAAAGTGCCTTACGTTCCGCAGCACTCATTGGCAGCAATGATAGATTATCGTTTCGATTTCAATGGCTCATTCCTCCATGCCCTCACTATCGGCGCTAATATGAATGCGCAGGGTAAGACCTATTGGGATGAGGAAAATACATACTCTCAGAAGTTCTACGCTGTAATGGGCGCGCATGTTGATGCCGACTTCGGCAACATTACTCTTAGCGTTTGGGGCAAGAACCTTACGGATAAGAAATACAACACATTTGCTTTCGGCAGTTCAGCAGCAGGCGCGAAGCAGTATTTCGCCCAGCGTGCCAATCCTTTCCAGATTGGTGTAGAGGCTAAACTCCATTTCTAACGGATTACCATATAAACAAGATATATATTTGATTGATAAATTCAGGGTTTTCCACATTTCAGTTATTAAAAGGTGCGTAGGTAATACAACTGCGCACCTTTTTGCTTATGGCTACTCATATTTAAAACGCTGCTTTCAATGTTTTCCATTTGTTGATTATGAGGAAGAAAACAAGCTATAATATTGATACGGAATGGAAATAAATATGTAACTTTGCCATCGGTTAGAGTTCGCTCCGACCATTTTATTGGAAATTAGAGGCGTTTATGTCTACATCTTGTAAATGCGAAGCCTGAGAAACTTCATTTATAATAAAATCTTAAAAATAAGATTTCGCCACACAACTCTACAGACAAATATTTTGTGAAATCATATTATAAAGATACCTTTGTATGCAATTATATCTTAAAAATATAAACTTAAAATGAAAAAAATATTTTTTATTATGGCAGCAGTCATGCTGTCTACTATTGCTACATTCGCACAACATGCTGTAGGAACGCTTACCGTTCAGCCACGCATCGGTTTTAACATCGCATCTATGACAAAATCTGATGGTGCTGATCCACGATTTGGACTTGCCTTAGGAGGTGAGTTTGAATACCAAGCTACAGATATAGTTGGTTTTTCTGGCGGTCTTATCTATTCTATGCAGGGATGTACAGACGATGAAAGCGGCATTGACATGACCCTCAAAACTGATTACATCAATGTTCCTCTCTTGGCAAATGTGTATATTGCTAAGAATTTCGCTGTAAAATTCGGCATTCAACCAGGCTTTAACGTAAGCAGCAAAATGAAAGCTTCGGGAGGCGGCGCAAGCATTGAGATAGACACAGAGGATTTTGGAGTAGAAGCCAAGACTGTTGATTTCTCTATTCCTATCGGATTATCTTATGAATACAAGAACTTTGTTTTCGACGCTCGCTATAATTTCGGTCTGACAAAGATGTATGATGTGGACTGGAATAAGGTACACCAACTTAGCACTCAGTCAGGAGAGAATTTCTACGCTTCAAATATCAAATCTAAGAACTGCGTTTTTCAATTCACTATCGGATATAAATTTGAATTATAAATTCACTATAAACAAAGAAATGGACACACCTACAAAAATGTGCCCATTTCTTCGTTTATAGAATATTGTATGCCTTACCCCAGTTCGGGATAAGAAAAGTCAAAACAGCATAAGTTATTTTGTGTTATCAATGTAATATCCCTGTAAAGCCTGAACCTTATTTTCAAAGAAACACTTTCTTATCCCGAATTTATGCCTTGACTGTTAAAATCAAAGCATAAATTTGGATTTCGTTCATTAATTAATTAACTTTGTCGCAATCATATAGATATATGAAATGGACAAAGTTCGATATATAAAACTGTTTAAGACATACTTTACTGAATTCTATGTGGAACAAACAGAGGCTGTGCGCGATAAAATAAACTTCGTGTTGAGGCTGATAGAAACGCAGAGAATTATACCGAAGAAATTCTTTCGGTCGATAGAAGAATCGGATGGATTATTTGAAATTCGTGTTGAACTAAATAGTAATATATATCGAATATTCTGCTGTTTGGATGAAGGAGCTGTTGTTGTGCTGTTTCATGGCTTTCAAAAGAAATCACAGAAAACTCCTAAAGGAGAAATTAAGCGAGCAGAACGAATTAAGAAAGAGTATTTTGGCGAAAAGGGTAAGTAGTATGGACGCAAATAAAAAGAAACAAATAATGGAATGTAAGTCGTTTGACGACTTGCTAAATGCTGAATATGGAAAGCGTGGCACTGAGCGTAGAGAAGCTTTCGAGGCTAATGCTGAGGCTTTTTGCCTTGCTGAATGCTTAAAGGAACAACGCAAACTTGCCGGGCTTACACAGGAAGAATTGGCAGAGAAAATAGGTACTAAGAAAAGTTATATTTCAAAATTGGAAAATGGGCATTCTGATGTTCAGTTGAGCACCTTGTTTCGCATTTTTGCGGGACTTGGCAAGCGAGTTTCATTGAGTATCCTTTAATAAAGGGAAAGGCTGAATTCCTCTAAAATCCTTTTTGTAAAGACTATACAATCAATTGAATATACTTCAGTTATTAAAAGGTGCGCAGGTAATACAACTGCGCACCTTTTTGTTTATGGCGGTCATATAGCTTCAGAAAACATTATCTTCCTCTTAAATACCACTTTCTAACACTCTTAGAAAATGCTGTTTTTCAATTTTTGCCCATTTCTAACACCCTTAGAAAATGCTGTTTTTCAATTTTTGACCATTTCTAACACCCTTAGAAAATGCCGTTTTTCGATTTTTGCCTATTTCTACCGCCGTAAGAAAGTGCCATTTTTCAATTTTTGCCCATTTCTAACACCGTAAGAAAATGCCATTTTTCAATTTTTGCCTATTTCTACCGCCGTAAGAAAGTGCCATTTTTTGATTTTTGCCTATTTCTACCATCGGTAGAAAGTGCTAAAATTTGCGTTTTGATGTTTTCTAATACCATTAGAACAAGGCGGTTTTCTTATTATTACCCTATGATAACGCTATAGGAACTGAGTATTTAGCCGCTTAGAATAGTGAGAATACAATAAGAGGGCGTGTCAAAAAAGTGGCACGCCCTCCTGTCTTATTCCTTCATATTGGCATCTACAAACGAGAAAGGAAGCAAATCCTTTACGCTGTCGAAACAATATACGCCCTCAGTGCCGTAAAGCAATATGCGAATATCGCGTTTGTATCTGTCTTCTATCTCAAGTATCACCTGTCGGCAGGCACCGCAGGGAGTGATAGGATGTTTCAGCAGTCCGTTTGCGTTCTTGGCGGCAATGGCAAGAGTGCATACCGATAGATCGGGGAAATTGGCCTGAGCAGCAAAAAGAGCTGTGCGCTCGGCACACAGACCAGACGGGAAAGCAGCGTTCTCCTGATTGGCACCTATTACTATCTTGCCATCGGAAAGACGCACGGCAGCGCCTACATGAAAGTTGCTATAGTTGGCATAGCTGTTGTTGGTCGCTGCGATGGCTTTATTTACAAGCTCCATGTCGGCAGCGCTCAGTTCGTCGAGCTGACAAACCTGATAATCTATTTCCAGTTTGAGATTTTTCATTTGTTTTTGGTTTTTATGTATATGATATGTAGTATATCATTTGCCAAAGATAGCAAAAAAATCGATATTATTGCTTTTCTTTCTTATCGAAAGCGCCAATAGATAAATTTTCACGTCGTAATCCGTCGCGGTCGGTTGCGGGTAATGTCTTCACGTTCCCCTTTCCAATGGCTATCGACTTGGGCGAAAGGTGGAAATCGTAATAGAGATTGTCCTCATCAATGGTCTTGAAATTATGCTTGCCACACGATGTAGTATCCTTTACGTCCTCGAATATCACTCGGGCAAACTTCACGCTGTCGGCAGTGGTTATCCGTGGCGTGCGAATCACGCAGTCCTCAAAGTTGTAAACGAAGTCGGCAGAATCCTTTCCCATAGAGCCGAGAAGCATATCGTCGGCATAACCAGTTATGATGGAGTTGTGGCAGTTAATGCTTACCTTGTTTTTCTCAGCCGAGAAAGCCAAAGCATAGCCACGGTTGGAGTCGAAAGGATAAAACTGTGCCAGAGTGCATCCGTTGATGTCTGCCTTTCCGCCCATAACGTTAAGGCAATCATAAAGCGTGTTTGATATCTGGCTGTTCAGAATGTCAATGTTGCTGTTCTGCGAGAGCACCCCATAGCCCTGACAGTTATGCACCATTGATGCTTCAAGCGTCAGCTTTTTGCGATCCACGTTGCTTGAGTCTATTATTATGCCATTATAAGTGCTGTGGATATCGGTGTATTTTATGATATTGTCGTAAGAAGACTCCATGAAGTGCAGCCCCTCCCATTGTCCGCTCACGCGGTCGTAAGGCAGATAAGGAAACATTTTGTCAAGACGTGCGCCACGCAGAGTGATATTCTTCTCGGCAGTGCCATCGCTTTTCAGCCTGCCATATACATTCATGCCAGCTCCGCTTTGGAAGTAGATATTAGAACCTGGCGCGATGGTGAGCGTGGCAAGTCTGTCAATGGTTATTCCGCCTGTTATCACGATAGGAGTGGAAGACGCATCGAGAGTGCTGTCGCGTGATATGCGCACATCCTTCATTATGTTCGCATCCCATGCGAAACCGCTTATATTTAACCTCTGCTCCACGCCGCTCTCAAGCCTTAGAATAAGATTGTCGCTTATCGGCTGTGCATTGCTTTTGCCGTTGCGCGCCGCAAGCAGCTTCACATACACCCTTACGCTGTCGCCCTTTCTCACTTCCACTTCCGAAGTCTGATAACCCATCTCCTTGCCGAGGAATATACCATCGATATTCACCTGGTAACCCGACTGGTTGCCATGTTCAAGCATTGCCTTTGCTATGCGAATGCCGTCGCCCGAGCGATTATATATCCAGAAATTGCTCTGTGGCGTAGGCATATTCGTGAATGCCGTGTCGAGCCTCAGCGTATCAACTGAGAACGACAATCTGTTGGCTGTCGATGTGCTGAAAGAATCATCGTCATTACACGATGTCATCAGGCTGCCACACACCGCCAGAAGTAATATTATGAAGTGATATAATCTTTTCACGTTACCATCTTTTTTGTTAATATAATAACGTATAAACCTCGCTTTTATTGTCAATCGAGTTTGATTTTGCAACACCAAGAAATCTCCTTTGCTTGAAAGAATAACACATACAAAAAGAGGATGTGCCACTGTGATTTGAAGTGACACATCCTCTTCATTTATTATCTTATCCGCAATAAAAACTATTGCGAATACTTAGTCTTGATAATATACTCGCTTCACACGGTTGGAAATGCCTGTGAGCACCTCGTAAGGGATTGTCTCAAGAACATCCGAGAGAATGGTAACAGGCAAATCTTCGCCGAAGATTTCTACGCTGTCGCCCTCTTCGCAGTCGATACCGGTAACATCTATCATCGCTACGTCCATGCAGATGTTGCCCACATACTCTGCCTTCTTGCCATTAACCAAGCAATAGCAATGACGATTGCCAAGCTTGCGGTTGAGTCCGTCGGCATAACCGATAGGAATGGCTGCAATAACGCTGTCGTTGTCGATTGTGCCCTTACGGCTGTAGCCTACTGTGTCGCCGGCAGGGACAAGACGCTTCTGAAGAATCGTTGTGCGAAGAGTGCTTACTGTGTTGAGAATCTCGTTGTTGCGACTGTTGATACCATACAAGCCAAGACCGAGGCGGCACATGTCGAGCTGACGATCAGGGAAATGTTCAATACCTGCCGAGTTGTCTATATGGCGGATAATCTTATGGGTGAACGCAGCCTGCAACTTCTTGCTACCTTCATCAAAGAGGGCAAACTGCTTGGCTGAGAAGTCATCGAAATTGTCAGCGTCGCTGCCCACGAAATGAGAGAACACAGAGCGAGGAATGATGGCATTCTGATGTTTCAGACGGTCGATAAGGCGATCCATATCCTCCTTAGGGTTGAAGCCAAGGCGGTGCATACCAGTATCAAGCTTTATGTGAACGGGATAACCCGTGATACCCTCTTTCTCCGCTGCCTTTATCAAAGCTTCGAGCAGGCGGAAAGAATAAACCTCAGGCTCAAGACTGTAATCGAACATGGTCTTGAAGGCAGTCATCTCCGGGTTCATTATCATGATGTTAGAGGTGATACCGTTCTTGCGAAGCGTCACGCCCTCGTCGGCTACGGCAACGGCAAGATAGTCTACACGATGATCCTGCAATGTCTTTGCAATCTCTACGGCACCCGCGCCATAGCCATCAGCCTTAATCATGCACACAATCTTAGTCTCCGGCTTCATGAAAGAACGATAGTGATTCAAATTCTTCACCACAGCGCCGAGGTTTACTTCGAGTGTAGTTTCATGCACCTTCTTCACGAGCAGCTCCGTAAGCTGGTCGAAACCAAACTTGCGAGCACCTTTCAGCAATATCACTTCATCATGGAGAGTGGCGAATATCTCGCTGTCTACAAACTGTTCTACCGAGTCGAAGAAGTATTTCTCAGCAACCTTTATCTCTGAAGATTGTGCTTTCAAATCCTTACCGATACCGATAAACTTCTCCACACCACGCTTCACACACAGATTGCTTACATTATGATACAATTCAGCTGCCGACAAGCCACTCTGATAGATATCACTAAGAATCAATGTGCGGCGGCGACCCTCATGGTCTGGACGACGGCTCATGAAGTCGAGAGCAATGTCGAGAGAGTTGATGTCGGAATTATAAGAGTCGTTGATAAGGGTGCAGCCATGCTGTCCCTCCTTCACTTCCATACGCATTGCCACTGGCTCTAACGCAGCCATGCGCGCCTGCAAAGCTTCGGCAGAAACGCCAAGACGCAAGGCGATGATGGCACATACTATAGAGTTGCACACATAAGCGTCGTCGATGAAAGGCAAAGTGTAAGTACCCTCTACAGTGCCTATACCATCTTTACGTCCATCGCGGAATGTGTAAGAAATAGTGGTGTTGATACCTTCTTTCTCTATCTTTGATACATAGAAAGCCGCCTTGTTACTCTTCATCGACCAAGAAAGTTGCTCTCCCTTATAAGCAAATTCAGAGATGCAGCGGTTTACTATTTCATCGTCGGCAGAATATACCACGATTTGAGCGTCGTGGAAGAGTTGCAACTTCTCCTTGCATTTTGCTTCAAGCGAGCTGAAGTTCTCCTGATGAGCATCGCCGAGATTGGTTAGTATTCCTATTGTAGGCTGAATGATGTCGCGCAAAGCAGCCATTTCTCCTGGCTGAGAGATACCAGCCTCGAAGAGGCCTACCTCGGTATTCTCATTGAGAAGCCAGACAGACAAAGGAACGCCTATCTGAGAATTATAGCTACGCGGACTGCGCACTACATTCATCTGAGGAGAGAGCAACTGATAGAGCCATTCCTTTACAACAGTCTTTCCGTTAGAACCGGTTATGCCGACAATCGGAATATTGAACTCATCACGATGACGCTCCGCCAGACGCTGCAAAGCCTCCAATGTGCCAACCACCTTCAGGAAATTGGCATCAGGATATTTTGAAGAGTAATTCTCGGGAACATGTTCAACAACAAAGTTTCTCACTCCACGATGGTAGAGGTCTTGAATATAGTTCTGACCGTCGTTACGTGCGGTCTTCAACGCGAAAAACAATGTTTCCTCAGGGAAACAAAGTGAACGGCTGTCAGTCAGCAAGAACCCAATATTGGCATCGGCTTCGCCATAACGGCGCGCGCCAATAAGGGTAGTAACTTTCTCTATAGTATAGGTCATTACTTTATGAACTTTATATAATTATATTTTTGCTGCAAATTTACAGCAAAACAATATCTACGCAAAACAAATCCATTTGTTTTTCTGTGAAAGGCTCTTATTTGCGCGTCTTTATATAGCTTATGCAAATACTTCCAGGAACTTTATCGTGCCGTTTACCTTCAATTCGCTCGTCGTGGCAGGCACAAGTATTGTCTCGCCGGCACGCATATTAGTTTCATTGCCTTCATTATCCGTAAATGAGCCTTCGCCTGATACACAGATAATAATAACGAAGCTGTCAAGCTCTGAATAATCAAGAGTCATCGGCTCAGTAAGGTCGTAAACGGAGGTGCAGAAATAAGGGCAGCTGACAAGAGTTACAGCTTCATTCTTCTTTGGCTCATAATGTGTTCTGTAATCTTCTTCCACATTATAATCTATGCACTCGGCAGCCTGCTCCGTATGCAGCTGACGGTAGTTGCCATCCTTATCCTTACGCTTGAAATCATAAATGCGATAAGTGGTGTCGCTTGTCTGTTGGATTTCAGCGAGGAAGCAACCAGCACCTATGCTGTGTATTCTGCCGGCAGGGAGGAAGAAGCAGTCGCCCTCCTTCACGTCATATTCGGCAATGGCATCACAAATAGTATCATTAGCCACCATAGCCTGATATTGCTCAGGAGTTATCTTTTCCTTCAGTCCCGAACGTAGTTTTGCGCACGGCTCGCTCTCCATGGCATACCACATCTCTGTCTTGCCACGCTCCAAGCCGCGCTTATGTGCCATATCGTCATTAGGATGCACCTGAATAGACAGCTGTTGGCGCGCGTCTATAAACTTAATAAGCAAAGGGAAAGTGTCGCCATGTTCACGATAGTTTTCCTCGCCCACAAGTTTCTCTTTCAACTGTGAAAGTACCTGATTGATTGTCTTACCGGCAAATTCGCCTTCACTGATTATTGATTCGTTATCCTTTACGCCTGATAATTCCCAGCTTTCGCCTACCTGTTCCATCTCGGAATCCAAATGTTTAAACGGAATTATCTTTGAGCCACCCCAAATAGTCTGTTTTAAGAGTGGTCTGAATTTTAATGGTTTCATAAACCTTATTATTTTTATTTGATATATATTTCCTTAATTATACCTTCTTCCAGAATCCAGGAGTGAATATCACAAGCACCGTGAATATCTCCAAACGTCCGACAAGCATTAGGAATGAGCACATCCATTTAGCGAATGTAGGCAGCTCTGCCCACGACATCGTAGGGCCGATTTCCGTTCCTAATGTAGGGCCAACATTGCCCATACTGCTGAGCGCGATAGTGATAGCATTGGTATTATCCACTCCTGCCGCTATCATGATAAAAGCACTCACAAGAATCATTATCACATATATACTGAAAAAAGCAAATAGCGTGACACGCTTGTCCATAGGTATATTTGTGCCATCTATCTTTATAGGCAATACTGCCGAAGGGTGCAAAATGCGTTTAAACTCATTACGAGTTATCTTTGCCACCATATTCGCTCTGATACATTTGAATCCGCCACTCGTGCTGCCTGCCATTCCGCCGACAAACATACATACAGCAAGCACCACCCATGTGACGTGTGGCCATTGTGCAGCATTGTCATTAAACAATCCTGTGGTACTTATAAATGAAACTACTTGGAACAGCGCGCTGCGGAAAGCATGCTCAATGCCATAGTTCTTATTGATTACAAGAACTGACATGATAAATGCCGTACATATCAATACCATTGAGCAAAAGAATCTGAACTCGCTGCTGCGGAATAATCTATATGGCTCACGACGCACTACTGCCATATATAACAAAGTGAAATTCACACTCGACAAGAAGCAAAACACCGTAGTTATATAATCCATGGCAGGCGAGTTGAAATATTCCGTACTGTCGGAATGCGTAGAAAATCCTCCTGTAGCAGTCGATGTCATAGCGTAATTAAGGCTATCAAATAGATTCATACCTGCTATGTTGTAACAGAGAAGACATGCTATTGTAAGGATTACGTATACGAGCCAAATAGTGCGCGCGCTGCTGCTCAAGCGTGGATGCAGCTTTGTCTTTATAGGACCTGTCGCCTCTGCCGAGAACACTTTTGTGTTGCCTCCCGTCAATGACGGCAACAAGGCAAGGGTGAAGAAAGCTATTCCCAATCCTCCAATCCATTGAGTGCTCGTACGCCAAAACATCAAGCCATGAGGAAGTATTTCCACCTTATCGAATATCGTAGCGCCAGTAGTGGTGAAGCCAGACATCATTTCAAAAAACGCATCGGTGACTGATATATCGCCAAAACCACTTATCAGGAACGGAAGACATCCAAACGCGCTAAACAATGTCCATGCCAACGTAACGACAAGATAGGCGTCGCGACGGCCTAAATTGTTATCAGCCTTTCTGCCGATAAAACGAAACACGAAGCCGACAAACATCGTCAATACTATAGATATCAAGAATGCGAAGACATCATCTTCTCCATATATGAAAGAGATGATAAGACTCCATAGAAACAACGTAGACTCCACAAAGAGCAACGAGCCTAATACCTTAAATATTAATCTGACGTTTATCATATTTCGAATAAGAATTACTTAGTTGAAAAACTTCTCCAACCTCTTTATATCGACATCATGACAGAATGCCATAACTACATCCCCTGCCTGAATCTGTGTAGAACCGCTTATCAGCATACCCTCATTATTTCTTACTAATCCACCGAGAGTAATGCCTTTAGGCAATCCTAACTCATAAATCTTATTTTTAGTGACCTTGGAATTTTCATGTGCAGTGATTTCCACTACGTCGGCATTGGCTGTCATGAGGAAACGCACATTATTCACATCAGCGTCAAGCATCATCTGATAAATATTACTTGCCGCAATGGTCTTCTTGTTGATAAGCGTACCGATATCCAGACTTTCCGCCATGCTTATATAGTCGGTATTCTCCACGGCTGCCACAGTCTTTCTCACGCCAAGACGCTTAGCTGTCAAGCAGGCAAGGATATTTGTCTCGGTGCTTCCAGTAAGAGCCACAAAAGCCTGTGTGTTTCTTATGCCTTCTTCCTGCAACAAATCTAAATCCCTGCCGTCGCCATGTATTATGGTGACATCGGTAGGCAAGATGTCTGCCAGATACTCACATCTGTCTTCATCCTGCTCTATCACTTTGGCATTCATATATTCAGGAATATTGAGCAATGCCCTTACCGCTGTACCTCCGCCACCCATGAAGATGATATTCTTCACGTCTACATAATCTTCCTTACCCACGATTTTACGCATATAAGGAATATAATTCTTGGTGGTCATGAAATAAGCCAAATCATACAATTCAAGGCTGTCATCACCGCCCGGAATAATAGTTTCGCCCTGGCGCTTTATTGCCACGACATGATAAGGATCATCAGGACCGCATATTTCCTTTAAAGGCTTATTCAGAATCGTACATGCATCTCTGAGCTTTATACTTAGCATTACGAGAGAGCTGCCATAGACATCCCAACGCTGACGCACCCAGCTCATCTTCAATCCATTGCAGATATCTTCTGCCGCAAGCATTTCCGGATAAATGAGTCTGTCGATTCCTATTTTTCTAAAAAAGTCACCGATTTCATCTTCCATATACTCATAGCTATCCACTTTGGCAACAGTCTTTTTAGCTCCCAAAGCCTTTGCGAGAATACACGCATTGGTATTCTCACTCTCATGAGGCGTCACAGCTATAAACAGATCTGCGTTCTGCGCTCCGGCAAGTTTCAAGTCCTTCACGCTATTCGCTGAGCCATGCACCATCATCACGTCGAGGTCTTTACTAAGACTCTCCAAACAGCTTTCGTCATCATCCATAAGACTAATGCTATGATTGTTTTTAGAAAGCAGTTGTGCTAAATGCGAACCAATGGCACGCGCGCCGACAATTGTTATATTCATATTATAGCCTTTTTAATGGATTCAATATCAAGACCCACTATCTTGCGCAATTCTTCTATCTTGCCATGTTCTATAAATTCATCAGGCAAACCCATACGCACAATAGTAGGTTTAAAACCATGGTCGCTCATCCATTCCAAAACTATGGAACCAAGACCGCCATGTTTTACGCCATCTTCTATAGTGACTATCTTATCGAATTTCTGACCTACTTCTTGCAGGATATTCTCATCTATAGGTTTCAGGAAACGCATATCATAATGTGCCACGCTTACGGCTTTTCCCTCCGATTCCAGCTCACTGATTGCCATTTCTACATCGTTTCCGATAGGGCCAATTGACAAAACGGCAACATTCTTGCCGTCACGCAGCTTTCTGCCCTCGCCTACATTCACTTCGTCCAATGGGCAACGCCAATCTTTATATACGCCTCTTCCACGTGGATAACGTATAACGAAAGTTCCTTTATCCGGCAACTGAGCCGTAAACATTAGCTTACGCAATTCATGCTCGTCCATAGGAGAAGCTATCGTAAGATTAGGGATTGGCGACAAAGCTGCCATATCAAACGCTCCATGGTGGGTAGGTCCATCTTTTCCTACCAATCCAGCTCTATCCAAGCATAACACCATAGGAAGATTTAATATCGCCGCGTCATGAATGATATTATCATAGGCTCTTTGCGAGAACGCGCTATATATATTGCAGAACGGCAAAAGACCATCCTTGGCCATTCCTGCCGAAAAAGTAACGGCATGACCTTCCGCTATTCCCACGTCAAATACGCGGTCTGGCATTACTGCCTGCATCTTATTCATACTACATCCCGTAGGCATTGCCGGAGTAACACCGACGATACTTTTATTCTGCTTTGCCAACTCTATCAAAGTTTCGCCAAATACATCCTGATACTTTGGTGGCTCATTGCTTGTATCTACAACTATTCGCTGACCAGTATCTGGATTAAACTTACCTGGAGCATGCCAGATAGTCGCCGACTTCTCGGCAGGTTCATAACCTTTGCCTTTTGTAGTATGCAGATGAAGTAGTTTCGGACCTTTCATATCCTTTATCTGGTTAAGCACGCGCACTACTTCCTGTACGTCGTTACCGTCAAAAGGTCCGAAATATCTTATATTCATTCCCTCAAAGACATTCTGCTGATGGCTTATTGCCGATTTTAAGGCATTATTCAGTCGAATAATACCCTTACGACGCTCGTCATTAAGATAACCTTTGGAATGAAGCCATTGTGAAGCCTTAAATCTAAGGCGATTGTATGTTTCGTTAGTATCTATACTCAACAGATATTTTTCCATTCCACCCACAGCGCGATCTATACTCATATCATTGTCATTCAATATTATGAGCAAGTCGTTAGGCGACGCTGACACATTGTTAAGGCCTTCAAAAGCCAATCCGCCACTCATAGCGCCATCTCCGATTATTGCTACGATATGTCGGTTCTCTTCATTATTTAGTTTTGAAGCCACAGCCATACCTAATGCCGCTGATATAGAATTAGAAGCATGACCACAAGTAAATGTATCATACTCGCTCTCCAACGGACTTGGGAACGGACGTATACCGCCAAGTTTCCTGTTAGTGCAAAATCTATCCTTACGTCCCGTAAGAATCTTATGTCCATAAGCTTGATGTCCTACATCCCATACAATACGATCGTATGGCGTATTGAAAACATAATGACACGCCACAGTAATCTCCATCGCTCCAAGCGAAGACGCAAGATGACCAGGATTGGTCGACAACTCATTGACAATAAATTCTCTTAGCTCCTTACACACTTCAGGCAGCTGATTCACATTTAGTTTTCGTAAATCGTCAGGAGAATCTATTTTGTCTAACAATCTAAATTTAACGTTATCTATCATTGTAGATTAATCTATACAAATGCAAAGGTAATGTAAATAGTGAGTAGTACAAAATAATTTATTTGTTTTTTGACGAATGCGGATTACGCTTGAATTATGTAAACTGTGTATTTTTATAGTATTTTCATAACAAATAAAATCCGATTACCTTCCATCATAAGGAATCGGTAATCGGACTTTATATAGAAATCATTTTTTAAGAGCTTTCATTACTCTCTCGAAGTATCGTTGAGTTTTTTGAACACTGTAATGTATACCACCATTCCATGCTCTGATTGCCTGTTCTACATTATTCATCGGATTATACTTTGACTGAATAAGTATGAACATCTCCTTTGATTTCGCAACATTAAATCTATCTGACAATTTAAAACGCTTTTTACTTTTACGCGATTTCAAAATAGCATTGCAGTCTGCTACGCACAAAGGAGTAATTTGCATAACACCGACTGAATTACCATGTTTCGCCTTTGGATTTCCGTTGCTCTCTACTTCGATAATTGCATCCATCACGGATGACCAGTCATAATTTTTACTCGTTATTGTTTCTGACACATTTTCATTAGCTCGCACAGCATGCACATTCATAAAGAATGCTGTTATCAACAACAATAACATTCCTTTTGTTTTCTCCATAATTAATTATTTATGGAACCTGGATTAAATCTAAACACAAGAAAACAAAACCTGAGTCAATCCACGATTACTACCTATGAGAAAAAGTTACTTAGTAATCTGGGCTCCGTTAAATACTCGTGATAAGTTTCAATAAAAGAGAAACTTGTCACATTTACGGTTGCAAAGGTAATAAAAAAAATCCATAAAAACAAGAAACATGCTGATAATCAGCCACATTTTAAGATTTACTTGCATTCTATTAAAGCAATTAACCCTATTATTTAGGCATATCATTTACCTAAAACTCCATACACCGAGCCATATAAGCCTATGCCTTATTTTGGCAGAAATAAGAAAAATGAATAACTTTGCCACGACATATAAACTAAGATTATGGCACATATAACTATTAAAACATTACTTAGTGTAGGCAATCTAAAAGGAGCTTACAATACAGCGATTGAAGAATATAGGAATAACCCTCAATCCAAATACGCTGCCAACAATTTGGCGTGGGTTATGGACGCATATTGTAAGGCTTCAGCTCGCAAAGGTAATATAGATGACTTCCAAAAAGCATTTCTTGAAATCCTGAAATTACACATTTTGGAGAACAACTACGCTCTCAATAAAGCATTGGCATGGAGACTTAGAGATCTAATTATGACCGCGCAGAATAACAAAGACTGTGATAAACAATATCTCGGAGATTTCGCTTTCATCATTGCGAAAAAATTATTTCCTCGCAAGCCATCACTTCATTATTCAGTATTGTTTAACGCGTTTTTAAGTCTACGAAATGACTGGAATGGATTTATTGATTTTTGTAATTGGTGGGATTTTAATAATTTCAGACCAGAAGACTTCGAACATCCCAAATTACCTAACGGCTATACGCTGCCAGTTTCTATGGCAGAAAGCGCATACATAGCATACACGAAATACCTGCTGAAAGAAAATAACGACAAGCATATACTTGACTATCTGCCTATTCTTCAAAAGGTGCATGAGCAACACCCCGACACCAACTATATCGGATATTACATCGCAAAGATAATACTTATCAAGACCGGCAATTGCAATAAGGCAATGAAGATATTGCTCCCATTTGCCAGAAAGAAACAAAATCAGTTTTGGATATGGGACATTCTTTCACAAGCACAGATAAACAATAAAGAGAAGCGAAAAGCATGTCTTATCAGAGCTGTCAATTGCAAGACCAAAGAAGAGTTCCTGACAAATATAAGAATCAAACTTGCAGAGATGCAATATGCCGATTTCGACTTTGTAGGAGCAAAACGCCAACTATCCACAATAGTTGAATATCACAACCAAATAAACAAACCGCTCCCATACGAAGTAAAGAAATACATAGAAGAACCATGGTTCATCAATACCGACATAAAAGGCAAAGCCAAATATACCAATTATAAATCAATAACCGAGGACATTCTGAATGCCGACATCAATGGTAAATTGAAAGAATACTAAGAATGGCATTCCCCAGCGATATATATACAACGAAAAAAGAGTCCTGGGCATATTGCTCAGAACTCTTTCTCTTTAAAAGGAGGCGGCTACCTACTCTCCCGCATTGCATTGCAGTACCATCGGCGCAAGTGGGCTTAACTTCTCTGTTCGGAATGGGAAGAGGTGGAAC